>JBCDIX010000106.1:0-16088 GCA_038748405.1 Cyanobacteria bacterium P01_H01_bin.21 | reverse complement strand
ATATCTCGCAGCGGCGTATCCGTGCGGGTGGCGGTGGTAGCGGTGGGCTCAACGTAGCGACTTCCTTCTTCTCCAGTCACTAAAATTCTCAACGATTCGTCTGAGTCATCCACCTGGGCAGTTCCTGGCGTTACACTCAACATCAGTCCGTTTACACCTACATTGACCGCCGCCATTGGAACCACCTCTGCTCCAGTGACCACTACCCGCACCCGGTTATCTGATAATCCGATTACCTGTACCTGAGCAATTCCCGCTGCCGGTTCAACCCGCTGAAATTCAGTTCCGCCCGGCAGCGCCAACACCGCATTGGGAATCTCCGCAATTAGAACATTGCCTGAAACTGTTGTAGTAGGTACCGCTAGTTCACTCTCAGTCGTTTCTAACAGGATCTGCAAGCCTGTCTCAGTAGTATCTAACCAAACCGCAGTAATCTGCATCAGCGGCGTTTGGGCAAGCCAGTTGGCCGCATTTCCCCGTTCCCCCATCCACTCCCGCGAACTCTCCTGTGCCTGGGCAGGCATCACTAAGCCCCCTGCCACAGCCAAAACTATGACTTGGTTCCACCGCTGCAACCGCTTGCTCATCATATTCCTCACACTAATCTTTAGCTCGATGGCAATCAGTCAGCTAAAGCCAGCGCCATATGAGCCTGAAGCCAATAATTCTCGATTAATGTATAGGGATTCCTAAGAAATTTGTCGCCCGAAACGCATTACTTTTGAGTGACCGCCAGATGGTTGATGTGGCTTGGCGGCAAAGAACGAGTATGGATCTGGAGCTGAAAGGTTTTGGGATTAAGACCAAATTTTTGGTAAAAGGCATTGGCAAAGCGACTACAGCTGGTGTAGCCGACCCTGTAGGCAACTTCTTTTATTGCTAATTTTGAGATGGTTAGTAATTGTCTTGCCAGCTGCAAACGGCAGTTGCGCAGATAGCGAAAGGGAGTAGTGCCATAGGTATGGTGAAAACCCCGATTGAGTTTCAATCGATTAAGCCCGACCTGCCGTGCCAAGGCTTCGACGGACGGCGGATTTTGAAGCTGACGGGCTAAAATCGCTCCAGCTTGATAAATGCCGTCTAAATCTCCAGAGCTTAAGGGGTATGAGAGCGATCTCAACTGCTCCAGCGCGTTAAGTTTCAGGCCAACTAACTCCAACACTTTACGCTCTAGATAGGTGCGGCGCACCTGACCACTGTAGGGACAGCTAAAAATCTGATGAATCACCTGGTGCATCTCTGAGGTCATTGACTGCTGGACTGTCTGGTCAGAGCCCAGCAGTTCAGAGGCCAACAGCAAATGATCGGTAATTAATTTTGAGGATATAGACGGAGAGATTGTACGGGCCAAAATTTGGGTAAGCGCCGCTTGCGGTGATGTAGCCTGGTAGCCAAACTGAGTATGATGCAAGCGTTGAACACTTTTGTGAAATAAGTTCACTGGTTGAGACGGCAAGCGCTCAGCAATCAGTTGGTAGTAGGCCATAAAGGCAGATGGACCAAAGAATACCTCAACCTTAAACTGACGCTGTTGGGCTGGCTTAATATTTAGGTCTTCTGGCCCAAAATGGGGCGCAAGACTACTTTGTCCTGATGCCGACCCTGCCAGCTGAAATTCAAACTCTAGGGAAGTCTCTTGCTTTGGGGTATGGGTCAGCACAGTATCGTGCATGGTGTAATCGAGAATAACAAGGGATAGATCCTCCCGCAGTGGAATTGTTTGTAGATATCCCTGCCCCACCTGGGGTGACCATACCTGAATTTGATCAGACGAGTCGCCATGAAATAACCGAGAATCATCAGGACTGCCTGGATGAAGATAGTCAGATCGAGGATTGAGAAATCGGGTCGCCATGTCACTATCAGGTACTAAATACAAAAAGCAGCATTTAGCTTAATGATAATAATTTGCATTATTATGCCATGGCTAGTACGGAGACGCGGAGAAGAGGTGACGCGGAGAGCTTGAGCAATTATCGATCTTCGCGTCGCTCCGTCACCGTGTCAGTCTTACTCAAAAATTGAATCTTGACAGACCACTAGCTCCTGTTATCGGTTAAGAAAAACTGACGCAGCTGCTCCAAAATCAGCTCTGCACTAATCGAACCATTAAGTCCATTCCACTTATAGAAGGTGGCAAAGTAAACGCGATTTTCTTGACTGGCAGTGAGAGATTGGGCAATGTTATTAGTCTGCCAATTTTGTCGAATCGCTTGCACCTGGTGTGACTCAACTCGCTGAGTTGCCGACACATCAGCGGATAAGTCTAAATCTTCTAACCCCTCACCGACATTGGCATTCCAGCCCAGAACAATAATAGTGTCAGCATCATTCAGGGTAGGCAAAGATTCAATGGACATTAGCGGACTAGCCGAATCAAGGGCAGCGGGCGGGGGTGGAACAAGCTGAAATCCTATTTCACTGAGCAATTCCCCTAAATAACTATCAGGATTAACCACTAAAAAGCCCTCGCCTAGGCTGTTAGCGCCCAATAGCAATAGTTTTGGATGCGTGGTGACCACATCAGCAAAGTCAGTTTTTACATCAGCGATGCGGGTCTCGTATTGCTGAACTACAGCTTCTGCTTTGTCACTCTTCCCTAGGGCCGCTGCCAGATCTCGCAGACTCTCTTGCCACTTACCTTTATTGGTGCGATCGCGCCATAGAAGCGTAGGGGCGATCTGAGCCAGCAGCTCATAATCATCAGCACTACGACCAGCTTCACCGATGATCAAATCTGGCTTGAGGGCAGCGAGTGTTTCTAGGGAAGGCGTATGGTCACTCCCCAGGTTTACAGGCTGAGTCGTAATGCGATCGCCCAAGTAGGGAATTTGCTGCGCCGGGTTATCAAAGACGTCTCCACGATGCAAATTTAGCGTCATTGTGGAAGCTATAGGTTGATCGTCTAGCGACAGCAGTAAATCGAGCATATGCAGACTCAGGGTTACTACTTTTTGAGGCTCTCCACATACCTCAGTTTCACCGAGATCGTGCTCAATCACGCGACAATCAGTTGCCAGTGACTGGGTTGTCGTATCTCCAATGGAGACATCTCCCGACTCATTATGGTTGGTACCGCAACCGACAACAAGACCTGCTATCAGGAGACTCAATACCAGCCAGCTAGCCATTCGCTTCCATGTCAACATAAAACATCAACCCCACAGCACATTCAAAACTCAATCGAGAATGACCCAACTAGGGTAAAATCTTCACCAGGATAAATATTTCTTCTACCGCCGCTAGTACTTTCGATGTAGTTTATATCAAACAGATTGCGAATATTCAGACCCGCTTGCCAATTGTCACGCTTGTAGGAAATAGCGGCATTGGTGAGAAAGTAGTCATCTAACATAAAACTGTTAGCGTTGTCGCCAAAGCGCTCTCCTACATAGTTCACCCCCAGACCAAATCCTAGTCCTTCTAACGGACCCTCTTGAATATCGTAGGTGGTCCACAGATTGATGTTGTGCTCAGGCACATTAAATCTTCGATTGCCTTCGAGGCCGGAGTTATCTTCTGTAATTCTGGCGTCAATGTAAGCGTAGTTGGCGATGATATTCCATCCTGGCAAAATCTCGCCTGCCACATCGAGTTCCACCCCCTGACTGCGTTCTTCTCCAATAGCCACAGAAAAGAGTGGATTATTTGGATCTGGCGTCGATACATTTTGTAGATTGATGTCAAAATAGGCCAAGTTAGCAGACAATCGTCCGTCCAGGAGTTCGGCTTTTACCCCTACTTCATACTGTTCTCCCTCTTCAGGGTCAAGGAAATCAGTGCTAAAGCTTGAGGCAGGATTTGGACTAAAGGAGCGACTGTAGCTGGCAAATAAAGAAATTTCCTCAATCGGTTGATAGACCAAACCGATACGAGGGCTAAAGGCATCTCCCGTTTGGGTTGAGTCCAGACCGGCTGCAAAGAAAGGCGAAGGTTCAACCACCCTTTCCTGCTCAAAAGTCTCATAGCGGATGCCTGCTAACAGCTTAAGGTTATCAGAAAAGGCAATTTGATCTTGCAGGTAGACCCCGAGGAAATCAAGTTGAAAGTCTCCATCAAAAAATGCAGGGATGTTATCAAAGTCTGGTCGCGGAGTCTGGCCATAGACCGGATTGAAAATATTTAAAGGTGCAGGAGTAAAAAAATCGCCCCCTGCAAGGGTAAATTCATCTCGCCGAATTAGATCAACTCCAGCCAATAGCGTATGGTTGATTGTCCCCGTCGCAAACTCGCCCACTACATTGGTTTGTAGCTCGTAGAATTCTTGTTCAAATTCAAAGAGTTGAAAGTTGCGATTTAAATCGCCGGTTGTTTCATTTAAGAAAGTAGACGTGGCATTAGTCAGCTTTTCATCACGATTGGCGTAGCTAAATGCATTGCGCACTTTCCAGTTGTCGCTAAAGCGATGCTCGAACCGATAGCCAGATCTGAGATACTCGGCGGTGACGATGTCCTCGGGTTCGCCCAAGCTGCGATCAAAGGGGATGTCCGCGACTTCATCGCCAATAGCGGCTATGCCAAAGTCCCCTGGGTTCTGCTGGTCAATGTATTCAAAGTCAACGGTAAGGTCAGTGCGATCGCTAATAGCCCAACTCACCACCGGAGCAATAAAAAATCGCTCAACATCAGGATCAAAGTCTCGGAAACTGTCTTCATTACGGTACAGTGCATTTAGTCGATACAGTACCCGTCCATCCTCGGTAAGTGGCCCTGAAATGTCCACGCTAGGTTCAATCAGACCTCGATTCCCGGCCCGCAACCCCACTTCATAAAACGGCTCGCTCAAGGGCTGCTTCGTGACCAGATTAATTGCTCCCCCCGGCTCCACCGCACCAAATACAATCGCAGCCGGGCCTTTGAGCACCTCAATCTGCTCAATATTGGATAGATCTTGTGGAACCAGATTTGAGTTACTACCGCTGAGACGAAAGCCATCTCGCAAGACAGTGGCATCGTTGAAGCCCCGCAAATTAAACCGTGCCCCTCTAGGATCATTACCGGACGGAGTCACACCACTGACGTTACGCAGGGCATCTTCTAAACGAATCACTTGCTGATCGTCTAGCACTTCACTGGGAATCACCTGAATTGATTGGGGAATATCGCGCAGCGGTGTATCCGTTCGGGTACCGGTGGTAGCATTGGGGCTCGCATAGCGACTGCCCTCTTCGCCCGTTACAACAATCCGTAGAGAGTCTCCCTCTGTTTCATCTGCTTCTTCCGGCTCTTCTTCTATCTCGTCTACGGTTTGAACTAGCACCCCAGCCTCTTCAGCCGCCTGTCCTAATGCTTTGAATGGTGCTGCCAGATAAGCTGCCATCACAGCCAAAATCATCCAAAGATTCCAATTTAGTAACAACTTTTCCATTATGTCCCTACACCACAACTAGAACTCAAACGGCAGCTGGGCAGCCATCAAGCTCAAAGCAAATAATTCTCAATTAGGTTATGGGACAACTCGATCTCGTTCTAGGGATTTTGAAGCTCAAACGCAATTTTTTATCGTATCGATATTTAACTGGCGCGCTGCCAAGCTTCCATTTGAAATGCTTTGGGGTTCATGCCCATCAGCTGACGAAAGGCTGTAGCAAAGTGGCTACGGCAGGTATAGCCGACCGCACTGGCTACATGACTAATCGAAAGGTCTGAGGTCATCAGTAACCATCGGGCGTACCACAGACGACAGCTACGTAGATAGCCATAGGGTGTTGTACCGTACACCTGAGCAAATCCTTGATTTAGATAAAGCCGATTGGTACCCACCTGACGGGCAAGGGCCTCTACAGTGGGTGGCTTCGCCAGATGTTTTTTTAAGATGTTAGCTGCCTGGTAGATACAGGAAAGGTCAATTTTGGTCGATTGCAGCTGCACCATCGTTTCTAAACGCAGGGAGACAAGCTGCAGAGCTTTTTGCTCTAGATAGGTGCGACGGGTTATTCCCTGATAAGGGCAGCTGAGAATCTGCCCAATCACTTGCTCCATGGCAAGCGTTACTGGACTGCAGGTGGCATAACCCAGGTTAAGCATCTCGCCATAGAGAGTCTTGTTGAGAACTTGCTCAAAGATGAAATGGGGATCGCTTATGTTTGAACGATCAAAAATCCGGTCTAGCATCCCAACTGGATTTGTACTTTGGCCACCACCGTGGTAACGATACATTAATCGAATAATTTGCTCAGCAATACTTTGATTCTGGGGAGACAAACGCTCCATAAACGCTTGTAAGTATGGGATCAAAGTCGGTCGCTTGAAAAAAATCTCAACTTTGAAATATCGTTTTTGTGCACGTTTGAATGTCAAGGTTCTCCACCCAAAGTAGGGAACCACAAAGCCATATCCACGGTTGGCACCAACTAGTGGAAAATCAAACTCCAGGCGATCGCCCTCATTCTGCAGATCCATAACCAAATCCTGATTCAAGGTGTAGTCATGGATAAAAAGGACCAAATCGTCTCTCAGTAAGATTTCTTGAAAATATCCCTGACCTAACTCAGGTGGACAAACTAAAACACGGTCCGATGCATCTGCATGTAGCAGCCGCATATTACCAGGACTGCCTGGCAGAAGCCAATCTTTCCAGTGGTTTAAGGTCAGTCGGGTTGTCATAATGCACTTGCGTCAATTGCTCGCCATTAATGAGAATAGCTTGCATTATAAACTGCCGTTTGTGCTGTAGAGTACTGGTGTCACGCTAAAAAGTTAGGTTAGCAAGTAGTGAATCGTTAACTGTCAACAAACCAGCTGTAACAAACAATGGTGCAACCTACTTCAGAAAAGTTCGTGCCTCCAGTTTCAGGCCCTCAGGCCGGTCCAATGTTATCTGTATCAAAGATTGGACGGCGGCTCCAAGACAGCTGGATTTGGCAAGATATCAGTTTTGAGCTGTTTGCTGGCGATCGTCTGGCGGTCGTGGGGCCTTCAGGAACTGGCAAGAGTTTGTTGCTCAGAACTTTAGCTGGTCTGGATCCAATTCAATCGGGTGAGATTAGTTTTCAGGGAACGTCATTATCAAATTTAAGCATGCCTGAATTTCGCGCTCAGGTAATGTATTTACACCAAAAGCCTGCTTTGTTGGAAGGGACCGTAGAGTCAAATTTGCAACAGATTTACAAGCTAAAGGTCCATCGCAACAAGACCTATGAGCGGGCTAAGATTCTAGACTATCTATCGATTTTGGGTCGGTCTGAAAAATTCTTAGACCGATCTATTGAACAACTTTCCGGTGGAGAACAACAGATTGTTGTTTGCTTGCGATCGCTACAGCTATCTCCCCAAATCTTGCTATTAGATGAACCCACCGCCTCTCTTGATGGCACAGCCACCTCACATCTAGAAGCCTTAATCGCCCAATGGCAACAGAGCGATTCCCCTAAAGCCTGCATTTGGACTAGCCATGACCCCGCCCAGATAGAACGAGTCACCACTCGACAGTTAACCCTCTCCTCCTCTCTCCATGACTGACACCTACCTCCCTATCAACAACTGGCAACTCGCCCTCGCCGCGGCCCTAATTTTGATCAATATTATTCTTTCCCTTAGCTTGCGCCTTGGCTTAGCCAGACGCTTAGGAATTGCCGCCTTACGCATGGTGATCCAACTGCTGCTAGTAGGCTACATTCTTGGCTGGGTCTTTGCTTTGGATAATCCGGTTTGGGTGCTGGGTTTAGTGCTAACGATGAGTGCGATCGCAGGTAATGTATCTGTCAACCGCACCCGTCGCCGCTTCCCATCAATCTACTGGAACAGCCTTGTTTCCATTCTGGCCGCCAGCGCGTTTGTTACGGGTTTACTGGTAGAAGGCATTATTCACATTAATCCCTGGTATGACCCGCAGTATGTGATCCCGCTATTGGGTATGGTGCTGGGTAATGCTCTCACCGGCACTTCGTTAGCCCTAGACCGATTAATGGAAGATTTGGTGAGTCGGCGATCTCAAATTGAATCGCTGTTAGCTCTGGGCGCAACCCGCTGGGAAGCTGCCAATGAAACCATCAAAGAAGCTCTGCGTACGGGCATGATTCCCACCATTAACTCCATGATGGTTTTGGGACTAGTGAGCTTGCCCGGCATGATGACGGGGCAAATGTTAGCCGGTGTGGAGCCCACCAGCGCTGTGCGTTATCAGATTGTGATTTATTTCACCATTGCTGCAGGGACCGCTTTAGCCTGTATTGGTATTATTTTGTTAGCTTTTCGGGTGTTGTTTAGTGCAGAACATCAGCTGCGGCTGGAGCGGTTGGAGAAGATAGAGGGTTGAGGAGAGGGGGAGAAAGGGAGACGCGGGGACGGGAGCTAATCCTGAGCGGGATCGAAGGGAATAAAGTCGAAAGGAGAGCAGGAGATCGATCTATACGGAGCGCTTTACCAAACATTTATTTTCCGTGTCACCCACTCTCCGTGTCCCCGTGTCGGTTTTGGCAACGGACTACTAGGATTTTATCTCTTCACTAAACGACTGACCCGATATTGAGGGGCTGACGTTAGCTCCAGCTCTTCCCCAGATTTAGGAGACTTTGGGGATGACATCACTTTTCTATATTGCTCTACCCGAGCATGGTAAACACCTGAAACGGTCTGCTCAGGATTGGTGAACTGAATCTCTACTTCGGCCCAGGTGGCCTTGTTGGTCCATTGCTCTAGGAAAAACTGAACTTGCTTTAATGGAATTAGCTGCAGGAATGGATAGAGAAATCGTTTAATTCCTTTTAGCCCCTTACGGGTAGTTTTGCCAGATTTATGGTGAGATAGCCAATCCCAACCTGCTTGCATCCAAATCTCACGCTCGGCGATCTGTTCAAATTTCTTGAGGCCAGACCAGCCACGGTAGTGCGATCGCAACCCAGCCACATCTCCTTGTTGATAGACGAGTAAATCCAGCATCTCAGGCTCCAGATGCCCCCAAATATTGGCCACTTGGTAGATCAATCAATGTGGGGGCAAATTTATGCCCACCAAAGTGACTGCAGCGCCAAACGCGGAGGAGAGAAGAGGGGAAACCCGCATACTCGTCCCGTAGTTTTTTATAAATGGGCTGACCAAACCGGGCGCAGGCAACATCAATATTTCCGTGGGTGCAGACGAGCATTTCGCGAATATGACTGGTGTCATGGCGATAGGATTGGAACGCTTCAAGTTCGTTGGGCTGCTTCATCAGCTGCTTCATAATTGCCCTTGCTAACCTGGGGAAATCCGCCTCTGGCACAATGAATTCTTGTTTTTCAAACTGTGCAAATTGTTTCTGGGGACGATGATAATAAATAACTCGTGTTTTTCCAGGTTGAGAATACTCTCGGTCTGGAGCGATCAGCATGGGTTGCATCATAATGCCGTGCCTCATAAAGAGCTTTTTGAATAACTCAATTAGTGGCGTAATTCTAGGGTCTTCCTTGAACATTTGCTCTGTCCAGGGTTGGGCTAGCTCCATCACTAACCAGTGATTGGCGGTTCCGGCAGTACCTATGGGATCTTCGCCATTCCCCTTTGAAACTTGAGAACAAAACCGACAGTCGGCCAGAGCGTCTTGAGTCAGCATAGGAATTCCCTCTAAAGTACAGATTGTTCAAACAGTCTCGTTGTCAGGAGGTCTTAACGATGTACTTCATCAGATCGTCTAAGACTAAATTGGCAGCAATATAGCCCATCCCAAACCAGTAGGTATCTACTTCATAAACCTGATTTGTTTGCACCACGTTTAGCTTATTCCAAAGCGGATTTGCCTTCATTCTTTCCAGCGCTGCTCGCACATCAGCGGCAATATCGGTTTGGCTTTGGGGCTTCATCACAAACAACACATCGCCATCAATTTCATCCAGCAGCTCTAGTGAAATTTGGACATTGGCACCTTCCGCTTGCTTCGGTGGACGTGATATCCCAGCTGCCTCAAGTACAGTTCCGATAAATGTCTCTTTACCAAAGACTGAGATTTGCTCATTGTAGAAAGAAGCTACTGAGACCTGAATTTGACTGGTGTCCTGAGAAAATTGCGATTTAAATGTCTGCAGCTTTGCGTCGTACTCTGTTTTTAGTCTTGCAGCCTCCGCTTCTTTGCCTAACAACTCACCACATAGCTGGGTTAACTCTTGCCATTCAGTAAAGCCACCATTATCAAACACAACCGTAGGTGCAATTTGTGAGAGCAACCCATAGGTATCCTCTTCAATGGCCAGCTTAGTCGCTAAAATCAGATCCGGCGTGAGGGCAGCCAATTTTTCTAAACTAGGCTCCCTGGGATTACCAACATCGACAATTTCGTTCTCTGCGGATGGTAAATGCAACATGTTATCTACAATGGTTGCAGGTGCCGCAATGGGCTGCATACCCAAAACCATTAGAGCTTCAACTGTGAAGTAATCAAGCACAGCAATACGGCTGGGGTTAGTGGCCACCTCAGTTGTTCCCAAAGCATGCTGTACTTGCTTCGTTGTTGTAGATGGGGCAGTGGCGGATGGCTCGTTGGTTTGAGCATTGCCAGAGCAGGCAGAGGCGATTAATGCACCCGTTCCCATGAGCAGAAAAAATCGACGTTGACGATTGAATGATAGAGAAGGACTATCAAATAGCCCTTGGGTAGATTTTGTCAGCCTCTGTTTGAGATGAAAGATGGATTGCTGATTAACCATTTTGGTTGGAGGGGAACTAGCGCTGTAACCAGAAACTGTAATAGAGAATAAATGTCAACTAGACTAGATCAAAACTAGTGGTTCTGGCTAGCCATTTTGAATCCAAAACGCATTTTTTTGATTAGAAATTCAGCTCGACCTGTCATATTCTGCGCACCCGCTCGATACTCATCCAGGGCAATTAGCTACAAGTTGCTCAGGCTGTCAATTACAAATCAATCTTTCCAAAACCCCAGGATTAATAGCATTGTCGTAAGAAACTCAGTCCTGATGATTGTTTCTAATAAGAATAAATTCCGCTGTAGAGCATTCAATGTTGATATTGATCGTTAAGAGAGATTTTCTCAAGGGCGTTTTCAATGACTTTAGCTAAGTCAGGGTAGGTTTTTGCCCCAATTATTTTGAGAATAGATTTGAGTTTGGACCAACACTTCTTAATCGGAAAAAAATCAGGCGAATAAGGCGCAAGCAGAGGAGATGGCCTCCGCTGCTTCAATCAACGTCCGGATAGGCTCTCCCAGATGAACAGAGCAACTGTTTATCACCACACAAGCCTTTCAATAGGTTAGTAGGAACGAGCTTTTGAACAATAAAGGCTTCAAATGTCAGTCCATCGGTTGCCCCTAACAAGCTATAGTCTGTGCCGATTCTCTTGAGGCTCAGTGTCCCAATAATGGATAATTCTGACTCCGCTGAGTGAGCTTGCTACTACAGGCTCTTGTGCTTTTGAGAGACCATGCTTGCAAGAGTATCATAGCTAAGTTCACCCCGGATTTCATTAATGAAGATCAAATCGATTGCCAAGAAGGTACGTACCTTTTCCCAAAGCGCCACTCTTGCTGTTTGAACCCGTTCATCAAAACTCCTCACTTCAGCAAACAAATCTCGATAAAACTCGCAATAGTCATCAATAAATTTGATAGTGAGCTGAGCAACGCGGGAAGTAGCAAGAGCACATTCTGGCTACTGAAAGAGGGTAGATGCCTTAATTTTATATCGCTAGAGTCATTAAAGAGCGTTAGACCTACTACTGGATTTTTAGCAATCAAAATACTCTAATTCTCTAGCTCTGTTTCCCAATTTTGCTCTAAACTCCAGTCCATCTTGGTTAAAAAGAGCAACAGAGCCAAGGTTCAATCACCTTACAAAAAAGCACTTCGTTGTTGAGTATCAGCACATATGTTTGTCCAGTTTTTGTCATGGTCTAGCCATATTTGCGAACTTATTGGGATCCTTTATTATGAAGCCACGATTCATATCTAAGTAAATGCAATATATTTGGGTATGGTGTTGCATAACTAAATGCCCCAATTCCATGGATCATCATACTTGGCTATTTATTATCTGCTTTGTGGCTATATCCTTCTGTGGGCTTAGACTTTCGTGGTTATGGTGTTATCGTCCACGGTATGAGAAATGGCGACAGCGTTCTCAGAAAAACCCTAAGTTTGGAAAGTTTCGTCGCTCCAAACGCGGCATCTACTACGCACCTACAAATAAAAATTAGGTGCAATAGCTATCCCGTTAGAGAAGACATTCAACTAAGAAGCTAATATAAAAACTGATGTGTTAGACGAGAGTTAACAAGCTATCCAATCAGCTTGCCATTTCACAACGTGATTTTGTCAAACGATTTGTGAAACACTATACTTGTGTAGTCTCACCGGAGCGGTTCAGTTAACTGGGTGAATTACCTCACGATGCTCCGCCCGCCTTCAATAAGCAATTGCTCACAGTAATTCACAATCCCCTATCATTACCATCAAATAAGTGTAACCATCCCTAGCGTTGCTGTTGTGGAATCAAAGAAGGAGTCTCTTGTCCAGTCCGTGCAGCTAAGCAAGCCTGAGTCAGGAAATCGAGAATATTCCTGCCCTGTGCCTTGAGCGAAGTGGTCACAGTCATCAACCGTGCGACAAACAGACTTCCTCTTTGGGATTGAGCACCAAAACTGGTTTTGCGCCAAATCACCGCCGGTCGCAAGGCGCGTTCAGCCGAATTATTCGTCGGTTCTACCCCGACCGTTGAAACAAAGGTCCATAGAGCCGGTTCAACCGTGAGCAATCGCCGACAGGTTCTGACCGTTTTGGCCAAGGGTGACTTCTCGTCAGAGGCAATGGGGAATTCGGCAGCCTCATCTAATGTTGCGTTGAATCCCCGCCGCAGATAGGTGACCTGACGGCTAAACTGCTCACGGGACAAGGTGCCGCCATCGCGAACCTGATACCACCAGCGAAATAATCGACGTTGACGGCGCAACAGAGCCTCGCCGATTTCGCGGGATGCCCCCATCCGCTCGGCCATTGCCGTTAAATCTCGCTTGAGATGCGCCCAACACACTTGCCGTTGCTCCAACGCAATCCAACCATAGGCACTGTAGCGGTCAGAGGTAACGATACCTCGGTAAGATTCACCAATCAGAGCTTTGGCGGTCGCTTGAGACCGACTCAGCACCACTTCAAAAAAGCTCACCAGCGGGGTGACCAAAACCCACAACCAACCTTTAGTCCGCTTTGGATTGCCGCCATCACGGTTTCCTTGAGGAAAACTTGTTTCATCGGTGTGGAGCACGGGCTGAGCCTGAACATACGCCTTGGTGTCTGCCACGGGAGCCCTGAGAGCCTGGCTCATCTCATCGCGCAAGCGGCCTATACTTCCTCGGGATAGACTGACCTCAAATAGATCCTCCATCAGCGCACACACCTGACGATAGCTATGACGATACGGACCACTTAAGAGAGTGACTATCGCACTTAACCGTTCTCCATACCCGAATGGGGAGACTCCACTGGGTAAACTCGCTCGCGTTAGATGGCCACACGTCTCACAACTGAGCTGATGTAACCGATATTCAATCACCATCGCCTCTATCGGAGGGACTTCGACCTCTTGATGACGATGAGGACGCTTGTCGTATCCAGTTAGCGGTGCCCCGCAGTCTGCGCACATTGATGGCAACACATCCTTAACCGCGTCACATTCTTCACTCGGCTTTAGCTGACGAGCTTGACGAGGGGTGGGCTTTGACCGATCCTGAGACGCTCGTTGTTTACCTTTTTTGCGCTTACCTGATGACTGACCAAAACCATCACTCGATGGCGGTTTCGATGAATTTTTCGAGGTCTGATTCAGACGCTCTTCGAGCTGTTGGATTCGCTCGTCTTGTTGCCTTAATCGCTCACTCAACACCAGCACCAATGTGCGGATACTGGGGGGAGTTGCTTCCCAGTCCGCTTTGGGTACCTTTATTCCTGAAATCTCAACCTCTTCACTCATACCCACAACTTAGCGAAGGTTGACCCCTACATTCCCTAAGATTTCTTTATCTTCCTGGGACGGTTACGAGTTTTTAATATTTCCTGTTGCCACTAATAAAAGTTTATACGGCTCCTGTTGCAGCAAAAACGACTGAACAAAATCCGCATCCTTAGTAACGACTACACGCTGTTCTTGAACTGAAATTCGATTGATTTCAGCATCAGCGGTCGCATTACCATCAGGTAAATCTTGAGTATGCGTGACGTCATATCCTTCGCCACGCAAAAAGCGCGCAATTCGCCTTGGCAATTGTGCATCAATCAAAAACTTCATGAAGCCAGCCGATAAACACTTTTCACCTGACTTAACCGAGTAGCAAATTGCAAGGCTGAAAGGATATCAGCTTCTTCAAGATCCTCATAATCAGCCAAGATTTCATCATGAGACATGCCTGAACTCAAGAGTTCCAATAAAAACTCCACTGGATAACGTAACCCACGAATACAAGGCTTTCCATGACAAATGTCCTGGTCAATCGTAATCCGCTCTAAAAGTGATTCATTCATTGCTTTCACCTACTCAATGTAATGAGTTGACCTCACGATAACATCCATCATTTCCATTAGCCTGTTACCTACCTCCATTTCTAAGCGATCGCCAAAACGCTCTGATTTCAAGGGCTATGGTAGCTCAAATTGAGTACTTTATTTTTAGTCAGTTTTTTAGTGTAAGTAAAATAAATTGATTTATCTGACATAGATTTTTAGCACTCTGGACCTTAATCGAGAAATTGAGCGGTTCAGAGTATGGATTCGTTCAAATAACCGGAGTAATCGCTGCTGACTAGGGCTATTTCGTCTGTTTATTGGTACATTTCTGCGGCTTGCTAAAAATTAAAGGCCATAACATAGGCTATGCAAGCGTGTAGCCTTATGGCCCCTTTTCTTTAGCGTCGGGGGCGCAGGATCAAACACTACGACTAAGGTTATTTAGACGCTCGGTATTGTCAATCACTTGGGGTGCTAGACGCTCCGTCATTTGAAGCAAGCGTGCAATGGTTGTTTCGTTTTGGGCCTGACGCTCAATCAAATTAGAAATCGCGGCTTCGTTTTGGGTTTGACGTTCGATTAGGGTTGCGATCGCAGTCGTGTTCGCCTCTTGCTGTTCAGCAATACGTTCTAATGTCGCTTGTAGCTCTTCGCTCATACTAATTGCCTGTCACGACCGACTGCTCATCAAGTATATAACTAACCCCTAGGTTTCTTCCCCTTTTGCAAAAAACCATACGGCATCATCACAGCAATAAGGAAATTGTAGATAAAACTACTGCACAGATGGGCATAACCCATCTGTGCTTAACCTTAAGCCATATAGTATGCGGAAGTCATAGAGTCTGAAAAGTGGCGATATGGAAACCACAAAGGTCACAATCAGTTTAAATATTCAGGCGAACAGTAAGTTCATTGCTCGTAATGAGAGAATTGTTAGGGAGATGGTGGAATTCCTTTATTTTTCCGAACTGGGACTTAGAAAAGAGGATATTGGCGGCTGGATCTATCAACTTACGTTCAAGCATACCGATGACGACGATCTGAAACGCCAATTTAGTGAACTCCTGGATAACATTTGGTCCACTGCCGATGGCTATTACTGCATTGTTGAAAGCGACGTCGATGAAGGTCCAGACTATCTAATGTTCTGCTAGTAATTAGCTTGGCGAATTAACTTTTTTTCAAGAGGATCAGATTACAGGCTTATAAATCACTACTCAGGTTACTGAGAGGTCGGTATTTTCAATTACTTGCGGTGCTAGACGCTCCGTTATTTGAAGTAGCCGTATCATAGTCGCTTCGTTCTGGGTTTGACGCTCAATTAGGATCGAAATCGCATTCCTATTTGCCTCCTGTTGTTCAGCGATACGTTCTAACGTCGTTTGCAGCTTCTCGCTCATGCCAGCTGATCTCCAGAATCTACCACTCGTAAAAAGCCCGGCAGCTGCTAGGGCTAGGCATCAAGTTAGTAACTCGGACGGAACTATCTCTAATTGCTTACCAAGGTAACCACTTACGGGTTTGTTTGGCTTGCTGACGTGTAACGCCTACAATGCGGTCGTTTACTTCCTCTTGGGTCTCACCTCCAATGGTACCGATCAGGCGTTCAAGCTCGTTTGCTGTTATCGACTCGTTAACCATGTAGGCTTCCTGAGCTGGT
>JBCDIX010000105.1:0-16197 GCA_038748405.1 Cyanobacteria bacterium P01_H01_bin.21 | reverse complement strand
GACAGTCAGATCATCTCGATAAAGTTGTACTACCACTTCATCAACAATGCCGAGATTGACCCACTGAATCCAGTCTTGGAGATAGTTGCGATAGGCAAATCCAGGCGGATTAGGAGAAACCGAAATAACGACTTCTGGACGGACTTGTTTGACGGCTTGGGTGATGTCAGTCAGCAGCGAAGTAATGCCATAGGCTCGCCACGCTAACCAGCCTGGGGCACTTGGGTCATCAGGGGGTAACGCGCCACCATGGCTGTTCTGGTATAGCTGTACCGAGTAGGGGTCGTATCCCATGGAAATCGGCAAACTAAAGTGGTCATCGAGCTGAATACCGTCCACTGGATAGCGTTTGACGATATCGACAATGAGATCTGTCAAAAATTGTCTGACCTCTGGATGCATCGGATTTAGCCACGCAATGTTGCCTCCGCTGATCTCCATCTGAAAGTTTTGCAATGGTCGGGGAAACAGGGGATGGGGCGACAGCGGTGCTGGGACGATCTCCCCTGCTCGATTAGTAGTCAGCCACTCCGGATGGGCTCTGGCAATGGCCGATGATGCCGGTATCATCAAACCGTACTCAAACCAGGGAATCAGCCGCATATTGTGGCGGTGGGCCTGCCGGGTAAGGCTATGGAGAATATCGTCAAAGGGGTAGAGTGGCACATCTGCAATGCGATCGCAACATCTACCCCCTGCCCGTTTTGTCACCTCGTTGGGATAGAGCGTATATCCCTGATTCCAAACACTTGGGTAAAGTGTATTAATGCGATGGTCTGCTAAATTTGCGATCGCATCATCCAACCGAAAGCTAAAAAAATTGATCGCGGCGGCGGTATTGGTCATCCACACCCCCCGAATTTGATTGCTGTCGGCCAGCTTGACTGCCGGAGCCTGCCAGCAAACCAACACTAGCCATATAGCCACAAGTCCTAGGGCCAGACGGCGACGGCGTCTACGTTTCGCTAATTTGGCACGGATGGACGCCCGCTTAGAGGCTGGGCTAGATGACTGATCAGATGACTGATCTAAAGAGTTAGCGTTAGACATTCACCATCGACCAATGGGATTCTAAATATTTCACTACGCTATCTTCACTGTGGTGAGCGATTATTTCGGTCGCATGGCGTCGCAGTTCCGCTGTAGCATTCGCCGTAGCCACCGCCACATCCGCCAGCTGAAACATAGAGATATCGTTATTGTGATCCCCAAATACCGTGAGCTTGTGATCCTGCAGCTCATGCAGCAGCTGCAATTCACGAATACCATTTGCTTTAGTTGCTCGCCGATCCTGTAGCGTCAGCCAGTACCAGTCAGGCTGGTAGGGATTTTCAAACAAATGCATATCAAGCTGGTTGGGAAATCGCTTGGTTAGCTCCAGCTCCAGAGCCATCAGCCGCTCCTGAGTATCAATCAGCGTAAACCGCATCACCTGTTCATTCAAGATCTCCCGCAGGTCAGAGCGACTATGCCAGCGACCATCTTCGTTCCGTTCCGCATCATCGATATACCATTGGATGCCTTGGTTTACATTCGTTGTGAAATACACATGGTCAGCCTGACCGTCATAGGTAGAAATCAACGGTTTAATATCACCTGCTAGAACTACTTCCAGCAGGTCAGCGGCAAGATCGCTGGCAATATGATTAATAATCAAATGCTGACCAGTCGCCAAGTCAGTAATATAGGCCCCGTTAAGCTCAATCACCGGCAGTGGCAGTACCACCCCCTGAAAGATTGGACCCACAGAACTAACGCTGCGAGATGTTGCAATTGTAAAGGGTAGTCCCGCAGCCAGTAAGCGATTTAGGGTATCGCGTGTGTAGGTAGATAGAGTTGCGGTAGACGTCAGTAGCGTGCCATCAAGATCTGAAACATACAGGCTGGACATAAAGGATCTTGAGTTAAAAACTACTCAAAACTAAGGACAAAATATGAGCGGATCGACGTCCCATATAGTTATGCCAGCTATGACACTCGTTGTCTAGATAAGGTCAGAAATATACGAAATCTTTCTAGATCAACGCGGTTCTATGGCTAGAAACCGTTTTTATTGATTTAGAAGGAATCAATTAGCGCCAGCTCCCCACCAACACATAGGGAGCCCAGTATCGCGGGCGACCTGGATATTGTCTTAACAGTTCAAGTTGAGCCTGACGTAGAGCTTCCGCGCGACTAGTTTCAGGCTGTCCTAAATAGCTGTACAGCGTATCTGTAAATACAACGCTGGCTGCATCATCCACACTCCATAGGGTGGCAATAGTACTTCTCGCACCAGACTGTACAGCAGCCCCAGCAATACCTAATACTTCACGGCTATCACCAGTGGCGGTTTTGCAAGCACTGAGGATCAGCATTTCTAGATTGGTATCAGCCTGCCTGCGACTTTGGAACACTTGACCCAGGGTATCAATATCAATGCGACCATCAGCAGCAAGGATAAATGTGTTTTTGCGATCGCGACCAAACTGACCATGGGTAGCCAAATGCACAATAGAATAGTCTGTAGTATTCAGTTCTTGTTCCAGGGCCTGACTAGTAAAAGCTTCATCCCGTAACAAATTAGCAGGTAGTCCAGTATCAACAATTTTATCCAGTTCAACCTTGACATTAGGGAGAGGAGCATAGAGGGCCGCATCCTCAGCAGGAGGGTTGGTTAAACTCGTGGCCAGAACATCTAACTGTTCTCTGGTGGGTAATACTTGTGGATCCCGCACCTCTGAACCCAAAATTAATGAGAGCGCATAGTTTTGGATCAAAAAATTCTGACCATCATGGAGAGTAGCCATGGGGATTCGACGTAAATCTCCATCCAATATAAAAATCAGCGTTTTAATCGTCTCCGGAGATAACAACCTCTGCTCGACCGCAGGACGAAGCAGCCAATCATAAACCCTTTGACCATAGGCAAGGGCATCGGCTCCATCCGTGAGAGCAAAGTGATAATCTGTCAGAACACGACTGATGGTTTGCCCTGAAACAGGGGCCGCATAGTGGACGAGATTAGCCTGCTTGGGAAGTTTTAACACAACTTCTAGGCGGTCGTCTAACAGAATTGTTGATAATACAGCAGCGGTGGGATCGTCTTCATCAACGACGGTATTGATACTAACCGTTTGCTCAATACAGGCTGACTGAAAGAAATTCTCCAGCGCTGCCACCTGCAACGATTCCATCACCGCCTGGGCCTGGGTCAGATAGGCCTGATCTTGTTGGTTACTGGTCTGCGGTTGGGTTTGTTTACCCCTGGCTTGCGTGGTTCCCTGCAGCGGCGGCACTGAGGACAGCAATAAATCCACCAGCTCCCGGTAAATCGGCTCCACCTGTTCACGAAAAGAGAATCGGACATCAGGGTTGGCCGAAATTAAGTCGCTACGAATACTTTTTAGGGTATTAAACGCATCGGTGTAGGCATTAATGGCCGCTTGTTGTTTGCCTTCAGCCCTAAAGACTCGGCCCAACTGCCACTGCCACCGGTAGCTAATGTCATCGGCTCGAACGTCCTGGGCAAGATCCCTCGCCTGTTGGAAGACTGTGGTTGCGTTTGCCCACTGACCATTTTGTTGATAAATCGAGCCTAAGGTGCCCAGCACTAAGGACTGACTGCGTTTATCGCCCAGGGCTAGGGCCTGTTGCTGGGCTGGTGTTAATAGATTAATAATTTCTGTCCAGCTCAGGTCAGAGCGTCGGCTCTTTTGTTTGATGGTAATCAGCGTTTCGGCGAGTCCGGTGTAGCCATAGATAGTTTCACGACCGGGCTCTAGCTGGTCCAGGCGGGTTTTAACAGCCGGGTAGAATGCGATCGCTTTCCCCCACTGCTCCACCAATGGATGGGCCAACAGCTGAATCAGATTGAGGTGTGCTTCAATGTCTAGCCCCGTGTTCGAGAGCCTGGTCACCTGTTGATAATGGGCTAGCGATTGCTGAGCATAGTCAAGGGCAGCGTCTCGGTCCTCACGCTCAAAGACCACTTTCATCTGGCTTTGTTCTAAATTCCCCAGGCTCAGGGTGGCCGCCGCCATCAGGGGAGGACTCTCTAGCCGTTGAGCAATATCCAAACTGTTTTTCAAAGCCAACCGGGCCTGCTCCAGATTACCCGTGGCCCGCAAACTGTCCCCCAGCTGGCGTAATGTGTCCGCCTTTAAAGCAGAATCTGGTGCATCAGCCACATCCTTTTCCAAGGCAGATAGGGTGCGGGCTACCTGCTGAAATAATCCCTGGGCTTGGAGTGCCTGGGCCTGATGCAAACGACTGAGGGACTGTCGCTGGGTATCGCCTAGCTGACCATAGAGTTCTGCTGTTTGCTGCCAGGTGGTTAAAGCGGACTCTAGCTCACCCTGGGCAAATTGGAGCTGGCCTTGTACATCTAGGATTTGGGCTTGCACCCCCTGAGATACGGATTGGTTTGCCAATTGTTCCCGTGCCTGGGTAATGCTGGTTTCAGCAGCGTCCCAGTTACCAAGTTGTTGATGAGACAAGGAAAGGTTGCTAAGGGCAATGGCGCTACGAATAGTATCGCCCTGTTGTTGATATTGGCTCTGAATCTGTTGCAGTAGTTCTATTGCTTGTTGGTATTGGCCCTGGCTATAGGCTTGTTGCGCTTCCTGTTCCAGCGTCGATGATGCTACTGCTAATAAAGGAGGTGACGATAAAAAAGACCTGCGGAATGAGATATTCTCTGGTAAATCAGCTGGCAAATCAACGACAATTTGGGAGTGAGAGTCCCCTGTTGAAGCCTCTGATAAGTAGGCAATGGCAGGTTGTTCGCTAATGCACATGACCAGTGTGAGTAGCCCAATTAGCCAGTACCGAAATCGTGTTAAATATCTCATCGCTTTACTGTGTTACTCCCTGTTGTGTTGTCCTTATCTGTTTCGCCCTTACAAAAATGAATAATTCAATGAAAAATAGATGCCGTTGTCTTGGAGGGGATTGCGGTCATCTGGTTGATTTATCAGGGGAATACCCCAGTCGAGTCTGGCATCTAGGTCACCTGTGCTAAACCGTAAACCGGTGCCGATGGCTAGCAATGTATTGTCATTAGGATCAGTTTCTTGGTTATTCCAGCCATAGCCCCCTTCGATAAACGGAGTGACCTGGAGAAGGGTGTCATGATTACGCCATACAGGCAGGCGTACCTCTGCCGATAGGGCAAAACCACTGTCGGTAAGTAGCTGATCTTGTTCATAGCCCCGCACGGTAGCCTGACCGCCCAGGCCATAGCGTTCCAGAGAAAGTAATCGATCAGGTGTGAGCTGGGCACTGCCTTTTAAGATTAAGGGTGTATCTTCGGCCAATAGCTGTATCCATTGTCCTTGACCTAGCCAGGAGATAAAACGGCTGTCGGGGTCGGGGCCTGAATTGATGGTGGAGTCAAAAACGCCCCCAAGACCAACATTAAATTGAGATCGTAGGGCAATCACTCGCTGTGGACTGCGTCTACTCCATTCTTGAAAAAAACGCAGGGCGCTAACCGTACTACGACCATTGTCATTGGCCCCTGCTGATAGGGGAAAGCCGCCGATATTGGCAATGCCCAGTTTTGTCTGAGTGCTTTGGCGAGAAGCAATCAGCCCCACAGCAAATTCTTCAGTCGGGGTTTGGTAAAGTGGCTGACGCAGGGTAACTTCGGCAACTGTTGCTTCTGAGGAAATGTCTAAGACATCAAAGGTTTCGTCAATGACGTTGCTGTCGGTGTAGCTAAGGGTAAGGCCGATGGTGCCATTATCAGCATTAATGAAATGGGTGTAGCCCAAATCGATGTCGTTGCTGCCTTCGGTGAGGGTATAGCCCGCAGATAGACGGTCACCATTGCCGGTCAGGTTGTTCTGGCTAGCCCGGAGTTGATGACGGTGGGTACCTACATTGGGGGCACGGTTATTGTCAAAGGTGTAGCTGCCATCCAGGGTATCTTTTGATTCGGTAACTGAGATGACCAGTAGATTGGTGCCGGGGTGAGTGCCTGCTTGCAGATTAGCAGAAATGTTTTCGATTAATGGGTCGAGCTTCAGCAGCTGTAAGCGGTTCAGCAACCGGTCAATTTGTAGCGGTGTTTTGCTGCCTCGGGCGATGCGGCTATGCACGTAGCTCGTGTTTAATCGGTCGGTACCTTCGATGGCAATTTCTTCTACGCTGCCTTCAACTACTTGGAGCTGGGCGATGCCGTTTTGTAGGGCTTGGGGAGGGATAATGGCTCCGGAGGTAATATAGCCATTGTCTTGATAGAGCTGGTTAATGGCATCTCGGACAGCAACTACGTCGCGAAAGGTGATGGGACGGTTGAGGTAGGCGGCGGTGATAGGGGCAAAGTCGGTTTCGTCGAAGACGGTGCTGCCTAGGATTTCAAACCGTTGAATGGTGACGGTGGCTTCATTGTCGTCTGGAATGGTCGTTTCTGGTTGGGATGGTGTTGTAAATTCTGGGCCGAGGATATCCTCTGGTGAAGGCAATGGGGGCAGGGGTTCTGCCTCGGGAAATGGGTCTAAGCTGGGCGAGGTACCGTCGTCGGGGAGGGTTTGGGCAAGGGTTAAGGGTGTTGTTTGGGTTGTAGTCTGCTGGATTGATAGGGGTTCGGCAGCGTTGGCAGGTAGGGCTGAGAGTAGGATGGTAAATGGCAGCAGCAGGGAAATGGCCCAGGGAGCATGCGATGGATTAGAGGTAGATGGCATTGAACGGATGAACAGGGAACTGGTGAGCTGGGGGTTACGGAGAAGGCTAGATTTTGTTGTTATCCTTTAGTGTTGGGATAACAGGTTTGCTGCACATTGTTCTGTCGGGGGTAGGCCGGACGCGATTAAGGTATCTTCACTGTTGTGATTACCATGGGGAACAAAGTAGGCGTTGCCTTCGGCGTCGATAACGATTTGTTGGGCTTCTACTAAGGTTGTTGTCGGCGATGTGTCGGCAGTAGAAATCGTTGTTGGGGTGTTTTCGGTGTAGGCAACCCAGGGGACGTTGATTTGGTTAGCTGTAGCTGAATCGTTTGGACTAGGCGGGAGTCCCCCACTACCGGTAATAACAAATTCACTTTGGGTATTGTCATTTCCAATACCACAGCCTTTGGTAACTTGATTTGTGCGGTCGGTTAGGTCGGCGGGGAGTTCTGTCAGTCCTTGGCTAGGATCAACATCAAGGGTATTGAGGACGATATCGCCTTGAACGCCTAGTTCGGAACTAGCACTCAAGTCATTAGTGGGTAAGCGATTTAGGTCGGAAGCCGTTAGGTTGTTTCGTTCAACAAGGCCTAAAATACTGTTGGCGTTAATCTCTATACGCCCGCCCCGTCCTCTGGATGCATTGGCAATGATGTCGCTATTTTCGTTGGGAATTGTGATCAAAAAGTCGGTGTCTATCAAAATATTGCCGCCATCTCCGCCAGCGCTATTAGAAGATTCGGCACTAACAAGGCTACCTCGTCGAAGAATAATGGCATCATCGACGTTCTTGAAGTTGATGTTACCACCACCGGTTGTGGATGCACTGTTAGCTAATAGCCGCACGTCATTATCGAGAATCAGTAAAGGAGCACTTACTTCTAGTGTTCCAGCCTGACCGCTATTTTCACTTGTTGAACCTACGGATAGTTCCCCTGGCCCCTGAATTGTTAGGGAGCTGGTATTTTGCACAGTTAAATTACCACCCTGTCCCGAACCTGATGCTAAAGCAGAAATTCTGCTCCCTTTAGTCACAGTAACTTGATTAGCTGTAATGTTGATATCTCCAGCGTTGCCAGCATCTTGAGTATCACTATTAATTGTACTGTCATTGATCAGTGAGACTTCTTCAGCGCTAGTGATTGAGATAATTCCGGCTGGCTGAGAGGTGTTTGTAGTGCTGGAAACATTACTGTTATCAAAGGTGAGGCTGCCATTACTGCGGATGATTACATCACCTGACTGACTGAAACTGCTAATAGAATCTTCTATATTTTCCTCAAATAAGAAAGGAAAGCGCTCCTCATCGACCTCAGTAATTAGATTAACATTGCTAACAATCAGGTCTCCAAGACCTTGAATATTGACTTCACTTGATGCATCACTAGTTACAGAAAAAGTCAGAATATCCAAATTTGAAATTGAATTTCTAGCTGTAAGCTCTACATCCCCTCCTTTCCCCACAATAGATACAGCACTGATACGTACAGTATTAGCCTCAGACGCAACAAGAATATTACCACCAGGTGCAAGAAGCGAGATATTACCTGCGTTACCCGAACTATCTTCAAGTTCAGTAGAAGCAGAATTTAAGAAAGTATACGAACTTGAATTTACATTTATAGGAGAGGAATTATTGAAAATAATAGAGCCCTTTTCAGAGGAGATTATAATTGCGCCTCCATTTCCAGAATTCCCAGCATTCGCGTCAGCCACGATGGAAGAAGAGTCTACGTTCTCAATCTCGATATTCTCATTCGAATACACTATAATCTTACCTCCATCCCCAGTATTTTTCCCAAAAGACGAGTCCGCAGAGGTATTCAAACTTTCAGTCTCAACGCTACCATTTGAGGAGATTGCAATTCTTCCTCCATTTCCAGTGGTGCCATAACGAGAAGCAGTAGAGGTATCAAAATTTTCAGCCTCAATGTTGCCACCTGAAGAGATTATAATTTTACCTCCATTCCCAGTGTTGATCCCATACATTCTGCTAGAAGAATCAGTAGAAGTAGAGGTATCAAAATTTTCAGCCTCAATGTTGCCACCTGAAGAGATTATAATTTCACCTCCATCTCCAGTATTTGCAGAAGAAGCAGAAGAAGTAGAAGAAGTAGAGGTATCAAAATTTTCAGCCTCAATGTTGCCACCTGAAGAGATTATAATTTTACCTCCATTCCCAGTATTCTCCCCAAAAAAAGAAGTAGTAGTAGAGGCACTTAAACCTCCAGTTACAATATTACCATCTGAAGAGATTAAAATTGCCCCTCCATCTCCATTGTTGTTGTTGAAAGAAACAGTGGAAGAATTCAAGTTCCTAGTCTGGATGTTGCCACCTGAAGAGATTTTGATCACTCCTCCATTTCCACTGTTGCCTAACACAATAATGCCGCTAGAACTAGCGGAAGAATTCAAGTTTCCAGTTTCAATGTTGCCACTTGAAGAGATTGTAATCGCCCCTCCATCTCCATTGTTGTTGTTGGAAGAATTAGTAAAAGAATTCAAGTTTCCAGTTTCAACGTTGCCACTCGAAGAGATTGTAATCGCCCCTCCATCTCCATTGTTGTTGTCGGAAGAATCAGTAAAAGAATTCAAGTTTCCAGTTTCAACGTTGCCACTCGAAGAGATTGTAATCGCCCCTCCATGCCCGGCAGTTTCTATCCTTTCTCCATTTCTAAAAAAATCAACCAAATTTCCAGTTTCTAAATCACCTGTAGTGATGTTGCCACTCGAAGAGATTGTAATCGCCCCTCCATTCCCGACAGTTTTTATATCTATATTTCTTACACTTGCAAACGAAGTTCTGGTTTCTAGGTTACCTGTAGTGATGTTGCCATTAGTAGAGGAGATTGTAATCGCTCCTCCATTCCCGGCAGTTTCTACACTGCCTATATTTGCAAGCGAAGCGCTGGTTTCTAGGTTACCTGTAGTGATGTTGCCATTAGTAGAGGAGATTGTAATCGCTCCTCCATTCCCGGCAGTTTCTACACTGCTACCTCTATTTACATTTAAAAGCAAGGTTCTGGTTTCTAGGTTACCTGTAGTGATGTTGCCATTAGTAGAGGAGATTATAATCGCTCCTCCATTCCCGGCAGTTTCTATATTACCTCTATTGGTAATTAAAGCCACGCTATCTAGGGCTTTTGTAGTGATGTTGCCATTAGTAGAGGAGATTATAATTGTCCCTCCATCCTCACTGCTGACGGAACTCGATGTGGTAATAGAGCCTACAACAACGCTTCCAGCTGGTTGTCCTATAACTGTTTCAGAGGTAAATGTCGTTCCTCCAGTCGTCTGAGATATATTGGGAGCTTTTATCTCATCAACTCCAGCGCGTAAGATCAAAGCCCGACTGTTAGCCAACAAACGATTATCAGAATCTTCTGGTTCATTGTCTGCGATAGGAATCGTAGTGTCTGGTCCTGTAATTCTAATATTGCCACCTTGAATACTGCCAGTAGCTTCTACCTTAAGCGCAACTCCCTCATAATCACCGAATACAACATCACCATTCGCACTAATAATCGGATCATAAAAACTCACAAAATTTCCAGGCAGACCATCCAGTGTCAGCAGCAGCAAACTGCCCCCACTCTCAAAATGAGCATCCCCCGAAATCACCCCATCGCTAATCAGTCGTAAATCACCCCCACTAACAAACGGCGTCTGCTCCAAATGCTGTAGCGTCCAAATATCCACCTCCTGATTTCCTTGAATCGTCAGATCACCGCCTGTATTAGCAATAAACGCATCCGTTGCCGTATCACGAATCGTCACCGTATCCTCAGCCAGCAAAGTTAAATTACCCCCAGTCTGCAGCTGACCTTCCAGATACAGCTCATCTCCCGCCAACGACAGATCTTGGCCAGTCTCTAAAATTCCTGTACTGGTAATATCGCCTTGAGGTAAATTGCTCGGCTCATTAAACTGCACCCCCAATGGCACACTCGCCGAAAACAACTCCCCCACCTGGGGAATTGCCCGGAACTCAGTGCCATCCGCAAAAACAAAACTACCCGCCGTGCTGGTGGTAAACGAACCATTAATATCCAACCTAGCATTCGGGCCAAAAATCACCCCGTTAGGGTTCAACAAAAACAGATTCGCATCACCATTCACCCCCAGCAGGCCATCAATATCAGAAACAGCGCCTCCAGTAACCCGACTTAAAATATTTTCCACCATGGCCGGATTGGCAAAGTAGACTCGCTGTCCTGTGTCGACATTAAAGTCAGTAAAACTTTGAAATAAATTTGCTCCCTGGGAAGTGCCTCCCTCAATGAGTGTGGTGGGCAGCCTATCCACCAAGCCGTTTGGGGTAACGACTGTTCCTGCTGTATTATCTGGCACGATTTGGGCAAACCCTGGTGATGTGAGTGCAGCTAAGACACCTAAACAGCTAATCGAACTACCGATAGTTTGAATAATGGATACATTACTAATTCGCCATGGAATTGTATTATCTATAATCTTAGGCTGCGATCTCAGCACTTCAAATATCATGTCGGTAGCTCACCAGCGTTCTATTATCCTGCTGAGTATTCTAAAGGCCTCAAAGACACTGAGTGAACAGTAAGTCAAGATTTTAAGATTATTTCAAAGACTAAAGCTGTTTGGCACTTGGAAACGCCAATATATGTATGTATTAAGCAAAAATATGCAGAAATCGCTATCGATTATTTACGTTTGTTAATAAAAATGCCCTAGTAATAACAGCAAGCGTCTGAGTATGTGAAAATTACATGGCAGATAATCTGACTAGAGGGGCATTTAGGTAAGATAAAAACTGTATTGACTAACGAGTTGTCAGCTTAAATTAAGCTGCTAGCAAGCTTTAAAGAGCTTTAGGTCAAGGTGTGCTGCCCCTATGAATCCATTTCAAGACGTTTTTATCTCCTATGGTCGTGCTGATAGCCGAGACTTTGCCGCCAAACTAAACCAACGTCTAATTGAAACTGGATTAGAAGTCTGGTTCGACTTTGATGATATTCCTCTAGGCGTGGACTATCAAAAGCAAATCGACGATGGCATCAGTAAAGCGGACAATTTCGTTTTTATCATCGCCCCCCACTCCATTAACTCCTCCTACTGCGACTTAGAAATTAAGCTATCCCTGGAGCAGCATAAGCGTATTATTCCACTGCTCCATGTAGAAGAAATTAGCCGCGATACCTGGCAGCAACGCAACCCGGAAGGAACAGATGCTGACTGGGAAGCTTATAAAGCAGCAGGAAAGCACTCTATCGATCCCAATATGCATCCAGCCATTGGCAAAATTAACTGGGTGTACTTCCGAGAAGGTATTGATGACTTTGAAAAATCATTCCAGGATCTACTGGACCTTTGTCAGCGCGATAAGGCCTATGTTCATCAGCATACGATTCTGTTAAACCAGGCCCTCACCTGGAAAGAAAATCATCAGCAACCTAAGCATTTACTAGTAGAAGCAGAGTTGCAAAAAGCTGAAACCTGGCTTAAAACACGCTTCCAGGATCGTCAGCCTCCCTGCATTCCTAACAAGCTGCAGTGCCAGTTTATTTCAGAGAGCCTAAAAAATGCCCAAAATGGCATGACCCAAGTGTTTCTCAGCCATGCGAAAGAAGACCGAGATATCCTGGGGATTATTTACGACTCCTTAACCCATGCCGGGTTAACTGTTTGGACTAACTGGCGAGATATCCAAACTGGCACAGACTTTAAGGAGTCTATAGACCAAGGCATTGAAGCAGCAGACAATATTATCTATTTACTGTCTCCCAATGCATTAAAGTCCACCTGGTGTCAGTATGAGCTAGAGTATGCTCGATCCCTCAATAAGCGGATTTTGCCAGTTTATGTCAAGCCTGTAGACTTGGATAGCTTACCTGACGATCTTAAAACGCTGCAGTTTATTGATTTAACTGACAATGAACAAGACTCGGACTATCTTGATGATGAGAGTGAATTACTCAAGGCTCTGAGCAAGGACGCTGAGTACTACAAAACCCACAAACTCTTGCTAACTAAAGCCCTTAAGTGGGACCAGCAGCTAAAAAATCCTTCCATTCTGTTGCGCGGACAGGCTCTGCGCCAAACAGAAGCTTGGCTCAAAATCGCACAAAAGCATGCGAGTCCTCCGCTGCCGATTCAAACTGAATTTGTTCAAGCTAGCCTGCACCAGCCTACAAATGCACGACTAGGTGTGTTTATTTCCAGCGACGCTAAGGATTTAAGCTTTACCCGTCGACTCAACGATAAACTTCAGGTCCAAGGAGAATCTACCTGGTTTGAACCGGATAAGGCTCTCTTGGGGCCAGAATATAACAGTCAGGTAAAAACAGGCATTGAACAAGCCGAAAACTTTCTTTTTGTTGTTTCCCAAGATTCTCTAATAGATACTTCAACGCTGAAGGAATTAAAGCTTGCAGAGGCATTATCAAAGCGAATTATTGCCGTCTCTTATCAAGAGATCGATCGATCCCAGGTGACGCCATCTCTAGCTAATGGAATTTGGGTAGAGTTTAAAAGTATCCATGGGGAAGAGTTCATTACTGACTTTGAAACCCTCTATCGCATCCTTAAAAGTCATCCAGACCACGTGCGGAACCATACTCAGCTACTGATTCGAGCATCAGTGTGGGAACAGGCAGGAAAAGACAATAGCACGCTGCTGCGGGGCAAAGATTTAAAGCGAGCAGAGCAATGGTATGAGCAAGCGCAAACACAGACACCAAAGCCGTCTGATCTACAGATAGAGTATCTAAAGGCTAGTCAGCAACTGCCCTTCCGCAAGGTTAAAAAACGTTCCATACTGGGTCTCAGTATGGGAGTGACCCTGCTGGTAATGGTGGCACGAATTTTTGGCTTGTTTGAGGGACTGGAGCTACTGACCTACGATCATCTCCTTCGACAGCGGCCCAACGAACCGCAGGACGATCGCTTTTTGATTGTCACGGTTGATGATCAAACAATGAAGTTCTTTAAAGAGAAGATTATTTCAGAGGACTATCAAGCCAGCCTAGGGACAATACCGGATGAAGCCTTAAATGAAACATTGGAAGTTTTAGCGCAACATAAACCTCGACTGATTGGCCTCGACTTCTACCGAGATTTTCCAGCTCAGCCTGTTGTGAGGAAGTCATTACAAGAAAACGATAACCTTATTGCTATTTGTAAGTCTAGCTCCGATGGTAAGGGCATTGTTAAACCACCCGAATTACCCATTAGCCGAGTAGGATTTAATGACTTCTCAACTGATGAATCCGGTAACATCGCTCTGGTCCGACGTCATTATCTGTTGCAGTCAGTCGATCCAGATTTTTGCAGCACTCCTATATCTTTTAGTTTGTTGCTAACTGAAAAATATCTACAAGGAGAAGGCGTTCCTTTGACACGACCGATGACTCCAGAGGGGGAGATATTTGTAAATACCTTTATTGTAGCAGATCAAACTGTTCCAAGCTTATTTCCGCTTCAAAGTGGCCCCTATGCGCCTGTGCCAGTAGAAAAATTCCATGGATATCAAACCCTCCTGAATTTTAGAACTGCGGCTAATCTAGAACAAGGAATTTCTAAGGATCCTAATCGTTTTGCTCCATCAGTATCATTGGAAGCACTATTAAACAATCAGGTACCTGGAGAGTTAATCGAGGATAGAATTATATTGATTGGCTATGTGGATGTAACGGACCGAAATGCAGACTACTGGGCCACACCCTACGGTGGGATGCCTGGGGTTTTTGTTCAAGGGCAAATGACTAGTCAGTTAATCAGCGCAGCATTGGATGATCGTCTTTTTGTAAGCTGGTGGCCTATACACAAAGAATTACTTTGGGTGCTGGGCTGGGCAATTGTTGGCGGAATCATCGTTCGACAAGTTGTTCGCCTACCTCGACTAGCGCTGGGGTTTACTGTAGGTATTGGATTGCTCTACGGAAGTTGCTATGTAGCAATAGTTTACGGCTCGCTCTGGCTTCCTTTTGTACTTCCAGCTACAGCGTTTATATTGACGGCAGGAGGAGGCATGATAATAACCTATCGTTTACGTCATCGTTAGGGTTTTTGTTGGTTTCAGCTACGGTTTATTAGGAGATAAGATGAAGCAAATCGATGACCAATCCATGCCAGTGAGCGGTCGACATCATAGATGGTGCCGACGTTTAATAGCCTCCTTGAGTATTGGTGTCCCCTTGGTAATATCTACGGTTCTGCCAGCCCATGCTGGTTGGCTAGATGTTGTTCTAGGAAATACAACTGGTGCGGCAACCGGACGTTCTCAAGGGGGAGGGATTCGAGATACTCGCTGTCTTGTTAGTGAAGGAGCACAGGACCTTAGCCAAACCCATGAAAATAATCAGATCGTTGCACTCCTACCCAACACTGAACAAGCCACTTCACAACAAGCCCCCAGTTTTTTCCTATATGTTCCCTACGATCGCTATGGAGATCCGATGGAGGTGGTGTTTGAGCTAGCGACCCGAGAAGCGAACGCTCAGCGAAAAGTAATTGAGTCTATTACCCTATCACTACCTGATAAAGCTGGTTTAGTAGAGTTTCAACTGCCAGATAACCTTGCCTTGGAAGATGGAAAGCTATACGACTGGAGCTTTATCCTTAAGTGCCGTACTGACAATGTGCCTGAGGTCTCGGGTACTCCAGTTGCTGAAGAGACTACAAGTATAAATAGCGGTCCTCTTGAGGCTAGCGATCTAGATATTTCGATTCTTGCTACTGATACTACCAGCCAGAGCACTACGTCTCGTTCGGGTAAGGTCCTACAGGAAGTATTTGGCACAATGCGGCTCGTAAATCCTCCAACCCAGTTGTTAGAAGCCCAAGCAACGTCTGATATCACTGATGATTATCAAGCTTATGTTGATAACAACATGTGGCTAGATTTAGTACCTGCTGTATTAGATGCATCTTTATCTGATTTTGAGCTTCTTCTAGAACAAGAATTTGATTTGGATATTGATGCAGAACAACTAACAATTGAAATACTTGAAGCCAGTTAGTTTCTCTTCCAACATCAATGAAAGTTTCTTAAGAAAGCAATATGCTTAAGAATAGGACTCAGCGTCTGATAGGACTACTTTTTGTCTTGCTTGAAACAGTTTCTTCCTGACACGAGCTGAGAAGATGGCTTTACAAGTAAGGTCAATACAATGGTTTCTAAAGCTACTACTCCATAACCCATGTTGATGCTACAGTGAGCATCAACATGGGCTAGCTTTTCTTCAGATGACAGGATTAGAGCGGTGATCAAATCAGCACTGGTAAACGCTGCTAGGCAAGGCGACGTAGATGCTATCACGACACTGTTATGTCAGGTATTGGGGCTAGAGAATGCTCCGAAAATCACCGTCAGACAAATTGCTAGAAGTCTAAAAATCACGTTAGAAGGTCCCGTTGCCCCTGAACAAGGTCAGTGCGCTCAAACGATTTATGCCACCTTAGTCTGTCTATCATTGCCTCACATTGAGCGCATTCAGGTCCACGGTAAGGCTATCAATGCTGATGTGGCTACTTGGGTACAGCGTTGGGACGCTGATACAGGCTATGGGTT
>JBCDIX010000104.1:0-16376 GCA_038748405.1 Cyanobacteria bacterium P01_H01_bin.21 | reverse complement strand
GGGGGGAGGAGCTATCAACTTGGAGAGCACAAATGGCTCAATTAATATTGTTGATGCGGGTGGGGTCTTCATTAGATCTTCTGGAGGAGCTATCAACTTGGAGAGCACAAATGGCTCAATTAATATTGTTGATGCGGGTGGGGTCTCCATTGACTCTTCTGGAGGAGATATCAACTTGGAGAGCACAAATGGCTCAATTAATATTGAGGGTGATATTAGCTTTGATTCTTCGCAAGACGAGGGCTCTGCTGGCGACATCTTCTTCGGCGCTTCCGAAGACATCAGGCTAATTGGTGGTGATAGATGTAATACCGGTTGTACGATTATAGCTGATTTACGGGGTGGAGAAGGTACTGCAGGTGATATTACACTTGAAAGTGGTGGTGATATAAGAATAGAAGGGACAACAGAAGAAAGGGGCGGTTTTTTTCAAATTAACAGTAGTACATCAGCTATAGGAGATGCTGGAGATATTCTCATTACGGCTGAAGGGGCTGTCACTATTGCGGGATTCATTGAGGGCGGTGGTGGATTTTCTTATACACCCTTCAGTTCTGAGTCCCCTACTCCCAGCGCTATTCTAAGTCTTGTGCTCAGAGGAGGTGAGGGAAATGGTGGCGATGTTACTATTGATGCAGACTCACTTATTTTGTCAAACGGTGGTCAAATTAACTCCTTTATTGATGATAGGCCACCAGCGAGTGATCTTTCACCACAAGACTCTCCTAGGGGGATAGGAGGTGATATCGATTTAAATATAACAAATGATATTCAAATAATTGGTTCATCTGACCCTGCTGCTCCTATTACAGGTATTTATACAACTTTAGGGAATGGAGCACGAACTGGTTCTGGACTCGGGGATGCTACGGGACTTGGAGGTAGCATTGTTATTGACTCGGGCTCACTGTTAATAGAGGCAAATAGTGATGCTCCTTCCATTTTTGAGGAAGGGGGTAACGCAGGTATAGCGGCTAAAACCTTTTCACAGGGAAATGCCGGAAGTATTAATATCATAACAAGTGATGAGCTTAGAATTGTCGATGGTGGCTTCCTTGATAACAGTACTGCTCCTACTTTTATTGATGGTGAAGTTGTTGAGAGAAATGTCACTAGTGATGCGGGCTCAATTATTATAAAGTCCGACTCGATTACTCTGATTGATGAAAACCAGGATCGCCCTGCCATACAAAGTGCTTCGCTAGAGGGCAGTGACTACAGCGCAGGTGACATTGAAATAACCACCAATAGTCTTCACATGAGTCAAAGTTCTTTAGATGTATCGACTCGAGGAAATTCTGGAGGAAATATTAGGATATTTGGCCACTCTCCATCTTTCCTATTGTTCATGCAAAATGGCAGCAGAATTTCTGCCGAGGCTTTTGGTGAAGCTGCCGGAGGAAACGTGTTCATTAATGATGACACAGTATTTGACAGTAATAACAATGTAGTTCGTAATAATACACTTTCTCCAACTGGATTTATATTAGCAACCCAAGAAGATAACGATATTATTGCCAAGGCAGAAGAAAACCGTGGAGGCAATATTAGAATCAATGCTTACGGTATCTTTGGTCTGGAAGAACGCGATCCGCTAACCGATCTTAGTGATATTAATGCCAGTTCAGAGATTGGCTTAGATGGTGAAATCGTTCTCAACACCCTAAATATTGACCCCACCCGAGGCTTGGGTGAACTGCCGCTTGAAATTGTCGATGCCTCAGATTTGGTGGCAGAAGGATGCGTTGGTAGCGATCGCAGCGGTGTTGACCAACAAGGGGAATTTAGGCGCACCGGTCGCGGTGGCATATCCCCTAACCCGACAGGGGTACTGACAGATGAGTCTTTACTCGACCAGGCGGCTGTGCCAAACGAAGACAACCAGGCTGAGCCCCCCTCCACATCAGCTGTCGATGCCGAAACCCTAGTCGAAGCTCAGGGCCTAGGTCGTAATGCCAACGGCAAAGTCTCTCTTGTCTCAGCTGACACCGCCCCCTCCGTTAGCTCGCCTGCCTTGCTCCCAAATTTTTGCAATGTCCCATAATCTCTTTGCCCCTCGCCCCCCATTCTTAACGGTTGCTACCCTGGCTACGCTTAACCTAATTAGCTTATTTTCCCAAGGGCAAGCTGCTGAGGTAATCGACAATACTCGCCCAGTGCAGCCTACGTCACCAAGTGCACTGGCTGTTTCCCTGGCAGCTGATACTGTTGATAGCACGACTGCCGATGACACCGTATTAATATCGCAGTCGCTGCCCAGCAATGTTCCTCAAAATTTACCGCCCCTTTCTGACCAAATCATTCCCCGCGATCCTGTTTTTCAAGATACAGACCAGCTGCCAGCAGAACCTCCTGCCCCTTTACCGTCTCCTGAACAACTGCTGCAACCGTCAGAGCCAGTACCTGCTGCTCCTAGCATGCCTGCTGATGAAGATCTGCAAGTTGTTTTTGTAGAAAAGTTTCGGGTAGAGGAGAGCACCGTATTTGATGCTGATGACCTAGCCTCCCTAGCCTGGTCAGCCGCTAGTCTAGGTCCAGACAAAGAAATCCTTAGAGAAACTTTCTTTAGAGACTTAATTCAACGGTATTGTTCAGAGGCTTTATCTGACTTGCCGGCACTGTCTACAGATAATTCCTCGCAACGCTCTAATGCATCATTCCAGGAAAGCAGTGAATTAACTAACACAAACGACGACTTACAGTCTTCGTCCCCGACTCAAACTGGCAAAAACCTTAGCTTTGAACAACTCTTGCAAGCCCGGTCTGCCATTACTCAACTCTATATTACCTGTGGCTACATTACCTCAGGGGCAATCTTGCCTCTGCAAACCCCAGAAGAGCAAGATAATATTGTCAACATTCAGGTAGTTGAAGGTAGCCTTGAATCTATTGAAGTGACGGGGCTGACCCGACTTGACCCAGGCTATATTGAAAGTCGCTTGGCCATTGCCGGAGAGGAACCACTTAATAGAAGACAATTACTGCAAGGTCTGCAGCTGCTACAGCTAAATCCAATAAACCGCATAAATCCACTGATTCAGCGAGTCTCTGCCGACCTACAGGCAGGCACGCGTCCTGCCACTAGCATTCTGCAGGTGGAGGTCATTGAAGCTGACCCGTTTGTTACTGAGTTAGACCTAAACAATAATCGTGCCCCCAGTGTTGGTTCCTTTCAGCGGGGAATTACCCTTACCCATGTCAATCTATTGGGGGTTGGTGATGGGTTGAATATTAGCTACACCAACACCGACGGCAGCAACGGTGTGGAAGGCAGCTACACCATCCCAGTTAATCCGTATAACGGCACCGTTAACCTCCGTGCCGGCTATACCCGCAGCGAAGTGGTTGAATCCCCCTTTGATGTACTAGATATTACGTCTGACTCGTCTTACTACGAGGTCACCTTTCGCCAACCGATCTTTCAGATTCCAACAGAAGAATTTGTTCTGGGGCTGACACTCTCTCATCAAGAAAGCCAGACAGAGTTAGGTATTAAAGATATAGGACCATTTCCCCTGTCGCGCGGGGCAGATGATGACGGCAGTACCCGAGTTTCAGCGGTGCGCTTTACCCAAGAATGGCTGAAGCGCAACCCCAACCGAGTCTTGGCCGCTCGCTCTCAGTTTAGCGTAGGGGGTGATTTTTTAGATGCCACCATCAATGATGCCCCGCTGCCAGACAGTCGCTTTTTTGCCTGGCGAGGTCAGGGGCAGTGGGTACAGCAGCTAAATGATGCGGGGATGCTGCTGCTGGTGCGTACAGATATGCAGCTAACGGGGGATAGTCTCTTGCCCCTAGAACAGTTTGGCATTGGCGGACAGGACACGGTGCGAGGCTATCGTCAGGATGCATTACTAACCGACAGTGGTATTTATGCGTCCGCTGAAGTACGAATACCAGTACACGAGGTGCGAGATGTGCAAGGCACCTTGTATGTAGTGCCTTTTCTCGATGCAGGTACGGGGTGGAATGTGGACTCATCCACCAATCCGGACGATACAACATTAATCGGCACAGGGTTGGGGCTGCTCTGGGAGATGGGTGATGACCTTAAAGCCCGATTAGATTGGGGCATTCCATTAATCTCTGTAGACTCAAGGGAGCAGACATGGCAAGAAAGCGGGATTTATTTTTCCATTCAATATTGGCCTTTTTAGGCCGCTGTCAGTTGCTGGCTCAAGGGCAATGGCTACGATGGCTGACCAGAGGGCGGCGTTGGGCCGTGTATGGTGGGTTAACAGCTATTGCCTTGGTGTGCGCTACCACAATATCAGGATTTGCCAGCGTTGGTCAGGTAGCTCCTAGAGCTGATTCTTTTCAAGCTGCTGTGCCTGAGGCGACTGTTGCCCAGCTGTCTGACCAAGGGTCGCCCAAGCAATCTGAGGCCCAACGGCTATACCAGCTTGCCAAAGACCAGTATGCTGTTGGGCAATTTGATGCGGCGGCAGACAACTTTGAACGAGTAGCTGCCCTCTTTACACAGTTAGACAGCTCAGAACAGGCTGCAGAAAGTCAAATTAATCAAGCCAAAGCCCTACAGGGGCTGGGGCTATATAACCAGGCGATTGTAATCTTGCAGCAGGCACTGCAACCACCTGATCAGTCCATGCTGTTATTAGAAGGTGTGGAACCTCAGCAAGATGGTGAGAATGCATGTTTACCCTTAGAACAACGACTAGAAGCGCTCTCGCCCTCAGCTGCGACAATATTTGCCCTACGCAGTTTAGGCGATGCTCTACAGGTAGTTGGGGATCTAGATTATTCTCAGTGTCTTCTCAAACACAGTCTAAAGCTGGCCGAAACGGTCACCCCCAATGAGATGGGTCCCATTTACCTAAGTCTGGGAAACGCAAATCGAACCCAGGCAATTGCCAATCTCAGACTAGACAATATGGATACTGAAGCCGCCGTTGAACAGCTTCAAAAAAATCTAAGCCCAATACAGAGTGAACTGCAGCTTCACCGAACTACGGCAGCTCACGCGTTTAGAGAGCAGACTGACATAGCTCTTGGGTACTACGATGATTCTGCGAATACCAGCTCACCGTTGACTCAAGTACAGGCTTATGTAAATAAAATAAGCCTGTACTTGGAGCGACAGGAATGGTCAGAGACTGTCGCTACGATTCCTCAACTTGACCCTCTGCTTGAGAGTCTTCCCCCCAGTCGTGCCGCTATTAATGCCCATGTTAATCTGGCCCACAGCCTGATGCGTCTAGACGATGAACAAGCAGCGCGTTTGCTCGATAACCCTCTATTGCAGGCGGCCCAACTGCTGGCAACCGCCCAAAACCAGGCCAGTCAACTGGGGGCACCCCAAACCGAATCTTATGTCTTAGGTAGCTTAGGGGAACTATATGAACATACACAACAGTGGTCAGAGGCTAAAGCTGTAACACAGCAGGCCCTAGAGAAGGTTAATGCGGTCTCAGTAACAAATCTGCCACTGACCATTAATGATGTCGATCTAGCCTACCGCTGGTATCGTCAGCTAGGGAAAATTTTAGTCGCCCAAAATGAGACAGCAGAGGCTATTAAAGCCTATGAAGCAGCGGTTGAACTCTTGCAAGAGCGATTGCGGTTAGATGTAGCTTCTGGCAACTTAAATTCCCAATTTTCGTTTAGCGAAGAGGCGCAAGAGCCTGTCCACCGAGAATTAATGGATTTATTATTACAGCCCGAAGACCCTAGTGACGAAAATTTACAGCAAGTGCGTGAGCTTAGCTCCTCACTAATAGAAGCTGAACTGACCAGCTTTTTGCAAGAACCGTGTGAGATTGCAACACCTGGTGAAATAGATGACATTGTTACGAATCAAGGTCAGGATGTAGCCATCATCTACCCGATTGTTTTGCCCGATCGATTAGAGGTGATTGTAAAATTACCTGGCGCTCAGCCACTGTTTCATGATCGTACAATTATTCGAGAAGAGCAGCTTTTGGCAGAGATTAAGGATCTGCAGCTTGCCCTAGAGGAGGACTATACCTTTGAGGCCGTAGACACTCTTTCACAAAAGCTCTATACCCAGATCTTTAAACCTGAGTTTGAAAATAAGCTAAGAGATCAGGGGATAAACACGCTGATATTTACCCTTGATCGCAAACTTCAGACAATTCCCATGGCAGCTCTATATGATGGGGATGAGTATTTGATTGAAAAGTTTGCGATCTCTGAATTTTTAGGGCTGAGAGTAGAAGGGGGTGGCGAACCTCTACAGCCAAAAGATTTAAAGATAATGACAGCAGGTCTTTCGTCGCTACCTCGCTTATTGCCGGATAGAGTTAAGCATAATTTTGTACCTCTTGCTTACGTCCCCCAAGAGCTAGACGAAATTAACGCCTTTGAAGAAAACAATGGAATCACTGTTGCGACACTTCAAGATGATGAGTTTACCTTGGCTAACTTTAATGCGCGACTAAATGAGGATGAGTTCCCAGTTGTTCATTTAGCAACTCACGGGCAGTTCAGTATAGATCCCGAGAGTACCTTTTTGTTAACTAGTGGTGAATCAGACGAAGCTCTAATAGAAGTGAATGAACTGGCTGCTCTTTTTCGAATAAGAGGGTTTATTCGACCAGATGCCATTGAGCTGCTGGTGCTTAATGCTTGCGAAACAGCCAGCGGTGATGATTTGGCCACATTAGGCATTGCCGGAACCGCCGTTAGGGCTGGCGCACGCAGTGCGATCGCATCCCTCTGGACATTGAACGATGAACTCAGTGTTAGGTTTACCAAAACCCTGTATGAAAATCTTCAACAATCTGGCCTCAGCAAAGCAGAAGCGTTACGCAACGCTCAGCTAGCACTGTTAAACGAGGAGCAATACAGACATCCCCGTTATTGGTCGCCTTACATTCTCGCCGGTAACTGGTTGCCATTAACGATTTCTCGCTGAGTTGGCTCTGGCCCCTCCAGAAGATTAAATTGATTAGCATCTGAAATAGTGAAGTGCTTCAACAGTGTAACCCACTCCTCTCTCTTAAGATTAGGAAACTGGCGTCGAATATTTGCCAGTGAATTTATAGTTTCAAACCAAATCCCATTTTCTGCATAAACCAGATATTGCTCAAATCTGGAGGTATTATCTAAAGCATTTTTCACTTCAGCAGTAGGCTCTATCCGTTGTACCCAACCTCGAACCACAGGATTTCGTGACAGTTTTTCAGAATCACAGATAACTGTGAAATACCATGTGTACAGTTCGTCAGTCTCTAGAGTATAGGGCAACAAATATTCAACCAGTCGTGGGGTGTCGCGCAGTTCAGCACTTATCAGCTCATTCAAAACTGGATGATTGGTTTCATCTAACAAAACAAATTGAGCGACGCGCTGTTGCTTTCCAGAAAATTCGGGGTCCGCAACATAGGGAATAAAAAACCAAAATGTTGGCCGTTCTGAAATCGTTAACCCACCTACTAATTGGTCATTAATATCGGTTCTAGGATCTTGCTTCTCTTGATTATTTACTTGCTCACTCACAGATTGGAAAGGCATTAAGGCTAGAAGCGAGTCATTACTCTGAACCTTGTCAGGCAAGGTACAAATTGGCCCTCGTCCGGCTCCACCAGACTGTCTACCACTGGGTGGGGTTCCTTTTTGTGGTGGGCTGTAGATACCAGTTCGTTCGAGCAAGTCTAAAAGAAAATCAACCTGAGCATAAGCAGCTGGAATTAACCAACGGGTAAATGTACTATTCTTTTGAGATATAGGAAATATTGGAAATACAAGGAAGCTAGTAGCTATCAGTGTAAGCACCAGAACAACTATTCTTGTTCTGATGAATTCTTTAAGCCAAGTCATCATAACTGTAAAAATCCTCACACGTTGGTCAATCAATCATCGTTTTTCAGGAGTACCTAATTTCAGCCGTAGATTTGAATACCAAACACAACTACTGGTGGCAGATAGTGCTAAAAAGTGTGGCATCAAGGGAATCCAACCATTAAATTGGAAAGCAACAACGCTAATAATAAAAACGCTACCACCCGTTAATACAACTATGATTCCTAACTGTATGATTCCTAATTGTCGCAGTGGCAGGAACCACCACGCTAGTCCCCCACCTAAAAGGGCAAAACCTAAGATTAAAAGGGAATCCATCCACTGAGGCAAAACCCAAATTAAAGCATCCTTCTCTTCCAATGCTGCATTCAAAATTTGACTAATCATCTGAGCATGGATAATCACGCCTGGCATTTTTCGTTCATGCTTATAAGGCGTTCTCCAGTTATCACCAACACCATCAGAACGATCAACCCCAATTAAGACAATGCGGTTTGTGTAATCTGTATCTTTATTTGAAAAATCGGTAGCTAAAAATTCTTCGAGGCTAAAAGTTCTGTATGTTCTTGTTCCTTCCCCATGGTTATCCTCTTCCCAATAATTCCAATAATTTAGCAGCAGTTGGCATCCATCAAAGAGTTGTTTGTCTTGAGAGGGATTATCTACAACGTTGCTATAGCCATGATATCCTCCTGTATTGGCTTGTAAAGCTTGTAGAATTACGCCATTGCTAAACTGTATTGGACAAATGCTTGTCTCATCAACCTTATTTTTATTGGACTCAATCTGAATATTGTGTATTTCTTCTAAATAATGTTCTGCGAGCAGGAGACTAAAACTTTTTTCTGCCTTACATCTTGATTCAGTATCAGTATCAAAAGCTAGAAGCTGACGACGGAGCACATCGTCACTATCTGGTAAAAAGTCACTAAAACCAACTTGCTCCGATGAAACACCAGGTGGTGGTGGTGTATCACGTCCATCATAGATCACTTTACAGACAGCCAGTAGATTAGAGCTTTGAAAAAGTTCTTTCAATTTTTTCTCTTTTTCATTTTGCTCATCCAAGGGTTGATCGCGATAGATATCAAGCCCTATCGCGATTGGATCGAGTTTTGTTTCTATTTTTTGAAGGAGCTGTGTCAATGTTTCATTCGACAGTGAATCCTTCATCACTTCTTTTCTTTTTTCTTGAGCTTCAACATCCTCTTGAGTAACGCGGACAATCAGGAGACGATCATCTGGTTTGGGGGGATTGAGGCGATGGCTGATGAGTTGATCGTAAAAACTTAGCTCGAGAGGCTGAAAGACTTGAAAAGCACGAACTAAGATGACTAAAATAGTTATGCCCAAGCTAGTTAAGAGGACTGTACGCAATTTACAGCGCACTAATGGAAGAAGATTGCGCCAGCGAGGATCTTTCTGATGAAATTTTGACTGTTCGTCTTTTAGTTTATTGATCTCTTCTAGAACCGTTCCAGCAGAGAGCGCTTCCCCAAGCATATGAGAATTCGAAGTGCCTGTAGACGTAACAATACCGCAAACTTTCAAGGTCTTCCAGTTCAACAAGGGCGCTCCTTGTGAGAGAGGCACATCTTCTAATTCTGGTGTAGTTTGTTTTACCTTAAACTTAATAATTTTTGGATCGTTTTCTTTGTGTCCTTCGTAAAGTGCTTCTACGCTTCCTCCCTTATCAAACTCATCTGAGTAGCCGTAGGTATAGAGTTCGTCACCGACTTGAATGGCTTTATCTAAGTAAACACATGGATGATTCAAGGGTGTAGAGCTAATGTCCAGCACAGCTAAGCCAATGCGTAGTTTGAGGTCACTTATCTGGGCTTCAAGGCTTTCTTGCTCTTGCCAAAAAACTTTAATAGGCTGCTCGTCCGCGTCCTTTACTGCTTGAGCACAGGTCAAAATTTTGCCAGGAGCAATGAAAAATCCTGTACTTAATCCAGACTCACCAGAAAAACTTAGTTTGACCGTACAGGATTTTAGCAACTCCATCAAGGCTACTCTACTCTTATCCTCTACGTTGTATTGGATAAGAGTATTCTGATTTAGAGTATTCTGCTGGTTTAGAGTGGCCGACTTCCCTGCCTGGATAATGGTGGTAATGTTTTTATGCCCTTCTGTCTTGATATTGCCAATGCCTTGCTTAACATTGTCAATGTCTTGCTGTTGTTCCTTAGACTGATTTTCACCGGGTTTTGGGGTGTTATCCTGATTCATGCTACATTTTCCCAAGCTTTTGCTATAAGCGTTGCAACCTTATTTACTGCGCTAGCTAAGGTTACTACTCCATTCAAGCCTTGCTTCAGCGCTTCCACAACCTCATTGACAAACCCTTTGTCAGGTTGTGATTTTTGTAGCTCCTCTCGAAGCATGTCGATTTTTGACTCCGTATCTTTTTTAGAAAAAGCGCTGAGTGCATCTGTTGCCAAAACTGCTTTTTTTAGCTTCACTAATGCGTCTAAGGCCGTCTTTAAATCGGTATGGTCACCACTAGTCTGTGTATTAGTTTGGGTTAGGCTGACATTCCCTCCTGACTGAATTATATTTAAAGGGATATTGCTGCCATTGACTGAGATATTGCCAACCGACTGTGATTGTTGAGCATGAAGTATAGAGGAAGGTTCAGCAGGCTGGCTCTGTGGTGTTTGAGACCTCTCGATCATGGCAAGCGCCAACGGATCACTTTCCTCAATTCGATTCAGTAGCTCTGGGATAGAAGACTCTTTACCTCCAGATAGATCGAGGGCTGTACAAGCGTATTCGTAAGCTGATCGAAATGATTCTCCATCAACTAAAGCCTGATAAAACTTTGCAGCAAATTTAATTGCTACGTGATCGTTTATTGACTGATTCATCCCAATCACACAGTCAATATGCTGGTGAATGGCATTAGCTTGGTTTTTAGAAAAACAAGCATTGAGAAAAACACACTTCACGGTGCTTTTCCCCCACTTGAATAGCCTACTCAAAGCATCGGTAGAGACGAGCTGAGCTTTGCCATTATCATCTTCTAAAACTAATCCTGGCTTTCCAGTGCCATGCCCTGAAAAGTGAACAATGTCTGGCTCATGTTTCAATATAGCTAATGATAAGTCATCAATACGCACAGCTCCTTCATGGAGTAACTCAACACGATCGCGATATTTAACCCGATCTAATGCCTCTTTAATGTCTCGTACTTCTGCATTAAGGCGGAGTTGATCTGTATTGACCGGGTTAGCACTAAGAACCAGAATCTTGACTGCTTTAGGATTACTCATAACGTTCCCTACTCTAATGTCTGGAAATGATGAGAATTGATGCTATCGAAAACTAATTTTTGCTCTCTGATGGGGGAATATCTTGAAAAAGTACTGTGCTACCCAACCGGTTGTTTGAGCAACTCTACAGATAAATTGTACTGATAATGCGACTGTATGGAAATTAGTGACAATTATCAATGGTTGAGCGATGTATTGTTACCTGTTGCCTAAAGAGTATTTTTTGTGAGAGATGAATTAAGGCCACAGTTACTTCCCCTTTAAGGGTGGGCTAGGATACTTTTATAAAAAACAATAGCGAGATATTATTTCACCCTTGAGACAGCGACCAGGACCTGGCTGGGATATCCATGGGTCAAGACGGGATAGCTTTGCGTACTGATGTAATCTCCACAATGGATTTGTTCATCACTATGAAACGTTACATGTATACGGATTGAGTACCTTGCGCGGACATTGATTTCGCCACATCGGAGTAAAAAGGTCACTCTAGTCTCAGTTCCCTCTTGGTGGCTTATGGAAGTGATTGTCTGTTTGGTTACTATTTTGGCAGGAGCATCTAGAAGGCTTACATCTTCAAGATATATATTTGCCACAGCATCAGTAAATGAGTCGATCTTTTTAGAAAGAAGAATTTCTCCCGTAACGAGAGGTCGCATTTCGTTTGAGGATATGGTCATTTATTTCAGATATGGAGGTGTGGATCGTAGCTTTCAAGGGGTAGATCATTTATCTGCACATTCCTCAGATGCCGGCTTAAAGAGGAAGGTTTTTTAGGGATAGACTGCTCTTTGAAAAGAGTAAAGGTCTGCAGGAAATCAGGAGCTGGAATTCAGTAGATAAGAGAATCTCAGCTCCTGGAATCTGGTCCGCTATCTAACCAGAATCTTTTGACATAGGTGGATGATTGTCTAGTTCACAGGAAGATAAATAATCTGACCAGGGTTTAAGTCCTCAACTTCTGCTTCCGTAAAGACATCGTTGTTGGGTGTTTTGAGAATTTCACGCCAGCGATCACCACTCCCTAATTCTCGCTCAGCAATGTTGTGTAACCAATCTCCTTGTTGGACGGTATAGGGCCGAGACGGGGGACATTTTTTGAGCCCTTTCCCAGAGTCTTTTTCTGGGTAGAGTGTTCGAATGGTGGCGATATCTCCTGCACTTAGACCTTGTCTCTGACCAATATGTTTACTTGAAATAATCGGTGTAATCGTGGGCTTATTGCGGTCTTTAGCAAATGCCGTAGCGTGGTAATGCATGATCGAGGCATAATCGTAAGGACCGTGATCATCACCATCGTTAATGTGTTGGCTAAAATTATGGGCATGGTCAGACTTGATATTGTCCCAATGGATCTTAATGTGTCTATCTCGATCCTCCCGGCTTTGCTCATGCCACAGTCCTAACGCATGCCCAATCTCATGAATGGTAGTACCTGTACTGCAACCACTGGCCAAGCCGATTTCTTGCCTGCCTCCTTGCATCCCGACGTAAGACCAGCAGCCATCCGCCGATTGAAAATAAATGTAGTTTGGATACTGACTAGCATTGCTGTTGCTACGCCGCACAAACCGAATACTCGTTCTTTCTTCCCAGTGAGCAATTGCATCTCTAATTCGTTCTTTGTTGGGAAGATCAGACGCAATAGCGTAGGGAACAATGCCATTCGGCCAGAGCTTTTTCGGATTAGAGACATGGACGCCACTAAGCCGAATGTCATCTTCACTAATCTCTCCAGTTTGAACCTTCGCTGCATGCTGCTCCATTTCTTCGACGGTGCCGAGTACGATACAGCCTTCAAAGACGGCTAGTCCATCAACGGCTGCATACTGAACCGCCTTATTGGTGAAATTTTCTCCTGAGATAAACCCTGTTCGAATATCATCGCTAGCTAGGAATCCATCAAAAGGGATACCACAGCCACAGTTACCGTTATCGACATTGCTGGGGTTTTCGGATGTGGCAAGGGCATAGTGTCTCATGCGATCGCAATAAACCGCCTCGCCCATGGTCACCCCTAACAGTTGAGTAAACCGTTGGTAGAAACCCACCCGATCCTGCACCTTGCCATTTGTCGGAATACTACATTCGAGACCTCCATTGATGATATTGATCGTCATGCCAAATCCAGGTGTGCGTCCTGCCGTGACATCCTCTGCAGAAGGTGCCCAACGGCCTGCCATCACATCGTGGCAAGAGGGCTTAGGTGGCTGCGGCGTCATCCAAAACCACAGAGCTGTTTGAAAAGCAAGTGTCCCATCTGACTTCACCAGGTCAGGATTTGCAAGCAAATCAACTCCCAATGCCTGACCAGCGGCCCCATAGTTGTAGTTCCAGGACAGCTGCATCGGCCCTCGACCGTGATAAGTTTGACCTGAAGCACAGGGATAGATACTGTTATTGACATCACAGTATCCAGTACAACTGCCATTTTCACAGCCAACTTCTTCAATAAAGTGTAGACCCCAAGCATGGCGACCGCCAGGGGCTGTCTCCCAACCACCCGTGGTCTCATGGGCAATATTGGCGAGAAAGGCAGCGGCTTCTTGTCTACGCTGGTCTGGTGTGCCCTCATTACAGAATTGGGGATATTGCTGCACAGCTGCAATCAAGCTGTCGTAATCATATAGATCATTACGATGGGGAAACATGGTCTCGTAAATTTGGCGAGATACAATATTGGCAAACCCCGTAAGAATTGACGGAGATGGCAATGGCGCGCCGGGAATACACAGTTGTTGCCCCGGTTGCAGGTTTATCGCATCGAGTTCTGTAAGCCGAGAGCCATCAGGCTTTAAAATTTCTCTCCAACGGTTACCATTGCCCAGTTCTCTTTGGGCGATATCAAAGGGAATATCACCTGATTTAACGATGTAAGATTGGCCGATTGTACAAGACATAATTTACCTTTAAAACTTTATTTGGATCGAATTGAAAATTGCTGAACCAAAACAATTTAAATTAATTGTTTAGAGAGCTAATGAACCTTAGTCATTCTGAAATATGTGTGTTAGGTCCGACTGACAAGAACTGTGGTGAGACTGTGGGAGAAACTTATGATTCACCATGCTTTGAAGGTTTAATCAATTACTAAACTTTACTTGTCTCGAGCAAAAACCTGAGTCCAGTAGGGACCTTTTGGTGCATAGACAATTCCGATCCCAATCTCTGTATATTTAGAGCTGAGAATATTTCTGCGATGACCTGGGCTTTGCATCCACGCTTTAACAACTTCTCGGGAAGACTTCTGACCTATGGCAACATTTTCTGCTGCAGTACGGTACCGATAACCTGTACGTCTAATACGTATTCCAAAGCTGGAGCCATCCGAGCCAATATGGCTTATTGTTTTGTGCCTAGCCATGTCTTCAGAATGAACTTGAGCTGCCTTAGTGAGTCTTGAATCTAGACGTAGCGGATGTTTACCTCGTCTTTGTCGTAAATAGTTTGCAAAGCGCAAAACGTTATTGCGGACACTGATTATGGATGAACTGGAGGAAGATTGGAGAGTCTGTGAAGAACTCATGAGCTCCAACACTTGAGGAGAATCTTCTTCAGCGGCATCTAGTAGCTCTAATAGCTCATTTTCAGATAACTCTGAGGTCCCCTCCTCATCTTTAATTCGAACCTCTTGATCGTTATTATCAAAAGCTAACGCCTGATCAATTTCACAGACATTGAAGTTCTCATCTCCATCGAAAGCAGATACTGTTGTTTCGATAGTATTTTCGGTACGATCGCGTTCCATTTGTTTCGGTTCCTAATGGTGATTTACATTTATTGAAAGCGCCCCCTAACTTGTTACTCAGTGGTTTTGAGTTATAATTTTCAAGGGACGGGTATCGCATATCTTCCACACAAAATGTTATAGATTGCTCCCTAATGGAAGATCGTCTTAAAGCTGCCTTTCTTTAGTGGTATATCTCTATTAAAGAGAATGGATATCTGAGAACACACATGAGAACAGCTAAGTTGTTATACCTTCGTGTTAGTGTTTGCTGATTGAGATATATCCAAATTGTAAATGACTCAAGATTCGGCAACAGTTTCAGGATCAACACCCAGTACCTGACAAAATGCGATAAAGCTATCTTCACGGATAGATATTCCTGATAAAAATCGTTCCCAACTAGAAAAACTACAGCCGTACGCATAGGGACCTGACTCCTGCCAATCACCGTCAGGATCAAGTATCTGGCTGGCTGCCATCAACCAGCGGCCATCGTTAATGGTCCAGCCCCTGTCAGCTCTTGCTTGTTTGATCTGGCGAAGCCCTTGGGGGGACGCTTTTAGAGAGGCCATACCAACCTAAAAATAATCAACAGATAATGCAGCTGTTCTCATGGCTGTTGCGCAAATCTACGTTGCAAAACCTGAGGGTTGCGAAGCATTGAAATATTGACGATAAACAAGACTATGGAGAAATAAGCTTGTTTCGACTTGCACTGCTGTCTTGCAGCTGAGATCGCAGTGCAGCACGTATCTATATAGACTGGTTCCCAGTAGTTAAGAATGGCATTATGGCCATCGACTTGGGACTGGGTAAGGGCGGGATGGAACTTAACTCTGGAGGTATCGTAGAATCTCTTTCGATCAAGAGCCATAAGCTTAATCTCTGATGATAGAGTGCCTTGAAATTGGATTCCTTTGGCGTTACTTCTCTATCAAAGCCGTTGGCTATCTGAGATTAGACCTGAGTATGTCTGAGATGTTCTGACTTTTAAATAACTGTTGTTCTAAGTTTCTGATGTTTTGGAACTAATCGCTTGCGGCATTATCACCTGCGATCAGGCCGAAACATTGCTCGACCGGAGGTGATATTCTTGGCTAACGGCTGTTGGGCTCACGCCTTCAGGGGCATCTTCAATCACGACGGGGGCTGATCGGCTTATCTTTGGGCACTTCAGGTGCGATGTCTTCAGCAGTGCCAGATTCCCCGGCGTTTTCCGTCTCTAATTTAATTTCTCGATCATTTTTAGTAGAGCGAGGTCCATCTTTGGCCTCATCATCGGGTGCAATGGGAAAAGTGATCGGTTTTCTGATCACCTCAGGCTCGTCTGTTTCAATAGCTGTCAGATCTGGAGTGTTCTCGGAGCCTGAACTCATGATAGATGACCCTTGATGCTGAATGCGTTGGTTTAATGGATTAATGATGGTTAAAATCATCAGAAAATTCAACCCCCAGTTGTAGGGGTGCTGCAAGCGTAGCTGCAACGAAGTGCCATAAGCTCAAAATGACTGACATATATGGGTTTCAGTCATCGATTTTTGTCGCTCTAGAAATCCGTCAAACGCTTAAAGGATAAGGTTTGCTTATAG
>JBCDIX010000103.1:0-17666 GCA_038748405.1 Cyanobacteria bacterium P01_H01_bin.21 | reverse complement strand
TGTCGAAGGCATTAATAATCGTCTGAAGCTGATTAAGCGGTCTGGGTATGGATTCAGAAATTTTGAACGCTTTCGGCTTAGGTGCCTCATTTGCTGGCATTTTTAATTCTCAGAATGCATAATCAATCCCGAAGAGCCAATTTTTTCCTTTTCGCTAGGTGAGCGATCGCACCCATTCTCTTAAAATTCGATCAGCTTCCATTTCATCCAAACGAGCTACTGCCAAAAACTCATATAATTTTGTCTTTGGCACCTCAGGGAACGTAGGGCTCAGCTCAGCTTCAATGTAGTGATCCTGCTGTAAACAATAAATCCGCCAAACCTCACCGTTGTAGCGCCAAAACTCCGGTACCCCCATACTGGCATAGAGCCTCAGCTTATCAATATCAGTGTGAGTAATATCTACCTCTACAATCAAATCCGGTGGCGGATCCTTATCTAAATCCACATCCCGTCCCGCTACCAGCGGCTGATTTTGAATGTAATAGGCTGCATCTGGCTCACTGGAGCGATCAAGCACCTCTCGATCCAAGGTGGTAGACCCCATAGTTTTGAGTTTCATGCCAAACTCCGACGCCAAAATATAAATGAAGCGCCCGATCAACCAAGCCGAAAACTCATGGATTTCAAGCGGCATCGTAATTTCTAACGTTCCTTGGGCGTAGGTTAGGCGTGTGTTACGGTCGGGGCTGAGTGACTGCCGCACTGCCAAATATCTCTGCCAGGTTAGCGATCGCAACACCACACGTTGCTCGCCAACAGGCTGTGGCACGGGTTGTTTCACTAAAGGAGCTGCACTAACCATAACGAAACGCGACTACAGAATTACCACCATTCTAAGCTGTAGCCATAAAACAGCCACCTACCAAAGTTCCCTCTCTCAGAAAACGGCGATTACCTCAATCACTACAAATTTTAGCGTTGCTGTAATGCTTTACATACCTCAAAAAGGCTGAACGAATTGAAGGTGTTGTCTATATGCCCGCTACTCTATGCTTTAGGGTCATCGCCAATCTCATAAACAAACTAATCACATCAAAGAAAACTGTGGTCGCAGGCCCGCCTCAGCGAGGATACCCATATTAAAGAACCTCCTGAACTGGTTGCCAAAATTTCTACCAGCAGCACTGCCACCGCTCTGCAGGAAAAATAAACGAGCCAAATCCTGACTGATAGCAGCTGCCATCAGTCAGGATTTTAGAATAGTCAGATAATATTTAATGCACTGACTATCCCCTCGATTGCGATACCGGCTATCGTGTTTTAGCCAACGTTTACTTTGACAACTTTGTTTTTCTCTTCCTCAGCCTTTGGCAAAGTCAAAGATAAAACGCCATCGCTGTAGTCGGCCACAACATTCTGATGGTCAATTCTCCCAGGTAGGGAAACTGAGCGACTAAATGACCCATAGCGGAACTCACTGCGAGTCATACCGTCTTCTTCAGTTTTAGTAGATGACCTACGCTCACCACTGATAGATACAGTTTGCGCAGTCACCTGAATGTCTAAGTCATCCTTACTAATACCAGGAACTTCTAACCTCAGGTGATAGTTATCGCCACGCTCTTCTAGCTCGGCTGCAGGTGTAAAACCTGAGAGACTACTATTCCCAGAAGAAATGGGGAAAACATCCTCAAAAAGACGATTCATTTCTCGCTGGAGTGTGTCAAGCTCACGGTTAGGATTCCAACGAACAAGTGCCATGGTATAACCTCCTTGAACGCATTAATCAACAGATGTAATTGACAATTCTGGGACCTTATAAAGTCTGCCCCAAACACTTAGTATTGTAGAAGACTCTTTAAGCTTATGGAGTTCGGTTCTCCGAAGGAATTTTGTTGTGATTACATCACCAAGAACCAGTCTTCTTACAATGAAGCTCCTACAACAATCCAGTAAAGTATCAATGCACCAAACGCCCCTAGCCATAGAGTTAGAGGGTTAATGAAACCATTGTGCCACGGACGATTCATAGTTATTGACCTCCCTGCAAAAAATAAATGTTTGCCATTTATTTTCAGTAAGAGAGACAGTTTTAATAGATGACTTTCTCCTGTAAATTAGATCTAACAAATCTCCTTTAAAGAATGTATGCAACCACAGGTCTAGATTACCGATCCTTGTTAGGTACGGTTCTCGCCATGCATTTAAGGCTTGAGATCATTCGTGGCGAACAAACAGAGACGCTTACCGTGCGTCCAGCCGAACTTCAAGAAGCGCCAGCATCCAAACTCTCAGCTGTGTCTGGCTAGCTCATAGTCAGACACAGCAACCGTATTAAGCCAGAGCTGCTACTGGGGGTATTTCCTGCGGCAGTTTTAATCGCCGTCCATAGCGACGAGTTAGCATTGGCCCCAGGGTTGACGTTACTAACATCAAGACAATAACGCTATTAAAAATCACTTCTGAGAGAAGGCCCACTTGATAGCCCACTAGCGCTGCTGCCAGAGTAGCGGCCACCTGTGGCAGCGATAGCGACCACATGGTCAATGTTTCACACCAGGAGTAGCGGTAGATATATTTCATCCCCCACGCGGCTAAAAACTTGCTGCCCATTAGTGCGATAACAACCGCAAAGACGGTACCTGTATTGGCTAGTAAAGTCTGAAAGAACGTGGGTAACTCGATCAGCAGTCCCATGGCGATAAAGAAAAAGGGAATAAACAACACACTGCCGACAAATTCTACCTTTTCCTTAACGGCACTTTTACCCAACACATCGCTAACGGCCAGACCTGCCAAAAAGGCACCTACTATATTTTCAGTGTGGATAATCTGAGCACCCACTGAGGCTAAGAAAAGAGCCAGCAGCGTAAATAAAAACTGGCTCTCTTCATCATTTACGGTATGCCGAAAATAGGCTGTTCCCAATCGATTTAGCCCAACCAAAACGACGATGGCGTAAATCCCTAACAGCAGCAACTGCATGCCCAACCGCACCCAGGTAAACTCCCCTCGATGGATAGCGACACAGATGGCAAATACTAGTAGGGCACCAATATCGGTAAAGATAGTAGCGCCAATGGTAACTGTAACAGCCTCATTTCGGACCACACCCAGGCGCTGCAGCAGCGGATAGGCCAATAGCGTATGAGATGCTAGCAACGAACCCAGCACAACAGCGGCATTCCAGCCCAGGTTTAACGCCAGCCCTAACCCTGTACCAGTAATCAAAGGAATCAGAAATGTCAGACTGCCAAATGTGAAGGAGCGATCGCAAGTCTTACGAAAAGCTCGCATATCGATTTCAAGCCCGGCAACAAACATCAGATACACTTTGCCAATGTCAGACAGCAGCTTTATCGTTTCAGTATCGGCACTGAGCAGACGCAGTCCATGGGGGCCTAAGAGAATACCCGCCAGCAGTAGGCCCACTAGCCCAGGCATCCGTAGCCGTTCAACAAAGGGGGGCACGATCAGGCTAACTAGCAGCAAAATCGTAAACGAAACCATTGGATCAGCCGTCAACCAATTGGAAAACAGGTGCATGGGACATACCTCAAGAAATGGCCCACCTCCGGGTAGAAGGTGGGCGCTAGGTGATGAAGTGAAAAATGTAAAAAGTGAGCGGCGCTAGCCAATGCTGGTCACACTAGTTCATGTTTCCAGCACTGCTCGGCGATATCTTAGACGCTCTTTTTTGCTGTACCAGTCGCTGCGTCAACTGGTGCTTATCCAAAGCTGTCTGGGCTGCTATCAGCGGACCCATTACCCAATAGGGGTAGCAAAAAAAGAATACTCATCATGACCATAATTGCGATGGAACATTTCATAGAGCCTCCTGAGGTAGTCAACCTTCTCATTGGGGTAGAGAAAAGCGGACCACGCTATTTGAAGGGCCTGCAGCCCGCTTCATCTATACAGTAGCGCCGGAGACCTTCTAACCTATTGACCCAACCCGTCATAAAAACTGACCTAAAATGCCAATAGTCTTTTTTGGGTGAGATACTGGCGTTGGACACTACCTACTCGGTCTCAGTTAAGCTTATTCAAGGTATTCTGGCTGCCGCCGACCAGATAGCGCTGCCCGCAACAAGCTTACTCAGGGCCATTGGTTTGCCTGTCACAGCCATCAACAATGCTGACAACCGTTTAGCCCACAGTCAGTTTGTTGCCCTATGGCGCGAAATTAGCCGACGTGCTCAGGCACCTGCCGTTGGGCTACGGCTTGCCGAACTCACCACCCTAGAAACTTTTAATGTGACGGGCTATGCCATGAGCCATAGCCCCACCCTGGGCACCGCCCTTAGACGCCTAATCCGCTACGGTCGACTGCTATATGAAGGCATGAGCTTTGGGCTGATAGTAGGACCAGAAACCACAGCGCTTAGCTACGGTGTGGTCAATGCGGCTCTGCCTCTACCGGTGGCCAGTATTGAGTGGTCCCTGGCCAACATTGTTTTATGGGCCGCCCGCAGCATGGGGTGTAGCCTGCCGCTTACAAAAGTCACCTGGCAACAGCCGGCCCCGGCTGACTGCAGTGTCTATCGTCAGTTTTTTCAGTCGGAGCTGCGGTTTGAGGATGACCTTAATTCGTTGGTGTTTCCAACCACCTGGCTAGACCAGCCCCTTGTCAATGCTGACCCAGGGCTGTGTGATTTACTCGACCGCTACGCTGACTCGCTCCTGTTGGCACTGCCCAAGTCAGAAACCTTTCTCACTCAGCTACAGCATCTAATGGCTCAAGAGCTGAGGGGGCGAGAACCCAAACTAGACGCGATCGCAGCTCAGCTTGGCTACTCTCCTCGTACCCTGCAGCGCAAACTGCAGCAGGCTAACACCTCATTTCAACAGCTTCTAGACGACATACGTAAAGAACTTGCCCTGCAGTATCTTAAAGACACCTCACTAACTACTAGCGAAATTGCCTTTTTGCTCGGTTTTTCTGAAAATAGCGCCTTTAATCGAGCCTTTCGTCGTTGGACTACCCTGACACCAGGAGAGTATCGTAAGCAATCTGACATCTTTGCGCGTAGTTCCTTAACTCAACGCTGATGAGACCGGAGAAAAATACGTCCTAATCAGTTCGGCAACCCACACTTCCTAGAGACTTGTCGAGACCAGGTTTTCAGATTTAGATTAATAAAATAAAAGCTAAAGATTGCTAGCCTACTAGATAAAGGGCTGAGCCCTAAAATTTGATTGCCTACAGGTGACAGTCAGATACCCTCTACTGCCTAGCTCACCTTCAATTGTTTCCAATCAAATTCCGTTGTACGCAAAGAGTAATTCGCTATGTTACTGTGCCAGGTTGAAATGCAGGCTTTAGACAATGTCGCCCAAGAGCCGACATACTATATTGTTGGTCGCTATGGTTTTGACCCAGATCTACAAGAGCAAGAGGAGATTTGGATCAACTGGCAAGTATGGGATAAAAAATTTGAGATCAAGTCAAAAGTTGTTGGCCGCCGTAAAGAGATTTATGTCGATGGCAAGAGTATCGTTTTAGAAATGAACGATACCGAAAGAGAAAAGTTTTCAGCCATCTATCCCGACGGCATCGAAACACTGTCTAATGGGGCTAGCCTACTGTTGCTTAGAATTTTTGTCGAAGCAATCGATAAAAATCAGCTTTTTGAAATTCAAAAGGCACTTTCCCAGGGTAAGAAAATGCTGAAATCCCAAGGACAGCTACCCGAAATGTCTGTGGGTAAGCCAAGCTAATATAGCAACTGCTTCACCCTGGTTCAAACCTGCTGCCAAATTTTGACCGTTTTGTCAGCACTACCGCTTGCCAGCACCTTGCCATCCTGGCTCCACGCAACAGAGCATACGGCCGATTGGTGTCCAGCTAACGTATCAATAGTTTTGCCCGTATGAACGTTCCACAGTTTGACAGTTGTGTCGTGGCTACCGCTGACCAAAATCTGGCTATCGGCATTAAACACTAAAGAACTAACCGTCTTAGCATGCCCGTGAAGTTCAAATAGTTTTTTCTGGTAGTGGCGGTTCCATAGGGTAATCTTTGAGCCACTGGCAACGGCCAATAAAGACCCCTGACGGCTTAACGTCAGCGCCTGACTGGGCATTCCTGGGAAAGACCGCAGCTGCTTACCGGTCTTAATGTGACGCATACTCAGTTGATTGTCTCCCCCTCCATAAAAGATCGATTTTCCATCCGAGCTAATGGCCAGCGCTAAAACCGCTGCTGACGAATCCTTAAAGGTATAAATCTCTTTTCCAGACTTCACCGACCATAAACGTACTGTCTTATCCCGACTGGCGCTGGCTAAAATCTGACTGTTGGGGCTAAATTCCAGAGCAGTCACCGTGTCTGAATGCCCCAACAGCACATTACCAAACGAACGGAGTAATTCTCCTGTGCGCATATCCCATAGCTTAATGGTTCGATCGGCACCCCCACTGGCAATATATTTTCCATCCCCACTCACCGTCACACAGTGAATTTCTTTGCTGTGATCATTAAATGTCTTCAGTAAGCTCCCTGTTTTTGTACTCCATAGTCTCAGGGTTTTATCATAGCTACCAGTGACTAACTTTTTGCCATCTCTAGTCACCGCAACAGCAGAAACAGTCGCTGTATGACGAGATAAAGTGTATGTACAGTGCCATATTGCAGAAACTTCACTCGCAGCAGACGAGTTATAGCTGGCTCTAGAAGCCGTCTGTTGCGTTTGTGATTCTAAATCACGCATACGTTTGAAATCTGCATCGGCCTGCTGATCATATCCACGACGAAAATAAGCCTGACTCCGATAGCGATAGGCCTCTCTGTGTTTTGGATTGATCTCAATTGCTTTAGAGAGATTTATGATGGCTGCGCCGTACTTACGCGATTTAAACTGCGCCAGCCCCCGCTGAAAGAAAACCTCAGCATCAATAGATGAGCTATCACCCTCGTTAACGCTGGCTGTTCGACTGTCTCGCTTTAGCTCAGCAACTTTCTCAAAGTCGGCCTTTGCTTGCAAATCTAACCCCAGCTGTTCTAAAGTAAATGCCCGCGCCTGATAGGCTTGTAAGTAGTCAGGTTGTTTGCGCACTGCCTGAGTAAAGCTATCAACAGCGAGTTTACGCTGTCCTTGCTGAAGATAAGCAACACCCTTGTTATAGTGTTTTTCGGCACTGACAGATCTAATTGAAACTCGGTGACCTGTCGTATGTCTGTCTATGCGGGAAACACGGATAAGCGTGTCGTAAGCCTCTTTGATTTGCTCAAACTTTTCCCGCGCTTTCTGCAGTTGGTCAGGGTGCTTTGAAAACTTGTCTGGGTGCCACTGTTGGGCTAATCTCCGATAGGCTCGTTTGACATCTTCTTTAGTACTGCCAGGCTCTAGGTTGAGCACACCATAGTAATAATTTAAGCTTGCCATGAGCTTAGACAATAACCAGTTAGTTGTTAACCAATAAATCTAATCTGCAAGGGTATCTCCCAACTCTTGGATTTATAGATACAACATGCTGCGCCTATGCTAGCAAATATTCTAATTGACTAGGTTAGTGACTATACCCATTATGAGAAACCCATGGTTAATGAGATCAAACTGCTACGAGCCTGTGTTTTGATCTTTCAGACTCACTGAGGCTGCAATTTCTTCAACGGCTGGCAGTACAGCCATCAGCGCACTACGCTCTCCGGTCGCCAAGAGTCGAATATATCGTCCATTGGCTGGCACATAGGTATACTGTAAAACGGCTAGTCCATCCAGTTCTGCTTCTATCAGGTAGCCGCTGCCTCCCGAAAACTCCACAGCCTCTTGTCGAACGATTTCAGCCAATGAGAACCCTCGGGTACCCCGGAGTAAATCGTCTGATATATCAGCTGCATCCTGACCGTAGATAATATTTTGCCCTCTGGCGATGATGACCATAGGTGCCATACCGGATGGATCGGTCCCTCCACCAGAGGGATCGGTCCCTTCAAAAGTAGTCAGTAGAGCGCTCGAACCGCCTAGAACATCAGCCACTCTAAAAGGCTCTGTGGTTTGAAATGAAAACGATAGTTGTTCAATTTTCTCTTCTATTGTGGGTGCTGCGGCTAGAGTAATTGAAGCAACGGTCGCCTCTACCGTCTCTTGTGTTGTTTGATTAGGGTCAGCAATATTAAACGTTACTAGAACTGTTGTCTCCCCTTTGAGTAAGGTTAAATACTTGGTAAACTCACCAGCAGCCGTTTGCTGAACTCCCCGTAATAAAGGTACCTGGTCTTGACCAACAGTAATTAGAGTATGCTCATCAACGACAATACCCTGTCGTAGTAAGCCCTCTTGGGCAGATTCCGCTGTGCTAAAGATTGTTGAAACCTCTGCGTAAGCTTCAGGAGGTAGTTCGTTGATGGTTATGCTGGAACCACTCTCAGCATTCTCCAAACCGGCAAAGTTTTCGGCAATGGCAAACCCAGCAGGCGGCTCTAGGGAAACACTGGTGCCCGGTATCGCAATTGGAGCGGCCTTAACCCCACTGACCAAGGACAGCAAAATGCCTGCCATCAGCATGGCTATGGTTCTTAACCGTCGTTTTAGTCCCTGCATAGATAAGAGTCCTCTCTAGGGTCGGTGCCACAGCGGGAATACCGCCCCGACTACTGTTTGCTGCTTAGCTCATACATCTTGGCATTAAACGCCTCAAACGTGGACTTTAGTTTGGGCTGTAGGTTAGGAAATGGACTGACGGCTAGCAGCAAGGCTGATTTAACAGATGTTCTCAATGCTTGTTTAGCACGTGTACTCAAGGGCCGTTTGCCCATCTCACCCACTAGTCGCGTATGGGTGGCGTAGTACCATTTGTAAGATTCATCGCCAATCAAGAAGTCAAACTCTTTATGATTGCGCTTAAAGCTTTCCTCGAGCAGAAACAACAGCAGTAAGCGCCCCGGTGCATAGGCGCCATACTCGGTGTCGTAAGCAGGAACCCATAGACCCAGTCGGTCATTGGCAAGGATATCAATTTCGGCAGCTACTAGCCGATCACCACAGTTTAGGCTAGATACGACAGTCACTCCACGATTAGCCATCTCACGAAAGAACTGAACATGTTCATCAAAAGAGAAGGTATCGACAAAACCGCTGCGGCGATATTGCTCAGATTTCCACCGTATGCAGGTTTCTAAAACCTCAGGTCTCTGGTCATCATAGATAAATTCTACCGGGCCTACTTCCCGACCCAGTTTACGACAGCGCCGCCGCGAGTCGGAGAACATGTTGGAGCGCTTGGCTCTGACATGTTTAACAAAATCGTCCCAGGTGGCAAAGTTGTCCCATAAAATTGTCGGAGCTGGCTCATAGAAGTCGCCTAGGTTGCTTTGATGCCATTCATCAGCACTAATAAGGTCATGAGAAACGCGAGGAATGTAGCCAATCGCCTTGGCACTGTGGCTAACGGCTGAACCGATCTCTGGGGTATACGGCTCATAAAAATCTATATAAGAAGACTGGAATGGAAATTCGCTAATGGGTTTAACGCCGTCTACCGCTGGAATTTTCCATAGACTATCACCATGCTTAAACAAGGTGGGCTTAACTGTCTGCTCTGGGAAGTAGGCTGCAGCAAATGCTTCGCAAAATACATCGCCTGAGTAGTAGTTCATTATCTTTCCCTAGACTTTGATCTTATCTCTTAATAAGAACCCAAAGCATCACCAAAGGTTCCGTGGCGATCTACGTTTTTAAGGTGACTAGTTCGGAGATCGTCTTAAACTGATATCCCTTTGCATGCAGCTGTTCCACAATCATTTTGGTAGCTGTCACCGTTCGAGACCGATTGCCACCACCATCGTGTAAAAGAATAATCGAACCAGGTTTGACATTATGAACAACAAAGCTGGCAATTTGATCTGGGGGTTGCTCCTTGTAATCTTGGGGGTCAACGTCCCATAGGATATTTGTCTTATTTCGACAGGCTAGCTCCCACGGCAAACGGATACGTTTTAGCCCCAAAGGCGCGCGAAAGTAGATATCTGAATTAACACCCAACGCACTAATTATTTCATCTGTCTTAGTAATTTCTGAACGGATGACGGAGAGTTTTTGGTTGATCAGCTTAGTATGAGAGTAGCTGTGGTTGCCTAACTCGTGGCCTTCTGCAAGCATACGCTGAGCAGTTGCTAGATTCCGTTCTAGCTGTTTACCAATTACAAAAAAAGTTGCCTTTACCTGAACGTCCTTGAGAACATTCAATAGCTTTTCAGTATAGGGAGAGTTTGGACCGTCATCATAGGTGAGGGCAACGATCTTATCACCTGTTTTTACACGGGTGAGCATCTTACCAAACAACTGAATTGTGTAGGATGTTGCTAATTTTTTGTAAAAATGTTTACTAATAAAACCGATAAAGGAGCATAGCAAAACAGTGAGTGCATATGCATAAAAACTATTATCAATAGATAACATAGACTAAATTTATCTATTTATAAGGAACACCAGTCAATACTGCTTAAATACAGTGCATAAGATTGTATGCTTATCAATTTTTTTTGATGTACAAGATCGTACATTTCAATCCCCCTTAGCCCCCAATTATGGAAAAGAGATCGTTAGTTTTATATGAATTTTTAGTTAATTCACTTACTAATGAGGTGATGATTTCATCGTCGTATTTTGAGGGATATATTTAGTCCCTACTTGCTGACGTGCAAACATACTACAGGTCTCTATAGTGTTAAGCATTTGCTACGGAAATAGTGCATGTTGCTTTTGTCGACCCAGTAGCTGATAAAGTCGCCAGCCAAAGAGGGTAGCGACCGTTGCGATCGCAACCGACTGGCCAATCCACAGTCCTCGACTACCCAAACCCAGATAAAATCCTAGACTATAGCCCACCGATATACCCACACCCCAAAAACCCAGCACATTTAGCGCCATCGGCATCCGAGTGTCTTGAAGTCCTTGAAGCGCACCGTACATCGCCTTTTGCAACCCATCTAACACCATGGTGATTGCAGCAATCGTCAGTAACGGCATTGCCAGGGCAACAATATTGGCATTCTCAGGACTGTTCACATCTAGATAGATACCAATTAGCTGTTTCGGGAACAACAAAAACGCTAGCGATCCAACTATCATAGAAACTGTTGTCAGCCCCATACTTACCAAGGTAGCCTGTTGCATACCGGCCAAATCTCGTTTACCAAACCACTGACCCACCCGTACTGTTGTGGCAAATGAAATTCCCAGTGGCACCATAAACACCACCACAATCGTCTGTAAAACAACCTGGTGGGCGGCTAATGCGTCCGTTCCCAATCGGCCCATCAACAACATAATGGTTAGAAAAAACCCTGACTCTAGACCCGAAAAAATGCCGATGGGCACCCCCACCCAGGCTAACTGCTTCAGCATTTGCAATCGGGGCCAGCGCAGATTGTTGAGAATTTGATACTTTCGAACAGCGGGATGCAGACGCACATATAGCGCCAGCGCAATAAACATGCCCCACCAGGCAAGCATCGTAGCCCAAGCCAGACCTGACAGCCCCAAAGCCGGAAATCCCAATTTGCCAAATCCCAAAACATAGTTGCCCACAATGTTAAACAAGGTGCCTACTACGATAGTGACCATAATGGGTTTCGCCTGGGATAGCGCCGACACGGTAGAACGCAGGGCCGTAAACCCAGCGACGGGTAAAAAACTCCAGAGGATAATGTCTAAATAGGTGTCGGTTAGTTCAACAACAACAGGGTTTTGTCCCGCGCGCAACATCCAGACATCTAAATGACCAGTTAACATTATGGCCGGGATAGCCACCAGCAATGCCAACCACAGTCCCTGACGAGCTACCTGCTGAATGCGACTTTTTTGTTCAGCCCCATAGGCTTCAGCCACCAGCGGGCTCACCCCCATGACCACACCTGTAAAAGCGGTCATAATTACAATGTAGATGATGGCGGCTAAACCACCCGCAGCTAATACCTCTGGCCCCATGCGGCCCATCATAATGGTGTCGACAAACCCGGTTGCTGACTGCGCCACCTGGGCGCTAATCAGAGGCACCGCTAGGTTAAAGAATTCTTGTACTTCAGAACGCAGAGAGTTCTGACGAATTGTTATGGGGGAGGTCATGATAAAAAGCGTCTCAATATACCCACTGTAAAGAATTCAGATGACTGTAAGTATCTATGGCTTGCAACAGATCTATCAAAGCTTTAGGATTTAGGGGTTAAATCGCCCCAGAGCGGGCCTCGTCTATTTTGAGGGTGGTGCCCGAAATAAACTTGGCATCGTCTGACAGTAGAAAACTAACGGCTTTAGCCAGCTCTTGATAGGTGGCGGGGCGACCCCACATGAGGTCATCTGGCACGTCCCACCCTTCTAGTTCGGTCAGGTCATCAGCCACAAAGTAGGGGGCAATGGAGTTAATGCGGATGCGATCGCGCCGATATCGTTTGGCATACAGTTTAGTAAAGCCTTCCATAGCCATCCGTAGCGTGCCGCTATAGGGTGTACCCAGTGACGGCTCTTGAGAATCACAGGCAGAAATCGTGACAATCGCCCCACCTCCCTGGCGCTGCATCGGTTCTGTTACCAATCGAGTCAGGCGAACAACGCTAAGAAACAACATTTCAAAGTTGTCGAGCCACATCTGGTCAGAAATATCCAACAAGTCAGGACGGGGTGGATCACCAAAGCTCATGACCACTGCATCAATGCGATCCCATTTGTCTAACGTAGACTGCACTAGGGTTTCCAGATCCGTCGCGCTGCTCAGAGAACCTTGTAAAGCAATACCCTGCAGTGACTGTGCCAGATCGACAACAGCCGCTGAACGGGCCAACAGAGAAACGTTATATCCTTGAGCGGCTAGCTCTTTAGCACAACCCGCACCAATACCGCGACTAGCTGCCGTCACAATTACGACTTTGTTATCCATTGTGTTCTGTCTTGGTAGATGGACAGTTCTAGCTTAATCTGTGCTTTCCTAGAAGAGAAGACCCGCTATTGGCACATCACCTGTGCCTGTTAAGAATAAATGCTAAGTCATTTAAATCAACTGCCCGAGCTGATTGCCTTCGTCGAAAGTGTTGAAATAGGCAGCTTTAGTGCAGCTGCCCGTTCGCTTGGCACCACACCCTCCGCCATCAGTAAGCGCATTACCAAGTTGGAAGATCGGCTAGGCATACGGCTATTGCAGCGCACCACACGCTCCCTTAGCCTGACGGCTGAAGGCACTATTTACTACGAACGTGTAGCACGATTACTTCAAGAATTAGACGATGTCAACGACAGCATTATTTCAGGCGGCAAACCCAGAGGCAAACTCACCGTCAACACATCCCTTGATTTTGGTCAACGGTTTCTGGTGAAACGACTGCCTATTTTTTTGGCCCAGTATCCAGAGATTGAGGTTAACTTGCAACTAACCGAACGAATAGTCGATCTAGTCACTGAAGGTGTTGATGTGGCGATTCGACTTGGAGATTTGAAAGACTCTAGTTTGATCCGCAGACATCTGGGGACAGCGGCATTTGTTTTATGTGTCTCTCCTAACTATCTTGAGACCCATGGCCAACCCACAACACCAGCAGATTTAATGAACCACAACTGCATGTGTTACAACTTTGATGGTCAGCCCCTAGCCTGGGAATTTTTGATTGATGGCACCTGGCAAACAGTGCCGATTAGCGGCTCATTTAATTCAGACAGTGGTGAATCTCTAAAAAATGCGGTGCTCAACGGTTTGGGTTTTGCCCGGTTGTTGAGTTTTCATGTGCAAGAGGAGCTGGAAAATGGTCAGCTTGTGTCGCTGTTTGCCGACCAAATGCCTCCAGGGCTAGCCACCCAGGCAGTATTTACTCATCGTCGTAATTTATCACCACGGGTACAGGTTTTTCTTGAGTTTTTGAGTGCTCATTGTACTGTTTCTTAAAAGAGATAATAGAGCCGGAGCATACGCCAATTTAGACTCTCATAGCTGTCTAAAAATCAGAAAGAATAATCCATCTGTAGTTTAGATCTGTTATGGTAGCCTGGACTCAGGTGATCTTGGCTACGGCTGAAGGTCACACTTGATCGCCTAACGCTACTATGACCAAATTGAGTTTTCACGTATTCGGTCAATACGGTGTCGTACTTGAGATATCACTCTCGAGGTATCACTGGGGAGAACGGAGATGTGTCAGGCAGTCAGGGAAGTTCGTAATCAGGATAACTTCAAATAGCTATGTGGGAGAGTGGAAGAGGCGATTTTGGTGTTTCCCAGTCGTTGAATTTCATTAAGGCTTCAGCGACTGAGATTGTAGCAGTTCTTAATCAGATGTCTCATACTAATGTTAGCCATCATGAGTATGGGCAGCCGATTAATGTCAGTAGCAATTCTTTATATTTGCTATATCAACTTAGAGATTGTGAATGGACAACCTTTGAATGCATTCGGGAAAAAAGGAATTTTAATATAAGTCCCTATCTACAGGCTTTGGTAAAAGAGCTTAAGACAGATGGAATATACTACTTCTGTAACAAGACAACGGAGGCAGCGGGATACCAGTGGTTCAATAAAAACCAAGTGATAGAGGAGTTTGCTTATCCTAATTCCTCTATCACTGAAGAGGTGGCAGAACTCAGTGAGGACGAAGTTGAAAGAGTCTTCCTAGAAGCAGAAAATGCAGTAGATAGTTTTCTAAAGTCGAAGAATATATTAGCTCTTCACGACGAATGGTCAGGTCAAGCTGTTAATGAGCGTGAAGATGTATCGAATGATTATCAAATTGATTTCATAAGTTCTGGGTGTGCCGGATTTACCCTTGATGCAAATGACTTTGAACATATCTACCTTGTTGAGTTCTCTAACAGTTCTCCACAGGCTAGTACATGGCATGAATTGGGATAAACCAATCTGTCGTCCCCACCGATTAAGATGTAGCGCGCAGATTACTGACGGCCCGCTGCAATGCCGCCAAAGCCCGGTTGTAGCCTAGCGCTGCGGTGACCCAGTTACCCTCAGCTTCGGTCAGCTCAGATTGAGCAGTCAGCACATCCAGCTGAGTCCCCACCCCGGCATCTAATCGCAAATTAGCCAGCTCTAAGGCTTCATCCGCTTGAACAATGGCCGTCCTGGCAGTGACAACATTCTCTTCATTAGAGCGTAAGTTAAAGTAGGCTTGCTCTACCTCAAAACGCACCTGGTCTAACACTTCAGAAAATCGTTCTTCAGCAATATCGGCATTAAGATCTTGCTGGCGGGCTCGGGCTCTTGCTGCCCCCCCATCAAGTAACACCATGTCAAAATCAACACCAAAATTGTAAGTGTCTGAAGAGTCATCTAACAAATCGCTCCAGCTGTAGTTAGCAAACAGCCCCACCTGTGGTCCGTTAGCGGCTAGAGCGGCCCGGGCCTCCTGGGTGCTAATTTCCCGCTGGGCTAGCTGTTGCTCTAGTTCCACACGCCCTTGGAACGCTAGTAAAATACTGTCTTCTAACGTTAGTGTCCAACGCTCATAGGATGACTCCCAATCATCAGGTTCTGTGACGGGTGTGGCATTCACATTCACAGTTGATGGCAGATTCAGTAACCGGGCCAGATTACGTCGAGCAATTTGTTGGTCAGCCTGGGCTTGAATCAAGGCTTGCTGAGCATTGGCCAGCTGCACATCTGCCCGCAATACATCAAAGGTGGTGCCCACACCCGCCTCCTGACGCAGTGTCGTATCTTGTTGGTTACGGGCCGCTTCATCCACAAATGCCTGATTGATCCGAATTTGTTCTCCGCTATCTTGCAGGTCATAATACAGATCGGTTGTCTCTAGCCTTAGCTCCTCACGCCGACGATCAACTTCTAGCTCACTCAAACGCACCTGCTCTTGGGCAGCTCGAACATTGGCAGTTCGCTGCCCTGATGTAAACAGATCATAGTTGGCCTGTAGAGCTGCATTCAGACTGGTATCAATGTCATCGTCATCCTCACCTTCACCAAACACCGTCGCATTATTTGCCTCTTGCGCCGTTAGATCAGCTGAGGTGGTCAGCCCCGGAGAAAATGCAGCTCGATCTTCGGCCAGGGCTGCCTCGGCTTGTTCTAGCTCCAGCAAAGCCGCCTGCAAATCTGGACTGTTAAAGTAGGCGAGCTCAATCGCTTCTTCAATTGAGATAGTTCTCTCGTCTTCTTCAAGCAGCTGTACCTCGGCTTCTGTGGTAGGGACAGTTAATGGATTGGGATCCGCCAGCAAATCTGTTGGGGGAAGCTCGATATCGGCAGCAGAAGGAGCTGCCGTCTCACCCTCTGTGGGAGATTCCTCTGTAGGGACTTCTTCTGTGGGGGCTTCCTCTGCGGGGGCTTCTTCCTCATCTGGCACCTGTGAAAGTCTATTTTGCCCAAAGGTGGCAGTGTTTTCTTGAGGACTAGGATGTTTGGCTAGAACTGGCATAGGGCTTAAGGCAACTATCCCACCCCACAAAGCTAGCTGGAGCAAAACCAAGCGATTAATATATCTCAGGTTATTCGTGCCGCTAGCAAAACTCTTACTCCACAAATATGCTTGCTGACCCATATCACTACCACCACTGATTACTCACTCGCCTAATCTTAGCGCAACACGATATTTACTAAACCGTTTAGTAAAACTAATCTTATCATCGTTTAAAATTTCAATGTCTTATGATGGCTAACACTGTCATGCAGACATTCCTTTAGAAAACTATCGCTCACTGCTACTTGGGGCTTTAAGGAGACTAAAGTATTTTAGGGCAGTAAGACAATATCGTGGGCACCACGGATAACATCTAGGGTATAGCCAGTGCGCTCTAGTCTAGGAGAGTCCCCCGCAGAGTCCCCCGCTACGACAGTCCAAAACTCAACGGCTCCGGTTTCTGGACTAGGCTCACGATAGTTATAAATCACCACAGCCAGTGCATTCCCGCTAGCGTCAAAGGCAGCTTGTTCTGGCAGCAGTCCTTTAAAGCCATATTCTTCAACTTTGTTTAGCGCTCCAGATGTGGTGTCAAACTGGACCAAAGATAGAGAGCTGTAGGGTTTCCCTCGCCAGGCAGGGATAAAGCTGGGTAAATAGGTGCGTCTCATATTCACCGTGGCAATGAGCGAATTATCTGGGCTGAGCGCAAATCCTTCGGGGCTGAGCCCCACCTCTACGCGGGAGACGACCTCAGGGGCTGTACCTGATTCTGGGTCAAACTGCACTGCAATCATTTCTCCGTTTGGATTGAGCAAAAAGTTCAGTGTAGGGTTTTGGTGGGTACTCCACTTTAGGTCTGGCACTAGCAAAAAGCGACCGTCTGCTGTAAATCGAGGATTGCTGAGATGGTTTCCTAGGGTGAGGGGCTCACCCATCAGGCTCACGGTAATCTCTTCACCTGTGGTTTGGACCTGATAAAACCCTAGCCGACGATTGTTATCTTGAATGATGGCCAGATATTGGCCAGACGGGTGCCAGATAACAGTTTGGTTATCTTCGCGAGAGCCGTCTAGCTGCATGGGAAAATAAAAACGCTGTCCTAATCGGCCATCGTCGTCAAGCTGCACAATCAGCAGTTCTCTATCGGGCTCATTTAGGTTGATGGCTAGAAATTGACCATCGGGACTGATGCTCAGGTGTTCTGGGTTACGCCCAACGTCAACAGTTTCAACTATTTGGGGCTGTTGCAGATTGGCAATGTCAATAACGGTAATGTTAGCGCCCTCCGGCATCTGGTCAATGTCGTCAAATGCTTGAATGGTGTCAGCGGGTCGCGATCGCACTTCTGCCACATAGGCTCGCTGTCCAT
>JBCDIX010000102.1:0-17713 GCA_038748405.1 Cyanobacteria bacterium P01_H01_bin.21 | reverse complement strand
ACCCTATCGCTGTGGAATTAATACCGTATCGATTGCATGGATAACACCGTTGTTTGCAGTGATATCCGCTGTTCTAACAGTGGCACTATTTACTGTAACCTGTTGCCCCACGCTCACCTGTAACGGCAATCCATTTTTACTATCCACAGCTCCTGAAGAAAGCTGATCAGAGGTTACACTACCACCAATAACATGGTAAGCAAGAACATCCAGTAACATCTCTCTGTTTTCAGGTCTATAGAGACTTTCAATTGTTCCTTCAGATAAACGACCAAAGGCATCATCTGTAGGGGCAAAGACAGTAAATTCCTTTCCATTAGTGCCATTAAATGCCTCTAAAATGCCGGCATGTTTCATCAGAGAAACTAGAACATCAAAGGAATCATTTGAGCCAGCAATCTGGGTAATACTCTGACTACTGGTACTTTGAGCAGTTACCGGTAATGCGATTAACAAACTAGTAAACCCGATACCAGCAATTTTGAGACATTGCGAAGTCAGTTTAGAAAGACGTGTCATAATCTAGTGAATCTCCTACAGATACTATTGCATTAGCTCAGATGCCGTGAGTTGTTAGGTGTCTCAAATTTGCAAAGACAATGCCTCAGGTGCCCCATCAGGTTTCCATAGAAACAGACAATATTTTTTAGGTCAGAATTAATGTTTCTTGAATGTAGGCTTAAAAGTATTAGAAATGGCTGAACGCGTCTCTAACAACAGCTAACAAAGGTGATTTTGCCCAAATAAAAACCCTTGGCTCGTTACTAACCAAGGGTTGCTGATGAGAAGATTCAGACGAACACCCTTCCGTCTTAAACAATCTATTGATGCATATTAATCTTGACTGTAGCGTGTCCTTGAGAGTTGCTGACACTCAGGCTATTGAGCATTTTGGCTTAGAAACTACCAGTAATTCCCCTTAGGTGCTGCTCTGCAGCAGACTGTTTGGATATTGCTCGCTATGGTCTGCGGTTACAGTGACTTGGTGGAGCAATCTTTGGCTTGAATATTCTTTCACCCTTGCAAAATACACAGTGTCTGGTGAAAGTAAAGAATGATTGCTACATTTCGAATAAAGTTGACGTGTCAATGGGCCCTAATCAGTATCCGATAAACATGCTGACAGAGGGGAAGCCAAAGCATATAGACCAGGGTCATTTTAGGTAAGAGAGCAGACATACTGCTTTATCTCATTCTATGGGTAACTCTCTATAACAAAGCAGCCCCCGGTGTCATATACACCGGGGGTTATTTAATGCATCCACAAGTGGATTGGAGAACGTCGTCTTTTATACAATTCATTTCTGAGTATTCCACAGTGCTGTGGAAAACCGACTTCACTGGCACAGTTCTCAAGCTAATCGAGATGCTAAGTGTTCTTATCCTCCAATAGTCCTTGATAAGGCTAGTGTGAAGGTGATTTCGCGATGAGTGACGTACTATAATTAGCTGGGCTTGATGCTGCACATCTAAGCTCGCATCGCATTAGGAGCATTTTTAGGAGGTATTGCAGGTATGGAACGGTTTCGCTCACTGGCGCGATCGATTATGGGAATATTTCTGGTTGCGATCGCAACCCTGCTAGTCAGCTGTGGTTCTGGCAGTAAGGTCGCTGCACCCCCCACTTACTCCGCTGACCAGCTAGCTCAGATTTCCATCTACTCTGGCCGCATCCAGACCTCAAAAGATCGTCTGCCAGAGCTAGCGGGCTATATCCGTGAGAAAAACTGGGCCAATGTCGACAATTTTATCCACGGTCCTCTCGGGGAACTCAGAACCCGTATGAACCGTCTAGCCTACTTGCTGTTGCCTGAGGACAAATCCCAGGCACTCAAGCTGTCGGATAAAATTTCAGACGACTTAGAGGATATGAGTGCTGCTGTTAAAGTCTTTGATGGCAACCGCACCAATGAAACCTATATCCGATTTGCAAAGGATCTCAGCACGTTTCTTGACCTGATACCCACTGAGGATCTAGCAGTAGACTAAGCAGCTAGTATGACCAGAATTGCTATTGTTGGTTGTGGAATTGTCGGTGCTACCCTAGCGTATGAGCTGAGTCGCCACAGCCACTTAGAAATTCACCTCATCGACCAAGGTAATCCAGCCCAGGGCTCTACCCAAGCCGCCCTGGGTGTTTTAATGGGCATCATTAGCCACAAAGTTAAGGGCCGCAACTGGCGGCTGCGGCGTGACAGTATTGAGCGCTATAAAACCCTGATTCCTGAGCTAGAAGCAACCTTAGGCAGATCTATTCCCTACGTTCAAGGGTTAGTTAGTCTATGTTTTGACCCAGAGCGGCTACCCCGCTGGCAATCATTACAGGCTAAGCGTGCCGAGCAAGGGTATTCGTTAGAGATTTGGTCGCCCGACCAGCTACGACAGTGCTGTCCACAAATTAATGCTCATACTGTCGCTGCCGCTATTTATTCACCCCAAGATGGTCAAGTTCATCCCCAACAGCTCACCCTGGCTCTGGTGGATGCCGCTCAGCAACGCGGCGTGACCACCCATTGGCAAAGCCCTGTTTTAGGCATGAAAACGCGCTCAGGCTACTGTTCACAGCTGCAGCTGCCAGAAGAAACCCTCGACATCGATTGCGTCATTATATCCGCCGGGCTTGACTCAGCAGAATTAAGTCAAATCGGTACAGAACCGTTGCCCATGATCCCGGTGCTGGGGCAGGCCATGGAAATCGAGCTAGACCAACCGTTGGGAAATGACGACTTTCAACCAGTGGTAAACGGCCACGATATACACATTGTGCCCCTAGGCGAAGCCCGCTACTGGGTTGGGGCAACGGTGGAATTTCCACCGGGAGGTGAAGCGGTGGAATTGCCATTAGGGGAAAACGTTGAGCTAGTGCCTGAGGCAGAACGATTTGGGCAAATGCAGCAGCTTGCCATTAGCTACTGTCCGGCGGTGGCCCAGGCTCGGGTGTTACGACAGTGGAGCGGTCTGCGCCCACGACCCCAAGGTCAGGGAGCCCCAGTAATTAAACCCTTGGTGGGCTATGAGAATGTGATTTTAGCAACGGGCCACTATCGTAATGGTGTATTGCTAGCGCCAGGGACTGCGATCACCGTAGTAGACCTGTTGGGATTATCGAATAATACAGACAGCACTGACGAGTCAGAGGACTCATAACAAAGGCGCTGCAGCATATTCTGCCGAAGAGTCGTTAGTGCCGAGCTATTCTAACAGGGTAAATGAGGGCAAGCGCATGGGCCGATATGACATTGCTCAAAAAATTGAGACGATGGACCCGCAGCAAGATGCGATCGCAATCTGCCATCTCTTAGCAGGCTATGAATTCCCTTGGGATATTACCCGTGCCCTAGAAGTTGCTCTGCTGCGGACATTTTGCGTACCGAGCATTGCCAAACTGCTGGACCGCACAGGAGAATTTCAACACCACACCCAAAAACGCTACGACGATACTGGAATTATTGTTTCAGAGTTATTTAAGTGGGGCTATAACCACCCACGAGGGCAGGCGTTTTTGCAACGGATGAACGCTATCCACAGTCGGTTTCCTATTGAGAACAGCGACTATCTTTATGTGTTGTCTACGTTTATCTACGAGCCGGTGCGCTGGTGCGATCGCTTTGGCTGGCGACCTTTGAGCGAGCAAGAAAAGCAGGCCATGTATTACTTTTGGGCTGCCGTTGGTGAGCGCATGGGGATTACGAATATCCCAGAGTCCTACGGTGCGTTTGCAGCCTACAACCTGGATTATGAGCGCGAGAAGTTTACCTATGCTGTAGCCAATCAGCGGGTGGCCGATGCAACTCGGGCCATGTTGTTGAGCTGGTTTCCGGCGGGGGTGCGATCGCTAACCAACACGGCAATCCCGGCACTCCTCGATGAGCCACTGCTCAATGCTCTGGGGTGGCAATCGGCCCCAACATTGCTCACTCAGCTACTCAAAACCAGTCTTAAACTTCGGAGTCGTCTGCTACGTAAACTGCCGCCCCGGTCACTGCCTGACTTTTTTGCCGACCAATCAATCCGCAGCTATCCCCAGGGTTATGGAGTAAAAGATATTGGTCCTCCATCGTTACTCACAGAGCTAAACCAGCAGGACAACAAATAGTCTCACGACAGTATCGAGTAAACCTTAAAAATAGCAAGCGAGAGAACTATCCATGGCCGTTAAGCTAGACACTGTGGTTTCCTTTGGTCGGTCGTTTGATGAATACGCCAAAATGTTTAGCCTGACGGAAACAGAGCTACAGCAGCCTATCCTCAGTGTTGCCGATGGACCGGCTAGTTTTAATGCAGAAGCTACCCGGCTTGGCTATCGCATTAAGTCAGTTGATCCGCTTTATTGCTTTAATGCAGCTCAGATTAAACAGCGATTTGATGCCGTTGTTGACGATATTATTCACCAGGTGGAAACCAGCCTGGATGATTGGGTGTGGAGCTACCACCATTCCCCTGACGGTCTGCGCAAAAATCGTGAGACTGCTATTGAGCTATTTTGCCAAGACTTTGAGCAGGGCAGGACGGCAGGCCGCTACGAAGTTGGTGAGTTGCCCCAGCTAAACTACCCAGACGCTGCCTATAATTTGGGCCTATGTTCTCACTTTTTGTTTCTATATTCTGAGCAGTTTGATCAAATATTTCACCTAGATGCCATTTGTGAAATGCTGCGCGTTTGTCGAGAGGTGCGCATTTTCCCCTTACTCAATCTAGATTTAAACCCATCACCCCATTTAGATTTTGTTATAAGCGCTCTCAAATCAATGGGCTATCAGTGTGATGTACAGTTGGTTGTCTATAAATTTCAGCGCAATGGCAACAAGATGTTAAAAATCACCCGAAACTCCTAAAAAAATTCTCTTTAGAACAGCGTCAATAAACGATAGAGAACTGCCATGACAACCAGACGACAATTCTTATACCGTACTTCGCTATTTGCTGGGGGACTATTGATGGGATGTGTTAGCTCGACTGCCAAACAATATTGGTACATGCCTGATGAAGCTGCTCCCCATACCCGCACCTGGATGGCGTTTGGCGCCAGCGAGCGTATTTGGGGTCGACGACTATTGCCTGAGGTCAGACGCAATCTGGTCACCATTGCTCAAACCATTGCCCAGTATGAGCCAGTGTCTATGCTAGTGAGAGCTAATGAATATGATCTAGCCAAAAATTTAGTAGGCTCATCTGTTGAACTCGTTGTTTCACCCCTAGATGATCTATGGATACGGGATACGGGACCTCTATTTGTTTTTTCTAACCAGGGGCAAAGGGCAGGGATTGATTTTAACTTTAACGGCTGGGGTCAAAAGCAAACTTATCAAAACGATAAGGCTGTTGCTGGGTTTGTGGCTCAACAAGCTGGTGTAAAGGTGGTCAATACCGGCCTGGTGCTAGAAGGTGGCTGTATTGAGCTAGACGGTCATGGTACAGCCATCATTACCGAAAGCTCCGTGCTAAACGACAATCGGAATCCTGGTGTTTCTAAGGCTCAGTTTGAAGACCAGCTAATGCCGCTGCTGGGGTTAGAGAAAATTATCTGGCTACCTGGGGTTAAGGGGCAGGATATCACCGACGCCCATGTCGATTTCTATGCCAGGTTTGCTAGACCGGGTGTGGTGCTTGCTGGGTATGAGCCTGATCCAAGCTTTTTAGATCATAAAATCACTCAACAAAACCTGGAAATTTTAGACAGTGCAACGGACGCTCAAGGACATTCGTTTGACATGATTGTACTAGACGCACCCAGCACAGTTCGAGATACCTATGAGACACCTGAATTTGCCGCAGGCTATATGGGTTTCTATATCTGTAATGGGGCTGTGATTATGCAAGAATTTGGCGATGAGCGTGCTGACCAGGCGGCTCAACAATCGCTCCAGCAGGCGTTTCCAGATCGTGAAATTGTGGCTATCAATATCGATGCTATAGCCGCTGGTGGAGGCAGTATTCACTGCGCTACACAGCAAGAACCTGCGGCTACTTTGCCACACTGACACCATAGTTATAGGCTAAAAACGTGGTTTTGGTTTTACTCTCATCACTATGCACAAGATTTCAGCCGCTGTCGGTTTATTAGGGCTAACTCTATTGGCTGGCACTGTCTATTTTTCTCGTCAGAAAGCAATTGCCCAGGCAACAGCGCCCACAGGCTTAATTGTTAAGTCGAGCCCCTACAGCGTTGAGGAAACAGAAACTCGGTTTACACAGATTTTAGAAGCCAGAGGATTAAACCTATTTGCCAGCGTTGATCATACGCAAAATGCGGCTGGCGTTGACTTAGCGCTGCGGCCAACTCGGGTCGTTATTTTTGGTAATCCTAGATTGGGTACCCCCCTAATGCAGTGTCAGCAGACCATTGCCATTGACCTACCACAAAAGGTACTGATCTGGGAAGATGACCAGGGTCAGGTACAGCTGGCCTACAATGACCCGCAGTATCTGGGCGGTCGTCATCGACTCGATGGCTGCGGTATAGAGGCGATTAAAACGATTTCAGGTGCATTGGATAATTTGACCAATGGTGCGATCGCACCCTAGTTAGACTAAGTTGTCTAAACCCCTTGAGCCATAAGCTATACAGCTCTCTTTTATGGTGAGTATCAGGGCATTTATCCAGTTGGGTAAGATACCAGCGTCTAACAAGTCATTGATTCGAGCTGTGATCGCCAGCACAATCCAAGAAAACTTGATGGGTATGTAAACAGACAGTAGGTTTACGCTTCAGAAGGAGTGGTATGTCTCACCTCGGTTTAGAGTAGGCACATAGAGAAAAAGAGCTATTGCATAGCTTTCTTATGTCTAACCCTATATCTAAGTAAGCAGAATCCTGTATTGCTTAACCCTTTATATCTAACCCGAAGCCCCCTTAAACCGAGTGTTTATGGGGGCTTCTTATTGTGATGCGATCGCACCTACTGTAATATCTCAGCGACTCTAATAGCGACATGGGGACAATCCAGAATTCACTATTCACACGAAGCGCTACAATACTTCAGCATCAATCAACCATCGATACCGCATGATGAAAACTCTGAGCCTCTTCAACAAACCTTCAGACTTCATCACCCTCGAAACGGGAGGAATTCTGTTTGAACAAGATCAAGTGACTAACTTGATGTATGTACTGGTAGAGGGTCAAATTGTTATCAAACGCAACAACAGTGAGCTGGTGACCGTTGATGCAGGTAGTTTGGTGGGGGAAATGGCCATACTTGAAAATCGTCCCCATTTTGCCAGTGCTGTTGCTAAAACAACTTGTAAGCTAATCCCTATTGACCGAAAGCGGTTTCAGTTTCTCGTGGAACAAACGCCAAACTTTGCACTCGATGTGATGCAAATGATGGCAGAACGTCTGCATCAGATGAACGTCAAGGTCGCCACCTAGCGAGTCGTTACTCTAGACCCGAAATAATTTAGCTGGACGCTTTTTCCTCAACATGGACAATACTGCCCAAAATATAACGGTTGCTCCTATCATTTCTAACCCTTCTTCCAAAGCAATGCCGATTAGCTGAGAAGAATTGTTAGACAGAAAATTAGACAGCAGTTCGATCCCCAGCGCCCCTAAGAGTAAAAGAAAAACACCCATCCCCAGCCTATTAATTTCAGCCCCGTAGCCAATCAGTTTTTTTCTTAATCTATGGAGCCATAACAGAAAGAAGACGATAAATGGAATCCCCACCAAAAACATCCATATACCCGTTTCTTGAAACGGTGTATTTGCTCGGCTACCGGCGGGCAATAAAACATCACTGTATTTGCCAATACGTTCATGGATTCGGGCGATTTCGTCAATCCCCATCAATAAAAAGATAATTGGCAACCCAAGTAGCACAGGGGAGCCTTGAGCCAACGCCGCTTTTTTGCGAACAAACAATGTTGAAAGTATGGCAATTCCCAAAAGCTGAAAGGCTGAATACCAGGTGGCAATGCCTCCTTCAAAGTCGAGATCCCAATATCTAACGGCTCTAAAATCTAGCGCTACGGGCACATGGGTGCCGATGTAAGCAAAACAGAAAAAAATATCCAGGACAAACAAGCAAATCACCGCCAGGGGGATTTGTCTGATGTTAAAAAATGATTTGGATATCTGCATTGATAACGGATGGGCAGCACCGATACCCGAAGATATCTGTACTACCCATGAAGACTCAATGTATTTCAGGATACATTGAAAGGTTCATTGTTGAGCAGATTTATCGCTGCCAGGCGCTGTAGCGACCGTTTAGCTTAAAATCAAGGCTGTGCTGTTTCTCGTCGCACCTGGGTGCCATCGATATTTGTGCGATAAATATAATTTTCACCAGCTGTATCGGTCAGCTCTACTCGCCATCCTTCGGTTAAGGCTGCAAGACAAAGCTCAGCCGGGCCACCTAACCCCAAACAACCATCGGACCAGGTTTCACGACTATAGTTCTCAACTTGAAGCGCAACATCTTCTAATTCTTGGCTTAGGTCTGTTTTGATTGCAGTTGCGATCGCATCCGGTAGCGCTGCGGCTCTATCAGTCTGCACGGGGTCGTCGCCCGTCATCTCCACCAACAGCCCCACCGCTACAGGTGCCCCCTGAGTAATCACAGGATAGTCAGCAACCGTACTCCAACGCGGTTCATCTTCAACAACAATTTCAGCCCGCATTCCATAGCGATGGCCAGGAACAATATCGCTTGGACTATACAACAAATGAAACGGAATTGGCACCTGTTGCTCTGTGGTAACAAAGGTTTGCTCAGCAATGGATGTATCACTATCGAGATCTACCAGCATTGTCTTCACCACAGAGCCCGGCTGCAGCGCAATTCGCTCTCGATAGGTCACTGTGCCAATAACAGAGGCTGCTGTGTCATTACTCAAGATAGTGCCTTGTTCGGTCTGTCCTTCAATTTGAATAGCACAGTCTCCTGTCGCGGTATCAACGCTAAGATTGATAGCTGACCCTCCTGCCAGATTCATATAGTCAATGCTGTTGGCACTTGCCTGAATCGCTGTCTGAGCGTCATTCATCCATACTTGAGACTGTTGACGGTTAAAGGCCCGCATTAGCATCGCACCGTCTTTCTCGTAGACCCTCAACGCTGTACCACTGGTTTCACAGAGAACAAGCGTATTCTCTTCTTGAGCGGCGGCTGGCTTTCCACCGATGGCAATCACAGTAGTGATTCCGGCCAACAACACATAGCCAACGTTTCTTAAAACTACCATGTGACTCTTTTCATTCGTAATGATATTGGTCCTGGCTGAATTGAGTACCCGATCTGCCGTTTGACTTATCGTTGTTATCTGCTTCGACTAATCTGAAGAAGACACGCTTCCAATCTTTCTGAATACTAGACCATCTGCCTGACTCACTACATGACAAAAGTCATCCATTCACACACTGCGGTCCGCGATCGTCACCTCTAGGGATAGCGTATTCGCCTTAGCACACTTGATGACTAACTGTTGCTAGCTCAAAAAAGTGTAACGTCACGAGAGTGTCCTTTTTGTTTTTAATAGGGGCAATGTTGGTTTCTGACATCAAAACATCTGGTTATATGTATTTTTTATACGCCTAGTCATGAATAAAATTGAGCTGTATAAAAATGAACTAAGTTGCTTGTTGACTATTTCTGCCTAGATATCTTTTATCTCGGGTAAAAACAGGCAGTTTTCTCTTGTGCAGACTTTGGTGTCGACTATCGAATGTTGTCTATTGTGTTCCCAAATAGGACTCTATATAGCGTTTATCTGCAGTGATTGGTAACCATGCAACCACTACGGTCACACCAACAAACAGATTGCTTTATCTCAATTTGAGTATTTTTTGTTTCAAGCCTCTTAATTATTCTTGTAAATCAGCATTGTCATGGCCCTAGACACTCGCTCCCAAGTGCAAACCACTCTACGATTAACGGCTCCCCTGTCCGGCTACTTGATGCCCCTCGAATCAGTGCCTGACCCGGTGTTTGCCCAAAAAATGGTGGGTGATGGTATTTCTGTTGACCCCATATCCAACGTTCTCAGAGCCCCCTGTGACGGTGAGATTATTCAGATTCATTCCTCCCACCATGCGGTGACGCTAAGGACTGCGGAAGGGATAGAGATTTTGATGCATGTGGGGTTAGATACTGTCGAGCTGCGGGGGGAGGGATTTTCACCCCAGGTAAAGCTGGGTGATCGAGTCACCTCAGGAGACGCGCTGCTGGAGTTTGATATTGACTATGTGGCGCTGCATGCTAAAAGTTTACTGACTCAAATTATTGTTACGAATACCGAACGTATTGCAGAATTTGTCTTTCCGCGTGGACTGGTAAATGCAGGGCAAGATATTTTTCTAGAGCTGGTGCTGGCGGCAGACAAGTCGTCACTGGAGGTGACCACCGGAGACAACGTTACGTCAGAACCTATTATTGTTGGCAATCCCCAAGGACTGCACGCTCGTCCAGCTGCAGTCTTGGTTAACCTGGCTAAACAGTATCAGTCTCAGATGTCGCTGCTGCGGGGGAGTGATCGGGCCAATGCAAAAAGTGTTGTGGCCATTATGGCGATGCAGGTGGCCCATGGGGACTCGGTGACCCTGGAGGCCACGGGTCCAGATGCTAAGACCGCGATTACGGAGCTAACTGAGGCGATCCGGTCTGGTTTGGGAGAATCTGGGGCTGCATCTGCCCCGGCCAGTATTGATCAGTCAGCACTTAAGGCCCCACCGCCCCGGCCAAAGTCTGAGGACCCCAATATTATTTTGGGGGTGGCGGCTTCGTCAGGTCTTACAGTGGGCAATACCTACCGGGTACGCGAACAGACATTGGTGATTGAGGAGGTGGGGGAATCGCCGAGTAAGGAGCGGCGGAAACTGGAGGATGCGATCGCAAAAGCGGCCCTAGAGATCGAATCTATTCGTGCCAAGGTCCACGGTCAGGGCAATCCGGGTAAAGCCGCTATTTTTGCTGCCCATCAGGAAATTTTAGACGACCCTGAGTTAATGGATATTGCCACCAGCGCCATTAATAAAGGTAAAAGTGCAAACTTTGCCTGGAAACAAACCTACACAACCCAGGCCAAGAGACTGGCCCAGCTAAACAATGAGCTACTGGCAGAGCGGGCCAATGATATTCGTGACGTGGGTATGCGAGTGTTGCGAATTCTCACCGGTGTCGAAGCCACTGAGATGAAATATCCCCACAATACAATTTTGCTCGCAGAAGACCTTACCCCATCCGATATGGCCAATTTGGACCGCGAGCGGGTGGTTGGTTTTTGTACCCTGGCCGGTGGGGCCACCTCCCACGTGGCAATTCTGGCTCGGTCTATGGGGATTCCGGCCATTGCCGGTGCAGAGCCACGGGTATTGGACTTGGCCGATGGTACTCCGATAATTCTCAATGGCACTAAAGGCACCCTCCGATTAAATGCCCCCGCTGATGAGATTGCTCGTACCCAAACCCACATTGCTAACCAAAAGGCTAAACAGGCGGCTGACCTGGAACATGCCTTTGAACCCGCCATCACCCAGGACGGGCACCAGGTAGAGATTGTCGCCAACATCGGGGGGCTAAAGGATGCGACGGAAGCCGTCTCTTTGGGCACCGAAGGCGTCGGTCTGCTGCGCACCGAGTTTATCTTTATGGAGCGACCCCAGGCCCCCACAGAAGATGAACAAACCGGCATTTATCGCAGCATTGCCGAAGTGTTGGGCCCCGATAAACCGATGATTGTTCGCACCCTTGATGTCGGTGGCGACAAACCTCTGCCCTATCTGGCCATGGCCCCAGAAGAGAATCCCTTTTTGGGAGAACGGGGCATTCGTTTAGGCTTTGACCAGCCTGAGCTGCAGCGCACCCAGCTGCGGGCAATTTTGCGCTCAGCGTCCGCAGGTAAACTGCGGGTAATGTTTCCCATGATTGGCCGCATCGAAGAACTCCGTATGGCCAAAGCCATGCTAGAGGAAGAACGCCAGGCCCTAAACCTGCCCCCGGTGGAGGTGGGCATTATGGTGGAGGTGCCCTCGGCTGCAGTAATGGCCGAGCAGTTTGCCAAGGAGGTAGATTTCCTCTCTGTTGGTACCAATGATCTCACCCAGTACACCCTGGCGATGGATCGGGGTCACCCCAAGCTAGCGCCCTTTGTTGACGGTTTGCACCCAGCGGTGTTGCGATTGATCGGCCATGCGGTCAAAGGCGCAGGTCGTCACGACAAATGGGTGAGCGTCTGCGGCGGTATTGGTAGCGACCCCCAAGCCATTCCTCTCCTGATTGGCCTGGGTGTTAAAGAACTCAGCGTCAGCGTTTCAATGATTCCCAGCATTAAGGCCCAGGTCCGTTCTCTTAAACTCAGCCACTGCAAAAAACTGGCGGCTCAGGCCCTGGGGTTAGAAACCGCTGCCGACGTACGCGCTCTGGTGCCACTCCCCGATATGTAGGGACGCGCCCCAGACATAATCCCGTGCAAGGGCACGGATGCCCCCAATAAAACTAATCGTTCTGCTTTTTAAATAACCCTATGACCACAACAGCCCCCTCTTCTCCATCTCAACAACAATGGCGCGACCAAGCCTTTGGTCTCTTGCAAAAAATGGGAAAGGCACTGATGCTGCCTGTCTCGGTACTGCCTGTGGCCGGTATTTTGCTGGGTCTGGGCAGTGCTCGCCTGATTGAGATTCAAAAAATTCAAGAAGGTGTTTTAACTGGTGCTAAATTTGGCTGGCTGCCCGCCCCCCTAGCGGAGATTATGAAAGCTTCAGGGGATGCCATTTTTGCCAATCTCCCCATTCTGTTTGCCGTGGCAGTGGCCATTGGCTATACCGCTAATGACGGTGTCTCTGCGCTCGCGGCCATTGTCGGCTTTGTGGTCTTCCTGGCGTCCCTGGGGGTGTCTTCGATTCTGTTTGCCAACATTGACCCCAGCGCCCTCAAACCCATTATGGGCATTCCCTCGTTAGATACGGGGGTGTTTGGCGGTCTGATTATGGGCTGTGTGGCGGCCTATATGTTCAACCGGTTTTTCCGCATTAAGCTGCCCCAATATCTGGGCTTTTTTGCCGGTAAGCGGTTTGTTCCGATTATTACTGCGATCGCAGCCATTGTTGTCGGTATTCTCATGAGCTTTATCTGGCCGCCAGTAGGTGGGGCCATTAATAGCTTTGCCAACGCGGCGGCGGCTGGGGATAACGTTCCCGTTACCGTTGCCATCTATGGCTTTATTGAGCGGTTGCTCATTCCCTTTGGCCTTCACCACGTGTGGAATGTGCCCTTCTTTTTCCAGATTGGCTCGTTCACCGACCCCATTACCAATGAAATTGTCACAGGCGATATTACCCGCTTTTTTGCCGGAGACCCCACCGCCGGTATTATCGGTGGAGCCTACTGGTTCAAAATGTTTGGTCTGCCAGCGGCGGCCATTGCCATGTGGCACTGTGCTAAGCCTAAAAAGCGTAAGGCAATCGGCGGCATCATGATTTCTGCAGCCCTGACATCGTTTCTCACCGGCATTACCGAACCTATCGAATTCTCATTTGTCTTTGTCGCACCAGTTTTATTTTTACTCCATGCTGTCCTAGCCGGGTTTGCCGACTTTCTCTTTGTCATCCTGGGCGGACGCATGGGCTTTACCTTCTCCCACGGGTTTATCGACTTCTTTCTCTTTAACGCTCTGGGGACCAAAGTATGGCTGATTCTCGCCTTTGGTCCCCTGTTTGCCGCCCTCTACTATTTCAGTTTCCGATTTGTCATCAAGCGTTTTAACCTGATGACCCCCGGTCGTGAAGAAGACAATGAAGAACTCGCAAGCAACCTGCCCCAGGATGCTGCTGCTATGTCTAAAGAACTAACCCTGGCATTTGGTGGCCGGAGCAACATCGAGAATCTGGATGCCTGTATTACCCGGCTGCGTATCGGTGTCAAAGACATGGGTAAAGTCAACATTGCTCGACTCAAAGCTTTGGGTGCATCTGGCGTGCTGCAGGTGGGCAACAATGCCCAGGCCATTTTTGGCCCCCGCTCTGAAAACCTTAAAACGGATATGGTTGAGTATCTCAAAACAGCTGGACCCGAAGCAGATGAGGTGGTTGCCCCCGTGCCCGAAGAGTCTATGGTGGCTACTGCCATGCCTACAGTAATAGCCGACCCCGCTGCAGCCGAAAAGGCTCAAGCAATTGTTACAGCCCTGGGAGGAACCAACAATATTCGCACGATAGATCCTGTCGCCATGACTCGATTACGGGTAGAAATCACTGACCCCAATGCCATCGACGAAGATACCCTTAAAACAGCCGGTGTCGCCGCTCTGATGCGGGTGCAGGACAAGGTATTGCACTTAGTCGTGGGGCTAAATGCTGAGCAATATGCTGAAGAAATCAGCAAACGGCTTGGGGCGAGGGTTTAATATCCTCGGCTACATGTGGAAAAGCACAATATCACAGGGCGCATGACGCATGATGCGCCCCTCCACCGTTCCTAATAGATAATCAACCGGTTCCGGACGCTCAGCCCCGAGAAAAATTAAGTCTGTTTTCTCTTTCTCAGCGACATCGATAATCTCAGTGTGCGTTGCGCCATATCGCACATTTAGTCCCGCCACCAGTTCGTTTGGGATATTTTGACTGGTAAAACTCTCCAACGATTTCAAGGCCTTAGCTCGGGCCTTTTCTACAAAATCGTCAGGTAGTAACGGGCTAACAAAATAACCACCGTAGTCGGCCATCACCGTCATTACGATAAACTGCCCCTCCAGGGCCTTGATATAGGCAATCGCTCGATCTAAAAAAGCCAGCTTAGCCTCTAGCTGATTAATGTCGATAGGGAGTAAAACTTTAAGCGACACGATAACTCCTGTTAAAGATAGTGGGCATGGCTGATCCAGCGATCGCAGTTGCTCCATAGGGCTTTACTTGGCAGAACCAACGGCTACCGTTGCCGCCATATCCGCATCGTCTAGAGCCTCTAAATTGATCCGGGTGATGGTCAAGTTAAGTGCGCCCAAGAAGATAGACACAACCGGGCTGAGAATATTGAAAAAGCAAAACGGCAGGTAGCTGAGGGTGGACACGCCCAGCACGCCCGAGTGAAATGCTCCACCCGAATTCCAAGGAATCAAGACTGATGTTACAGTGCCAGCGTCTTCGACGGCCCGTGAGAGATTTTTAGGATGCAGCCCAAACTTGACGTAGGCAGAGCGAAACATCCGAGCGGGTACCACAATGGCAATGTATTGATCAGAGGCGGTGGCATTCATAAAAACACAGGTCGCGATGGTAGCACCAATCAAAGTGCCCGCTCCTTGAGCCCCCGCCAAAATAGTGTTGGCCAGTTTTTGTAGCATGCCGCAGGCTTCTAACATGCCACCAAACAGCATGGCGGTGATAATTAGCCAAATGGTATTGAGCATACTGCTCATACCGCCTCTCGAAAACAGACCGTCGATGACCTCATTCCCGGTTTCGATATTAAAGCCGTCAGCGGCAACACCTATCAACAGCTGGTAAGCACCACCAAGGGTAAAGTTACCATCCAGCATCGTTGTCAACAGCTGCCGCTGAAAAACCACCGCCGCCAGGCAGCCCAACAACACACCAAACACCAGAGCAGGCAGGGCGGGTACTCGCAGTGCCACCATCGTAACCACTAGCAATGGAACCGCCAGCAGCAGCAGATTTAGATTAAAATTAGTCTGAATAACGCCCTGCACCTCGGCGATCGCATTATCACTCAGGCTATCCCCCTGGTAAAAAAAGCCCAGTATGAGAAACCCCACTAACGATAGCCCAATGGCAGGCCCCGAGGAGTAAACCATGTGACGAATGTGGGTGAATAGATCGGTCCCCGCCATCGCCGGGGCCAGATTGGTGGTATCTGACAAAGGTGACATTTTATCACCGAAATAAGCACCCGAAATCACAGCGCCTGCAACCATGCCCTCTGGAACATTAAAAGTTTGGCCGATAGCAATCAGGGCAATTCCAATCGTGCCGCTAGTGGACCAACTGCTGCCTGTGCACAGTGCCACAATACAGCTAACCACGCAGGAGACAAACAAGAAAACGCTAGGATTGATAATCTCCAAGCCGTAATAAATCATCAGCGGCACAATACCACTAGCAATCCAAATAGAGATCAATGAGCCAACTACAAACAGAATGAGCACAGCTTGCAAAGCCATCCCAATCGATTTGATAATTTGCGCTTCCAGAAAACGGTAGGAAATTTGAAGTGCCGAAACGCCGATTAATCCGGCAACCAGAGCCGATAAACTCAGGGCAATTTGATTGGGACCATAGGTAGCATTGTCCTTAAACAAAAGGACATTGAAAATCATTAAGGCAATCAAAAAAACGATGGGAATTAGGCATAAAATAATAGACGGTTCTCGCCTATCTAACTCTTCTTGCATCGTCAAATTTCCTTGCGAATTTAAGTTTATGGCTGCTCTGACCCTATCCTAGAGATTTGTATAAGGAAATAACTGAGTCTCACTGCTGTGAAAGCACCAGGAACAACTTAGGGTATTAATTGAAATTAAAAAACTTTGCCTGATCGCAGTACGCTCAGAGCCCAAGCATGTAGCCAACTGCAGCATCAACGTATCAGGTAAAATTTTATACTTCCCATCTAAAGTAGTCTATTGCTCCTCTTAAAAACTGTTTCAATTGATACAGGCATCGCTTCATCGCAGCAATTTATGAGTATGAGATTTTAGCCAATATCGTCAGGATTTAGACTGAGAACTGATCTGTGAAGCTCTTTCTAATCGCTCAGTCATGGCTCTGTTCTTGTACTCTTTAGTGGCCTTGATGCCACTGGCAACTGTTTTTTTTCTATTGGTGATCGCCCGACGTCCGGCAGGGCAGGTAATGCCAGCCGCATATTTAGTAACAGTTGGCATCGCTGTATTCGTGTGGCGTGTGCCTGCAGTACAGGTGGCGGCCGCTAGTATTCAGGGTCTAGTCGCTGCCGTTGAGATTCTTTATATTGTCTTTGGAGCCATTTTATTATTAAATACGCTGCAGGAATCGGGTGCGATCGCAGCTATTCGTCAAAGTCTCCTGGGTATCTCCCATGACCGTCGTGTGCAAGTGATTATCATCGCCTGGCTCTTTGGTACCTTTATTGAAGGTGCTTCTGGCTTTGGGACCCCAGCCGTGATCACCGTGCCACTTATGGTTGCCATTGGTTTCCCAGCCATGGCCGCTGTCATTGCTGCCCTAATTATTCAAAGTACCCCGTCCACCTTTGGGGCCGTGGGCACCCCAATTATGATTGGGGTTGACGCAGGACTCAGTGGGATTCCAACCGTAGAACAGTATTTATTAGATTTGGGTCTCGACCAACCCGACTATCTATTTATCATTGGTCGCTGGGCCGGTATTTTTCATGGCATTATCGGCACTTTTCTGCCGCTGGTACTCGTGACGACAATCACTGCAGGATTCGGCGCACGAAAATCGTTTCGAGACGGTCTCGGAGCCTGGAAATTTGCGCTGTTTTCTGGTTTAGCCTTTACGGTTCCTTATACCCTAACCGCATTGTTTTTGGGCCCAGAATTTCCTACTCTCATCGGTGGTTTGATGGGATTGGGCATGGTTGTACCAGCCGCCCGCCGGGGCTTTTTAGTCCCGCGTCAGACCTGGGATTTCCCCTCCCAGTTGTCTAGCTCAGCTGCTCTTGCCCCTACTGGAACCCATCTGTCTACCGCTAAAGCTTGGCTGCCCTATGCCATGTTAGGAATCTTGCTAATGGCATCACGATTAGAATTT
>JBCDIX010000101.1:0-17823 GCA_038748405.1 Cyanobacteria bacterium P01_H01_bin.21 | reverse complement strand
GATTCAACTGCACCCTACGGCAGCGAGTATCGCGCCTGGTGAGAAAGACATTATCATTTTCGAAGAAGTTGGAAAATCATATCGGTGCGATTTGGCTCTTTATCCACCATTACAATGCGTCCTTACCTGTTTAGGACTACCTACCCGTTTACTATCTGGCTTGGGTGGCAAGGTGGCTCTCAAATATAACCGCTGACCGATCTGCTTAACTGACACGCCAGCACGAGCAAGTTTGAGGGCTTCATTCAGCTTGTCTAGCTCAGCATCACAGTCAAACTTCTTTGCCATCTTTGCCGCAAATTTGCCGTAAATGATTAGTTCTTATCATACAAGAACGGCAAATAGTACGAATGCTCATTCAGTGGTAACAAGCATTATTGTCGATGATGGGTGGGAAGCCTTGCTATACGGTGGTCACTTTTGTAGGTTGTGGTTCCACCATTCGGGGGTTCGAGTCCCCTCGTTCGCCCTTCTATTGATTGATACTAAAAGTTTTAACTCAGTAACTAGCCTCAATTTATAGGCTAGTTACTAATACTGAGGTAGGGGTGGCACCCCCTGTTTAGTAGATACTCATCCCGTGAATCCTCATCTCATACGTTGATGATGGCCAGTTTACTTAGAGCACATACATTCAAGTTTGAGAGATTCAGTTGTTGCGTCCGTACAAGACAGCTAGAAAATTCTTAGAAGAGAATTTGGCTCAAGCTCTTTACTGTTTTGCCAATTATTGACACTGCCAATCTTCTCTCAGACGGGGCTCTTCAAACCCCCTGCAACAATCTGATTAGTGTCTTATGGCTATCAACGATGACTGCAGCAAAGACATTTTATGTGGAGAGCGCAGCCAATCCTGACTGTTGTGACAATCAGTCAGAGGATCACATCAAACTATTCCTTTTAATTTAGGAAATGCTCAAACGGCCGTCTGCATGAACTACAGAGATGATTTGCGACGATTTAGAGGATTTTGTCTTGGTGCAAACATAAACAGTACCAAAACATACACCAAAACACTGATACCTACATAGGCGGCAATGCCATCATGGTGGGATTCAGAAGTAATAACAGATGATTCAGGTTGAGTTACAGCGTAGGTTTTCATAGCCGATACAAAGCCTCCGGCAGGGTTTAAGGGATTTGAAAGATATAACCGTTCACTCATGCAAAGAAGTCCACAATAGGCAAAGCCAATCTCAATTTGGTTAATTACACTCACACCACTGCAAAAAACTGAATATCAATAATTTCCGATATTCAAATGCAAACATCTATACAAAGATCTTTATTAACACCATAAATTATTGATGTAGGTGTTTTTTTCGCTTGCCACATTGCTTAATCTTTTGAATACATACTTCAAGTATTAGCATCGGTATTTATCCGCAAAATGTCCTACAAAAAGGACAAAATTTACATCACCCATGCATAAATTTATGGGTTTTATGACTTAAGTCGAAATCTAGAATTCTTAAGAGGAAATAAAAGAATAATCGTTGCAGAAGGCTGAAAACGACTAACCTCTCGTTTGGATCAAATCTAGGATGTGAGATACGAATAGTCTTCCCAAAATAGAGGCACTCTTCAAGATTTTTCTATATATTGCTTTTTAGACCTTTGCCGAGGTTTTACAACTTATTGAATCAATATCAATAATCTGCTCTAGCGAACATCTTTCTGAAGATAGATATCTTTTTACAGGCTACCTGTCATCAGCAAAACTAGGTAAAAGATCTCATATTTTTTGCCAGAGGATAGCTGCTTTGAGGCATCATTTTTTGAAACTGCTCGACAGCACACCGGGTACGACTGGCCTAACAAATAGAAGCTATTTCAACAGTTCTAACGTGCACTAGATCGTTGGTAACCAACAAACCTTTAGCAGTACATGCATCTGCATATTGTGCAACTAGCCTGATGTAGGCAACCCTTACCTGACGACGCATTACGTCAGACCACATTCCCCAATATTGGGAAATTGATGTATCCTTGCGGGGATAATTGGCGACACGCACGGATTAGCAAGGTTTACAGGGTCACATGGCACAAATTTTTATCTCAGCAGGCCACGGTGGATTTGAAAATGGGGTCCTTGATTCTGGGTCTAAGGTTGATGGCGTCACTGAAGCCCAGGAAATGATTCGTATTCGGGATCTGATCGTACCGGAGTTGCGATCGCGTGGATTCCAAGTCCTCTCGGTCCCCGATGACCTTAGCCTGCAGCAGAGTATCAGCTGGATCAATGCCCGGAACCGAAATGGTGACATTGCCCTAGAAATCCATGTGGGAGCCTTTCAAAATACTAATGTACGGGGCGCAACGGCTTACTATATTGCCAGTAACGAAGCACGCAAATCCCATACTGAACTGCTGCTGCTGGCGCTGCTACGACGTGTCCCACAGTTGCCTAGTCGAGGAGCCAAACCTGATACGGCCGCTGGCATGGGACGCTTAGCATTTTGCCGTCAGGTCGCGCCGCCATCAATTTTGATGGAGCTGGGATACTTAACCAACGAACGAGATCGCAACCTGCTTCTTAGTCGTCGCCGCGACTTTGCTCTAGGATTAGCCGACGGTCTGGCGTCCTGGAGTCGCGCTGTTACCGGTAGTGCTCCTCCAACTACCCCACCAACTGCAGCCCAACAGTTTCCCACCGTCAACATCAGCGTTAATGGTGGTCAGTATGACGAAAAAGGCATCATCGTTAACAGCAATTCCTACCTCCCCATTGACTTGGCGGAACGCCTCGGCGTTGACATCGCTAATAACGAAGACATTCGTAGAGTACGTTACGGCAATGTCGTGTACATCAAAGCTGTCGATCTGCGTGAGTTTAATATCTCGATTGGCTGGGATGCTGCTAGTCGAACAGTTCAGCTCAAAACTCAGTCTGCTCTGGGAATTTGTCCAGGTCTAATTGACCAAATTATGGGGCACGGTAAAGCCTCTGAACTGAGTCTCATGGTGTTTCTCAAAAACAACAATGAACAGGCATTGAGAGACTTTCCCGATCTGCACAAGATCTACAGACAAGAAGGGGTAATTGAGGGAGTCAACTATGACATTGCCTTTTGCCAGATGTGTGTGGAAACTACATTTTTACGGTTTGGGGGTGAGGTGAAAGCGTCACAAAATAATTTTGCAGGGATTGGAGCCCTTGGTGGCGACGCGGCAGGAGCCGCCTTCTCCAGTGCCCGCATCGGAGTCAGAGCCCAAATTCAGCATCTTAAAGCCTATGCCAGCAAAGAACCTCTAGTCCAAGAATTAGTCGATCCAAGGTTTCGATTTGTTAGCCGAGGTAGCGCAGTGCTGGTAGATCAGCTTAGCGGGCGTTGGGCAGCAGACCCCAACTATGGCAAGAAAATTATGGCCATGGTCCGACGGCTTTATGAGTCTGCAAAGCTCCTATAATCTGACAGATATCGATATCTACGGACGTCCCCCAAGCTGGTATTATCTGTGGCTAACGCCCATAGGCGCTAATGCCCATAGGCGAACTGTCACACACTAACTGGCACATATCCCTGTAGACAATATGCTAAGAAAGCTGACCTGCTGCTTTTTACAGAGCTGAATTCAGGTTCATATTTTTTTTAGATATTAAGGGTTGGTGCTATTGAACCATGCCTTAAAAAGGTGCGTTCTATTGGTAACCATCCTGCATCTGCTGATTACGTTCTAACGCTATTCATTAATATTGGGCAATCTTAGAGCTGATTGCTCATGTCTACTGAAATTCCTGACTATCTGCCATGATTCGTACTTCCTCTTGGCCTTTGAGACTTCTAGCCCTCGGTCGTCATAGTTGGTGGGGTGCCCTACTATGGCTGCTTTGGATACTGCCCGCTAACGCTGTTGAGCTGAGGGTTGCCATACGTGATAGCGCTAATCAGGTACAAATTGGCTCTTCGACAACGGGCATCATTCGAGACGCTCGAGGCGAAGCCGTGATGCAGCTGCCCGAACTGCAACCCGTCAGTGTCGATAGTAACGGCGGACGTTTAGAGCTAACGGATGGCCATAGCGCGTTTGGCGAATCTAACGTTTTTTGGCTAGAACCCTCCGGAGATGGTGTGGTTTGGATTGGCGAGCGGTGGTATCGGGGGAAAGTCAAGCTGGTCCCCAGTAACAGTGGCGTAACAGCTGTTAACTATGTCAATATCGACGACTATCTCTACAGTGTTGTCGGTAGTGAGATGCCCGCTAGCTGGCCCCAGGAAGCGTTGCGATCGCAAGCCATTGCTGCGCGTTCCTATGCCCTGTATCAAAAGAACAGAGCCAATGGCAGCAACCCTTACGATCTAAAAAGCACTCAGGCTTCTCAAGTTTACAAAGGGTTAGAGGGCGAAGCGGCCTCCACTCAGTCTGCTGTAGACGCCACCCGAGGCAAAGTCTTAACCCACGGCGGCAGGGTGATTGAAGCCGTGTTTCATTCCTCATCTGGGGGGCATACCGAAAATTCAGAGCATGTATGGTCCAAGGCCGTACCCTATCTCAAAGGCGTTCCCGACTTTGACCAAAACGCTCCGGTCTATAGCTGGAGAGCCCAGTTTTCCCTAGAAGAAGTTGGAGCTCGCCTGGGCTACCCTGGCACCATACAGGCTGTAGAAGTGCTTAACCGTAGCCCCCAGGGCCGCGCCAATCGCATGACCATTATTGGTGATGCCGGCACCCTGACAGTGACAGGCGGCACCTTTCGCCAAAAGCTAGGGCTGCGCAGCACTAAGTTTGACTTGGCCGTTAGCCCCACCAGTATTTCAGTAGCGGGCAATGGATTTGGTCATGGCATTGGCATGAGCCAGTGGGGAGCCCGAGGCATGGCTGAACGGGGTCAGCAATACAACGATATTTTGACCCATTTTTACAACGGCGCTAAGCTGGGACCGATGTAGGCTTGGCTCCACAGCAGACCAATATCCTGCGTTATCAACCACCTCCCACAGTTGACGTTTTAGAAAATCCAAGCTAATTAATAAGTAGATACTTACTTAAATGGCACGCCCCCCCAAAATCTCAAATGAAGACATTTTGACCGCAGCGCGGCAGGTCTTTTTAGAGGAAGGTATGGGAGCGTCCACAATTACCATTGCGGAAAAAGCAGGTATATCGGAAGCCTCTATTTTTAAGCGGTTTTCCACCAAACAGGCCCTGTTTTTAGCCGCAATGGGAGTAACGGTAGAGCCTGATTGGGCTAAGGCTCTGGCCAAGAAAACCCCAACGGTCGCCATTAAGTCAGAGCTGATGGAACTTTGTGGTCAAATGCTTGGCTTTTATCAAGAGGTCTTTCCACGCATACTGATGGTTATGTCCCAGGGAAAAATGCGCCAGGCTCCCCCAAATATTGTGCCGCCCCCAGTCCATCACAAACGCTTGCTGGCAGATTTTATTGCCCGAGCCATGGGCAAGGGGTATGTGCGACGTGGCAATCCCGAAACAATTGCAGTCATGATAGTCGGCACCTTGATCAACAGCGTGACTACTCAAATAATGCTGAATCGACTGGCGGGTGAAATACCCGGTGCTCCCCAAAGCGCCGCCGACTCTAAACAGCTAGTGCAAGAGCTGATCGATACCCTATGGGTGGGTATACGTCCAGAAGACTAGCCGCACCCGTAAGCCTCTTTTTTTGCTCATTTAATAAGTAAATGCTTACTTATTAAATTATTGTTCTTTGAAAAAGCACCATGTCGTCAAAGTTTATATCGACTCAACCAATGAATTTCACACTTAAGGGCTTGAAGGGGCCTTGGGTCAAATTTGGTCTCTTATTTTTATTGTTGTTGATAGGTATTCGGATTGGCGGGGGGCTACTCAGGGGCCGATCTTCTCAAACGGAGTTTTTAACTGAAACGGTTGAACAAAAAACAGTGCCCATTTATATCACGGCTAACGGCACGGTTAATCCAGTTCGTTCCATCAACCTCAGCCCCAAATCATCGGGAATTGTTGAAACACTGTTGGTTGAGGAGGGAGACCGAGTCGTCGAAGGTCGAGTGATTGCCATTATGGATGACGCCAACCTGCAGGGAGAATTGGTGCAAATGCAGGGACAGCTATCACAGCAGGAGGCTAACCTAGACCGGTTAGTAGCAGGTGAGCGTTCAGAAGACATTGCTAGCGCAGAAGCAGCTCTGGCCGAAGCGATCGCAACTCTTGAGGAGCTCCAAAATGGGAATCGTACCGAAGATATTGCTCAGGCTTCGGCCCGATTAGAGCAGGCACAGGCCACCCTACAGCAGCGAGAAGCCACCTGGTCTCGCTATAAAAGCCTTTACAGCGCGGGGGCAATTTCCCAAGAAGAGCTAGAGCAAAAGCGTACTGACCGCGATGTCGCCAGAGCCCAGGTAAACGAAGCCCAAGAAGCTCTTACACTACAAACCACAGGCACTCGCCCAGAGCAACTACGCCAGGCCGAAGCCAGAGTAGAACAGCAGCGTCAAACGTTAGCCGCGCTTAGGACCGGCAGTCGTGTCGAAGATATTGACCAGGCCCAGGGCCAAGTTCAAGCCGCTCAAGGAACGTTACAAACGGTCCAAACCAGAATTCAAGACACTCAGGTCACAGCTCCTTTTGATGGGGTAATCTCCCAGATCTATGCCGAGATTGGTTCCTTTGTAAGCCCATCAACATCCGGCGGTGGTGGGATAGACGCCTCTTCTTCATCAATTTTGATGCTCTCCAGCAGTCGCAACCAGGTTTGGGTCAATCTTCCAGAATCTAAAATTGCCGATATTCAGCTAGGACAGTCGGTCACGTTTAAGGTCGATGCCTTTCCTGGAGAGACATTTAGGGGCGAAGTCGAACATATCGCCTCCCAAGCGTCTGTATCTCAAAATGTCACTAGTTTTGAGGTCAAAGTTGCCATCAATGAACAGTCTGCCGAGCAGTTAAAAATTGGCATGAATGTGGAAGCCCAGTTCCAAATTGGCAATCTGGAGCAAGCTTTATTAGTACCAAATGCAGCAGTCGTAAAGCGTTCTGACGGAGAAGGCGTATACGTATTGAACAGCAATGGTCAGCCTGAATTTCAGCCAATTCAAACCGGTGTTACCTCCGGTAGCCAGACTGAAATAGTCGCAGGTCTCGACGGCGATGAACAGGTATTGATTAGTCCGCCGCCTGAGCAACGGCGCTCGGGTGGATTGGCCTTTCCCCCCAGCCCTCCCGAATAATCTCTTGTCCCTACGCATTGAGTTTTTTATAACAAAATTTATCATGACTCTCACGTTTAATCGTTCATCTCCCGACACACTTCCACAGCAAGGGATCTCTCGTTTAGAGATTGCATCCATGGCACTGGATGCTCTGTGGAGCAATAAGCTTCGCAGTAGTCTCACTATGCTTGGTGTGATAATTGGCATTGGTTCTGTTATTTCTCTGACTTCCATTGGGGAGGGAATTCAAAAATCTACCGAAGACAGCATTCGTAGCCTCGGAACTGATGTGTTGCAAGTCATGGCGGGGGCAGCTGAAAGTGGCGGCATTAGTCAAGGCCAAGGCTCGGTCACTACACTCACCTGGGAAGATGCTCAAGCCATAGCGGCTCAGGCTCCATCAGCCACTGTTGTCTCTGCTTACTTGCAACAGCGCGCCCAGGTAGTTTATGGAGAGAATAATACCTCCACAACAGTTTATGGTACAGATCTGGCCTATCCTGAAGCCCGCAATACCTTCCCCGAAAGCGGTCGCTTTTTCACCAAAGAGGAACTGACAGTTGCTGACTCGGTCGTGGTAATTGCCCCGACTGTACAAAAGAATCTTTTCCCCAATAATATAGATCCTATCGGTGAAACAATCCGAATCCAAGGGGAGATTTACAACGTTATTGGCGTGATGGAAGAAAAAGGCTCCCAGGGGCCACAGGATAGGGACGATGCGGTCTATATCCCTCTTACTAGCATGTCTGCCCGCATCATTGGCAACAACTCACTGATGGGTGTCGCGGTCAACGGTATTTATATCAAAGGAGCCGATGAGAGCGAGTTAGAGACTGTTCAATTTCAGGTAGAGAACATTTTACGACTTCGTCACGGGATTACATCTCCGGATGAAGATGATTTTAGAGTCACTAATCAGGCAGACATTTTAGAAACGCTGTCTACCATTCTAGGGCTTTTGACTACACTAATTGTGGCGATCGCAGCTATCTCTCTGGTTGTTGGCGGTATTGGCATTGCCAATATCATGCTGGTTTCTGTGGTGGAACGCACACGAGAAATTGGCATTCGTAAAGCGCTCGGAGCCACAGAAGAAGATATTCTCAGTCAGTTTTTGACTGAATCTATCGTTATTTCAGTGATCGGTGGCACCGTTGGCATTGTTGTTGGGGTGGGGATTACGTTTGTTTCAGCTACTTTATTTAGCTTTCCGTTTATTGTTTCGACGACAGCCATTGCTATTGGTGTGGGGCTATCGACATCGGTTGGCTTAGTGGCCGGAGTGATTCCTGCTCGTAATGCGGCGCAGCTCGACCCAATTATTGCGTTACGTAGTGATTAGAAACCACCGAACCGATCGTAGAGGCGTTCCATGGAACGCCTCTACCCCACCACGAAGAAAATCTTTAGCCATCATGATTACCCTAAAAGACATTACCAAAACCTATTTTCTTGGCGAGACGAAGGTGCCGATTTTACGGGGCATTGATCTACAGATCGAAGCCAGCGAATATGTTTCCATTATGGGAGCATCGGGCTCTGGTAAATCTACGCTGATGAACATTATGGGCTGTCTTGATCGGCCAACCACAGGTCATTACTATCTGGAAGGTCGTGAACTGACAACACTTCATAAAAATGAACTAGCCTACATCCGCAATCAGCAGATTGGGTTTGTATTTCAGCAGTTCAACCTATTATCCAGAGCCACGGCCTTAGAAAATGTCATGCTGCCTATGGTCTATGCCGGGGTTCCCAAAGCCGAGCGTCTCCAACGGGCAGAGGCAGCCCTGACCCATGTGGGTCTTGGTGATCGACTAACCAATCGCCCTAATCAACTATCGGGGGGACAGCAGCAGCGGGTTGCGATCGCAAGAGCCCTTGTCAATCAACCCGCCATCCTGCTGGCAGATGAACCCACTGGAGCCCTAGACACCCATACATCCCAAGAAGTCATGAATCTGTTTCATGAACTCAATGAGCAACAGATTACGGTTATTATCATCACCCACGAAACCGAAGTTTCAGAGCAAACCAAACGCCGCATCCACATCCAGGATGGTCAAATTGTTGATTAACAACTACAGCTTGGTGCCACATTCAGAACAGAATCGATGACTGACCTTGTTATCACTGCCGCAGCTATGACAATGCACAAACTCCACAGGGCGCTTAGTAGCAGGCTCGGCTAGACCAATCATCTGGGAGTTGTTCTTCCCAGGGGGCACCATTGGGTAACAATTCTCATCACGGCGAACCCACACATCTAACAAAACAGGTCCATCATGGGCAAGCATTTCAGCAATAGCTTGGTCCAGCTGGTCAGGAGAGTTTACAACCAGTCCCTTCACCCCAAAGGCATCGGCTAGTTTCTCAAAATTAGGCATCCCCACTTCCATGTTGGAAGAGGCATAGCGCTCACCATAGAAACCTTGCTGCCACTGGCGTACCATACCCTGCCAGCCATTGTTGATGATGACAGTCTTGACCTTGATGTTGTATTGAGCTAACGTCGCCAGTTCCTGTAGGTTCATTTGGAAGCTAGCATCGCCGCTGATACAAATCACCTGATTGTCACCCACACCCATTTGTACACCCAGGGCCGCTGGCATCCCAAAGCCCATGGTGCCAAGACCGGCGCTTGAGATCCATTTACGGGGACCATTTTTGAGAAATTGAGCCGCCCACATTTGATGCTGGCCTACATCAGTCGTGTAGTAGGCATCAGGAGCCTGTCGACCCACCTCATCAATGACCTGCTGGGGTGATAGCTGCTCAGTATATATAGGAGCTTTCAGTGGATAGTCAGTCTTCCACTGATCGATACGCACTCGCCAGGCCCCGGTTTGAGCAGCATCCGCGGGCTGATCTAGACGAGCTAGCAGCTCGGTTAAAACAGTCTTGACATCTCCAACAATCGGCACGTCTGGTACTTTGCATTTGCCGACTTCGGCTGGGTCAATATCAATGTGGATAACCTTGGCATGCTGTGCAAACTGCTCTAGGTTACTGGCGACTCGATCATCAAATCGTGCCCCGACAGCCACCAGCAAATCGCACTCACTTACAGCAAAGTTGGCATAGGCAGTACCGTGCATACCCAACATCCCCACAGATAGGGGATGATGTTCGTCAAATGCGCCCTTACCCATCAGCGTTGTGGTGACAGGAATATGAAAATGCTCTGCTAATTGAGCAATTTCTGCATGGGCATCTGAAATCACAGCACCACCGCCAACGTAGAGTAGGGGTTTTTTAGCCGTATGAAGAAGTGCGATCGCATTGCTAATCTGACGAGGATTACCCCGCGTTGTGGGCTTGTAGCCCGGAATCGCAATCGAGCGAGGCTCTACTGGCCCATAGTCAAATTCTTCTAGACCCACATCCTTAGGAACATCAATCAGAACCGGTCCAGGACGCCCAGATTGAGCAATGTAAAACGCCTCAGCCACAATACTCGCCATCTGGCGAGGGTCGCGCACTACATAGGAGTGCTTAACAATCGGTAGCGTAATCCCAAAGATGTCAGTTTCCTGGAAGGCATCACTACCAATTGCTTTACGAGTTACCTGCCCAGTAATGGCCACCATCGGGACCGAATCCATCTGAGCGGTGGCAATACCGGTGACCAGATTAGTTGCGCCCGGTCCAGAGGTGGCAATACACACACCCACCTTGCCCGTCGCCCGCGCATAGCCATCTGCAGCATGAGATGCCGCCTGTTCATGACGCACCAGGATGTGTTGAATATCGCCTCTTTGCTCGAACTTATAGAGTTCGTCATAAACTGGCAAAATCGCCCCGCCTGGATAGCCAAACACATGACGCACACCGTGGCGCACCAGACTATCGATTAGAGCAAAGGCACCAGTCGCTCGCTGGATAACGGGACTTGCTTTAACAGAGGGCTTTACAGACGTCGAAGTCATAATTTTATAGAGCGAGATCAAAAAAAGTGCGTCAGCAGAACCTGCGTCGTTAGAGAAATGCTAGCTAAGAGTAATTGCTGATGGTTGTTTATTTTACAATCACGCTTCAAAGGATTCGACAATTTTCACAGAAAAACGAGTTTCCGCTGCACCCTAAACAGTTGTTCAAAGCCTGCCAACACTCCGCAATGATTTGGTTAACCCTGTATCCGCGAGTTCAAAGTTCCCAAAAGCCGGGTTCCAGGTTTATTCCATCACTGCTTTACGTCAGCACACGATGACAAAAACTTTAGACGGCTTACTCCTGTGATAAAACAGCGCAAATAAACTCTAGCGCCATCATTGAGCGTGGTGCTGATGCCGCTAACGAGCCTAGTCCTTGAGTCAGATGAGGGGACTGCCACAGACTTAAGTGATCAACAGCGGGCTCCGCATAAAAATAGCCCGCACCTTCTGCCGGTGTGGGGAAGTGGGTAGTGTTGTGGGTCCAGCGATCGTGGCTGACACGATAAATATTTGAAACACCCAGCAAAGGCATCCCCCAACCATCTATGGCAATCAGGCGGCTGGTACCTCCCATTTTTTGCCAAGCCAAGACGAGCGGATAAACCGCCACTACACCTGCACTAAAGGCAACTATTTGCAACAAATGCTCTTGCCGGGGGCGCTGCTCAGCATTAAACAGCCAAACCATGGCCCGTGGCGTAGCATCAATTGGTAAAACCCATACGCGCTCTGGCGTGAGCACCCCTAGAAAAGATTGCAAAAAAGCATTGGTTAGATCAGGAGAATGAAACCCAGGACAAATAAGTAACTGCATAGGATTATGCTATCGGCCAAGGTTGCAACAAAACGATTATCAGGTAAAAAAATATTGCAGAAGCTGTTAACGATAGTTTATTTACAAGCAGCTTTAGGTTTACTTTTCCAGGAAATATTTAGTCTTTATTAAAGATGATGGCTCACTGATTGGGCGTAGGGAAAAATAGCGATAGCTTGAGGCGGGGATCGTTTCCTAGAGGATGATCCCCGCCATTAGTTTGTTCAAGATAGTAGCCATACCACATCTTTTTCAGACTAATTTTGGTCATTGAATTTTCAACTAAAAATACATGGTTGAAATCACGTATTTTTAGTTGTTTACACAAACGTTACTGTCTATGACCCTAGCTATCTACTTACAATCAAGAATCGGAGATCCTCACAATGGCCAATACTCTCATTAACATTGCGCTGCCTGTCGTCAACGAAATTATCGATGATGTTTTAGCTACCGGCCCCTCAGCATCCCATCAAGAAGCATTTGCTGGCACGGAAGCTCGCGATCGGTTGGCCACGTTTGTGTTGAGTCGCTTACCAGCTCGCTACATCACGATTGCTGAGAGTGAATGCTCCCTTGAATTCCCAAGAAACTGCTATTCCGCAGAACAACATCGCCAAATTCGTCAGTTAGTGCACCAAGGTATTCAAAAGGTTCTGACGCGTCCTCTGACCGCTACCCCAGAAGCCCTTATTCCTTCGACATGGTTCGGCTAACTGAATTAGTACATATGCATACATCTCCCTGATAGATAGCCAACCATACATGGGGTCTAGCTCATCAGGGAGTCTACTATGGTGGCATCAGTTCTCAGATTCACCACTAAATCCACTATCGACGTTCGGTTCTACCCCATAGTCAGAGGGGAATCTTACCAGTAGTCTCTAATTAGATGTGTTGTCCGTATCAGCTATCACTCGCTGATACGTGATAGCACAGACTATATGCATCTAGGGGCCGATGGTGGAGAAGTTTTTACCCACAATTAGTAGTTTGGTGGCCTTGGGAGAGCTGGGGGCTGAGGTTACGGATTGGGATGGGTTAAACTCAGCCGATACAGAGGAGGCTCACCATCACGATCAAGCAAAACGTGCCGAAATGGAATGGCAGGGAGCGGTATCGTCTCTGGGTCATTTGTTGCAGCAAACGCTGTCCTTTCGCAGCAACAATCACGAGACAACCGCCAAAAGATCCGCTAAGTCTGACAAATCTAAAAAAAAGAGACCCGCAGGGGTCCTGCTAAGTGGACCATTCCCTGTCCTTGATGCACCAGAGCTAACTGTACAGCTGTCTAACTGGGTGTTTATACCACCCCCGCTAGATCAGCTTTCTAAGGCTTTCTCACAGCTAATGCCGGCTGATGAAACACCTCTGGTTGATACAGCAGCGGCCCGAGTGTTACCTCTGATTGATGGTGACCCGTTGGCTGGTGAACGATTTTGTCTGTTGCTAACTGAGCGCTTTAGTGTGGTGCTTGTACTTGGGCGCGATGCTGACAATGATTTACGCTTTCAGTTTTCGTTTACGCCAGCAGTTATTAATCAGGTGTGGCGACTGTTGCGATCGCGAGTTTTTCTAACTACGCCCAAACAGCTAGACTTCCTAGACCCACTGGTTGAGACATTTACACCAACAGAACCGGACTATCGCATCGTCAGTCAGTTTAGCCGCTGGATGCTGTCCTCTTTACCAGTCCCTAGACCTCATCCAGTGGTAGAGCGCATTGTCTCTCCACGAGGGGAAGCCACCTCTAATACGGAAACCAGCGGGTTGGATACGGAATTACTAAAGGCCATGGCCCATGAAATCCGGACTCCTTTGACCACCATTCGGACGTTAACCCGTTCGCTGATGCGGCGTAAAGATTTAGTTGATAAGGCAAAACAGCGTCTGCATCAAATTGATAGTGCCTGCACCCAGCAAATTGACCGATTCAACCTTATCTTTAAGGCCGTTGAATTAGAAGCAGCTACTCAGAAGGGAACAAGATCGCCGCTCACAGCGACGGCATTGAGCGAAATCATTCAGTCCGCTATTCCTAACTGGGAACAAGCTGCCACACGTCGTAGCCTATCGCTTGAGGTCAAACTTCCCAGCGACCTCCCCATGGTCGCCAGTGACCCTGCCTTACTACAGCAGGTACTGACAGGGTTGGTTGAGCTATTTACCCACAGTGTTGCCCCCAATGGTCAAATCCAACTGCAGGTGATGGCTGCAGGCGACCAGCTCAAACTTGAGTTCCAGGCTGATGTGGATTCAATCTGTAACCATCGCCGTCCTAATCTCAAGTCCTTGGGTAAACTGCTTATGTTTCAGCCAGATACTGGCGGGCTGAGCCTTAACTTACAGACGACAAAAGCCCTGTTTACAGCCTTAGGCGCCAAGCTAACTGTTCGAGAGCGGCCTAATCAGGGAGTTACCTGGATGGTCTTTTTACCCATCGAAACTGCCAACTACCCAATTGTTTAGGGCAGCTATCCACTGCCCTAAACAATTCATTTAGAAAGGCAGCTTCTTCTTACTTTCGCGATCGCTCTCAAAGTCAAGCTCCTTGAGCTTTTTAAGAATTCGGTTAAAGTACTCGCTTAAATACTCTTCAACCGTAGTAATCTCTGATTTATCCAAACCAAAAACCTTGTAAACCTCTTCCATCTCTTCGTCTAGGGGGTCGCTACCGGCACTGACCTCAGCAAACGCTAACCGGTCAGCAAACTGCCAGCCCCATTGAAAGAAGTTTGCAAACCCACGGACACCTCTCAATAGCCCCAGGGACATGGTTGAGACCTTGGCATCTTCACCAGACAGGCGCTCACAGAGCCTTACCAACTCATAAGCACCCCAGGCACGGGTGCCAGCGAGCGGGAAGGAGTGATTCTTAGTTTCAGGCGTCTGTAAAGAACGCACAGCAAACCGGGCAATGTCCTGGGTGTTCATGTAAGCAATCGGTGCAGCCTCACCCATTACCCAAATGGCCTGCTTTTCTAAAAGGGGAATGGCATACTGACCAATTAACCCTTGCAAAAACCCACAGGGTCGCAAAATGGTGTAATCAAGCCCCGATTCTTCTAGAAATTTCTCGGTACAGTGCTTAATATCCATGAGTGGTACGTGGGGGTACTTCTCACAGTTGAGAATCGAGATAAATACATACCGCTCCACTTTTGCGTCAATGGAGGCTTTAATGAGGTTGACCTTGCCATGCCAGTCGACGTCGTAAGCTGAGTCTTGCGGACGAGATGTAGCTGCATCAATAACAGCAGTTACTCCCTCAAAACATGGTGGCAGTGACTTTGGACCACAGATATTGGCCTGAACCAACTGTGCACCCCACTCCCGTAAAAATGCGGCCTTTTGGAAGTTACGCACCAGGCATTTAACGTCGAACCCTTCATCTAAGGCATTTCGAACAATCTGACGACCCAGCGTGCCCGTTGCACCAACCACCAATATGCTCATGGAGGACTCTAAACAAAACTTAACGCTTTCCTCATCTTAACAGACGTCGTATCGTTCGAAAACCGCTAAGCAAGTACAAAAAGCCAGTGGAGCTACCTGAATCAGGTAGCTCCACTGGCTTTTTAAATATTTTAGATAGCCTAAAAATACACTGTTTTGCCTAAGCCGTCCTGTGCTCTAGACCAGCACCAAGCTAAAAAAAGAGCGACTATTCCTCAGCGCCCTGAAGTTTGAGCATCAGAAACCCAACGCCAAGCCCCACCATTACAATGACGAACATTGTGACTGCAATCGAAAAGATTTCTCCACCCATGGTGCTTAACTATCCTCCTACCTAGGTCTCTGTTTCCAGGGACTTAATTACTTAAATTCTTTAGCTACATTCTAAAGCAGTTTGGGCATCAAACAGTATGAAGCACAGCTACACAAGGCCATATCTTATGGAGCGGGGCTAAACCCACCCCAGCTGTCATCTTCCATCTCAAATGGTTCGCTCATCTCTTCAAATCCCGAGATTATTGCCAGACGCCATATGGGTTGAGCTCCTAGATAAAATTCCCCATCAATCTGCCAGGTCGGGTAAGCACGGATACCAACGGTATTACACAGCTCCACCTGGGGATTAACGCCACGGGCGTCACATTCTATGTAGGGCAGTAGGGTAGACGCATTCCCAAAAACTTTCTTTTGCCTGGCACAGTGAGGGCACCAGTAAGCGCCATACATTTTTGCACCAATGTTTGATAAGTATTCCGCCAGTTGGGTTTCATAGCTTGGTGCAACCAGCTGATTGATTGAGATATCTTGACAGCCTGCGATTTGACTAGTCAGCGCGATCGCAAACATTAAACCTATCTGCAACACCATCACTAAAGTACTCTTACCAATCATTGCCATGCCCCAAACAACGATAATTACGTTACACTTTCACACCTTTTTCAAGTAGCCTAAAACAGCAAAAGCTTTTTTAGAGCGTGAGTGATGATTTCCAGGGCGGTTTCCCGCCCACGATTTTTAGGGAAACTGCCACAATGGAACCAACTTTTGGCCATTGGTCCGTACCCTATACAAGGTCGCCAGCAGGCCTTCTCAGAGTCTTTTGAGGACCGTACTGTCTCAGAGAATGACCTTATGAAGCCTTTCAATCTACCCACACTTTTTAACCACCGTCTTGGGCGCTGGTTGATTACTGGTTTGTCAGCCATCCTGCTATTTCTATCTGGAATACAGCCAGCCACTGCTCTGACACAAACATCTACCGAAGCTGTTTCAGAGCTCTCCAGCGAAAGCTTCGTTGCGGCCGCTGTAAAGCGCGTTGGCCAAGCAGTTGTACGTATCGATACCGAGCGGACTATTACCCGTAACGTACCTGACCTGCTCTATGACGACCCTTTATTTAGGGGGTTCTTTGGTCCCGATACATTTCAGCGTATCCCTCAGCAAGAACGATTGAGTGGTCAGGGGTCCGGGTTTATTGTGGATAGTAATGGCTATATTCTTACAAACGCCCATGTGGTTAACCAAGCCGATCGCGTAACTGTCACCCTCAAAGATGGTCGCCATTTTAATGGAACCGTTGAAGGAGCTGATGAACTAACCGATTTAGCCGTTGTTAAAATCGATTCAGACAGCGAGAATCTACCCGTGGCAGCTCTAGGAGATTCCGACACTGTAGATGTAGGAGACTGGGCCATCGCTGTAGGTAATCCTCTAGGTCTAGATAATACGGTCACGCTCGGTATTGTAAGTACGCTAAAGCGCTCGAGCGCCACTGTTGGCATTCCTGACAAACGATTAGATTTTATTCAAACAGACGCGGCCATTAATCCTGGCAATTCTGGCGGACCTTTGCTAAACAGTCAGGGCGAAGTCATCGGCATCAACACAGCAATTCGTGCAGATGCCATGGGGATAGGATTTGCGATTCCAATCAACAAAGCGAAATCTATCCAAACTCAACTGGCTCGTGGTGAGCACATCGCCCACCCTTATCTAGGCATTCAAATCGCCGACTTAACGCCTGAGATGGCAAAACGTAACAACGATGACCCAAACGCTAGCATGCTTATTCCTGAAGTCAGCGGCGTCTTAGTTATTCGCGTTCTTCCCGATACACCTGCAGCTGATGCAGGTCTGCGTAGAGGGGATGTCATTACCAATATCGACGACCAAAGCTTTGAAACAGCCAATCAGCTGCAGTCCTATGTCGATCAAGCCAACATCGGACAGCGTCTACGCGTTAGCCTCCGCCGTGGGGAGCAGACTCAAACCATAACGGTTAAAGCGGCAGAGTTAAACTTAGACGCCTAACTGCAACGATCCAGCAGTTCTCAGTATGAGATTTCAGCTAGTATCGGCAGGGATTTCAAGCTCTAAGCCTTGAATCATGAACGTTAGTAGATGATCCCAGGTGTCAAACCACATGTACCGTGTAAGTGCTCGCAAATCATCAAAAAAGGTC
>JBCDIX010000100.1:0-18874 GCA_038748405.1 Cyanobacteria bacterium P01_H01_bin.21 | reverse complement strand
TCTAAAACCGCTGATGTATTGCCCGATTCCAACAGCGATAACACCTCTGATGTCAAAACTGACTGCTCTGGTAATGCCGATACTCCTGACGTCTCCACCCAATAACGCTGCCGCTGGAACGGATACGTCGGTAGCGAGACTTTACAACGCTCAGGATAATCTCGCTCAAAGCTAGCCCAATTCACTGAGAACCCGGCTACATACAACTGACCTAAGCTTTTTAGCATTACTGACCAGTCAGTTTGTCCTACACGCACGCTGGGCAACCATAGAGTTTGATTAACTATGGATTCAGGCAGACAATTTTGTCCCATCCCCAACAGAATCGGCTGAGGCCCTATCTCTATGAATGCTTTACAATCTTTTTGCGTCAGAACATTTATGGCTGCAGCGAACCTTACTGGTTGAACAACATGATTAACCCAATAATCGGGATTGGCAATTTCCGTAGAAACAACTTTGCCACTCAGGGTGCTGATTAATGTTTTGTTAGGTGAAGCAAAGGTAACTTCTGAGGCAACCTGACGAAACTCAGCCAGCATGGGAGACATCAGGGGAGAGTGGAAGGCATGGGAAACCTGCAAAGTTTTAGTCTTGATACCTACGTCTTGGCATTGGGCGATGATTTGGGCAATAGATTCATTTCGCCCAGAAATTACAACATTATTGGGGCCATTTATGGCCGCGATCGCAATGCTCCCCGCCCCATAGGATTGCAACAGCTGGCGCACGTGCCCCTCATCGCTGGCAATCACCACCATGGCACCATCCTGAGGCAATGCCTGCATTAGGCGTCCACGGGCCGCGATCAACTTCAAACCATCTTCCAGACTAAACACCCCAGCAAGCTGGGCCGCCACATACTCCCCAATGCTATGGCCCAAAAGTATGTTGGGCTGAATTCCCCACGATTTCCACAGCTGAGCCAGGGCGTATTCCACAGCAAAGAGTGCCGGTTGAGTATACGCCGTCTGATCCAGTAGCTGTTCATCTTCAGACGTTGTTGGATAAAGTATGCTTAGCAGTGAACGATCTAGATACTCCTGCAGAATCTGATCGCAGCGTTCAAGGGCCTGGCGAAATCTGGGCTGCGTTTCATAGAGTTCTCGCCCCATACCAACAAACTGAGAGCCCTGACCAGTAAATAAAAATGCAAGACCGGGAGGTTCTGAACCGGCCACATGGGCCTGATGACAGCCCTCAGGATTTTTACCTAGACTACAGGCCAATAGATGTTTCTGTAGCTGTTGGGTAGACTCAGCAACTAAGCTTAAGCGATGGTTAAAATGAGAGCGCCCTGTATTAGCGGAAAAACAAAGATCGGCAATGTCAATATCAGGAAACTGTGTCCAATGTTGGGAATAACGATGGGCCAACACCTCTAATGCAGTCGGTGTTTTAGCCGAGAGTGTCAGTAAATGCAACGGTCGCTCAACAACCGGCTGTACCTCATCCGTCTCCACCGAATTTAAGTACTCAGGGGGGCCTTCAACAACAACATGGGCATTTGTACCACTAAAGCCAAATGAACTTAATCCCGCAATTCGTCGAGCATCAATTTCAGGCCATGGAATGGTTTCAGTGGGTATCAACAAAGGCATCTGATCCCAAGGAATAATCGGATTAGGTTGATTAAAGTGAAGATGGGATGGAATTTCACCATGCTGCAGCGCTAAAACAACTTTCACTAGACCCGCCAGACCCGCAGCTCCTTCCAAATGACCAATATTTGTTTTGAGAGAACCTACAATTAGAGGATGCTCCAAGGCACGTCCAGGACCAAAAACAGCGGCTAGCGCACCGATCTCAATCGGATCTCCTAATTTAGTTCCAGTGCCATGGGCTTCAACATAGCTAACCTGGTGGGGAGTCAGACCTGCCTGCTCCAGCGCCTGACGAATCACAGCTTGTTGGGCTGGACCGTTGGGTACCGTTAACCCGGTGCTGGCACCATCTTGACTAATAGCAGAGCCTCGGATAACGGCCAAAATACGATCGCCTGCCGCTTCTGCATCCGATAGCCGCTTGAGACAAACTACACCACATCCCTCAGAGCGCACATATCCATCTGCTGAGGCATCAAAGGTCTTACAGTGACCATCTGCTGCCAGCATGTGAGCTCTAGAGAAGTTAACGCTAAACTCCGGTGAAAGTAAACAGTTGACCCCCCCTACAAGCGCCAGATTGCATTCCCCTGCCCTCAGATGCTGAATCGCTACATGAACCGCCACCAAAGATGACGAACACGCCGTATCAATCGCCAAACTGGGTCCCTTTAGCCCTAGGGCATAGGACAAACGACCAGCGGCAACACTGTGACAATTGCCAGTTGCCAAATAGGCATCAATCTGAGTGATATCTTGATTGAGCAACTGCTGAGAGTAGTCATTGCTGCAAATGCCAACAAAAACCCCCGTAGGACTGCCATCCAAACTTTCTGGGACAATTCCAGCATGTTCTAGTGCTTCCCAACTCACTTCTAACAACAAACGCTGTTGGGGATCGAGACTAGACGCTTCCCGGGGTGCAATGCTAAAAAACTCAGCATCAAATAGCTGCGGCTGCTCGATAAATCCTCCATAACGACTAGCTATCTTGCCAGGTGTATCAGGGTCAGGATCATAGAATGAATCAATATCCCAGCGATCTCGGGGAACTTCAGTAATCCCATCCTGTCCTTGCTGCAAAAGTGTCCAAAAGGCATCGGGATGATCGCTTCCCCCTGGGAAGCGACAGCTCATGCCAACAACTGCAATCGGCTCTGTTCTAGCGGCTTCAACAGCTCCCAATTTTGTGCGCATGTCTTTTAGCTCCAGAAGAGCCTTAGACATAAGGGTGCGATAGTCCTGTTTCTCGGCGTTGTTGTGCATTATGCTTGCTTCTCCTGTTCAATCGCTACCAATTCTTGCTGCAGCAGAGCGGCAATTTCTGTCTCCGAGAGTGTTTCTACCTGGTTGGCTAAGGCATCCTGAGGCGCTTCAACATCATCAACATTTTGTTCTGAGGATTCAACAGCAGCTGGGGCTAATCCAAGAACAGTTTGGGCCAGATAATCGACTACGGCCCTACCGGTGGGATAATCGAACACTAGCGTAGTGGGTAAAGAACAATCCAAACTTGCTTGTAGTCTATTCTTTAACTCCACTGCCGTCAGCGAATCCATCCCCAAATCAAAAAATCCCTGACGCAAATCCACCTCTTCCACAGAAGAGAACCCCAGTACCGTAGCTATCTGCTGCCGAAGATGTTGGGCTAAGTAAGACTGCCATTCTGTCTTCGGCACAGTTTCTAACTGCTGCAGAAATTCAGCCCGCTGAGCTAGCGGCGCAGTCTCCTGAACAATAAAGTCTGCAAAGAACGATTTTGTTGTCGGCCACTGAGCCAAAAACTGAGGCCAGTTCAACGGCAACACACCAATTTGTGAAATCTGCTGTTGAGAAAACAATGTCATAAATGTTTGCTCTCCTGTCTGAGGCGTAATCGCCTCCACGCCCTTAAAGGCCATCTGAGTCGTTATCTGTTTTTTCGCTGCCAATCCAACGTCAGTCCACACTCCCCAGTTAAGGCTCAAACCAGCTAAGCCCTGAGATTGACGATAGTAAGCTAAGGCGTCGAGAAACGTATTGGCCGCTGCATAGTTAGCCTGGCCTGGAGACCCCAACAGGGATGCCGCCGATGAAAAGAGAATAAAAAAGTCTAAGGATTGATCGCAGGTAAGCTGATGTAGATTCCAGGCACCCATAACCTTAGGCCCCAATACTGAGGAAAACTGCTGCCAGGGCATCTGTTGCAAAATCCCGTCTGCCAACGCCCCAGCAGCGTGAATTACTCCCCGTAGGGGTGACGGGGCTTGTGCGAGGGCCTGAGCCAGCTGCACGGACTGAGTCACATCTGCCTGAACCACAATCACCTGCACCCCTGCGGCTTTTAGTGCAGAAAGCTGCTCCTCTACCTCAGCTCTGGGCTGGTGTCGACTCAGCAACATAATATGCTGTGCTCCCTGAGCCGCCAGCCATTCCGCCAACAGCAGACCCAGGCCTCCTAGTCCACCGGTAATCAAATAAGTGCCTTCTGCATCGACAACAAGCGGCTGAGGTACCGTTTTAGCTGGCTGAGTCACCACCACCTTGCCCACATGTTTGGCCTGCTGCATATAGCGAAAAGCGTCAGTCACGGACTCAATTGGGAAAACGGTCAATGGCAGAGGCTTCAGATCGCCTGTGCTAAACAACTTGAACAATGTTTGCAACATAGCCTGAATCGCAGGCGGGTCTTGGTAAGAATACTGGAAGAGATCGACAACAGCATAGTGAGCATTGGGTCTGATCTGGTAAACCTGTTCTGAGTCCCAAATATTATTCTTACCAATTTCGATAAAACAGCCGGTTTTGCTGAGCACCGATAGACTCTTTGGAATAAACTCTCCTGCCAGGGAATTAAAGACACAGTCCACCCCCTGGCCCTCAGTTAAGGTCAGGATTTCTTCTACAAATTCCAACGTGCGGGAATTCATGATGTGGGTCACCCCTAAGGAGCGTAATGTCTCCCATTTTTCAGGACTGGCTGTAGCAAAAATCTCTGCCCCTGCCAGCTGTGCCAGCTGCACCGCGGCCATACCTGTACCTCCGGCCGCCGCGTGAATCAGCACCCGATCCCCTGGAGACAGCTTGGCCACCTGCCACAGAGCATAATAGGCAGTCAAAAAATTAACGGGGATCGTCGCGGCTGCCTCAAACGAAAGTTCAACAGGTTTAGGAGCAATCAGGTCTTTGGTCACCGTAACGTATTGACTAAAGCTGGCAGGCGCGATTGCAACTACCGTATCCCCAATCTGAAACTCTTCCACCCCCTGACCAACGGCCACCACTTCGCCAGCACATTCAGCTCCAAACCAACCTCGCTCAAAGGGCAGCAATCCCAATGCATCTAACACATCTAAAAAGTTGAGCCCCGTTGCACGCACCTGAATTTCGACCTCACCTGCCAGGGGAGCCTGACGTGCTAGAGGCTGTAGCTGCAGATTTTCTAAAGTACCTTGGTTAGCCATGGCCAATCGCCAGGACATATTATTGTTATTGTCCATTAATGCTGACCCATAGCGCTGCAGACGAGCTACATATCGCCCCTGACGACGCAGGGCCACCTGAGCTTCAGTTCGGCTTGAGTGAAGCTCCCTAAAGAGCATGGGACCTAGAGCGGCTAGCTCAGCATCAGGGTCTAAATCAACCCGAAAACCTCCGATTTCTGGATGCTCTAACGCAAGAGTACGCCCCATCCCCCACAGCAGCGACTGAGCCAGTCCGGGCAGTGTTTCACCAGCCAATGCAACCGCTCCTTGGGTAACCAGCCAAAGAGGAACCAGCTGCATCCGGCTGCGACCCAGGGCTTGCACTAAATGTAAAACACTGCCACAGTTTTCAACGGACGCAGCTTCTAAATCCGCCGTACTCAGATGAGGTGCAACCTGGGAATTTAAACTCCAAAGATGAACAACTCCCTGGAGCAGCAAACCATCAGTGAGTATCTCCTGAAGCAGCTGTTGAAAATCTTCTAGATGGGCAGGATTTATAGTAAACGTGCTGGCGTTAATCTGGTTATAATTTTTGCCTGGATTCACTAAAAAACAATTCGCCCCGGCTGTTTGAAATTGCTCCAATAGCGACGACGCCACGCCTCGATCGTCAGCAAAAATCAACCATCTACCCGTAGGCTGCACCAGATTAACCGGGGTTTGAGCCACAGTTTGGTCTGCATCAGAGGCATCCCGTTGAGCAAGCATTGCGTCAACAGTCGTCGTCAGAGACTCCTCAACAACGGTTGGTGCAAGCTGATGAGCAGGCTTGTCATAGTGGTCCTGCTGCCGCCAGTCTACCTGATAGAGCCAGTCGTGCCAGTTCGACTGATAGGATGTGCCAAACAGTCGTTCTGGAGTCACCGATAGCAGGTGCAGCTGCTTGATACTAGCAACGGCGCGCCCTTCGCTGTCCCAAACGCTTAAATCAACTTGAATTCCCCGAGTTTTAGACTGCTTACGCAGTTGCACATGACACCACACATTCTCTTCAGGAAGATTAAAGACACTTAACTGCTTAATCAGCGTCGGTAAATAGGTAAGAGAATTATCGTGGGTTTTCAATACGGCAGCTATGGTCTGGAAACAGGCATCCAGTAGTACTGGGTGAATATGAAACTGCCCTGCTTCAGCCGCCAATTCCTTAGGCAGACAAATGTATCCTAACGCCTGTCCATCTGAGCACCATAGATGTTCGATGGCCTGAAAATTTACTCCATACTCAAGCCCCTGAGACCACAATGATTCATAGTATTGCTTGACATCAACGACCTCTCTACACTCAGCCTGCAGCTGCGTCAGGTCAGCAGGATTGGTCGTGTCTGTCCCTGGTCTAATATTTCCCTTGGCGTGGGACGTCCAAGCTTTTTCAGCGCCTGTCTCGACAGGATTCTCACTCTGATCAACGCTGAAAATTTCAAACCTTACCTTGTCCGCTGGCGTAACAATTGTCTGCACCGTTTGTGGCGGCGTAGACTCAGCAAACATTAGTGCTGCTTGGACAACAACATCTTCTAGGACCAGCGTCGTCGTCTTTAGGGCTATAGCGCCAGCTGCTAGCGCCATTTCTAAATATCCGGTTGCCGGTAGAACGGTAACCCCAAACACCTGATGATGCTCTAAAAAATTAGGCGTATTAGAACTCAACCGAGATTCAAACTGGATTTCCTTCAGTGCCGATCCTAACCGCTGTCCCAACAGTGGATGCCCCGTTATAGACACCGTACGCTGAATCGCCTCTGGTGAAGACAGCCAATAAGACTGACGCTGGAATGGATAGGTGGGTAAAGCCACACGACGATGCTGATAGTCTTGTTCAAACCCGCACCAGTTAATCTCCACTCCTCGGACATAAAGCTGGGCCAAACTCTCCAATAATAACGGCCAATCTGGCTGACCTTGTTTTAAGGACGGCAGCCAGAGACTCGTTTGATCATCTGACCAACAATATTGCCCCATCCCCAAGAGTGTGGGATGGGGGCCGATTTCAACAATGCAGTTACATCCCTGCTGCTTCAGGGTATGCATTCCAGCATAGAACTGTACAGGAGCACTCACATGGTGCCGCCAATGATTTGTATCCGGTATAGTATCCGCTGGCCAAAGTTCTCCTGTGACGTTGGTAATCAAAGGAATTTGAGGAGCGCTAAAGGTCAGTTGCTCAGCCGTTTGTTCAAATTCAGCCAGCATTGGTGCCATCAGGGGAGAATGAAAGGCATGGGATACGCTTAACTCACGGGTACGTATCTCCTGATGCTCAATTTTTTTCACCAAGGCATCAATATCCTGCCCTTGACCGGAAATAACAACAGATTTGGGGCCATTAATAGCGGCCAGGGTTACGGTGTTGTGGGACGAGATCGCACGCTCTACCTGCGAGGCCTCAGCAAAAACAACAGCCATCTTACCTCCGGCGGGGAGTGATTGCATTAACCTGGCCCGAGCGGCAATCAGTTTTAAGCCTGTGGCCAGATCAAACACTCCGGCCACACAGGCCGCCACGTACTCACCGACACTGTGGCCCATCACCACATCGGGTTTGACTCCCCAAGACCGCCAGAGTTCTGCCAAGGCATATCCTAGGGCAAACAGGGCAGGCTGAGTGTAGCGGGTTTGGTTAACCCGCTGTGTCTGCTCGTTATTTGGCGGATAAAGCACTGCCAGAAGCGATTCCCCTAGCTCATCATGCAGAATCTCATCGCATTGCTTTAAGATTTGTTGAAAGCTAGGACAAGTATCGTAAAGCTGTCGCCCCATCTGTACATACTGTGCCCCCTGTCCCGTGAACAAAAAGGCAATTTTAGGAGAGGAGCTGGTTGATTCTTCGCTGGTCATCTCTCCCGCATCGGAGCGCCCCTCTAAAAGTTTGGCCAGCTGATTTTGGAGATCAGATTTGGAGGATGTTGCGATCGCAACCCGATGGAAAAAATGAGCCCGCCCCGTATTCGCTGTAAAACAAATATCAGCTAGCGCGGTATTCGCCTGCGATAGAAAGTTCTGATACTGCTGAATTAGTTCCTGCAAAGCTGGTTCAGTCTTGGCAGACAGGGTCAGCAACTGCCAGGGTCGCTCTGGCCGAGCCTGTTGAGCATGTGGGGACTGTTTTACCCCGACAGCGCCGCTAGCCGCTTCAAGAATGACGTGGGCATTGGTCCCCCCAAAGCCAAAGGAACTCACTCCCGCAAACTGTAGCGGATTCTCTGCTGACCAATGCTGTGGCTCAGTAGCAATATTAAACGTCGACTGGTTTAGCTTAATGTAAGGATTTAACTGCTTCAGATTTAAATGGGGAGGAATCTGCTGATGCTGCAGCGCCAATATTCCCTTAATCAGCCCAGCAATACCTGCCGCTGACTCTAGGTGACCGACATTGGTTTTTACCGAACCCAAATAACATTTTGCTTCTGGAGAGCGTCCCGCAGACAAAACAGCCTGGATAGCATCTACCTCAATCGGGTCGCCCAGCGGTGTACCTGTACCATGAGTCTCAACATACTGAACCTCAGCCGGTGCCACATTGGCATCAGCCAGGGCCTGACGAATCACCGCCTGCTGGGCCGGACCGTTGGGAGCTGTTAACCCATTACTGCGACCATCTTGGTTGGTAGCAGAGCCCCGCACAATAGCTAAGATAAGGTCTCCATTAGCGCGAGCCTCACTCAGACGCTTTAAGACAACAACACCACAGCCCTCGCCGCGAATATATCCATCAGCGTCGATATCAAAAGTTTTACAACGACCGTCAGCCGCCATCATCTGAGCCTGAGAAAATGCCTCGGTCAGCTCAGGCGATAACAGCGCATTAACCCCCCCAGCTAGGGCCAAATTACACTCCTGTCGCCTTAGACTCTGACAGGCCAGATGTAGCGCCACTAGAGAAGAAGAACAGGCCGTATCAACTACCAGGCTCGGCCCCTGCAAATTCAATACATAGGAAAGACGATTTGCCGCAATGCTCAGGGCATTGCCAGTACCCACATAGGCATCCACATGGTTAGGGTTAGCCATTAGTCTGCGGGCATAGTCATTGTTGCTAATCCCTATAAATACACCAGCCTGGCTACCCGAAAGCTGGGCTGGAGACTGACCAGCAAACTCTAGAGCCTGCCAAGCAACCTCCAGTAGCCACCGCTGTTGAGGGTCAATTTTCTCAGCTTCTCGCGGAGCAATTCCAAAGAACGCTGCATCAAACCGATCAATTGCCTCTAAAAAGCCACCCCAGGCATCGGCGTCAGATTCTAGTGCCAACCGCTCCTTAGAGACCTGGGTAACTGCACTTTGACCCTGACCCAACAACTCCCAAAACGCCTCTGGAGAATCAGCCCCTGGAAACCGACATCCCATCCCCACGATGGCAATAGCTTCTTGTTGATTGATAGAGAAGCCAGTTGCCACCTCAGCTCCATTTACAGTATCTGTCAAAGGAGTATCTGTAGCTAGATATTGAGCCAATTGAATAATGGAGGGATAGTCATAAATCAGCGTCGGCGACAGTCGCCGACCTAACCATTCCTCCAATTCTCCAGAAAGGCTCACCGCTGCCGCTGAGTCAAGACCATGACTAGAGAATGGTTCATAGATATTTATTGCACTCGGATCAACATTTAGGTGGCGAGCGATCCGAGTTGTCAGCCATGTTTCAACCGTTGCACTAGAGATAGGTACCCCATCAGCTTGAGGAATTTCATTAGCAATGGATTGGCCTGTTGGGTGCGCCTCTACAATGTGCTGCGCTAGGGCTTCTACATCTGTTTCTAGCTGCATCACACCAGCCTTATAGCGGGGATTTTCTAACCAGTCACCCACCACCTTTAAAGTATTCGCCTGAAATCCCGCTTTACAGGCATAGCGTTGAATTTTACCGCTAGAGGTCTTAGGAATGCTGCCCGTTTTCAGTAACAGAATTGCGTACACTTTTAGATCATGGTGTTCCACAATTGCCTGCCGAATTGCCTGGACAATCGCTGGAACATCAAGATTTCGTAACCCACGACGATGTACTTCCTGAACAACAACCAACTGTTCTTGAGCATCAACCTTAACCGAAAAGGCAGCACCGCTCCCTGGCCGCAGCACTGGATGAGATTGCTCAACAGTCAACTCAATATCTTGAGGATAGTAGTTACGACCTCGAATAATAATCAGGTCCTTTAACCGTCCAGTTATAAACAGTTCGCCTTCATGTAAAAAACCCAGATCTCCTGTCCTTAGAAATGGTCCGTCCCCAGTATCGGCAAGATGTGCATGGAATACTGCCTGAGTTTTTTTAGGTTGATTCCAATAACCTTGGGCAATACTGGAGGAATGCCTCACCCAAATTTCGCCAACTTGATCTGGTTGACAACGATAACAGGTCTCTGAATTGACAATTACAATTTCTTGGGAAGGAGGAGCCTGACCACAGCCAACTACAATAGAGCTACCTTCTTCTGGCCGATCTAAATGGACAATCTGTTGCTCCTGCAAGGCTGTAGTCTTGATTGATTGATAAACCGGCAAAGCTTCTTTTCGTCCACCGCTAATAAATAAAGTTGCCTCTGCCATCCCGTAGCAAGGATAAAAAGCTTCTCGACGAAATCCGCAAGACTCAAAGGTTTTAGCAAACCGATCAAGAGTTTCTGCCCGTACAGGTTCTGCGCCAGTAAACGCTACGTCCCAGCTACTCAGATCTAGCTCCGCTTTTGCTTCTGAAGTAATTCGGTCGAGACAAAGTTCGTAAGCAAAATTTGGACCGCCATTAATATGGGCCTTAAAGTGGCTAATCGCTCGTAACCAACGCATGGGTTGCTGGAGAAAGGCCACAGGCGACATCAAAACAATGTGCGATTCGGAATAAAGAGGCTGAAGAATACCTCCAATCAGTCCCATATCATGATACGGTGGCAACCACGCTACTCCACGACTCTGGGATGATGCCCCAAAGTGTTGAGCAATTAGCTCTAGGTTTTGCAAGAGATTATGATGGGACACCATCACCCCTTTGGGTGCGGCTGTCGAACCAGAAGTATATTGTAGAAACGCCAGGGAATTTTTATTGAGGGAAGGAGACTGCCACTGGCTAGCTAAATCAACATCAATCTCATCCACAGCAACCCAAGTCAAGTTCTCATGACCGAGCGGATTTTGTCCCTTTGAGTGGAGGTTGGCCAGAAGACCACCTGTAGTAAGGACAATTTTAGGCTGAGCATCTTTAACAATAGACTGCAAGCGAGACAGTCTTCGATTTGCACGAGGTGGATAAACAGGGACCGCAATTGCGCCTGCATACATACATCCGAAAAAACCTGCAATGTAATCTAGTCCTGGCGAAAGCAACAATAAAATTCTCTCGCCAGCAGAATTCAGAGACTGCAAATATGCTCCGACCGCCTGAGCTTGCTGCTCCAACTCCCGATTGTTAATGGAAACATCACTGGCTTCACCATCCTCCAAAAATGTGTACGTAGACCGATTTGGCTGAGATTGTGAACGCCAACTCAACAAATCTGTCAGGGTACTCATTTCATTTACAAGTTTGCGGGTAGATGGACTCATACTGTGATTCCTATTCATTAATATCCGTCCACAAATCCAAATCTCAGCTAAAAACCTTGCATTAGAAAATTATGGATATCGACAATACAAAACATTCAAGCCCTTTAACCACAGGCTCAGTAGACTTCTTTCGAACCCTCTTAAATCTGAGAGAAAGAAAAAGAGTAAGTTAAAAATAACCAAACTAGTGAATCGTACAAGAATATTCAGAAATCAAATCATTTATCAAGCTTTTAGTCGCATCAAAACGTAGTCAGATCTGCTCACAGAGCGCGTTTGAATCATAAAAGCAAATTTCACAAGTATTGTAGGGAGTCGCTAGCCAAACAAAGACAACAGTAAGCACTCTGCAATCCTCGACTACAAGACGAAAACACAGCTTTAAAGGCTTCCCCATAGCTTTGCAAATAAATTTCTCAGTTTTTTCAAAAGTAAATTATTGAAAGAAGAATTAACGAGCCTGGAGAAATGTAGTATCAAGTAGCTTAGTCACCTATATCTAGCCAACACCAATATATCCCAGACGTCTTTCGCCAATCCAAAGCTATTTTTTATGAGTCTACCTATTCCCATACACAGATGCCTATATCGAACACTCTAGCCCATCCAAAATACTGAAAGTCCCTGTTTTCAAGACATCCAAATACTTGCACGGAGATTAGCATATTGAGGGAGATAGAGGCTATTTTAGTCAAAATTCATTTTCAGGAACTAGCTGCAGAGAACACATGCGTATATCTACACCTATTATCCACAGTTGAGCCCATTTTCGCAACAAAATTAATGCAATCTATTCCTATTTATATTTTTTAAGACAGGAGCCTGTTCATATTTGAAAAGCCCCACAATCAGCATCAACGTTAATATTGTCAATTCAGCTGAAAGCCGAAGAAATATAAGCTCTAGCCAAGTCATGCTGAATAGATTAGGTTAGATTTTCTCCAGAAGCCAAAATAATCCTGATTCAAGGCATGCTAGAAGTCGTATACGACATATCTATACAAATGAGAATTAATTGCATTTGTATAGATATGTCAACTCTCAAACACTTTGGTCGTTGCATAATGCACTATCAGACAGTTAGTCTTTACACATAGCCACAAGACAGCGTTTAATTCTTTGTGCCATTATGAACACGAATTGAAATTTCTAATCGTCCCAGAACAAATATCCTGATCTTACATATTTGCCAAATTTTTAAGGTAACAGAGAAAACATTTTTCAAATGCCAGAGCATATCTGAACGTAATTCTGCTGCCATCTCAAGCTGAGTTATTTGACTCAAAAGGAAAAACTATTAAATTTGGACGTGGGTACGCTCTAATTGAACATCCATTATTACAAGTAAACTCGTGAATCCAGTAATCCAACACTCTAAGGGAGACACTTCCTTATAATAGATTATGTGAAATAAGATTTTAGACTTTTTGTCGTGAACCTATGACATTAATAATGGTGTAGTTTTTTTGAGCCTACTTTAAATCAAGCACTATTTAAACCCTAAAAACTCCAACACCTGGATTTAATGGACCTGTTCTTTTTTGCCCAAGCAAATTTAGAGAACGTGCAAAGTACTGCCAAAGTCTCTTAACAAAATATCATTATTGAAATTAGTTATCAATTAGAATACTGTACTTTTAGCGTGGAATCATTGCTACAGCCCCTTACAGAGCAGATTTCTAAAATTCCGACAGAAGAAAAAACTTGCCATTATGGAGAACCATTTTGCCAATAGCCTGGTAGTTAATTTTGGAGAAAAGTCTAAAGACTGCTGCAGCGTACAACAAAAGCTAGAGTATAAATATGCTCAAGCTGTACAGCTTCGGCCTGGCCTGTGGTTACAAATTATCGATATCCACCATAGATCGCATCATGTTCAACATATTCAAAATGCAGAGAATATGCCCATCATTCTGTCCTTCTACTTATCAGGAGGCAGCAGAATCAGCAACAATGGCCTCGCACAAACAGAAGAAAAGATAGCAGGGAGGAATTATTTATACTACTTACCCAATTCAATTGAAATTGAAGAATTCTCAGATAGGCAGCGTATCCATGCCGTAAAAATTTATATCTTTCCTAAATTGATCTTTACGTTCAGAGACCAATTGCAAGAGCTACCTACGGATATCAAAAATGCTGTAGAGAATCCCGAGCAGGCCTTCTTAAATCATATTGATACAATTACGCCCGCCCAGCAACATGTTCTTCAGCAGATGTTTTTAAAGCCTTACAAAGGTATTACGCATCAGTTTTATCTAGAGAGTAAGGTTCTTGAGCTACTGGCCTTATACTTTGATCAGATTCTTAGAAATACCAAGCCTCTACCAAAGCAACTCACCTCAAAAGAACTTGATAGTATTTACCAAGCGCGAGACATTTTGATTCAAACAATGACCAACCCGCCTTCCTTGCCAAAGCTTGCTAAACAAGTCCAGCTTAATGAGCGAAGACTAAAGCAAGGGTTCCGCAAAGTTTTTGACAATACTATTTTTGGTTATCTACATGATTACCGCATGGAGCAAGCTCAAATATTACTGAAAACAGGTCAGCTCAATATTCAAGAAACTGCTCATTGTGTCGGATATGCCAGTCGAAGCTCATTTGTCGTTGCCTTTAAGAAGAAGTTTCAGGTTACGCCTAGTCAGTATCGTAGGGTTATGAAATAACTTTCGAAAATTCGGTCAGGACATATACCGTATTGAACGCTTCACAAAGCTCGATTATCCAACCGGTACGGGAGAAATCCGAAAGCGTCTAAGACGTTCAACTCAGGATATCTGGGAAATCGGTGAAAAGCTTTCAGATGTAAGATCGCGATTGCATGGACAATTCTCAGCATGGTTGAAGGCAAAATGTTGAAACTTTAGCAATAGATTATTAGTCTAAACAGACAAATTAACGTGTCAGTTGAGGTAATAGTCGTTTTAGAAACGATGGATGTTGCATGAAGAAATGATCCCCATCTATTGCTTCTAACGAAAAGTCTCGGGTATGAATGTGCCAAGCGGCTACCTCTGATTGACTAACAATTGGATCTTGTTGTCCCCAAAAGCCTGTGATCGGACAATTCAAGGGTTCACTTGGTTGATATTGATAGGTCTCTAGGACGGTGAAATCAGCGCGGAGAATAGGTAGCACAAATGTCATCATTTCTGCATTGTTCAAAATGCTGGTAGGTGTACCCTTATAGCGTTTTAGTTCATTGATAAAATCTGCGTCGGGTAGAGTGTGCATTGGGGATTTTGTGGTTGGCAAGTGGGGTGCTTGAGAAGCTGAAACCCAGAGATGAAAGGGACTAATGTGAGTAGTATTTTGTAACCAACGACATATTTCAAAGGCAACGAGTGCACCTAAACTATGGCCAAAGCAGGCATATGGAATATTGAGATAAGGCAGTAGCTCAGGCCCCAGATTTTCAACAATTGAGGACACTCGATTTAAAGCTGGCTCAGCCATACGTTTTCCTCGCCCAGGTAGCTCAATAGCAGATAGTTCAACTATATCAGGAAGTTGTTTTGCCCAGGAGCGAAACATCCAGGCAGAACCACCTGCATAGGCAAAACACAATAATCTAAGTTTAGGCTGCGATCTCGGATATGGGCAGACTATCCATTTACTCATGGCGTACTTCAATATACAAATTCATTGATGTCAGCATCATAACTTTACACACAGCCTTACATTATTCATTTAGTTAAAAATTCGTTTAAACAACTAAGAGCTCTGCTGAAATAGATTCTTTATTTCATATGATATTTGCGTGGCCGTGTTAAAAAAACTATTCACTGTCAAGTATGTTTACTTTTTCTAAAGTATTATCACACTATTATTTAGCTCATAACCAAATACCAGAAAAGAAAACCATAATATTCAAGCTTGATTGACTAATGAACTTTTAATCGTCCATCTTCCATTTGAATGATACGGTCAGCGATGTCTAATATTCGATTATCATGGGTTACCAGAAGAACACTACATCCTTGCTCCCTCGATAACTCTCGCATAATTTCTATTACATCTCGACCAGTTTGACTGTCTAGAGAAGCAGTAGGTTCGTCAGCTAACACTAGTTTAGGTTGAGTGACTAGGGCTCTTGCGATCGCAACTCGTTGTTTTTGTCCACCAGATAAATTTTCAGGTAAGAAATTAATACGATTGCCCAGGCCTACAGCATTTAACATTAAGGTCGCTTGCTCCCGCCGTTGTTGTAAAGATAATTGATTATGCAATTTTAGCGACATCATCACATTTTGTTGAGCTGTCAAACACTTAAGAAGATGATGATCTTGAAAAACAAATCCAATTTGACTACGAATCTCTCGAAGCTGTCCTTTAGTTGCCCCTTTGAAAGAATAACCAAGAACTGATAAATCGCCTCCCTGAAGCGCTCTTAGTCCACCAATTAAAGTTAGCAAAGTAGTTTTACCACTCCCAGATGGCCCCATCAAAATTACTATTTCTCCTGCAAAAATAGAGAGGGAAATATCTAAAAGAATAGGTTTACGCAGTATACCTTTACCAAAAAAGTGCGTTAGATTTTGAACCTTAACAACAGCTTCCATCAACTTAGCCTCAAGAAAATATATCTGCTGGGTCAGCTGCACGCAGCTTACTAGAAGCAATCATTGCTGAAAGAAGACACATTGTAATTGTTAGAATAAATACTGTTAACAATACGTTCAACCGCATTACTAGCTGTAAACGTGTGATATGTGCTAGAAACCTATACATCCAAACTGAGATCCCTAATCCTGGCAAAAAACCCAAGACCCCTAATATCAGTGCCTCTTGAAAAATAACAACTAGCAGGGCTCTATCTGAAAACCCAATGGCTTTTAAGGTTGCATATTCAGGCAAATGGTCTGTAACATCAGAATAAAGTACTTGATAAACTACCACAACACCAACGATAAATCCCATAACTGCTCCAAAAGAGAAAATTATCCCAGCTGGATTTTGCTCTTGAAACTGTAAATCTCTAGAAATAAGCTCCTCTCGATTCAGAGCTTCTAAAGCTGGTATAGCATTATTAATTGCTGCTTGAACAGAAGATAACTTCCCATCTGGTTTGAGGGTAATAATTCCAATACTAATTTCATCCAAAGCGTCGACACCAAATATTTCTTGGTAATTTTCTTCACTCATGATGATATTTCCATCACTACGAAAGAAAGAGCTGCCTAAATTAAAAAGGCCCATTACAATTACCCGTCGATTTCTTAGTAGAACTGAGAAATTCTCATCTTGCTCATATCGTTGTACAACAGGTCCAAATTCTGCTGGTTTAGACTGGCGATCAACTAAAACTGTATTAGCTTGCTTTAATTTCCACAACTGTTGATTTACTTCTGGAAGATTAAGAGTGGGTTTGGTTAGGTTGAAGGCTAAAACCCGGCCAGCGAATGTGCCGATCTCTTGGGAGTAAGACCAGCGGCCGTAATCTACATATAGAGGAGTCACAGATTCAACGCCTTCAATAGCTGCTACTCGGAAGAGGTGCACTCGTTCAAAACTACCACTACCAATAAAATCCGTCTGAGGCGTTATAACAAATAAATTTCCATGTAAATTATCGGCAATCAGAGTAGCTCCCTCTGTAAATAGTGCGCGAAATCCTAACTGCATGAAAATCAAAATATTGGCAAAGGCAATGCCTCCAATGGCAACAGCTAATCGCACTTTTTGATGCGATAGTTGGGACCAAGCCAATGGAATATCAAAAGAGATTTTTTTTTGGTAAAATGAAAAGTCTACAGACCTTTCATTTAAAGCCCTTTTTTTTAACCATGATATTATCATAAAGTATCCTCTCTCCGAGATTGTGAAACTGTATCAATAGAAATCTGAACCAGCATATTTGTAAAGTTAGACACTTTTACACTATCTACTGGATCAATACGAATTCTGACTTCCACTATTCGCGTATCTTGATCTTGGTTAGGACCACTTTCTGCTTCAGACTTCACGGTGCGACGACCTATTTGGAGACCAATATTTTCAACGACGCCTTGCAACTCTCCTTCAAATGCCCCATGATTGCTAATGATTTTAGCTGATTGTCCAAGATTGACCCTAACAATATCACTTTCATAAACCTCAGCAATTGCGTACATTTGTTGAGTTTGCGCCAATTCAACAATTCCTTGAGAGGTATTCACTTGCTCACCTACGTGAGTATTTATCCGTAAGATTTGTCCTGATGCTGGAGCTCGCACTCGTACATCTTCTAAATCAGCTTGTCGTTGCTCTATCTCAATTCTAGCTTTATCGAGATTTGCTTGAGCTATTTCCACATCTAACGGTCGTATCTCCTTCAGGGCTAGTAAGTCTGCTTGGGCCTGGCTAATTAAAGCTTCCAGAGTAGTCACTGTTTGTTGTAAAGCGGCTTGTCGTTCAATTAATGTTGCTGTAGCTGTTTCAACATCAAGCTCAGCTTGATTAACCTCCAATGCTGTCAGCCCTCCTTTAGACTGAAGCTCAAGAAGCAGCTCCAGTCTTAATTTTGCCTCTCTAAAGGTTGCTTCAGAGGAACGAATTGCCGCTTCCCGCTGTATTCTCTCAGCTTCAATCTGGGCTTGAAGTTCATCAATCTTAAATTCTTGGGCCTTAATCTGGGCCTGTTTAGCATCACCTTTTAATACTTTTCTGAGTTCGGCTTCTCGCAACCGAAGTTCAGCTTCGGCACTCTGCACATCTGCCATACGTCGTTCAACTCCTTGTAGAAGTGCAATCACTTGACCATTTTCAACAAGATCACCCTCTTCCACAAACAATTGATTAACCCGACTATCCTGAGCATTAGACACAGAAACGTTGATTAAAGAGCCTTCAGGCTCTAACCTTCCTAAAGCAGCTACTGAGTTAATAGCTGCTAGTTCAACAATTTCCTGCTCAGACTCTAATGTAGTAACAGATTTACACCCCATAGACAGCAGTATAAAACTCATGCCACTCAGAACCATTCGTCGTAAAATCAATGTTCTATTCATAGCCTTCACTTACTAACGAAACTGGACAGTGAGTAGTTTTATTCAGCATCTACCTTGTTCTCACGCTGCAACCTTACAGTCATCAAGGGCTTTGTTGCATGAATAAGGGTAGCTGCGGAGCTGTAGGAGTCGGTAAAGTGTAGTTACCACACAAACACGGTACCGATGAAACGCACCTACAAACTCCGCAACTGGTCTGAGTATAACGCTGCCTTGGTGAAGCGAGGAAGTTTAACGCTATGGCTAAGCGATCAGGTGATTGCTCAGTGGAAAAATG
>JBCDIX010000099.1:0-19484 GCA_038748405.1 Cyanobacteria bacterium P01_H01_bin.21 | reverse complement strand
GAGACCTAACACTTATTCGCGCCCCTTGCCCAGTTTCTAACCCCTAAACAAACCCCTTCGACCCACCGTTGGGGCGTTGCATGCAACGCCCCTACGGTGGATCCAACGTTTGCCATTCCGCCACCTTCGTCCTTTCCCTATGCACCCCATCACCGCCGAAAGTTTTTCCATCATCGACCGAGAAATTGGCCCCCATAACTGGTCGCCTGAGGAATATGCCATCATCCGCCGGGCCATTCATTCCACCGCTGATTTTGAGCTGTTGGATTTGTTTGAGTTTAGTGAGGGTGCGATCGCAGCTGGAATAACTGCACTTCAGCAACAACAGCCGGTAATTGTAGATGTACGTATGGTGCAAATGGGCATCACGGGAGTTCTCAAGGGAATCGGGCATACCTCCATCGCCTGCGCCCTAGATTATGTTCCAGAGGATTTTGCCCCTAGAGGTGACAGCGCTGCCACCACACGCACCGCTGTAGGCATGTTGGCCCTCACTCAACAATATTCCACTGGCATTTTTGTTGTGGGTAATGCACCTACAGCACTGCTTGCGTTAGTAGAACAAATTCATAAAGGACTAGTTAAACCAGCCCTAGTAATAGGGGTACCCGTTGGTTTTGTTGCTGTTAAAGAAGCCAAACAGGTTTTGGCCCAGGTAGATGTCCCCCAGATTCAGGTGAAAGGACGAAAAGGAGGGTCGCCAGTGGCTGCAGCCATTGTCAATGCCCTAGCCCATTTGTCTAAACCCGATTGAATGTTGTCTCTAGAGAGATACTCCTATTTCATAAAAAGCCGTTGGATGTGCTTCGGCAATACCTTCTCTGACACATCTAAATCCAAGCCTCTCATAAAAATTTCGCAGTCTATTTCTGTCTGAATGACAATCCAGGCGTAGCCAGGGAATTTCTTTGTTTTTTACTTCATTCCTAGCAAAGTTAACCATTTGAGCCGCAACTCCTTTCCCCTGATAATCTGGCACTACGGATAGCTTGTGGATAAAGCCTGCTTGATTTGGGGGTACATCAGGCCAAAATGTTGGATCGTGATAAGTAAGAAGCATAGCTGCTATAGGCTTAGCTTCTATGTATCCTGTAACAATATTGTCATTCTGGCAGCCATGAAAAACCTGTTCTGCGGTCAACTCATCGAGTGACCAAAGAGTCTTTTGATGTTCAATAAGATGTACTGCAGCCTGTCTAATGACATAAAGTGCATCGGATCTGGCCCCAAGCTGGATTGATTCAATCATCTTGATCTGGAAAACTGTGTTTACTGAAGCGCTGAATGTATTCAGCAGTTTGCTATACTTTGCAAGATCTATCCACCAGATTAGTAGGCGTGTAACTGAGTATCTTGGGCAATGATGTTGCCTTTGCGATCGCACAGCACAGTCCCCACATCTACCCGCACATTGGCATACTTCTGAATATACGCCTGAGCGCGATCGCTAATTTGCTTTGCCAACAACCCAAATACCGAGTCCGCTAAATCTGCTTCCATCAACAGTTTATGGGCTGCTGCTGCCGTAGGAGCCGCTAGCACCGCCCGAATCACCGCCAGATGATCAGCTGAAGTCTCCTCAACCTGCGCAACAGCTGCTGCCAGTATTGGTAACTTACCATCCGCCACATGACTCGATGTGTTGAAAATGCCACCCGCTAGCTTAATCAGCTTGCCGTGATACCCCAGCAAGAGAACAGAGTCTGCACCCCGTAACCCTGCTTCCACCAACATTGGCCCCATCCAATTGCCTGTTTGCACAACATTTTGCGCATCAATCCCTAATCGATGCGCCGTATGCTGACCATTGTGACCAATACAAAACACCAGATGCGATGTAGTCTGGATCGTCTTTTGCAGGCCAGCTCGATACTCTTCTAGCTGGTCAGTAGATGAGTGGGGCTGAGAGATACCGCTGGTACCCACAAGAGCTAATCCTTCTAAAATGCCAAAGGCTTCATTAGAAGTACGCTGGGCCAATCGGCGACCCTCTGGCAAAATAATCCGCACCCTGGCCTGATACTGGGCCGGAATGAGAGGACGAATATTCACATCAAACAGTTTACGAGCATAGGCATAGAAAGCGGGTTCGCCGGTAACCATGCGTCCTATTCCTTCACCGGCTTCTAAAATCAGGTTGTCGTCCACATCTGCACAACTCTCTTTCAGGCTGACCCAAGCCCAAATTGGTGTATAGCGAGTCAAATCGAGATTGTCGCCGGGGTCACTGAGACAAATGCCAAGGGCCGTGGTGGAGTCGATATTGGCGACCTGGTGGATTGCGATCGCAGCTTCACCAGGAATCAAATCAATATTGACTTGAATCTCTTGTGTATCATCTGATAAACAAACACCAACATGTTGTTCTCTCATTTCATGCTGGATAAGAAGATGGATGAGAGCGGCTTTAGCAGCAGCAACCGCAAAGACTGGCAGTGTGTACCCGATTCGGGCCATGGTTTCTCCTAATATCGTAGGGAGTTTAAAGATGTTGCTTGGGGTCCCTCCGAGTTCCCCAAACCCCCCTGGGCAGGGCCGGAACGCCGCCCTACAACTCAACGTACTCAATTATTCCTAATGACAGTGAGTTGGGGGTACGGCTAGGTCAATTATAAATATTTTGAGCTGGTTTCTGCCGAAGATTTTGAACATAAGCACAAGGTGTCAGTCGGCGGAGGTTCAACATATAGTATGGAAAAGTTCACTCAAAATATTTTCGCTCTGGTTCAAGAGTATGACGACAAAATGTGACGACCTCAGCTAACTCATGGGTCTGTTGGGGATAGGCCAACTTAGGACGGGCGATCACTAAGAGTCTGACGCCTAAGGCTTTTGCTGCTGTTAATTTGAGCGGCACTCCGCCAGGGCCACCGCTGGCTTTGGTGACTACGGTGTCTATCCCCAGATGCTGCCAAAGGGTTTGTTCTGCTAGGGCATGGGTGGGGGCGCGATCGCAAATTAGCTGCTCTGGTTGAAACCCGGCCTGGATTGCTTGCTGTTGGGCCGTTGGCAAAATTCTGGCCCAGAGGTGAGCCCGCGGTTGCCAGGGTCGAAATCGATGCAAAGATTTAATACCTAGGGTGAGCAACACTCGACGATTTTCTAAATATTGAGGCTGAAAAAGGGTGTCTAAATCGGGGACAGACTCGGCAGGCGGCTCTAGAGTACACAATCGCCGTTCAAAGCGCAGATAGGGCAAACCGGTAGCTATGGCCTGTTTAGAAATCTCGGTGGCAAAGGGATGGGACGCGTCGACGATGGCTCGAATGCTATACCGACGAATGAGGGCTGCCACCGCTGCTGTATTTAATGCCCCCACCTGTACCGGGCCTGGCAACCCCGTATACAGTCGTGATGCGGTGGGGGAAACGACCGTCACCAGCCACGGTATCCCTTGCTGGGTCAATTGCTGGGTAATGGTGCGACTTTCGCTGGTGCCGCCAATGAGCCAGATGGTCACGTCTTGGCTAAATGGGGGCGAAAAAGGTGGCTGTGACCTGGATTGTAAAGCTGCGATCGCGCTTCAGTTTGGGCCAGGGCCGGGCTAATTACATAGAGCACCGTGCGGTCATGGCCAGTTTCTTGGGTGGTAACGGCCATGGCATCCAGCCGTGCCAGATGAATTTCTTCATCAGGCCAGCCGAGGCGATAGCACAGGGCAATGGGGGTATCTGGTGGATAATGGACCATGAGCTTGGCCTGAGCATCGGTCACATGACGGGCACTCAGGTAGAGACACAGCGAGGCTTGGTGGGCAGCAAGAGTGGCCAAATCTTCATTACCGGGGACATCGGTGCGACCCTGAACTCGGGTGAGAATAATGCTCTGGACGAGCTGAGGCACAGTTAGCTCTACCTGTAAACGAGCGGCGGCAAGCTGAAAAGCACTCACCCCCGGCACAATCTCAAAAGCAATCTGGTGCTTGAGTAAAAACGCCATTAGCTCATGGAGTGCGCCATACAAACACGGATCGCCATCCTGCAGACGCACCACCCGTTTGCTCTGCTTTACATGCTCCTGCAGCTGCGGCAGCCAGCTTTCTAACGTGTGGGAACGGGTGTCGACAAATGTTGCATTGGGGAGACAGTGCTGCAGCATCTGTTCGGGCACCAGGGACCCGGTGTAGAAAACCACATCGGCCTGCGCCAGAAGCTTCTGACCACGAACGGTGATTAGCTCCGGGTCACCGGGGCCTGCGCCAATAATCTGGACGGGAAATTGTATTGATGAGGTGATGGACTGACTCATGGGCTAAATAAAACAGGTGTGGGTTTTAGAGGCCAAACGGACAACGTTCTCACTCTCTTTGGGTATTCCTCAAGCGTTGACATGCTGGCTAATCCGGAAAACAAACAGCCAAGCTATGGGTTGTTATGCAGTGGTGAGAGTTTTATTTTCTTAAAGTTACAGCTAGAACCGACGCCTGCTTATCAATTGTCAAACCATCTCAATATTTTGAATGATGGTGACCTGGGCACCGTTGTTAAAGTCTTAAGAAAAGTGGGTGAAATGACACTTTAGGCTCGCTCAAGATTTAGGCGAGCAGTATCGATACGGTGTGAGGCGATTTACACAGCACTGTGCATCACAATCTGGCAGGGTTGCACAGTGCTGTGTAAAACCGTAAAGATTGTCCATGCTATGGCTCATCTTCTTGGCTTACGATAACAGCATCAGTAAGTCTGAGGGAGGATAGCCGATGGCTGAAAAGAACAGCTGGCCGCAGCAATTAAGTCCTGCAGAGCTAGCAGAATGGCAACGCTGTCTGGCGGAGGCAAACCGTAATAACGTGTTTTGCCATTGTCGCCAGTGTGATGACGAATGGGTAGCCTCTGGAAAGGAAGCCTGTCATCGCTGTGGCAGTTCAAATGTAGAAGCAATCGCCTGCTGGCAATTTCCTGATGGCTAAGACCGGGCTTAATCAATCTCCAGACTTTTAGATTCTTTTTAGATCCCTCTGTAAATTTCTATAGTGTTCAGATAGCAAAGCCACTGTAAGGCTCAATCTTAAACACCATTAGGCTCTGTAAAGGTTAGCAACAGCTATACGTTTTTAGGAATCATAAAATGCAAAGTCAGACTATAGATTCAATCAAAACAATCTTTCAAAGTCGCCTAACGACTCTTGAACACCTCTTGCAAGTAGCCCAGACTCATTTTAGTGATAGTGAGTTGTTTCTGCAGAAGCGGATTGTGGCTGATATGCTGCCTTTCGGTACACAGGTTGCTTTCACCTGCAATCAACCTCGCAACTTTGCTTTGTGGTGTGATGGCAAACCGATGAATAATTTAAACCCAGAAGTTACCTCTCTCGCACAGGCATACAAACATATAGCGAATACTAAAGAGCTTCTTGCCAGCATTAATGTTGGAGACGAAAAACTAGGTGAGACTAGCCGCATTGACCTAGGCAAGGGTCTCTACCTTGAGATGGTTGGTAGAGATTATGTGAATGATTTTCTCATGCCAAACTTTTACTTTCATATGGTTACGGCTTACGACATTCTTCGTATGAATGGTGTCTCCATTGGCAAACAAAATTACATGATGCATCTGGTTCCGTTACTAAAGAAAGAGTGAGGCTTATCTGTTCAAATACAGCAGCCGATTTAGAGGTTTGGTACTGTGCTTAATAGTAACGGTTGCCGCTAGAGTCGTTGTTGGCCCAGCTAGGATACAGCATCTACCTTGTATCCCCTGGGGGTGATCATGTGACCCTGGTGTAAAAATGTGGTGCCATTGCCGATGAGAACCACGGTCAGCATATCAATGGTAGTAACATCCACTTCCTCCAGGGTAAGACAGCGGACTGATTCTCCAGAACGGTAGAGAGAACGAGCGATCGCAACTGGGGTATCCGCCGATCGGTGCCGCCTCAGAATCTGTAGGGCAATCTCGATACCTTTAGTGCGGGTTTGCGATCGCGGATTATATAATGCCACGACAAAATCTCCCTGGGCCGCTGCTTCCAGACGGTTTTCAATCACCTCCCAAGGTGTGAGCAAATCAGATAGAGAAATGGCACAAAAGTCGTGCATTAGGGGAGCCCCCACCCGTGCTGCCACCGCCTGGAGTGCCGTAATGCCTGGAAAGGCTGAAACACCTGGTGTATGACCATCCCAACCTCGCTGCACCAGGCACTCCATCACCAGCCCTCCCATGCCGTAAATGCCGCAGTCGCCGGAGGACACCATACCGACCGTTAGCCCCCGCTGAGCCAGGGTTACGGCTCGCTCTGCCCGCTGTACTTCCTGGGTAATCTTGCTCGTCTCAATGATCTGGTTGGGATGGAAGAGGGGACGCAACAGGTCCAGATAGAGACCATAACCAATTACCACATCACAGTCCAACAAAGCCTTACGCGCAGCTGCAGTAAGCTGTGCTAGAGAACCAGGACCTGAGCCAATTAGATAGAGATGACCCGGTCGGGGACTATATTCTTGAACAGTGCGAGCAACGGCAATGGTGCAGGCTCCTTGATCACCTTTGAAAACTTGTTTTGTAACGACCAGCTCTTGACTCTGGGCGACAAGCAGGGCAGCCGCTTCAGCGACAGACGGGGTACCTACCGCCTGGGCAACCACATCTGACGGGTTAGGCACAGAAATTTCACTCAGTTGATCTGCGCTGAAAACCTGTAGGAGCCAGTGGTGCTGTTCTGTCAGGGTTTGAAAGGCAACTTCATCGTGCTTGAGATCAATGGAGGCAATACCAGCAACAGACTCCCAGGCCAGGTTGCGATCGCACAGTATCTGCCGAATACTGTCTTCGATCAGCTGCGCGGATGTCCCTCGTTCACACCCTAGACCTAACCAAAGGGTGCGCGGGTGCCAGCAAACCTGAAGGGGGCTAGCCTGATCTCTTGCATTTTGCACAGGGGGTAGCCGGTCTGAAATCCACAGTTTTGGAAATGCCCCCGATTTAGCATTTGCCTCTATCGTCTCTTGGTCATCAAAGCAAAAAGGAGAATCTTCGGGTAACATCTGTTGCCACAGGGACCAGCCGCAGGTTTGATGAACAACGACAGGCTGTCGATGGGCTAAAGCAGACGCGACCTCGGTCCAGTCTCCGGCCCCCCGCTGCCATCCGTAGGGGGTTCCCAACAGATCTAAAGCCGGTAGCTGTTGCCCTTCAGACGCTGACGTAATCACTGGCTCAGCCCCTAATAGCGCGGCACATTGGCGGGTTAGGGCATCGGCTCCACCCTGATGGCCCCCGCTAACGCTGACAACAAACCGACCGGCGTCATCAATAGCCACGACCCCTGGGTCTTGATATTTGTTACTGAGTAGTGGAGCAATCAGCCGCACCACGGCCCCTACCGGCAAGCAAAACACTATCTGATTGGCTCGGCTCCAGCAATTGGCAACCACTGGGGTCAGAGAACCGCTATAGCCCTGAACAACACGATCTTCAGAAGTCTCCACAGCAGTCAGGGTGTTTTCTCGGGTCCACACTTCCAGAGGCTGTAAACCATCCCAAAGTTGCAAGGCCTGATAACAGCCCGCCGGGGTGGGAGCAATTATCACAATTTTGGATTTTGGCTGTAAAGAAGCTTTAGAAGCGATAGTCATGGCGACGCACAATTAAAATTGAAAAATAGGGTGGTTTATAGTCAGCCAGGTTCAACAGGCTAGGATATCGTTTTTCCTCTGGTGAACCCACCCGCTCCACCAGGCTGGCTTGCTCCAGTAATCCTAAACCGTTCAGAGTGTGCCAGACCTGACCAAACACTGAGGCCACCTTCATCAACACAACAACTTCAGCCCACTCGAGGGTATGGGTTAGTTCAGACACATCGTATAGCGCAGGAAGAATAGCGATTTTCTCTAACCCCAACGATAGTGGCATGTTTAGAGCCGCCATCGCTGCCAGCGGGGAACAGACTCCCGGCACAGTGGTAATGGCGACAGTAGGAGCCAAACGATGCACTGACTGAGCCACATAACTAAAGGTGCTATACAGACTGGCATCGCCCTCGGTAATAAACGCCACATCCTGGCTCTGAGCTAAAAGAGGCACCAGTTTTTCTCCTGCCATCGTCCAGGCTTGTTGTAACTGTATCGGATCTCGCACAAAGGGTAGGTTCAGAGGCAAAATTGTTTGCTCAGGCTGCAGATAGGGTTTAACAATGGTGTAGGCCATACCTGGCTCCCCATGTTTATTTTGGGGACAGGCCACCACACGTGCTGTTTGCAAAATCCGCAGCCCTTTCAGGGTCAGCCATTCGCTATCGCCTGGCCCTACGCTTACTCCCCACAGGCGACCCCAGGAAGAAGATTTTGTAGGTAAAGTCCTAGATGTCATGCCTCTCTCCTTAAACTAAATCAGATTGTGACCGTGGTCGAGAAGCTTGTAAGAGGATGACAGGATTTAAAGGAACAAATCGGGTAGCGGTGGCCAGGGTGGCTGAGCGGGCAATATTCACCTGCAACAGTTGCACAACCCAGCCTTGATTCTGTAGCTGCTGTTTGGCCAGCATACAGGTTTCTAGCGTGGCAAAGTTAGCAACAATGATTCCATCGGGTCGGATGCGATCGCAACACACCTCCAGAATCTCTGGCATCGCTTTTCCCCCACCGCCAATCACAATCCGATCTGGGTCAGGCAAAGACTCCAGCACTGCTGGAGCAACACCACGCACAGGAGACACCTGGGTAGTACCAAAACGACGACAGTTTTTTTCAATCAGCGTTAACCCAGCTGCAGTCTTCTCAATGGCATAGACACGAGCATCAGGCACCAGACGAGCAATCTCAATAGACATAGACCCAGTACCTGCCCCCACATCCCATACCGTAATATTTGAACGTAATCGTAATAGAGAAAGAGACAGGGCACGAACTTCCTGTTTGGTGATCAATCCTGGCTGATCGGGAAAAGTATAAAAATCTCCATCAGCAATACCAAAGATTGGCTGAGGCTGCTCTAAGCTCAGAGGTTCTGTCTCTAGCACAACAACATTAGGAGTAGGAAAAGAACCCTCTATTGCCTCTGCTATAGAGACGGACTGAATTTTCTCTTTGGTCGCCCCCAGATGGCTACATACGGTCATGCGGTACTGCACAGGTGGACGCAAATCTCGAACCAGACGGGCAATTTCCTGAGGGGTATAGACAAAGTCAGTCAGAACAGCCAGGGGAGATTTTCCTTGTTTAAGGGCTTGTTCTAGCTGATCGGGCTGGCGACCGTGGACGCTGACAATGGTGGCCGACTGCCAGGGAATACCCAAACGATTGAAGGCTAGCTGGACAGAACTCACCTGGGGATAAAAGCGAAGATATCGTCGGTCAAAGCGTTCGGTTAGGAGACGACCTAGACCATAGAAGAGTGGATCGCCGCTGGCTAGGATTACGACAGACTGCTGTTGCAGGAGATCTGCGATCTGGTCAATCCAGGTGACAATATCATTATCGAGGGGAAGTTTGCGGGCTGGGTAATCAGCTACGGTTTGGAGGTGAGCTTTGCTGGCTGCGATTATCTTGGTTGTTTTTAGGCAGGCTAATGCTTCAGGGCTAAGGCTTTGGGGGCCATTTAGTCCTAAACCGATAACATGCAGTAAGTTTTGAGAACAGGATTGATTCACGCTTGTGAGCTACCAACAAAAAGGAGACAATCTGGCTAATCGACCCCGCCGTAACTTAACCACGCCTGAATTGTTGTTATTAGCAACACCCCTGTCGGGGGGTGTGGGGGAGTTCAGGCCCCCACTTTAGGAGGGTTTCAGGGAGGAAAGCCCTGAGCAATCCCTTTCGCTATTAGTCAACTTTATTAGCCGAGAGATTTTGAGTGATCAACTCAAAGCAAAACCGGCTGCGTGGGGTCCCTCCGAGTTACCCACACCCCCTGGGCAGGGCCGGAACGCCCCCCAACAACCCACCGTATTAGGGTATTCCAAAATGCGTTAAGTTTGGGGGTTACGGCGGGGTCGATTATGTATGCTCTGAATGGGGCTTTTGCGAAAGGTTCGAGTGTAAAGATAGAAGCATGGGCTTGTTTTTTAACTGCTGCTTTAGGGGACTTGCCAGGCCCGCTCATGGTAGTCATCTACTTCAGGATAAAGGTCAGGAATACCGTGATATAGCGTTTGCCCCTCAGGGTGGTCGTGACTGTGACCATGCCCATGAGGGTGACCATGCCCATGAGGGTGACCATGCCCATGAGGGTGGCCATGATCGTGGTTATGTTCGGGCTCGTGATTGTGATGATGCCCATGGTCTTGACCGCTGACGGCTTGGCGAAACTTGCAGGTGTAGCAGTTCATTGAAACTTGTCCAGCCTGGGCTTCTTGTTCGCGATCGCGAATTAGCTCAAACAAAATTGGGTCAGCACCAATCACTGATAAGCTCTGTACTTCTATCTCGGGGTGAGCCAACTGCTGCTGCTTGGTTATCGTCTGAATCCGCTTGGCCAGTACTCCTGTAAACAATAGATGAGGAATTACAATAATCCGCTCGGGTTGCCAGGCACGGGCTCGCTCAAAGCCGCGCTCCATTCGGGGATGGGTAATGCCTGTAAAACATACCTCCAGGTCACCGTAGCCGCTGCCTTCCCACAGCATGCGGGCTAGCTTGTAGACATCTCCATTGGCGTCCGGGTCTGAAGCTCCTCGACCGACAAATAACAGCACTGTTTTTTCGCGTGGGACCGTGCTCTCTTTATCTGCTTGCTCAAGACGCTTTTGCCAAAGGTCTAGCCACCGTAGAGATACACCAAAATGGCGACCATAATTTAGCTTGAGCTGGGGGTGACGCTGGCTAGCACGATCTAGCTCATTGGTTACATCAAATTTGCTATGGCGTGCTGCAAATAACAGCACCGGCAGCACAGTCAGCTCTCGATAGCCTTGCTCAACACATCTATCAATACCTGCCTGGATCAACGGATCTGTTAGCTCTAGAAAGCAGGGAACAACAGGGCGGCTAGGATCATAGGATTGAAACTGATGGGCAAAATCGAGAAATGCCTGACGCCCATTAGGATCACGAGTGCCATGGCCCAAAAGTAAAAGAGGGGTAGATTGACTCATGTTGTTATCATGACCTCTGGGCAATCCAGAGAGGTAGAGAACAGTGGATAATGTAACACTTGATCGAAAACTGCAAGATATTCACCTGCAAAACATTCATCATTAGCGAAGTGGATTGCTTTTTGGGGCAGAGTCTAAACTCTCACATTTTGCCAAAACCTGATGCCTCATGCCGATATGGCACGTTAGGTGAAATGTTATTTAACTAAAGATCCTTAGCTTTTAAAGAATTTCTATAGAATGCCTATTCCCACCCTTGTTATTGCTGGAACCCACAGTGGTGTTGGTAAAACATCCGTTGCTATTGGCTTGATGCGGGCGTTTGCTGCTCGAGGACTGCAAGTCCAGTCTTTTAAGGTAGGCCCTGACTTTATTGATCCCAGCCATCATTGGCGGGCAACGGGTCGGGTATCTCATAATCTGGATGGCTGGATGCTGAATCGAGAGCAAAATCTTGGGCTGTTTAATCAGGCGTGTCAGGGTGCGGATCTGGCCATTGTTGAAGGGGTAATGGGTCTGTTTGATGGCTATGGTGCTGAGTCTGAGGCAGGGAGCACCGCTGAAATGGCCAAGTGGCTGGGGGCACCCGTTATTCTTGTGATTAATGCCTGTGCTTTAGGTCGCAGTGCGGCAGCTCTAATTTCGGGATATAACCACTTTGATCCAGATCTGATGGTGGCAGGGGTGATTTGCAACCAAATTGGTAGTGAGTCCCACCTTAAGCGTATTTGTTTAGCCGTCAGCCAAACTGTTCAGGTGCCTATTTTAGGGGGGATTCCTCGGACTAAATCGGTGAAGATTCCTCAACGCCATTTGGGACTGTGGCGCGCAAATGAAGCTGGGTTGACCGATTACCTGGACACTCTTGCACAGCTGGTAACAGACCATCTAGATTTGGAAGAATTAATTAAAATCGCACAGTCAGGTCAAGAGCAATCGACAGCATCCATCAATTTGGCTGTGAAAACAGATGGGTCAAAACGCTTGCCGCGTTCTCCTAAAGTTCGTATTGGTATTGCTCAAGATCAGGCATTTTGTTTTTACTATGCGATCAATCTGAGTCTATTGGAGCAGGCGGGTGCAGAACTGATTCCCTTTTCTCCTATCCAAGATTTGCTGCCTGACGGTTTAGATGGTCTTTACATTGGTGGAGGATATCCTGAACTCCATGCAGAACAACTGTCTGAGAACAGAGAGTTGTGTGATGCGATCGCAACTTTCTGCACATCAGGGCGTCCAGTCTACACTGAATGCGGCGGCCTTATGTATCTATCTCAAGGATTGTTAGGGGCTGAGAAACAGCGCTACCATTTTGTCGGCATTCTTCCCTTTTGGACCCAAATGGGTAAGCGGGTCAAGCTGGGCTACCGCCAGGTGGAAATGGTTGGAGCTTATAACGGTTTTCCACGCCAGGGCAAAATTCGCGGTCATCGGTTCCATTATTCAGACATTGTCGATGCCCAAGGCAACCTGTTAGACATCACCCCAACCTCTCTTAAGCCTAGTCAAAAGGATAAACTACAGTTTAATTACAGACTGCAGGGCTGGAATCATCATCAAACTTGGGAAGGTTATCAGATCCACACTGTTCTAGCCAGCTACGTACATCTGCACTTTGGCAGTAACCCCACCTTTGCCCAACAGTTTGTTCAATTTTGTCGACAGTGAACAAGCTATTTAGATTTCAGCAATTGCTGATTTAGGGAATGAAGGGAATTTGCCCCTTACGGGCTGCGTGTCATGATGGACAGAAACTAATTGTAACGGTGTAGGAGGCCGATGATGGGAGACCCATTTGAGCAACTAGAACAGTTCAGCGGTGTATTTACACAGCTGCAGGAGGTCGGGCTAACGCTGGGGCTCAAGATTATCGTTGCGATCGCAATTTTCTTGGTAGGTCGCTGGGTTGCGAAGTTTCTACGTCGTTTTGTAAAACGGACACTTGGCAGAACTCGCATCGACCCGACTCTGGTTGCCTTTGCCAGCAACACCAGCTATTACATCATCATGGCATTTGTGCTGTTGGCTATTCTAGGGCAGCTGGGTATTGAAACCACATCGCTCATTGCCCTCATTGGTGCAACCGGTCTTGCCATTGGCTTATCACTACAGGGGTCGCTTGCCAACTTTGCTGCCGGTATTTTGCTAATTGTTTTCCGCCCGTTTCGCGTCGGCGACTGGATTGAGGCCAGCGGTGTCTCTGGCTATGTGGAAGATCTAGAACTGCTTACCACCATTTTACGCACCCTCGATAACCGCACGGTGGTCATTCCCAACAGCAAACTCACCGATGACAACATTATTAACTATTCTACCCTCGGTGTCCTACGGCTCGATTTAGTCGTCGGCGTTGCTTACGAGTCAGACCTAAAACAGGTCAAAACCGTTATTCGTCAAATTCTCTCAGAAGACGAGCGCATTCTGCCAACACCTGCCCCCACCGTTGGCGTACTAGAACTAGCCGACAGCAGCGTCAACCTTGCCGTGCGACCTTGGGTAAAAACAGCAGACTATATGCCCGTTTCCCTGAGCATATACGAGGCAGTCAAAACTCGCTTTGATGAAGTAGGTATTGTGATTCCTTTTCCACAGCGAGACTTACATATGTATGAGATGTCAAGAGAATTATCACACTCATAGATTAGGCTCTTGGTATTCTAGACAGCTGGTAATGTCGCTCTTTCTACCCAACTAACCACTCGAAACATTGATAACAAGTTAGTTCCTCTTAATTTATGACAGGAGATAGTTCAGAATAAAGATAATCGACCTCGCCGTAACCCCCACTTAATGCGATTAGGAATACCCTAATATGAGGGTTGTAGGGCGGCATCCCGCCCTGCCCATTGGGGTTTGGGGCACTCGGAGGAGCCCCAAGCAACCGACTTTGCTTTGAGCCAACTACTCAAGATACATTGGCTGAAAATCTATTAATCACAATAAGAGCTGCTCAGAACGTTCCTCCTTTAATAACCTTATTTTTTAGCTCCTCAGGCTTATACAGCTGCCACCAGCGTCCGATTAATCATCTCTTTATCCAAATCAGAACCAATCACCACCAACCGCGTCTGCCGCGCCTCATCCACCTGCCACGGTCGGTCATAAAAGTGATCAAATCGCTGACCCACCCCCTGCAAGACCAATCGCATCGCCTTATTAGGCACAGTAACAAATCCCTTAATGCGATAGATCTCTTGTTGCTGCACTAACGACCGCAAACGTTTCACTAAAACAGCGGGCTCAAATGCATCATCTAGCTCAACATATACCGACTCAATGGTGTCATCATGCTCATGCTCTTCTTCATGATCGTGATGGCTATGACGACTATCCAGATTGTCTTCAACCGCTGCATTAAAGCCTAGCAAAATATCTGGGCTAATCTCACCCTGTTTACAGGGGACAACTTTAACCCCAGTGGGTGACTGCTGCTGTAACCACTGCTGCACCTGCAGGCTGCTGTCCTCTGACATTACATCAGTCTTGGTTAGCAACACCATATCAGCACAGGCTAACTGATCTTCAAACAGTTCCTCAATGGGGGTTTCGTGATCTAACGAATCATCAGCCTGTCGCTGAGCTTCCAAAGCATCTAAATCGCCAACAATTTGACCATTGGCCAGGGCATCGCCATCCACTACCGTGACAACACCATCTACAGTGGCTCCAGTACGAATTTCAGGCCAGCGGAATGCCTGCACCAACGGTTTTGGCAGGGCTAACCCTGAAGTTTCAATGACAATGCAGTCAATATCTTCTCGTCGCTTGAGCAGAGTTTGCATGGTAGGCAAAAACTCTTCTTGCACGGTGCAACACAGACAGCCGTTGGACAGCTCCAAAATATTGGTATCAGGAGCCTCATCTTCATCACAGACCTGGCAAGATTTTAGAATTTCGCCATCAATGCCGACTTCGCCAAACTCGTTGACGAGGACAGCGATGCGACGTCCTTGATTGTTTTGCAACAGATGACGTACTAGCGTAGTTTTACCAGAGCCAAGAAAGCCGGTAACCACAGTCACAGGAATTTTATGCATAGATTTTTCCTAAACTCTTCTAAAAGTGAGATTGCCGATTTAAATGGGGAAGATAGAGTCCATCATCAATGTGGACACAAACGTGCCGCCCACACCGCAAATGATAAACCCGGTAATCGGAACAACTAGAGTGCGGCCCACAGCAGCGGCCAACAATCCTGAAGCAATGACAAAAATCAGGTGAGCTAGTCCAATAACCGGATGGCCCACACCGAATAAAAAGCCTTCGATAAAGTTACTCGGTGTCTTGCCACCTAATGGATGGTGAGCCAGTGCGGTCAACGTGGTGAAGAAAAACGTTGCGATCGCAAAAAGCGCAAGCTTAGTTAAACGAAACAAACCTTTAACCTTGAAACATTTCAAGGCGGCAAAAGATGACCCCATCTGTACCTCGCAGACTATGAGACGGTAGATTAACCATCGGCGGGCATTCTGACTGGAAAGTGTAACACTTTCTTCACAGTTGCGGGACAGCGGCAGATTTTCACTGCTCTTTCCCCGTTTCCTCTAGCGACTGCTCCTCGCTAGAACCGATGTTGTGCAAATTAAATTTACCACCTTACTGAACTTTCCTCTACCGAGTAATCCTTGAAGCCCCCTCGAGGAAAAATAGATGTCAGCCAACTTCCTTCAATTTTATAAAACTCTCCTCGTTGTCATAACTTATCGAAGCTGTGAGTTACAAGGTGACAGTCTCATGCTTTAAGGCAGACGCTAACCAGCTTCTAAGGGTACTCGTCCATAGCGTTGTTTACCATCGGTAAACCATCAAATTCCATTGCTCGCGTCGGCCCATTCCCACGTGGCTTAAACACCGTTGGCAAACGGGGATTTATCTTTGATTCCAGCCTGAGTAGTTACCCGATAGTGGCTCTCGCATTCAATGAACCAAAATTAGAATTTTGCTGCAAGATAACTTCAGGTTAAAACTTCAGCGTAGTTTATACTTTAGACAACAGCAAAAATCTCCTATTTATATTAAATGCGATTCAAAGCTCGGGTTGGTCTAGTCCTCTGCTTTGCAGGCTTATATACCGTGATAGCCTGCACTCCGACGACGCCCACATCTAATGTTTCTACCCAGACAAATACTGACTCTCTCAAGCAGGTAGAGCATGCCATGGGGACAACTTATGTTGAGCATACTCCCAGGCGAGTAGTGATTTTAACCAATGAGGCCACAGATATTGCTTTAGCTTTGGGTATCTCTCCTGTTGGTGCAGTTAAATCTTGGTCTGGAGATCCTTACTATGACTATATTGCAGCCGATATGGTCTCGGTCGAGCTAGTGGGAGATGAACTACAGCCGAATTTAGAAAAAATTACATCCCTCAGACCCGATCTTATTTTGGGTAGTAAAGTTCGTCAGGAAGCGGTGTATGCTCAACTGAGCGAGATCGCACCCACCGTATTTTCAGAAACCATAGGCGTCACCTGGAAAGACAATTTGCGGCTATATGCCGAGGCACTAGGACGGTCAAACCAGGCAGATACTCTGTTAGCCGAATGGGACAACAGAGTTAGCGATTTTAGACAAAAGCTAGGCGACCAAAGAATCGAAATATCCCTGGTACGCTTTATGCCAGGGACTGCCCGCATCTACTACAAAGATTCTTTTCCTGGTCAAATTTTGAGCGAAGCCGGTCTCGCTCGTCCAGATGCGCAAGATAAAAATGATTTTGCCCAGGAGGTTTCTCTAGAACAAATTCCCCAAACGGATGGCGATGTGTTGTTTTACTTTGTTTTTGGTGGCGTTGGTGCTGAACAGTCAGTATCGACCATTACTCAGCCCTGGCTAGAACAGCCACTTTGGCAACAGTTAAAGGCAGTGCAACAAGGTAGCGTCTATGCTGTCGAAGATGAGATTTGGACTGCCTCTAGTGGAATTAAGGCAGCCAATTTATTACTAGACGATCTATATACTTATCTCGAGCCTTAGACGATTACCACCTATAGGTATAGCCGAGAGTAATAAACCTTCCTGCAGCTGCAGCATTACTCAGTTCGCTGGGCTGCAGCTGAGACACAATCGGAAAATAATCAGTATCCAACAGATTTTGCACACCAATTTCTAATGTGCCCCCACCAATCTTCAGACTGCTGATGTAATCGAGCGTAATATAGCTATCCACCGAGCGTTGGCCAAACACTGTTTCATCATCAAAGCGATCGCGATCGGCTGAGAATAATGCTTGTAAACGATTACGCCAGCTGGATGTGGTTTGATTTTCCACATAGGCTGTCACTTTAATCGGTGCAATACGAAACCCGTTAAGTGGAGAGAAATCGTCATCTAGATCTAAATCGGTTTCTCCCTCCTGCCAGGTAAAGGTACTGCCTAAAAACCAAGTATCACTCAGTTGAGCATCGACGGTAGCTTCTATACCGTAAACTTGCTCTGGCGCACGAACAACTTCACCGGGAGCCGTAAATGTGGTTCCCAATTCTGACTCATTGTAAAACCCTACCAGGGCCGCCTGGAAAGACTCCCACTCGCCTCGAATGCCAACCTCATAGTGATCGACTTTCTGGGCTTCAGGTCTTAGGGTCTCGACAGAAAATCCTGCCGGTGCTCCCCGCAGCACCAGTCCCACATCGGCAAGTGAAAACCCCTGTGCAAAATTAGCAAATATATTGACATTATCAGTGACATCAAACACTCCACCGATATTAAATAAAGTTTCATCATAGGTGAGTTCACCTCCAGCAATCGCGTTGTCTGCCAAGGTGGTAAAGTCTTCTACATCTACACCCACACGCTCATGGCGAATACCACCGAGTAATCTAAACCGATCGCTAGCTTCCCAATTGGCCTGGGCAAATAGCCCTAGGGTGCGTTGTTCAAAGGGAGGTACCCAAATTCGCTCACCTGTTTTATTAAACACGAGGCCACCACTAGCATCAAATGCAGCTGGGTCAAAAATATTTAGCGGCTGAAAAGTCTCTTCTAGTCTAAAATCCGCCCCCCAAGTCAGCAGCAGTCTGTCTTCATCCAGCAAAGGCGTATCAAACTGTAGCCGTCCCCCTCGTTGTTCTGTGTCAACTTCAGACTGAAAGATCACATTGCCAAAACTATCAAACGCACGGGCATCAAATGGAAAAAATCGAGTGGCATAATCTCGGTAATAAAATTGACTGGTAAATTCACCATCTAAGATGTCACCGTGCCTATAGTCGATGTTAACAACTGTGTTAGTTGTGCGCTGGGGAGTTTCTAATGATAATCCTTCCAGTGCCCTGGCACGCTGTCGTCCTGGAATATCTGCAATGGCCGGATCAGTGGTAAAGCTGGTATCTTGCTCACTGTTGAAATGGTTAAGCGTGATTTGAATCCGCTGATCGTCATCTAAATCAACACCAATTTTGCCGAGAAAGTTGAGGGTATCGGTTGCCGCTAGACCGCCCTGGGCGTTTGGATCGGATGGAATACGATTACCATCACCATCAAAGAAGCTGCCAGTGCTGCGGTAACTAGCGGTAAAGGCAAAGTCTACATTCTCATCGCGACCGCCCACATATTGCAGAATATTGGTGCCCAAGCTATTACCTACATTGGTGGGGGCGGCTGTCAGCCCAACGCTGCTCTCCCATTCAATGCCATCCTCGGCAGGGGCTCGGGTAATAATATTAACCACGCCACCGGTCGCGCCGTCACCATAGATGGCTGTTGGTCCCCGCAGTACTTCGATCCGTTCAATGGCTTCAGGATCAATGGTTCTGAGATTACGGAACCCGTTGCGGCTAACGGACTGGGGCACGCCGTCAATCAGCACAAACAGATTACGTCCCCGTAGAGATTGACCAAATTCGCTCGTTGTCCCAGTAGTGGGGGCTAAACCCGGTACCAGCTGGCTGAGAACAGCGCCCAAGTCTGAGGTGAGCTGCGTCTGTTGATCGATGTCATCACGGGTGACGATGGTGACTGAACGAGGAATGGTCTGGCTATCTTCTGCTGTACGGGTTGCGGTAACTACCAAGCGTAAGGGCTCATCAGCAAATTCCTCACCTGTATCGGACTCAGTCCTGGTCTCAACGCTTAGCTCCAGACCGTTAGTCGTTATGGCAAATGAGGCTGCAGGTGGTCCATCGCTGCCGGTGATCACAACCTCCACTCGGTTATTTGGCAGAGCATTCACCTGGACTAGAGCGATCGCATCAGTGGGATTCGCTTGCTGGAAGGTCTCCCCATCGGGTAATACAGCATTGTCAATCTCGGCAATTAGCGCGTCACCAGATACCCTGGTTATGGGCGTCTGAATATTGTCACCTTCTAAGAAGGGGTACTGCAAGCGTAGCTGTCACGAAGTGCAATAAGCTCAAATCCATTGATATACATGAGTTTCAGTCATCATTTTTTGAGCAGTGCAAAACCGATGACACCGCTGAAGCATAAGTTTGGCTTATATTGTCTGCCCTCG
>JBCDIX010000098.1:0-19708 GCA_038748405.1 Cyanobacteria bacterium P01_H01_bin.21 | reverse complement strand
CTGGTTCACTGCACTAGGTATTTCCACGATGGCGTTCAACCTGAACGGATTCAACTTCAACCAGTCCATCATCGACTCTCAGGGTCGTGTTGTCAGCACTTGGGCTGACGTGATCAACCGTGCCAACCTAGGTATGGAAGTTATGCACGAGCGTAACGCTCACAACTTCCCTCTAGACTTGGCTGCTGGTGAAGCTGCTCCTGTTGCTTTGGTTGCTCCTTCCATCAACGCGTAGTCGTCGTGGTTTTGTAACCTAGCTTAAGTCGCAAGGGCCTCTATCTTTGGATAGGGGCCCTTGTTAGTTTAAATAAAATTTTTTCTGATCAAACTGGTTTGCTACTAAAAAGGGAGGCTATTTCAACCTCCCCTAATGGCTAATTGTTTAGAAACTTTTGGATAAAACCAACCCAATACTTGGGTGGCAAGATAGCTTAAAATCTCAAGCTTTCTGACTTGAGAAAATGGGGCTAATAGGCAAGGGTTTCTAGCGTTTCTCGTAAATAGCGTCGTACCAACTGCTCTAGTGGAGTTTTGTCTAGCGTATCGGCAGGCAGCTCTGATTTCCATCTTTGAAACCCAGCACTACTGCAGATAGCACGCTGCAGGCTCAACCAAACGTTTGTGTCTTCAGAGCTAAATAGAGTAGAAGATGTATTAGCCATAGGGGTCATTGTGTAAGCTTATTAGAACATTGCTTCAGTGCTTTCACTCTCTACGATAACGCAGTCATCAAAGATGTGTTGTGCCTATTGTCACGGTTTGTATCGGCCTCTGTTTCCCCATAAAAAACAGCAGAGATAAGAATTAGCTTATCTCTGCTGTTTTTTATGTTTAGGGATAGAACGACTCTGCTTTTTGTCAGAGACAATGAGCTTATGAACGGCCTGCTAAAGTCCGACGTTTGGTCACCATCTTAAAGGCATTGATGCGATCTCCTTCTTGCCAGTTGCTGAACTTATCAACACCAATACCGCACTCAAAACCAGCAGCAACGTCTTTTACGTCGTCACGCATACGTTTTAGAGAATCAAGGTTGCCTTCATAAACCTGAGACCCACCTCGCATAACTCGAATTTTGCAGTTGCGGGTGACCTTACCAGATAGCACATAGCAACCTGCTACAGCTCCCTTGCGCACTGGGAAGACCGCACGAACCTCGACTTCGCCTAGCTCCTCCTCTACAAGTTCTGGTTCGAGTAGACCTTCCATCGCTCCTTCGATATCTTCGAGGAGCTTATAGATAATGTCATAGTCTCGAATATCAACGCCTAAACGATCAGATGACTGTTGAGCACCTGGGGCTAGCGTTGTATTGAAGCCGATGATGACAGCGCCACTGGCGGCTGCAAGATCAACATCAGTCTCACTAATCTCTCCTGGTGCAGCCATCAATACTCGAATTTGTACCTCATCTTGAGGTAGCTGCTGTAAGGATGCAAGAATGGCTTCTACAGAACCTTGTACATCCGCTTTTAGCAGGATGTTGAGTTCCTTTAGCTCGCCTTCTTGGGCCTGGGCTGACAAAGTATTGAGCGTAACCCGTCGAGAAGCCATAGCCTGTTGAAGTCTAGACTGTCGCTGCTCAGCTGCTCGGTTATCGGCAACAGCACGGGCTTCTTTCTCAGATTTAAAGACTTCAAACTCATCACCTGCCTGAGGCACATCATTAAGACCGAGTACCTCAACAGCAAATGATGGCGAGGCCGCCTCGACTCGATTTAACCGGTCGTCTAGCATTGCCCTCACTTTACCGAAGACAGAGCCGACAACCATAGAGTCACCAATCTTAAGGGTGCCATTTTGCACCAACAGAGTAGCAACAGGCCCTCGTGCCTTGTCCAGATTAGCTTCAATGACAGTTCCCTTAGCCAGACGGTCAGGGTTGGCATGAAGGTCTTCTACCTCGGCCTGTAATAGGATCATCTCCAGTAACAGATCAAGGTTTTCACCGCTGATGGCACTCACAGGCACCATAATGCTGTCGCCACCCCATTCCTCAGGCACTAAGCTATGCTCCATAAGCTCCTGCTTAACACGATCAGGACTAGCCGTTTCCTTATCGATCTTGTTAATAGCAGTCACAATTGGAACTTGTGCAGCTTTAGCATGGCTGATGGCCTCAATCGTTTGAGGCCGCACACCGTCATCTGCGGCTACTACCAGCACAGCAATGTCTGTTACCCGTGTACCGCGAGCACGCATAGCTGTAAATGCTTCGTGACCGGGGGTATCTAGGAAAACAACCTGACGGGTATCACCATCATGATCGACATCAACGTGGTAAGCACCAATATGCTGGGTGATTCCACCTGCTTCACCACTGGCGACCTTAGCTTTACGGATAGCATCAAGCAGTGAGGTTTTACCGTGGTCAACGTGGCCCATGATAGTGACTACGGGCGGACGTTGTTTCAGGTTCTCAAGATCGGCCTCATCGAGCATCTCAGTAGTCTTTTTAGCCTCAGACTCAGCTTCGGCTGTTTCTACTTCGATTTCAAATGCTTCGGCCACCATTTTGGCGGTAGGGATGTCCAACGTCTGGTTAATGTTTGTGGCAATACCCTTAAAGAACAAGAACTTAATAACTTCTGTTTCAGGTTCCTTAATCTCCTGGGCTAGCTCATGAACGGTCAGACCGTTGGTGAGAACAATCAGTTCAGGCTTTTCATCCACGACTTCAACTTTGCGATCGCGCCTATTATTGCGCGATGAACCACCCCGAGTGGGAATGGAGCGACTCTTCACAGCAGCCGGCTTAACCTGAGTCTGATGAGACTTAGGCTTCGGTGGTCGCATCAGTGAAATGCTAATGGGAGTCGCTGTGGCGCCACCTGATAACCCAGCATCTATATCGTCAATGTCGTCATCATCATCTAGGCGCTGAGCACGACGTTTCTTAGTCGCATTCTTATTAGCGCGCTGCCGCATTTCTTCCTCTTCACTCTCACCACGCGGTTTACCACCTCGTTTTGGAGGTCGCGCTGGCGCTGAGGGTCGACGAACATCAGGACGACGAGGCGCTCCCACTAAAACAGGAGCCGCTGCTGCGCCATCACCTGCCTCTTGGTCATCGGAATCTAGCTCTTCCACAGCGGGGCTGCCAGGCTTTGGTCGACGAACCTCAATGACAGGCTTGGGTTTGAGACTGGGCTTTGCCTTTAATACGGTTGGTTTGGCCTTAACCTCCTCAGTACCAGACTCAGTAGCGACTACCCTTTCTGCTCCCTCATCGTTTCGCTTAACAATTTTAGGTCTTGAAGATTGGGAACGAGATGGTGGCGATACCAATCTAGGTGGTGTCGCTTGTGGTGTAGATTTTCTTGGAGAAGGACCGTCTGACTCAACAGCTCCGTCGATGTTTGTACGAGAAATCGGCTTTTGAGCAGCAGGACGTGTAGCTGGCTTAGGGCGACCTGGACGACTTGGAGGCTGTCTCAGATTATCTGAAGCTTCAACCGATGGGTTTGATGAAGCTTGGGGGCTGGACGGCCTTCTCTCTGAGGGGGGAGAGTCAGACGATTGATGCCTTCGAATCTCCAATATCTGCTGCTTTCGAACAGGCCGATTGGGCGCTTTAGGCTTTGATAACGTTGGTTTCTGCTTTGGTTTTGGAGTCGGTTTTTGCAGGGAGCGCTTGGGAGCCCCTGCTGCAGCCGCGCGTATCCGCTCCGCATCTGATTCAGTAATAGTGCTGCTGTGACTTTTTACGGCAATGTCTAAACGGTCACAGATGGCCAGAATATCTTTATTGTCTAAATCTAACTCCCGAGATAACTCATATATCCTGACTTTGCCATTGTTCATCCAAATATTCCTCGCAAATTTTCAAAAAAGGTGTCACATAGACTTACTGCCCTTATCGAAACGACATGACATCTTACCCTTGGGCATATGGGCAATATCTAATTCTATCGATTGTCGGCACTAATGTGATCATTATGTGCATCGATAAAACTTGATGTTTACACCCATCTTCGTTCAATAACATTCTGATAGGTCCGGCAGTTCCCGGCCGAAAATCAGTACGGGTCTTAGATTTTAGCTTAGCATCAGCCTTAAGAAAATGCCCCAATATCGTGGCTTGAGCAAATTCTATGATTTTGATGATTGAGTCTGCTCTGAAAATATCTTTGACTGCTGAATCTGCTGATGTATTTCATCATATATAGACTCTGGGATAGGGGCCTTTAGTGAACGGCCAAGACGGTTTTTTTTATGGGCCAAGCTGACACAGTCAAGTTGGGGGCAAAGATAAGCTGAACGACCCATTCCGCGACCAAACTGAATAGTGCCTGCTGGGTGAGTGCGGACAATTCTAAGCAGTTGACTACGATGGGCTACTTTACGACAAGTAACACAGCGTCTATAGTTCGACTGCACTGGTCCTACTCCTCCTCGTAGGCCGGTTGTTCTTCATAGCTGCTGGTGTCATCGTCTTCTACCTCAGCTGCTTCAGCGGCTGCCTTTTGAGCTGCCGCTGCCAGATTAGCCGCCTTAATAGCTTCCATTTGAGCGGCTAGAGCAGCGGCTGCCTCCTCTTCCTGCTGACGTTTTGCTTCAAGCTGAGCCCGCACTTTTTCATCTTCAGCATCGTAATCATATTTAGCTGAGTCTTTGATATCGATTTTCCAGCCGGTCAGCCGGGCTGCCAGTCTGACATTTTGCCCTTCTTTACCAATGGCCAAGCTCAGCTGATCTTCAGGAACTAACACATGAGCTTGACGATCTTCTGGATTCATTAAGCGGACTTCATCAACCCTTGCTGGACTGAGGGCATTGGCAATGTAAGTTGCGGGGTCTGGAGACCATCGAATAACATCAATTTTTTCACCTCGCAGTTCGTTGACAACAACCTGTATTCGAGAACCTCGGGCACCGATACAGGCCCCTACGGGATCGACATCTCGTTCTAAGGTGTCAACGGCAATTTTGGTTCTAGGCCCTACTGAGCGAGACGGAGGATTAGCTTCTCGTGCAACGGCAACAATACGTACAACCTCGTCCTCGATCTCAGGGACTTCATTGGAAAACAGTTCTACAACAAGGCTGGCATCTGCTCGGGAGACTAGAAGCTGTGGGCCGCGATGGGAACCTTCTGAGACTTTTTTGAGCGCTACTCGAAATGTTGCATTGGCTCGATAGTTATCATTGGGTAGCTGATCTCGCTTCAGCAGCTCAGCTTCAACATCGGGCTGGCCTACACCACTACTGACTGCCATGATCACAGATTGACGCTCAAATCGCAGGACTCGTGCCTGTAATGTGGTGCCTTCTAGGTCCTGAAATTCTTCCTGAATGAGTCGTCGTTGCTGGTCGCGCAACTTTTGAGCGAGCACCTGTTTAGTTTGAATTGCCGCCATCCGCCCAAAGTCGCGCTGTTCGGGCGTAACATCAAGTACCACTTCGTCTCCTACCTGAGCCTCGGGAGCAACTTCAACCACCTCTGCTAATGAGATCTGGTGGTCAGGATTTTCAACGGCCTCAACAATTGTTTTACTTGATAGAACCCTAAAGCCTTCTTCTTCTGGATCTAACTCCACTGCAAAATTGTCAAAGTAGTCCTCGTCAAATTGACCACTATCCATCCGACGAGTACGACGATACCGTTCATACCCTTTTAGAAGAGCTTCTCGCAAAGCTTGTTCTACAGCAGAACGGGGCAGATTGCGCTCACGGCTGATTCCTTCAATCATCTCTTGCAGACTGGGTAGGCTGACCATTGACATAGGTTCTCTCCTCCTTAGATGGCGATCGGTATAAAAGTAAGAATGATGCTGATTTAGACCTGATATCTTTGCAGAACAAGCTAATAAGCTAAGGCTACTGGCCGCAGACAGCTAAAAGATGGCTCGCTATACTTCAACTTGATTGCTCAGCTGTACGGCTTCTACTAATTCAACGGGTAATGCAACGCGGCGCCCACGTTGACTAATGGCTAGTTTGGCGTTGGTTCTTTCTAGCAGCGTCCCTACCCATACTTTTTTGCCTTTGTGGGGAGTATGGAGAGTAACTTCAATGGCAAATCCCTTAAAAACAATAAAATCACGGTCAGTTTTTAGCTGATCTGAAACCCCCGGACTCGACACTTCAAGAACATAAGCATCAGGTAGTGTATTTGCAGCTTCTAATGCTTCTCCTAAAGCAACACTCATGCGTTCACAGTCATCTAGGCTGGTGTCAGTTTCTGTAGGATTACGGACATCAATCCGTAGAATGGGTGGACTGTGGTTGGTTTGAAAAACTGCACTCACCACTTCTAACCCCAAGTCAGTGCCAATGGGGGCGGCTATTTCAAGTACCTGTGGAATGACGGGATGAGTCATGGGCACGTACAACCAAAATAAAACCAAAATAAAAAGTGGGCTCAAGGTCCCACTTCTTACACAATCATTCTTGAACTGGGGCAGTAAGTAAGGACTTGAGCAAATTTCAAGACCCTTGAGAAGCACTCATTAAGCATTTCTCTTTTACTGCGATACACAGTTTAGCGTGTTTTTCTCTGCTTTGATTCAATTCCCGTTGCTTGGAATAGCTCAGCAACGGTGGTGCAGTAGTTGTCGATGCCAAAACTAGCTGGGGTTAAGGGATTTTGATAAGTAAAGTGACGATACTTTAAACAGAAGCGATCCCAATCTTCCATGCGGACCTTGAATAGCTTAATGAAGAAGTCAATAAGTCGCTGAGATAAGGGTATTCGAAAATAAATTGATCGACCAAGATAATGGCTGACAGCAGTAACCGCATCATCAACTGTCAACGCTGGGTTGCCTAGCACCAGTTCCCGAGACTCATTTGCTTTGGGGGCATGATCAACAAGATATGTCACCAGTGTGGCGACGTCTTGCGCATGGATGAAGTGGAGTGTGCCATCAGCACTGAAAAATCGGATCAAATCAATCCATCGGGTAACTTCTGATAACCCACTGGAAATATGAGAGTAAGGTTTATTCGAGTCGCCACCAAAAACTAGCGTGGGGAATAGGGTAGTGACCTTAGGATAGATTGCTAAATCCTGCAGCTTTTGATGACACTCATACTTGCTACGAATATAGTCAAACGATACTTGCCCTGCCTCTTTTAAGGGTCTATTTTGACGATCTAGAATACTAGCTGTTGAAAAGTAAAGCACCTGCCGGATGCGATCTGGATCTAGGAGATTCATCAGTTTCAGGTTTGCAGTGACGTTAATGTCGTAGATTGCTGGCGCTCCTCCCCAGGAGGTGGCGATGAGAATAGCTGTGTCGATTGTGCCGAGCAAATCTGCAAACCGCTCTACATTGCGAATGTCGCCTTGTAGTACGTGAATGTTTGGATAATGAGTGATGTCAAGTTTTAGCTTGTCGGGATTGCGCAGTAGTAAAAAAAGCTCATGATGGGTATTGCTAGCTAAGCTTTCAATCACATAGTGGCCGATACAGCCGCTGGCACCGGTAATAAAGATTCTCTGCGGTAGCGATTTTACAAATTGTGCCAGGTGACTCACGGTTTAATCGGGCGCGATATTTAAGTATCCATACTATTACTTTGAGTAACAGTTATAACGGTCGGTGTGACGCCTTGCTGAGTGAATGATACTGGTCTACGGCCTATGCTTGCTAAGTTATGCAGCGTAGACCAGCAATCGTGACTCTCTAAAGGATCTAGCCCTAAGCTGGAACGGCTAGTAACTCTTCAAGTTGTTTGGCCGTTTCGAAGAAGTGGGCAGCATTTTCTTCGGGTGTGCCGGGAAGAATACCATGTCCCAGATTTAGAATGTGTCCGCCTCGTCCAGCTTTGCGCACGGTATCGAGGATGCGATCGCGAATAAAGTCTTTTGAGCCAAACAATACACCTGGATCAACGTTGCCCTGTACCTTCATGTTGGGTCCTAAGCGACGACGAGCATCGGCCATGTCAACGGTCCAGTCGACGCTAATAATATCCACGCCAGACTCGCCCATGAGTTCTAAAACGCCAGAACTACCGCTGATGTAGAGGATTAGGGGCGTATCAGGGTGAGTCGCTTTTACCTGGCGTACTATCTGCTGCTGGTAGGGTAGAGCAAAGGTGCGATAGTCTTCGGGGCTGAGCTGACCGGCCCAAGAATCAAACAGCTGTACAATCTGTGCGCCACAGTCAATTTGGTAGCGTACATAGGTGGCAATCCCGTCTGCCAAATGGCTAAGTAGCTGATGCAGCATTTTGGGTTCCGAGAACGCCATGCCCTTAATGACAGAGTAGTTCTTAGAGCTTTTGCCTTCTACCGCATATGCGGCCAAGGTCCAAGGAGAGCCAACAAAACCTAATACTGTTGATTCATTGCCGACTTCTTGACGCAGGGTGGTCAAAATTTGTCGAATAAAGGGTAAATCTTCTTCAGGATTTAGCGGGCGCAGAGCGTCGATTTGGGCTTGAGTGCGGATCGCAGGCTCAATGATGGGGCCTTTGCTCTCGACAATATCGAAGGGAATGCCCATGCCTGGCAGTGGGGTCAGAATGTCTGAAAACATAATGACGCCATCGGGGCGAAACGCTCGCCAGGGCTGTAGTGAAATCTCAATAGCAAGGTCTGGATTTTCAGAGCGTTCGCGAAAGGAAGGATACTTCTCCCGCAGGTCGCGATATATCTTCATGTATCGACCTGCCTGACGCATCATCCAGACCGGTGGTCGATCCAAGATTTCGCCCTTGGCGGCTCTCAAAAGGTAGGGCGTTTGATCGGGTTGGGTCATTGAAATCTCACCACAGACTAAAAAGGTTTTTAATTCGCATTTGTTAGCTTATCATTGCGAATTGCCCGCAATCACTTGAGACGTTTGACTTACGTGGGTTTTAGCCAGTGAACTGATGATTTGGATGCGACCGTTGCAGCGTAAACTTAAAGTCAGATAACGAATTGTGGCTCCATGTGTCACTTCATTCAAACCTATCTATGCAAAGTGTGAACTTTTTTAAAAAGCAAGGGGGCCGGTGGTTTTCGCAGCGAACCACGCACTACTTAAAAGCGGGTGGCTCCAAAGCCGGTAAATCAGATTTAGAAATTACCTACATCGATGCTGATGCCGATGAGGTGATTCAGCTGTGTGATGAGGTGAATGGGGCAGCATCTGCAGCGGTTGGTGGTCTGCGCATTGCCCAAAAAAGTACGATTGTTGGAGGACAGGCGCGCCATCAATCGACATTGCTGGTTGCGATCGCAGCTGATGAAGCCAGTGGCAAACTAGTTAGCAAACCGAACGACACATCACCATCTCAGATTAGTGAGTACCGTTTGGAAAATGACATACTAACCATCGTGACTGAAGCCAACGGCTTGCGGGCAGAAGAGAGATGGTGGTTTATTACCGATAAATTACGGATGCGCACAAATGTACTGAGTGATTCTGACGGTCAGACAATGGCCTCTTTTTGCTCAGAGATCCGTCTGGGGGATGTTAGCGAGTAGGGGTGCTTTTCCGGCGACGAGGCATTGGGCGAAATGGTTGAATCGGTAAAGACTTGCCCGGATAGCTGGCTGTTGTTACTGGTTTCTTTCTGGCAGTAGTTACCTGAAACGACGGCTTCTTTACCCGCGTCTTACGTGTAGGCGTAGTGGCTTGATAAACATTTACCAATGTATTCTCTGTCTGTACTGGAAATGCCTCTATAGAAAATCTTTCATGGGGACTGCGCTGCTCAACAGATGGCTGAGAAATCGTGTTTGTCTGATGCGATAATTCATCCGCAGATATGGGTGAAAAGCGGGTCTCATCAGGCCGTACCTCGTTTACGGGGCTTGTTGGCTGTGACGCTGTAGCAGTGGATAAATGTAGCGGAGTGCCAAGCTGAGCTGCAATCACTTGCTCAAAGCCAGATGTAAAGTGGCGCACAGGCTGCCCCCGTCGCTGCCAGATCAAGAGAATATGCTGAACGGAAATAACCTTGTATCGCCCCTGGTAAACTGCCTCGATAATGGCATCTCGAATCCAAGCCGCTCGATGTTGGTTAAGCCAATATAGAACCTGGCTCTCGGGGCTGTACTGATTTAATTCCAAGCTAAAGGCCTTAATCAGCGTAATGGCCTGCTGTGCTTCTCTTGCTAGTTCTGGTGCCACCATAATGAGTTCTGTTAGCCCAATTTTTTAGCTATTAGTTAATTCATCGTTTATCTAATACTTTCCTAATACATTCGTAAAACGATAGTTACAGCTTTATTGACACTCCATAGCCTTAACTTTAGCGTCGTATATCAATTTCTTGATATTGTCCTTAAGCTTTGTTTAGCTAAGCGTTGGGCCAATAGAGCAAAAATAAACTTGCCCTAGCGCTCCTCTATGACTCCACTATCTACCTGGCGGATATTGGGCTCATCAAAGGGGCTGCCAGTACCTAGCCAGTTAAAGTCGCTCAGTCTAAAACCAATGGAACCCGTTTCGCGCGTGGGGCTATAGCGCAGCACTAGACCATAGGTGCGCCGACTATATTCGAAGATGATGTCAGTATTGACCCGCTCTCCAGTATTGATGTTGATAGAGGTTTGGAAGCCGAGCAAAATCGGGCCAAAAATTTGCTGAATTACTCCAAAGGAAACTACGCGCCGATCTACATTTCGATCAAATAAAAATGGAGAATTATCGCTTGAAAGAATGTCCTGAGAGTACCCAAGATTAAACCGGGTGTAGTCAAAAAAGTTCTTAGATAGATAACCGACCTGACCATCTAAACGAACGTCCCCTGAGAGTTCCTCCTGAAAGTCTCCACTTGTGTAATACGAGCCCACACCCAATACATTCACATTGAGGTTTAGAAAAGGGACTAGAGGGACGGGCGTGTAACGTAATCCTTCTGTTTGTGTGGCGGGTAAAGGGGTGCCACGCCATAGCCTAAAGCTTTTCCGCAAGCGCGCGCTGGCTTGCATACGGCCTAATGTCAGTAGCTCTTCGCTTCCCCGAGGCCCGCCTGTCAGATCGGTGCGATCCGAGTTAGCTGTGACTAACTGTGCGCCAACCTGATACGTCAGAGTTAGTCCTCGACCGTCCAAATTAATCCGTGGAGACAACAGCACCGCGCCAAGGCTGGAGCGCACGTTTTGAAACCCTAGACTGCCATTAAACAACCGATCGCGATAGCTATACTCGGCAGACAGAAGATGATCTCCAATGAGATAGCGATTGCGAATGCTCGCTCGGACATTGTCTTCAATGTTGTCGAGGCTAAAGCCCGTTAATGTTGCACGAGCCGAGATGTCAGACCTTGGGCCTGTACGGGTGTCAAAATCAGCTTCCAAGCCAAAAACTTCCGAATCACTCAGCCCTTGGTCGAGGGCACGTTCTAGAAAATACTGTGGGGTAATGCTAAAGCTAGTGGTTTCGTTGCGGACTAGCGGCACCTCACTTTCAACAAAAACACCACCGCGATCGCGAGAGTCGCTGCCGAGGCTAACTAAAAAGGGATTAACCTGATTTGGATCAACGGCACCACGATTGAGTACATACTGAGACTTCAAAATAGGTAAAGCCAGACCCTGATCAAACACGATGCGTGGATTTTCAGTCGTCAGCAAATCTGCCGTTGGTGACAACGTTACTAGCGTCATCCGGTCAGTCCGAAACTCCAACTCAGGTGGAGAGAACGGATCGTTGGTTAAACGTACTTCTTCTGCTACCCAGGTCTCTGCATCGAAATTGACTCGAGCAGCTTCAAACCTTAATCGTCTAACGCCACCTCCACCTTCTGGCAGGGAGCCGAGCGCATTTCCGCCTCTAATTCGGGAACTTAGTTCAAACCCACCAGCCCGCGTGACATCGGTTATGTCTTGATCAGGGTTGGCCGGATCAAATACGGTCCGGCTAGTAACCGGTGCTTGGGTAGGAGCTGCAAAGTCATCTTGCAGATCAGGTAAGAATATTTCTCCCCGTGTTTCAAAAATGGTGCCTGCTTCCTGGAATAGGTTGTATTCTGCCCGTTCTCCTCTGACCTCTTGTTCACCGCGAGTGAGAATCACATTGCCTTCTGCCAACACATAGCGATTCACTAGATTTATCCACAGTTCATCGGCCAGCAGAAAAGCATTATTGAGCTTAAATACTGCATTTCCCCGAGCGATAACCACCTGTCGGTTGGCGTCATAAATTTGAGTATCGGCGGTGATTTCCAGCTTTGACGGATCTAATGGCGCATCTGAGGCATTGGGCTCTTGAGAATTCTCATTGGCTTCATCTGGTGACGCCTCACTATCTGAGGCCTCACTACCTGGCGCACTGTCCTGTATGACGTCAGGTATTTGCTCTAGATCTGTCTCATCTACTTCTGGACGCTCTGACTCAATGGCATCTAAGTCAATACCGTCCGAGTCAATATCATCGGGATTGATTGAATCGGTCTCTAGGTTATCTAGATCCAGCGACGGCTCGATAGACTCTATATCGGCAGGTTGAAGCTCTTCAACAGCTTCTGAATCGAGTACTTCATCAATAGTTTCTGAATCCAGTGCCTCATTGACCGCTTCTGAATCCAGTACGCCTTCATCGACCAAATTTTCTGTTTCTTCTACCAGCTGTTCTGGAACCCTATCAGTCTGTGGTGGAAGGTCAGGTAGCTGGGCTAAATTTGGTTTTGAAAAATCTAGAGAACTGGGCTGTGATAGCTGCCCGGTGGGCAACAGACTTCTAGGAGAAAAAGAAGGTTGTGGAATGCTCCACTGACCAGTGGTGAAGCTACTGGTATCTAAATATCTAGCCTCATTGTTGTGCTTTGCTTTGGGGCCAACTGTGCTAATGGAGACCGTTGATAATGGCCTTAGAAATGGTTCAGGAGGTAAATCGATTGGGGCCATGGAACTACTAAAAACGGCCAATGGTCAGCATAATGCTAACCCTCATGAACACAAGCGTCGAAATGGTTCTACAACATAGATGAATACTGATTCGCATCAAAAGCTCCTTAGCTGGGGTAGCCAAGGAGCCTAATCAAAATTCATTGGAACTCTTTTCGGACCTAGCGTCTAGCAGGAATTATTCCATATCTTGACGACCAGGGTTCCGCGCGGGGTCACCATTTAGGAAGCCAAAGATAAATAAACCTACAAAAAAGGCGACAGTCAAATATACAACGATTTTTAAGGTAAGCATTGAGAATCTCCAGCACAGACAATTAATTTTATAAAAGCTATTCTATCGCAACATCGAATTCATCGAATGTCTGTGCTTAGAGTTGAGGTGAGAATATAGCTTGAATCAAGGCATTGCTATCAACAGCAGCTCAATCCATAGCCATAATGGCGACACCACTAACCATAATGGCTGCTCCTAGAAACCGTTCTCGCAGCCCGGTCTCTCCGAATAGGAGGTAGCCAAACAATACGGAAATCAGGGCGCTCATGCGCTTGACAGCGATCACCTGGGCTACTGGGGCCATGGTGAGAGCAACAAATTGCAAGCTAACACCGAGTGCGTTGAAAATGCCCGCTAGCACTACAAATGGAGCTTGCGATCGCGCAGGCGCTGACCTGGCAGCTTGCAACCCGCTAATTACAGACCCAGACCCTCTTTGCCAGGCGCGCTGTATCACGAACGGCACCATACCAATGGCAATGGTCCCGAATAGCGACATACCCCAAAAGAGTGACGATGAATTTAGAGTGCCGACCTTGTCAAAATTGGAAGTGATGCTCCATATAAATGCCACTCCCAGCATCATGCGACTACCTGGATTGAGCATGAGTGCCTGCAGGGGAGCTAAGGTAAAGCCCTCGCTTGGTTTCAGGTTGAGCATGTAGGACCCTACAATCAGAAACAACACACCAAGCGCGTCTAGACTGGTGGGCCATTCGTCGACGATAATGGGGGAAGTTACGAGCAAGAACAGAGGGGTTAGCGTTACCAGCGGCACCGTTAGAGACAGGTCAGCAATCTTGATGGCTCGTGTGTAGAGCGTAAACGCCAAAATATTTAAGCCTCCTCCTACGAGAAGCGCCCGACCAAAATCAGGCCCTAAGGTCGGTAAGCCCTCAGTTGCCAGCATCAAAATGGCCATTAATAAGGCTCCCGTACTGGTAAAGCCTAATAAAACGGAATATTCATCTAAAGATTTCAGGGCCTGTTTACCTGTGGCATCTTTGAGGGCTTCGCAAAAGGCAGTGCCACTAGCGAGGGCTAACCAGAGCATAAAAAATTATGGGGTTTGAATGGTGAGGTTTGAGTTTGCGGCTATCGTTAGCAGCTTACAAGGCTAGCTAAATGATTAACGTGCGATAGCCACTTCAACATTCATCCCTAAGAACTCAAAACTTCTTAAGCTCCGCAGCAGCGATCAATCCCCAGACTGTCTAGCAATAAATCACCGACGGCATTGGCAATAGCAAATTCGCTGTAGAAGCTTTTAGAAAAATCAAACGATTGCATTTCGGTCAAAATGGCCATTACTAAAGGAATCAGTTCATTTTCCCCTTCCATGCGCTGTCGCACAAAAACCTGGGATGCTCGTTTGGCAATATCCTGATTTACATCTTCTGGCAGAAATTCGGTATCTAACCACTGTTGAAGCGATGCTCTCAGCCATTCGCCTTCTTGCTGTGGATTTTGAGGCGGCGGCAGTATGACGGATTGAATCGGTTCAGACATGGTGAATGCTGCGGCGAGATTTTTATTTTTGGGTTTCTAGATTCTTTTAGGGTAAGTTTTTTTAGGCTACGGTAGGAGAAGGGTTTGAAAATGTAATGGGCGAATTGATATCCCCTTTGTCACAGCTGCTATGGCTTACTCGATTCCCCACATTTTACAGTGCTACGCCCAGGGCTATTTTTTAATGGCCGATAGCGACTACCAGACACTAAATTGGTATTCCAGCCGAAAACGAGCATTGATTCCACTGGATGAGCGATTTCGTTACCCAAAGTCGTTACGTCGGGTTATTAACCAAAATAAATTCGAAATTGCATTTAATCGAGATTTTGACGGTGTGGTTGAGGGGTGCTCAGCCCGCGAGACTACCTGGATCTCGGATGAACTAAAGGCAATTTATCGAATGCTACATCGGGCTGGGTATGCCCACAGTTTTGAGGCGTGGCAGGGGGAGCAGCTAGCTGGTGGCGTTTTAGGAATTGTTTTGGGCGGTGCGTTTATCGGTGAATCGATGTTTTTTGCCATTCCCGATGGCTCAAAGGTGGCCATGGTAAAGCTAGTGGAATGGTTGCGATCGCAAAACTTTCTACTCTTTGATGCTCAGATGATGAATCCTCACCTGGCTCGCTTTGGTGCCTACATCGTTGAAAGCGAGGTCTATGAAGAAATTCTTTATCGGGCCATTCAGCTACCGTGTCGATTTTTGCCGTCGTCTGCAGAACGGACTAGTGCCTTAAAACAGGTACATTTACCTCGTGCCAGACGTGATTAGGGTAGGCACTAGTGGCTGACGGGTAATCTGACTTGGGCCATCGCTGGATTTACTCTCAGAGCAAAGATTTAGCATAGGCTCCTCCCGTTCTGTTTACTGAAAATGAGACTAATGACAAAACTGTTTTTGTGCAGAAAACTCAACTTCCTCCGTTAAAGATGCTTTCCATCACTATGTCATTCACAAAGAGACTGTCGCTATTAACTCTGCACTGACAGGAACTTTGGAGCAGCTCAGTAACAGAACTCTCTTAACTCAATGTCACTTCGGACTAAGGGTATTTTCGAATCCGCTGCAGGATAAAAGATGTAGCTTTCATGTGATCGAGGAAAATAAGGGGGCGGCTTATCCCGTTCTTGTGGTGTTGCATATCCTCGGATCATTTTAGAAATGGTCTATGTCGGTCCTAGAAATCTATTGTTAAATTAACTAGATGTAGCGCTATAAATCGGCTAACCTTATAATCCAGACTCTACAGCTAGTGGCTAACCCAGCGCTTTAAGCCACAAAGTCTATGGAGTATACTTGTACTAAAAGCGGGCGCTTGCCATGTCCTTTGTCGGTCTGCACATCCACAGTGATTACAGTTTGCTCGACGGAGCAAGTCAGCTAGAGCCCCTGGCTGCAAAGGCTGTGGAGATGGGGATGCCGGCTATTGCGCTTACCGATCACGGTGTCATGTACGGGGCTATCGAACTGCTAAAAACCTGCAAAAAAGCAGGTATCAAGCCCATTATCGGCAACGAGATGTATCTGATTAATGGGGATATTACCAAGCAAGAAAAACGCCCCCGCTACCACCAGGTTATCCTTGCCAAAAACACCCAGGGCTATAAAAACCTAGTTAAGCTCACCACCAAGTCCCACCTAGACGGCGTCCAGGGGCGCGGTATCTTTTCCCGCCCCTGCATCAATAAAGATCTGCTGGAGCAACACCATGAAGGTCTGATAGTCACCAGTGCGTGCCTCGGTGGTGAGATTCCCCAGGCGATTATGCAAAATCGTTTGGACGTGGCCTATCGCGTAGCTAAGTGGTATAAAGACCTCTTCGGCGAAGACTACTACCTAGAAATTCAAGACCATGGCTCGCCGGAGGACCGCATTGTAAATGTGGAAATCGTTCGTATCGCCCGTGAACTAGATATCAAAATCATTGCTACAAACGACTCCCACTTTATTTCTTGTGTAGATGTAGAAGCCCACGACGCATTGCTCTGCATTCAAACTGGCAAGCTAGTTACCGAAGATAAACGCTTGCGCTATAGCGGTACCGAATACCTAAAGTCCGCTGACGAAATGCGCCGCCTCTTCCGCGATCATCTACCCCAGGATGTCATTGACGAAGCGGTTGCTAACACTGTTGAAGTGGCAGAAAAAGTCGAAGACTATGACATTTTGGGCAATCCCCAGATTCCTAACTTTCCAGTGCCAGCGGGACATACTGGGGAAACTTACATGGCTAAAGTTTCCCGTGATGGATTGCTTGAACGCTTAGAAATTGCGTCCTATGACGAAGCGCCGCCGGAGTATCAAGCACGGCTGGAGTATGAAATCCAGATGATGCACCAGATGGGTTTTGCTACCTACTTCTTGGTGGTTTGGGACTACATTAAGTTTGCACGAGATACAAAGATTCCAGTAGGGCCGGGGCGAGGGTCGGCTGCTGGTTCTCTAGTGGCCTACTGCATGGGCATTACCAACATTGACCCGGTGCATCATGGTCTACTGTTCGAGCGGTTCTTAAACCCCGAACGTAAGTCTATGCCTGACGTCGACACCGACTTTTGTATTGAAAAGCGGGAGAAGGTGATCGAATATGTAACCGAAAAGTATGGAAAAGACCATGTCGCCCAGATCATCACCTTCAACCGTATGACCTCCAAAGCGGTGCTAAAGGATGTGGCCCGTGTGTTGGATATTCCCTACGGTGAGTCTGACAAAATGGCAAAAATGATCCCGGTAGCTCGGGGTAAGCCCGCCAAGCTTAAGGTGATGATCGATCCTGAGAAAACGCCTGAGAAGGCGTTTCAGGAGAAATACGAGAGTGGTGATTTAGTGCCAGGAACGGCAGTCACCTATCAGCGGTGGCTCGATATGGCTATCACTATTGAGGGAACAAATAAAACCTTTGGTATGCACGCAGCCGGTGTGGTGATCTCAGCGAAGCCCTTGGATGAGCTGGTGCCGCTACAGCGCAATAACGACGGTGCCGTCATCACCCAGTACTACATGGAAGATGTAGAGGCAGTCGGTCTGCTAAAAATGGACTTTTTGGGGCTACGTAACCTCACTATGATCCAAAAGGCGGTGGATTATGTAGAGCAGACCTGTGGCAAAGTCCTCGATATGGATAAGGTTGCCTACAACGATCCAGAAACCTATAAACTGCTGAGCCGTGGTGAGTTAGGTGGGGTATTCCAGCTTGAATCTTCGGGGATGCGTCAAATTGTACGCGACCTTAAACCCGACGGGTTGGATGATATTTCATCAGTGCTTGCCCTTTACCGACCAGGTCCTCTAGATGCGGGTTTGATTCCAAAATTTATTAATCGTAAGCACGGTCGGGAGCAAATCGACTATCCTCACGAACTGATCCAGCCGATTTTGGAAGAGACCTACGGCATCATGATTTTCCAAGAGCAGATCATGAAAATTGCCCAGGATATGGCGGGCTACTCCCTGGGTGAAGCGGACCTGCTGCGCCGTGCCATGGGTAAAAAGAAGCAGGCGGCCATGGATATGCACCGGGGCAAATTTATCGAAGGCTCGGTGGCTAATGGTGTTCCCAAAAAGACGGTGGAAGAGCTTTGGGACCAGATGGTGAACTTTGCCCAGTACTGCTTTAACAAAAGCCATTCGATGGCCTATGGCTATGTTACTTATCAGACGGCATACCTCAAGGCCAACTACCCGGTTGAGTATATGGCGGCGCTGTTGACGGCTATCAGTGGCGACCAGGATAAAGTGCAGATGCACATTGCTAACTGCGTCAGTATGGGTATTGAAGTGCTACCGCCGGATGTGAACCGCTCTGGGGTAGATTTTACGCCGGAAGGAAAGAGTATTTTGTTTGGGCTGTCTGCTGTGCGTAATGTTGGTTTAGGAGCCATCGAAACGCTGATTGAGAGCCGTCAAGAGGATGGGCCCTTTACGTCTTTGCCTGAACTGTGCGATCGCATTGACCTCCGTGCCGTCAACCGCCGTGCTCTAGAAGCCCTGATTCACTCTGGAGCCCTCGATAGCCTCAACAACAACCGTCGCCAGCTCAATGCCGACTTAGAATTTGTTGTTGACTGGGCCCAGTCCCGCGCTAAGGATCGCGAAATCGGCCAGGGCAATATCTTCGACATGATGCTTGGCGGCGGTGATACAGCCGCGACTCCTAGCAAGACTGGTAATAGTAATCATGCCGGTGCATATGAGGCCGCCCCAAAAGCTCCGCCCATGGAAGAGTACGATCCTCAAGAACGGCTGCGCCTAGAAAAAGAGCTGTTGGGTTTCTATATCTCGGATCATCCGCTCAAGTCAGTTCAGCGCCCAGCAAGAATTTTGGCTCCCATCAGTTTGGCAGAGTTAGGCGAACAGCCTGAAAAGCTTACCCTCAGTGCTATCGTCATGATCAGCGCCATGAAACCCATCACTACCAAGAAAGGTGACAGCATGGCGATCCTTCAAATCGAAGACCTGAGTGGCCAGGCCGAAGCCGTTGTATTTCCCCGGTCCTATGCCCGTATCGGCATGCATATCAAAGCTGACGCCCGATTAATGGTCTGGGGTAAAGTTGACCGCCGGGATGATCAGGTGCAATTTATTGTCGATGATGCTGAACCCATCGAAGATGTACGCTTAGTGACCGTAGAGTTGCCTCCATCCATTGCCGGAGATATTGTGCAGCAGAACCGTCTGCGGAACGTTATCCAAAATCAACAGGGTGAAGACAAACGCGAAGCCAAAATTCCTGTGGTTGCGATGATTACGTATCAAGGGCATCGCCAGGTAGTACGTCTTGGGGCTCAGTTTCGTGTCAAAGACCCAGATCAAGCTGTTTTAGCCCTTAATGCAGCTGACTTTAAGGCTAAGACGGCTCCGTTGGTTAGTGCATAAACGACAGTTGCGGTATGTAAATATAGCCTTTCGCCCATAGCCTACGACAGTTGTGATCGCTAGAACAAAGCTATGTGCGGTGGTGAAATCTGCTGACTTCATTTAGTAGATTGCTAATTAGGGCTTGCTGTTAAAGTCCAGGTTTCATAGTCATCAAAGGTTTCATTCTATTGAGATTTGCTTAAGTGCACGGGAAAGTGGCTAAACTGCTCAAAACCCTTGCACCTACTCAGGGACATGTACCGACAATCGT
>JBCDIX010000097.1:0-19723 GCA_038748405.1 Cyanobacteria bacterium P01_H01_bin.21 | reverse complement strand
GAAGAGTTGGTGTTTCAACGGTGCCAACGATTATCTCAACAACAAGACCTGATTCAGGGGCTGACCTTCTACCATTGGTGGCCTGGCTATGATGACAGAGACGCTGCGTAATTGTGGGTGTTTAACCCGACTTGATATTACCCCATGTAGGCACTGCGCTTCCTAAAGTGTGGGTCCGTATCCGTGCTGCCTTAGAAAATTACGCCGCTACTCGCAACTACATTACCCTTAATGAATATCGCGACCTATGCTACTCAAGCCAGCTCATCGCACCAAACCGCCAGAATAGCCTTAGTAACTATCTTCATGATCTAGGAGTCATTCTACACTTCCACGAAGATCCCATCCTCAAACGCTATGTCATCCTCAAACCCGAGTGGGGCACCGCCGCTGTTTACGATGCCCTAGATACCAAAGAAATCCGTGAGAACTTTGGTCGTTTTACCCATGAACAACTCAACGCTATTTGGAGTAAAGATGAGTACACAAATATGCAAGATGAACTGCTGCAGCTCATGAAAAATTTCAAGCTCTGCTATGAGATTCCTGGCCGTTCTAACCACTACATCGCCCCCCAACTCCTCTCTCCCGAACAACCTGAACATGACTGGGACTACACTTCAAATCTCATCCTTCGCTACCGCTACGACTTCATGCCTAAAGGCATTCTCACCCGCCTCATTGTCGAACTGCATCAATTTATCAAAGACCAAATCCTCGTCTGGAAAACTGGTGTTGTTTTCACTAATGGTACCGCCCATGCCGAAGTCACTGAACACTATCCCAAAAATGAAATCCATATTCGTGTCTCTGGAACAAACCAAAAACGTTGGCTCTCCGCTATCACTCATGAGTTAGAGAAAATCCACCGTTCCTATGAACGCTTAAAGTATAAAACTTTGATTCCTTGTAATTGCAAACCTTGCAAAGACAGTCAAACACCTTACGACTATCCCTATCAGCGTCTACAAAAGTTTCTCGGCGACGGACAATATCAAATCCAATGCCAGGAAAGCTACATAATGGTAGATGTGCGCCGACTATTAGATGATATCTTGTACCGGCACTTAGATGACTTACAACCTAGTAAACAATGGTTGGATATGTTCACTACTTCTGACAATCAGCAGGGATTACCACTACAGCCAAAGGAGATTATTCGAAACCAGACTCCAACACAAGTCTACCAACCACCCAAAGAAGTTTTTATTTCGTATGCCTGGGGCGGTGACAGCGAGAACATTACCAACAAAGTGGATGAGGCTTTTAAGGCAATTAGCATCAATCTTACTCGCGATAAACGCGATCTTGGCTTCAAAGGTCGTATTAAAGAATTCATGCAACAAATCGGCGAAGGAAAAGCTGTGATTGTCATCATTAGCGACAAATACCTTAAGTCTGAAAACTGTATGTTTGAGTTAATTCAGATCTTTCAAAATGATGAGTTTACCGATCGCATTTTCCCCATTGTTCTTGACGATGCGAAAATCTATAAACCCCGTGAACGGCTCAAATACGTTCAACACTGGGAAGCTGAGATCGAAGCTTTTGAAAATGACTTAAAAACAGTTTCTGCCGCTAATCTGGATGGATTCCGCGAAGACATTGATCTCTACCATGAGATTCGAGGCTTTCTTCCCCACCTCACGAATATCCTTAAGGATATGAATACCCTTACCCCAAAGATTCACACAGACTCTGAGTTTGCAGACTTAATCAAAGCCATCGAAAAGCGCCTCGAGAGCTAGGTTCGATCCCGTTCACCTAGCCAATACTACCGCGAGGACTGAGCGAAGCCGAAGCCAGACCATGCAGCTACTTCGTCGCAGCCACAACTAACTCATCCAACGTACAGCCCAAAATCTCAATCAGCTGCTGTACCTGCGCCACCGTCATTTTTGGCGAATTCGCGCTCGTCTCCCAAACATAAATCGTCTTTTCTGTAACCCCAAGCGCATTGGCCACCTCACGGCGCGTCAACCCCGCCCGCGTGCGCAAATCCATCAGAGTATCTTGCTGACCTTGGCCCACCATACTATACTGATCGGTAATTACCGTTCGGTATAGATAGAACGGTATACTCAACTAAGTTGCATCGCAGCATAGCCTACGGTACAGCTCAACTTCATAGTGTCTCATTCGCGGTGCATTTTGTTCCATGCGCAGCACAGTTTTTTGTATCGAAAATTTTAATCCCCATGCAAGGATTCATCCCCAGCACCGAAACCCATACCCCACCACCCACGAGCACTCCAGCCCCTCAACCCACCCGCGAACCCGTGATTATTACCATCATCGGCTCCACCCTCAGCATGGGCATCATCATCCAAATCCTCCATCGCCTGGGCTTTGCCGAAGCCGGTGCCTGGAGCAAATCTCAGATCGATCCCAAGAGCGGCAAACCCATGCGTATCCTTAAAAAATGGATTCGATATTGATGCAGATCGATTGGGCAGATTTATCCTACTGAGTAACCACCCCTGCAAGGCGCTATCTCTACCGATAGCCCCATGCTGTCCGATTCTATGAGTGGATATGTCAGCAACATCGCATACCATGAAGCAACCTGAACTAACCAAGGAATATCTTTTTTCTTATGACATCAGCAAATTCAACTTTGCTGAACTTGTTCATGACATATTGCTTGGTGATTGTGCAGATCCCCTCATGACATTGGCTCAGATTCACACTATAGACAAACCCTCACATGTTTTGACCTTCTCTAACGATCAAAACCTGTACTTTCACCAAAAATACTACAACAGCCCAAAGCTTCCCAAGTTGTTAGCAGTCTACCGAGACTTTATCAAAACAGTAATTGCACCACAGTTTAACGATAGTCAGCTAGTCGTCCAGGCAAAACCTACATTTCGTGTCCACCTACCAAAAAACACAGCTATTCCCTCCGATACTGGTGGCGACCCGACTCGACCAGGCTTACACTGCGACGCAGATTATAACCACCCTGACGTTGAAGTTAACTTTTGGGTGCCGTTTACCCAGTGCCATCCCAGCAATACTCTACATTTAGAGTCTGAGCCTGGGAAAAGAGATTTTCGTCCCATGATCCTTGGGAATGGGCAAGTTTTGCGGTTCTGGGGTGCCCGCTGTCAGCACCACAACACAATGAACGAGCACGGTCCCACACGGGTGTCCTTTGACTTTCGTGTCATGAATAAGAGTGATTGGGATGCCATCAAGCCGACATGGCAAGCTACTACAGTTCAACACAGTATGAAACTCGCACTTGGTAGCTACTACATGCTATATGACAAGAGCACCCAACAGTTCTCTCAATATGAAGCTAGCCGCGCTGAAACCCGGTTTCTGCAACTGGCAAAAGCTTAGCGATTTGGGATGCGTAGAAACCGGGTTTCTCGGGCCAAAGGGGAAACCTTAAAACTCCACGTTATCTGGCGTCCGAGGGAATGGAATCACATCGCGGATATTTGTCATGCCGGTCATAAACTGCACCAGTCGCTCAAAGCCAAGGCCAAAGCCTGCATGGGGCACTGTGCCATAGCGACGTAGGTCTAAATACCACCAGTAGTCGTCCTTGGGTAGTCCGGCCTCTGCGATGCGTTTTTCTAACACATCTAACCGTTCTTCCCGCTGCGAGCCACCAATAATCTCACCAATGCGTGGCGCTAACACATCCATGGCCGCAACAGTTTTGCCGCCATCATTCAGACGCATGTAAAATGCCTTAATCTCAGTCGGATAATCTGTTACAATCACTGGTTTCTTGAAATACTCCTCTGCCAGGTAGCGTTCATGCTCAGACTGCATGTCTAAGCCCCAAGAAACCGGGTACTCAAATTTCTTGTCACACTTTTCTAGAAGTTTGATCGCATCGGTATAAGTAATGCGCTCAAACTCATTGTTGATGATGTTATCAGCAGTTTCTAAAACTGTTTTATCAATCCGTTTGTTGAAGAATTCCATATCGTCGGCGCATTCTTCTAACACTCGCTTAAAGACAAACTTGAGAAACTCTTCGGCCAAGTCCATATTGCCTTCTAAATCGCAGAAGGCCATCTCTGGCTCCATCATCCAAAACTCGGCCAGGTGACGAGAGGTATTTGAGTTCTCGGCGCGGAATGTGGGGCCAAAGGTATACACATTGGTAAATGCCATGGCCATAATTTCGGCTTCTAGCTGACCACTCACGGTTAAATAAGTGGGCTTACCAAAAAAGTCCTGACCGTAATCCACCTTACCGTCATCCCCTTTAGGCAGCTTGTCTAAATTCATGCTGGTGACGGTAAACATTTCACCCGCACCTTCACAGTCGCTGGCAGTGAGAATAGGCGTATGAATCCAGAGAAAACCGCGGCTTTGGAAAAACTCGTGGATAGCATTGGCACAGGTATTGCGGACACGGAAGACGGCACCAAGGGTGTTAGTGCGCGATCGCAAATGCCCTAACCCCCTCAAAAACTCAAACGAATGCCGCTTTTTCTGTAGCGGATAGGTTTCAGCATCCGACTCACCTACCACCTCAAGGGTGCTAGCCTGCAGTTCCACCCGCTGCCCCTTACCCGGTGACTCAGCCAGGGTACCCGCTATCACAACCGAAGCGCCCGTCGTGATCCGCTTCATAGCATCCTCATAACCATCCAAGCCAGCATCCACAATCACCTGCAGACCCGTCATTGACGAGCCGTCATTGATATCTAAAAAACTAAACTTTTTAGAATCACGCTTAGTACGAACCCAACCTTTAATAGTGACGACATCACCAGGGTTGCCAGATTTTAGGATGTGCTTAATACGCTGGGTGGTCATTGCCTATGCTAAAAATTGACTCTATATAAGGTAGCGCAGACCGCCCCCTTTACTGGCATTTAGATATTGCATAATTTTCGCCGTAGGGGCATTGCATGCAATGCCCCTACCCCCCCAACCATCCCCGCAATAACCATCCTAAAACCATTCCCAACCCCATAAATCGCAGCACCTGCCAAAACGGTTCCTTGAGGTTATTCCAAGACATCAGCTGGTTTTCTAACGTTTCCTCTAACGTTTCAATCTGCTTTTTCAAGCGATGTAACTCTGCTTTGGGCAAATGCCCCTGGGTAATTTTTGCCTGCGCCTGGGTTCGTTGAGAAAACGCGTCACGCACTTCGATATAGCGTTCGCGCAAGGCTTGGAAATCCTTAGTTGTTTCCTCTAAAGCCGTTACAAATTCAGTCAGGTCTTGCTCAGTCAGGGGCAGAGACGATTTCATGACACAGGCCAGTAGATATAGACTTAAAGTACAGGAGAGGTTCCGAGGAATAAACCCTTCGAGGATTCTATAGGCCACATTTATGGGATGCGTCCCAACTCAATCCCAGATAGTCCATTATGAACAAGACAACGATGGCATCATCCAGCAACGAAACGTTGAATCTACAAACCACTGCGCCCATAGCACTCGCTCAGGCATTAGCCAAGCAGCTAGCCATTGGTCCTATGGACTGGCACCGACTTAACTCCAACCGTCAGGTGCGTGCCAAAGAACAGGTAGCTGCCGCTCTGGTTTATCTACTGAGCGATAATCCCGAAGAAGCACTGCCGCGGCTAGAACAGGCCGTAGGTTGGCTCAATCGCAGCATTAAAGCGCCCCCCTGCCCAACTCATGGAGAACGTAAATAAGCTCTACGCTATCACCCACATCTCCGTTTAATATCTCCGCAGCACTACTACCATTGACAGCAATTTCCACATAGCCATGGCTGCCCACCAGGGCAAGTGCTGAGCCAACCTCGGCCAAACCGTAAGTGGTGTCGTATGGAATGCAGTGTTTTCCGAGATGGATATGCCATGACTGGCTAGATAGCTGAGCACCAGGAATATTGGTCACTAAGTTGCCAAAATGATCAATATATTGAATGCAGCCACAATAGCCCTGATTCGTTTCTGCCGCATCATTAATGTCTAACCTAACTAGGTCAGCCACCGACAGGGATACTCCGAGCTGATCAAAGGGTATTCCCCTAGCTAAGTGGGCAGCAGCAGGCGCAAAAATATCACGGCCATGAAAGGTGTGGCTAGCATGAGGTGTCCGCCAATAGTCTGGATTTGTCAGGGCAACCGCAGCCGTAACTGACAGGCCCGTGATAATGCCATTGTTTGGGGCAATAACGGTATGGACCCCCATGGATGTTGCTATTTGAGCAGCAATAGCCATCCGCTGAGTCCCGACACCTGGATCTACGACAGCGATATGGATAGTTCCTGCTGGGAAATACTCATAGCTCGTTAGTAGATTAAATCGAGCCGCCAGAATATCTTGAGGTTTAATAGCGTGGGTAATATCTATCAGCTGACTTTGAGGACTAATGCCAGCAATTACGCCTTTCATCACACCGACATAGTTATCTCGGTGACCAAAATCCGTCAATAGTGTGATCGTACCCATAGGTATGCCCCCCTCTAAGTGATACGTTTTCCCCAATGAGTAACCCCCTATCACAGTGTGTAGACGCCCTAGCGCTTGATAAAATTGAGCGCCACGTTTTCCTATGTGCAGATCAAACAAAACCTAAATGTTGTGACAAGGCCAGCAGTATTGAAGCCTGGAACTATCTCAAAACAAGATTGAAAGAACTACAGTTGGACACCCCAACTAAAGAGCGACCCAGCTGTGTATTTCGCACTAAAGCAAACTGTCTACAAGTTTGCCAACAGGGGCCAATCTTAGTGGTTTATCCCGATGGCGTGTGGTACCACAGTGCAACGCCTGACGTAATAGAACGCATTATTCAAGAACATCTTATGGGTAATCAGGTGGTAGAAGCCTATGCCTTCCTGAAAAACCCGCTACCCGATGTAAATAAGTACCGGGCAATCCGTGATTCTATTGATTGATTGGGAACAATTGATTTGACCACATAGGTCAAGCAGTTGATATAAGAGCGATTTCTTCATTTCACTCGATCAGTAGCAAGACTTTAATTATGTACAACCTTGCTATAAATTTAACTGGGCTTAATAAAACAACCCTGATTGACTATAGTCCGTACAGTATCATCAACAGAGGTGTATACAAACTCATATTTGGGCCTTAGCTAATTCAAGCTTTGTCCTGCTGCTACGCACATAGTGAATATATAAGACAGTTTGGACGTATCTTTATCCCATTTCCCCATAGACTTCGAGTAACACGAGTACACGGCATGAAAGAAACTACAACTGGCGAACAAAAGAAACTTCTATTGATAGATGACGACCCAAATCTCATCCTATTGGTAAGAGATTATCTTGAATTTCGTGGTTATCAAGTTGTCACAGCTGGCAATGGTCGCGAAGCTCTTGATGTGTTGGGCGGTCTTGTGCCCGACATGATTATCTGTGATGTCATGATGCCCGAGATGGATGGCTATGCCTTCGTTGAACAGGTTCGTCAAGACCCAGGCAAAAGTTGGATTCCTATTCTATTTTTGTCTGCTAAAGGCCAAAGTCAAGACCGAGTTAAAGGTCTAACGACGGGTGCCGATGTCTATATGGTAAAGCCATTTGAACCTGAGGAACTAGTGGCTCAAGTGGAGTCTTCCCTTAAACAGGCATCACGTTTAATCCATCATCAGAATAAATCTGGCGGTAGTTCTCCCACCATTCAAGTGCCCTTTGATGTGGAGTTAACTCCTACAGAATTGAAGGTAGTACAGTTTGTAGCCCGAGGCATGGCAAATCGTGAAATTGCTGAGGAGCTGAAGGTCAGTCAGCGAACCATTGAAAGCCACGTTAGTAATATGCTTGGCAAAACCGGCCTTCATAACCGCACCGAGTTAGCCCGCTGGGCCATGGAGAATAATAAGGCGTAGTTCAATTATTCAGACAGGGTAGATTATTTGCCGTGAATCTACCCTGTTTTAAGTAATCAGAAATAATTTGAGGACTTCGCTCCTAAGGGTGTCAAACTTCGCTATAATGTTGAAGCTTCGCTGGTGTAGCTCAGTTGGTAGAGCAGCTGATTTGTAATCAGCCGGTCGTCCGTTCGAGTCGGATCACCAGCTTTTTTGATGAAAACCTTGAGATGCTTGCACTGTAGGTGTTAGGCATCTTTTTTTATGGGGGTTTTTCGTCCAATTTCCTGTGCTCATTAGTACGCATTTACTCTCAAAAACAAGGGTAAATGCGCCAAAATAAGCATGAATTTAGTACAGGATTTAGCACAATGGCACGACCGGCTGACTCCCTAGCCGTGATCAATGAACGGCTTAAAGTGGCCGGGATTCGTCTTAAGCTCGCGGTCCGAGGTCAAAAGCTTTCATTGCGGGGAACGCTGCCCCCGAAACCTGGTGAGACCAAAGCTAAGCAAACTTATCTGGCACTTGGTCTTGATCACACACCTTATGGGCTGAAAACCGCTGAACTAAAGGCCCATGAACTTTGGGCACAGCTGGGGCAGGGGAGTTTTCGGTGGGAAAACTGGACCACAATAGAACTGGAAACGTGTGAGGCCTGGATCAATCGATATAAGCGGCACTGGTTCGAGGTGCATGGGGATACGCCTCAGACCCAGACAAAATGGAAACGGCAGGAATGGCAAATGGGTCTTCGCTGGTTATCTAGTACAGAAAATTTATCTGCCTCAGTTCTAGAGCAAACAGTCCTTGAGCGACCAGCAAACACTCGGGCTCGACAGCTTTGCATCCAGGTACTCAATCGGTTTGCTGAGTTCGCTTCACTTCCAGTTGACCTAAACAAGTTCCGGGGCAAGTATACGAGTGGTTCTAAAGTGCTTGAGATACCGGGTGATGAGGAGATTGCTCAACTTTACAGCACTATGAAAAATCCTCAATGGCGCTTAGTCTATGCCCGCATGGCTATCTATGGACTCAGAAACCATGAGTGCTGGCTGTGCGAAATTGATTCTGCTCCACCCTATAAATGTCGAGTATTGGATGGAAAAACTGGCCCCCGCGATGGGGTTATGCCTTTCTATCCAGAATGGGCTGAGCAATGGAAACCTTGGGAAGGGACATTACCGACGGTTACGGATAGTAAAGGTGATCGCGCGATATATGGAGAACGAACAGCGAGAGCTTTTAAGCGACAGAAAATCCCCTTTACGCCTTACACACTCCGTCATGCGTGGTGTATTCGAGCAACTGTTGTTTTTAAGCAACCAATTCCGGTAAGTGCTGCTATGGCAGGTCATTCGGCTGATCTGCATCTGCGGACTTATAACCGTTGGCTCAAAGCCTCACAGGGGCTCGAAGCTTATAGAGAAGCTATCACGAAAGGTCCAAAAGCTCCACTTACATAAGGTTAGGCTCTTGTTAAATTCTGTTAGAAGACTCTTTCGAGATCGGTTATCCTTCTAGCTGCACAGAAAGCATTACACAGTAAAAACAGATCAATAAATGAAAGCATGCTTAAGGGAACCTCCAGTTATTGATATCTTAATTATCAGTAGAATTATATTTTCAAGAGGTTTAGTTTCTCAAAAAAGATAATTTGGCAACTACATAGAGATAACCTTAAATTTAGATCCAATGTCAAAATTCTTCTTACGTATGTAGCATACGAATAGTGGCTTCTTATGACCATAGCTGTGTAAGCCAAGACATTGTAGACCCCCACCACGATAGTTCTGATGTTGATTCTGTGACTTGTGACCATGGACGGCTATCACAGGCAAATTTAGCTTCTTGGGCATCATTAATCAAAGCTTGATCTGAAAGCACTGTTGAAGGCGCATTCAACAATGGATGATATTGAAGTCGCTCACATGCAAGTCGCATCCAGCCAATCCACGAACCTTCCCAAATCCTTACTACAGCATCAGAATTACTGCTAACGATGCGTTGACCATCCTCGCTTATTGCTACGGATAAAACATTGCGTTTATGCCCTTGTAATGGTTGACCAATCGGTTGCCTTGTCACTGTATTCCAAAGCCGCACTGTAGTATCTTCACTGCCACTGACAATACGCTGACCATCTGGGCTTATGGCAACAGACAAAACCCAACCCGTATGTCCTTGTAGTGGCTGCCCAATTTGGGATCCAGTAACTGAATCCCAAAGCCGTACTGTAGTATCAGAACCACCGCTAACAATACGCTGACCATCTGGGCTTATGGCAACAGACAACACGCTACCTGTATGTCCTTGTAGTGGCTGTCCAATTTGCGATCTAGTAACTGCATCCCAAAGCCGTACTGTAGTATCAGAACCACCGCTAACAATACGCTGACCATCTGGACTTATGGTAACAGACAACACGCTACCCGTATGTCCTTGTAGCGGCTGTCCAATTGGTGCTCCACTTACTGCATCCCAAAGACGCACTGTGCCGTCAGCACTACCACTGACAATACGTTGACCATCTCGACTTATGGCAACAGCTCTTACAGGACCTTCGTGTCCTCGCAGTGGTGAGCCAATTTGCATTCCACTTACCGTATCCCAAAGACGGACTATACCATCAGAATCACCGCTGACAATACGTTGGCTATCTCGACTTATAGCAACAGAACTTATAGGGCTTTCATGTTCCTCTAGTAGTGAACCTATTTGCTCTCCAGTGACTGCGTCCCAAAGCTGCACCTTGCCATCAGAGCTACCATTGACAATGAGTTGTCCATCGGGACTTATAGCCATAGCTCTGATAATACCTGCATTAACTTTTTGCTGTAACTCACTAACAAACTGCTCAGTTACCATATCCCAAATCCTAGCCGTAGCATCTTCACTGCTACTAACAATTTGTTGACCATTGGGACTTATGGCTACTGAAAAAACCCAACCTGTATGTCCTTGTAGCGGCTGTCCAATTGGTGCTCCACTTAACGCATCCCAGAGGCGCACTGTACTATCCTCACTACCGCTAACAATTTGTTGACCATCTCGGCTTATGGCAACAGACAAAACACTCCCCTCATGCCCTTGTAGCGGCTGTCCAATTAGTGCTCCACTTACTGCATCCCAAAGGCGCACTGTACCATCTTCACTACCACTGACAATGCGTTGACCATCTCGACTCATGGCAACAGACGAAACACTCCCCTCATGCCCTTGTAGCGGCTGTCCAATTAGTGCTCCACTTACTGCATCCCAAAGGCGCACTGTACCATCTTCACTACCACTGACAATGCGTTGACCATCTCGGCTTATGGCAACAGATCTTACAGTGCCTTCGTGCCCTTGTAGTGGCAGCCCAATTGGTTCTCCAGTAGCTGCATCCCAAAGGCGCACTGTACCATCTTCACTACCACTGACAATGCGTTGACCATCTCGGCTTATGGCAACAGATCTTACAGTGCCTTCGTGCCCTTGTAGTGGCGACCCAATTGGTTCTCCAGTAGCTGCATCCCAAAGGCGCACTGTATCGTCAGACCCTCCACTAACAATGCGTTGACCATCTCGGCTTATGGCAACAGATCTTACAGTACCTTCGTGCCCTTGTAGTGGCGGCCCAATTGGTTCTCCAGTAATTGTATTCCAGAGCCTTACTGTACCATCTTCGCTACCACTGATAATGCGTTGCCCATCTTGACTCATGGCCAACGAGAAAATAGGCCCTTGATCACTTTGTAAGCGATTTTGTTCTTGAGCAGTTTGTACTCCAGTTAACAAACTAGACGCAGCCACTAGCAGTGTATCCTGCGGTGAGGTTCGTCGGCTGCGATCTGTTGTGGCAATAGCTAGAGTCAAGCCTAGTGAGGCATCTCGTGTACTAAACCAGTTTCTGGCTCGAGCTGAGGCTTCAAATATGTTTGCTATAGCTTTTTGACCTTCTGCTTCGCGACTGTTTTTTTGAGCAATTGTTCTTTGTGCAATTGCTATCTTCTCCTGTGCCTGGGCAATACGCCGCTGCTCTTCCGCCTGTTGTCGCCCCTGAGCCTCCATGTTTAGAGCTTTTTCAAGATCTTCTTGAGCCTGTTTCAGCAATTCAGCAGCCTTGGCTGCTTCAGCTTGACGCTTTTCTGCTTTTGCCCGCTGTCTTTCTGCTTCTGTCCGCTGTCTTTCTGCTTCTGCTCGCTGTCTTTCTGCATCTTTCGTTTTAGCTTGGGCAAGCTCTTTTGCTTGACTCGCCAAGTTTGCTTCTCGTAGAGCAATGGCAGAAATAGTAGAAAGTGATAGTAATGTACCAACCAGAATAACAATCGCAAAAGAACGTTTACGTATCTCAGACCACCTACTAGCCTGAATATACTCGGCTTCCAGATCACTCAGATCGTCATAGCTACGAGATTCTTCTAATAGAGCACCTCTTAGAAGAGCACTTGGCTCTCTTTTACTGTTTTGCCAGTGTTCGGCTGCTGCAGTTAATCGTAGCCGTTGTCGTAAAACGATTCGCTCGTCTTCCAACCATTCGACTAAGCGTGGCCAATTGCGAATCAATGCTTCGTGCGCCATCTCCACCTGAGCATCATCCGGGGTATCGCCTTCAGTTAGGCGCACAAGCCTTGCTTGAATGAGTTTCTCCAATACTCGATCAACCCTATCTTTTGCCTCACCGGAACGATAAAGGTCCCGCACGGAAATTCGGCGACTGGTTACCTCTAGCCCTTCGCTAGGTCGTACCATGCGTAACAAAATCCGCTTCATTGTTACCTGTTCTTCAAGAATCAGGCTGTTATAAAACTCATCTGCACTCTTGGCTAAAGCTTGTCGACCTCCACCTAAGCGTCTGTATGCTTCCCAGGTCACGCGATTATGTTCTCGATGATCCCAGAGCTTCAACAATGTGAACTGTAATAATGGTAATGCAGCTGGTTCACCTAATACATCGCTCAAAAGCTGGTCGACCAAACCCTCTTCAAACTTCAAACCTACTAACGCTGCCGGTCGTTCAATTGCCTCTCGCAACTCATTAGCATCTAAGGCTGTTGTCCGAGTATGGGATATCTCAAAAAATGCCTGTAATTCAGGCATTCGAACAAACTGACTTTCAAAGTCAGTCCGCATAGTCAATATCAGTCTGTTTTTCGCATCCTGGGTCTGAATAAAATTGAGCAGGTTCTGTACAAGAGCATCTCGGATAGAGTCATCCCGACATAGGGTAAATACTTCCTCAAACTGGTCAATAACCAGCACTACTGGCTGACCATCAGGTTGCTTGACTAGCTCTGTCAGATGAAAGGAATTTTGCTGAAATGCTTGTACATTTTCAGAGATCCACTCATCCATCCCAATCTGGATCGGTTTGAATCGTTTTGCTAAGGCTGACAGTGGGTTAGAACCTGGTACTAGAGGAGAATAGTAAGCCCAGTTTTGACTCCCTGGTAAGGCTCCTGTCATCAGTCGTGGTAACAATCCCCCCAACACAGCTGAGGATTTACCACTGCCAGACGCGCCTACTACTATCAGCAAAGGATACGTGTCCAGATGCTTAACTAATTTATCTAGCAACCGCTCCTGACCAAAGAACAAATGTCGTTTTTCTGTACGAAACGCCTCTAGACCCAAGTAGGGACATAGCTCTTCACTCAAATCTGGCGCTAAAGAGGAATCAAAATCTACTAGAGTGGTATCCGGTGGTTCCCAGCCTGCTCTATACAAGATAGAGCTCCAATAATCCAGTAACCCCTGAGCTGCCCAACGATCGTCTTCGTTATCTAAAATTGCACCTGTTGCACATCCCCTACGTATCAGGTGATCGATCTCAGCCATCAGCTCTGGTTCGTTATCCTGCTCACGATAACGTCTGAGCAAGTCAGTATGGGCTGCACGTAACGAGGTTAAGGAGGTAAACCACCCCTTTTTCAACTCAGGATTAGGATTTTGAGCAGATACTTGATCACTCATTCCATCATCCTCAACACCGATGCTAAGGGCCCACCAACCTCGCGTAATTCTTCACATAACCGTTTTAAAGTCACATCCACTTGAAAAAAACGCTGACTGGCTCGTCGACGGTAGAGGCGAAAATAGCGTTTAATCTTGACTGGATTTTTTGCCTTGAGTGCTAAGTCCAAATTATGGCTATCTTCCTGAAAGGATTTTGTCCATTGATCAGCTTCCGCATCTATCAACTCATTAGCTTGGTTTTGCAAATAAGGCCACGACATTTCCAGCTCAATCAAGTCTCGACTTAAGGTAGCCTCAATGCGACGCATTTCCCGATCAAAAGTTTGCCAATAGTCATGTCCAATTACCAATGCCGCTAATCTTTCTCTCAGTGTGTCTAGGACTGCTACTCCTTGCTCAAATTGTTTCAGCTTTTCTTGGTTTAAGTGAGTAACTGCAAGCTTTTTGGAAATAAACTGCATTGCTTGCATTAGATCTGGCAGACGTAGTGCTCGTGCTGCTTCGGTAAGTTTGGTATTAATCCGATCCGGCTGATTTGCCAAAACTCGATTCATTAACCAAATAGTATGCTTCAGAGGCTCAATCTCTGATTCATCAATAGCACGATGCAATTCGGTCTGAGCTTTTTGTAGGTCAGTCAACCAGTTAACTTCAGAGATTGCAATTTTTTCCTGGACAGTAACTTGTTGCAGTTCTGTCATCAAGCCTTGTAATGTTAACTCGTGTGACATCAAATTCTCCAAAGCCATTTCATCCTCCGGAAACCGCTTTGCCTCTTGCACGATGACGCTGTAACACTGAAACTCCAATGTGTGAAGTAAATCATGCAATGTCTTGTAGTTAACAATCGCATCAATCTGATCGCAGGCAGCCTGAAACACTACTCGAAACCGAATTACTGCATCCTTTACCGCCGAGACCCGCATTAGCTCAGCCAATGCATTCAGTCCTTCACGAACTGGTTGACCATACTCTGCATGTGCGAACCGAAGTTCTTCCCTGACCAAGCGTTTGACCGTTTCTGGATCAGCATTGTAAGTTCGATTATCAATATGAATTTCTTGGCCTTCAAGGCTAGCAATCGCTGTCCCCCCAGTCATCTGCCTCAGGGTTTGGTTGCGATCTCCACGAACCATTTGATTAATTTCCGGACTATCTTTGGAAGGATTTTCTAATTTTGGTTCTAAATCTTCAGACATAGCGGAGGCAGTTGACTAAAAAAGTAGTGGCCATAACATCTATAGAGGCTCAGTTGCTCAGTTTGATATCACTTCTTTCTCAATACTGGTGTTAAATATTCTGGAATTCCATGTAAGTGAATAGCATTACGACCTACTTGATAAGCAAAATCTACCGAATACCCAGCCAATAGTGCATCATAAAAGCCAATTGCAAACTCAATCGCTGCACGATCACCAATTGCCTTTCTCATGCCTATTACGTATGGAATTTCCTGGGTAATCGCATCGGCTTGATTTGCTGAGTAGCAAGCATTCAGGACTATGCATTCAATTCGATTAGCAAAGAGGGCAAATAAATTGGCTAATGCTTTTCCTGATATCAGTTTAGCTTCACCACTCTCATCCTCTAATACAAGACCTTCTACTACAGAGTCATTTGCAGACTCATCGCTAATACTATGAGGTGGTAATCGTGTAGCATCATCTATCTCTTGTCCAACACCATGACCTGAGAAATGAACTATCTGAGGATGGCAATCAAGTAAGGCACGCCGTAAATCTTTAACTGTTACAGCCCAACGTTGCTCAAGCTTGAAAAGATTTCGATAATGGGAGCGTTCTAAAGCTGTCTGTATTTCGCGGACTTCTTCTCCTAAACGAAGTTGAGCAGTCTCCTTAGGATTTGCTGATAGTAGCAAAATGGTTTTGACCGACTGAGATGTATCCTGTGAAGCTGAGTCAATCCTCAGGGAGCTTGTGTCTTTAGGTTGACAAGCACCAGCACCACCAATACTCACTGTGCCTGTTATGTTGCCAAAAATCTGCCCCCCGGACATTTTTCCAATTACTTGATTCTGATTACCCGACACACTTTGAAGATCATATCCATTACCGTTATTTACCTGAATAGTCGGGAGTTCAGGTTTATTCAGCTGAATGCTTTTTTCACCAGAGATGGTCGGTATGTTCTGGTCCAGATTCTGATCGACACTGATCATTTGCTGAATATCTTGTGCCAGTCCCTGCACCTTCTGAGCAAACATATCATCTTCAAGCATAGCTACGCTCAAGTAGATTGAAATGCTTTCCATATCTGACGTTGAGTCCTGATTTGCTCGCACTAGAGCAGCTTTCGCCCGACCTTGAAACTTACCTACAATGAGATACTTTAATTCTGTCAATTTTTCATTCAACTGATGAGTGACATCTTCAGTCAACGATGCTGCAAAATCATCAACAGTCTGAGTAAAAATCAAAGTAACGATCGAGGCCGCTTTCAAAGAGTTTGTCATAGTTTATGGACATAATCAGGAGGTCTTACTTGCGTTATCGCCCAATTATCAAGACGACTTTCGGAGGCAACAAGTTAAAGCTCTGTGTTTTTTCTAAACCGTTTGGTATTCAAGTGAACTGCAAATATCTTAGTAAAGCTGCCCTTTACAGGGCTTTAGTCTCAATATGAGACCAAATTGAGAGTTCTGCGCCACTAAAGCTATGGATAGCTACATTAATCAGATGAAAACATTTTGACACTGCAAATATGCCTAGTCCGTTTATCCTATCAGAAGTTTTTGAGTTACCCAGACATCGCAGGAATCATATCAGGTGAGTCAGTTCTGAGTTCAAAGAATCTTAATGTATTAAGGATTAAAATATCCCCGAACCTACCAGATTTAATATGCCAGCTCCGGATATTTGTACTTCAAACCATTTGAAAATGATGATTTCAGGTATTTTGGGGATAGAATGCTTGCCACAAACATCTGCATACAAGGAGCGGTAGATCCGTATCCCAACACAGTTACAGCTTTCAAATACTTAAGAAAAGTAGTGTTAACAACGGTTTACGTTAATCTACAGGTGAACTTTGATTGCTTTGCAGACTAACTGTTGAGTTCTAACGTATGTAATCATTAGTCGAGAAGGTCCCTTAGACTTACACAATTTGTACTCATGTTATTCAACGCCTTAATACAAAGTAGTCTGATTGTAAAAAGCAATCATCGCTGACCTGTATTGCATTACCTGTATGTCTACATGTGGCTTTTTATTTAGAGATTAAGTGATGGCCTTGACAAAAATTTTGTTTGTATTGTTACTCTCGTATCTACTATCTGGGGCCTTCTACTCTACAGCAAAAGCCTTTGACTCTGGCTCAAGTAATAGTGAAATAAGAATAGAAAAGCTACAAGCGGAAAGAAGGAAACGGGAAGAACGGAGAAAAAGGTTAGAGGCACAAAGAAAAGAGCTTGGGAAGAATGTAAATGACATACGTGAAGAACGATGGCAGTTACAACAGCGTCTAAGTTCCTGTTTATCTGAACGGCCATTCAATGACTTGAACTCACGCTACCTTACGCTAAGGGAAATTCAAGAGCGAGTTGACTCAAGCGAGGAAAACAGAATAGCTTTTGAGCAAGCTCTAGTCAGTATTGGAGAGCAACTAGAAATTGAAAACCTACGTATACATTCCAGGCGAGATAGTCCTGGCTTCGATTACGAGGGAGAATTTGGTTTATACCTCATAGATCTAGATACTTACCTCGACAAGCTCGAATTTGAGCTTCTTACGCTTTATAAAGCAGTTTATTCTGGCACTCAAGTTTATGTTGATTTTATAGACTCTTCTCTTGAATTGTGTAATATCCGTCGATCAGAGCCACAGTCAGGAGTGCTATCTGTGAGATACAACCAATCTTTAGAAGGCCTTAATCAATCTATTGAGGTGATTGGCAGCATAATTAGCTTGTGATTCGTTCAAGCTTGTTTTAGGTGAAGACTAGCATACACCTTTGAGGGGAGGGATAGAGAAAACAAAGGCAGCGTACAAGACAAAGCTTACAAGGAGAAGTTCCTTGCATTATGTGAGGCAGTCTTGAATGAAACCTCAAAATCATTCTTAAGAGTTACTGATATTGACGATATACAATAGTAAGCCTAATAAAGTATAACCCACTACAATTAAATCTAGGCTTTCATCAAAGTTATGTCTAGCTCGGTGACATATTGAATGCTAAGAAATAGGCCGTAAAATACTATGTCTGTAATTACGGTGCCGTTAATGCCTTTGATTGTATAACGGATAGCCTGGCTCAAATCCCTTCACTTGCCGCCAAGCGCTTCCTTCACTATTTCTGTAAAGCACTCCTCTATACTAATACCGCGCTTATTAGCCTCAACGGTCAGCCGCTCTTCATGCTGTGCCCAGGTTTCTTGCAAATAAGTGTAGAGAGCAGTCTGCCCAATCTGTGATTGCGACTGAGCCATCAGATTTGCGATTACAATCAGCTTGCAATAGTCCAGGCCACCCAATTTCTGGATTTGCACCTTGGTATTGTCAATCTGCGGAATCGAAACCTTATCCCAATCCATAGCGTGTAAGCATGTCACAGCGTGCGCTCCGATTGTAGTTTGGATTGTCTACACCTCTTAAATAATCCGCAAGCAAATCACTGAAGATTTGCAAACGATTCGCTGACGGATTGAAATTGTGTTACTGTGTTTTGTGAACGGTCAAGTTCTGGCATTTAAGACCTGATTTGCACCAAGCCCCTCCAGGCCCAGCCACCTATCCAACGTCAAAGCCCGGGCCCCAAATCTTCTCAAAGCCATACCCAGTAAAAGCTGCACCCCCATTCGCCGTCTCAACAGGTATTTTCCTATGCCGACACAAACTGCCCAAAACCGCCAACTGCTGCCTCATTTCGGGCAGCTTCTGCCCTCTAAGCCAACTCCCATGGGATTAGACGTTGGCAACTCTGCAACCAAAGCACTGATCGGAAACGAGCAGATGTCTATCCCCTCCTATGTCCAGCCCATTTACACCAAGCTGCATCAGCTGCCCGCTGAAGGCTTTGTCCGTTACGTTGCCGGTAACTATGCCGAACTCCATGGAAAGCGTTGGCTTGCGGGAAAAGCCGCATACCAACGAAATCCTGAAGCCTATCTGCGGGTCTGTGATGATAAACAAGCCAAGATTACGCAGGCCCTCCCATTAGTCCTGGGAGCCCTGTCCTACGTACCTTTTCAAGAACTATGGGATTTGCGTGTTGTAGCCAGCATTCACCATGCTCGCGAGATGGGAGGAGCCCTCAAACAGGCCCTTGAAGGAACGCATACCGTACAGCTCAATGATCACAGTGGCCCCACCCACGTCTCCATTACTGTTCTCAAAGTTTTGGACGAAGGAGCAGGCGCTGTAGCCACCGCCGGATTAACCAATGGCCAAAACCTAATCTATGACTTTGGCGGTGGAACCACCATCATTTCTGTGTTTGGTGAAAAGGGACGTCTCATTAATCGCCAGGTATCTCCAGGGGGAGCCAACGCCCTCATTGATGCGATCGCGACAAATCCTGATGTTATCCGTCGTGAATCTGGTGAAGCCGATCGAGAAACTATCCGTCGTGGTATTGAGAATGACACCTTTGCCTACGGCCTCCAAAGCCCTTGGGATATGGAGCCTGTCTACCAGCAGGAAGTACGTCCATGGATGAGTACGGTGCTAAGAACCGCATTAAAAGCAGGGGACAAGTGGCAGCGTAACTGCAATCGAGTGATTGCCATCGGTGGCGGTGCCCAACTACCACTCGTTACCGAGGTACTTGAAAAGAAGGGCATCGAAACGCTGACCGACAGTGCCTGGGCCAAGGGACTGTACGGAATTTTGTGTAAGCGATCTATCATCCCTATACATCAGGAGATCGCCCCATGGCCCGCAAGAAAAAAGAACCAAACCGCGTCGATGAATTGCTAGACGAACTACTCGAAGACTGCGCCACGCCTGACGAT
>JBCDIX010000096.1:0-20878 GCA_038748405.1 Cyanobacteria bacterium P01_H01_bin.21 | reverse complement strand
TTTCATAGCCATCTAGACGAAGTAGACTGAGGCTAGGCAGCAGACATTGAAACAGTTCCATAGAAAAACGACCGAAAGGTACTAGCTTCAACAGTTTCTTGCTATTCACATCGGATCACCAAAAGCTCGGAAGAGCCCAAAGTACTTGACATTTAATAACTGATTTTATCTCTAACCATGGTGCAGTACCAGGAGTTCAGCTTGGCCACTCCGGTCGTAAAGCCAGCTCATCGCTACCGTGGGCGGGTGGTAAGCCACGTTCTGAAGGACGTCACTTGGAACTAAATGAAGGCGGTTGGGAGATTCTTGCTCCCAGCGCTATTCCCTTTGGTCAAGATCGCCCCAGAACTCCAAAATCAATGACCTTAAAGGATATTCGCGCTGTGCAAGAAGCGTTTCAGCAGGCCACACGTCGGGCATTGCAAGCTGGATTTAAGTTCCTGATGGTGCATGCGTCCCACGGATACATTTTTCAAGAATTTTACTCTCCCATTACGAACCATCGTAATGATCAGTATGGTGGCAGCTTTGAAAACAGAATTCGCCTTCTTCTGGAAGTTGTTCGGCTTGTACGGCAGGAGTGGCCTGAAACACTGCCGCTGAGTGTTAGGTTATTGGCTCAAGACTATATTGAGGGAGGATGGACATTACAAGAAACTCTTGATCTTGCCAGTAAACTCAAGTTTGAAGGAGTCGATTTAATCGACAATATGGCATTTGGGGCAAATGCTCCTGGAGCAGACGTTCCTTTTGGTCCTGCATTTCTTGTTACTGATGCGGCGGCTATTAAGCAATCGGCTGACATTTTGGTTGCTGCTAGCGCCCTTTCCGATCCCACCAACGGGACATCGCCTCAGTTTATTAACGAGCAAATTACCAGCGGCAGTCTGGATCTAGTGCTTCTGGAGCGAGAGTTATTGGTTAATCCCTACTGGCCTCAGAAGGCTGCTAAAGAGCTGGGATATACGGATTTAACTCTCCCAGTGCAGTATGCTCACTGGCTCAAATGATGGGTGAGGAGACAAATCATGAATCAACTGCCGTCCCCCTTGTAAGCTGACATAATCACAACCGTCGGTTTGTTTCCTCCCTAAAATTCAAGCCTTTGTGGGTTTTATGATTGCTTGAAAAGAGGCTTTTTCTAACATGTGTGCCGTAGTGGTCAGGCATTTCATACACTGAGTTGCATGTAAACGAAAGGGGCACATTATGGACTTGGCTGGGTCTGCCCCAGCCATTGGGTCTTTCTGCATGCAGAATATAGTTGTAGACTTCTTTAGCTGGAGCGTTAACGATAATGGTTTCGTTGTAGCTCACGAACTCTTAGGCATTTACGCCCCCATCAACCGTTAGGCTTGCCCCTGTGATGTAGGCAGCAGCTTCTGATGCTAAATAGCTCACAAGTGAGGCGACTTCTGTGGGTTGACCATATCGGCCTAATGCCGTAAGCGGCAGAATTTGGTTGGCAAATTCACCTTCTGCTGGGTTGAGTTCTGTGTCGATTGGCCCTGGTTGAACAGTATTTACAGTGATTTTTCTAGGGCCTAAATCTCTTGCCCAGGCACGGGTAAATCCGGCAACGGCAAATTTGCTCATGGTGTAAAGGCCAATTCCAGATAGCGGCATCCGTTCTCCAAAAATGCTGCCAATATTGATGATTCTGCCACCTTCGCTCATTCGCTTAGCAGCTTCACGAGATGCCAGAAATACGCCACGAATATTCAAGTTGACGATCTTTTCAAAGTCTTCATTGGTGGATTCTTCTAGCTTACTCAGGGGAAAGAAACCGGCGTTATTTACCAGAATGTCTAAATGGCCAGAAAACGTCTGGTCGATTTGGTTAAATAGTGATTCAACGCCAGCAACACTGCCCATATCGGCCTGTATCAACGTTGCCTGATCGCCCTGAGCTTGAATGTCTGCGACTACTTTTTGGGCTAAATTAGCTGACCGCGCATAGTTAATAATAACGTGGGCTCCTTCAGCGGCTAGCTGTTTGGCAATAGCTGCTCCAATTCCTCGGGATGAACCTGTTATCAGCGCGATTTTTCCGGTTAAAGTTTTCATCTTTAAATTCTCCTATCCTTACTTTAGATGGATTGCACGAACTATCTCTAAACTGCTGTGGCCTGCAACTTGTTGTTAACGAGGGGCTTGCCATCTCAGCAGCGATAGTTTCACCATAACTCCATTCAAAAAGAATGTTAATGCGATATTTTTGCCAAATACTTTTGTGTAAATCGCAAAGATGATAAATCAATGTTGCCACTATGTGAGTCTTTGTGAGGGTGGTTTAGTTAGCTTTAGTTGTTGGCTCTACTCTGTCTTAAAATCTTTTATCGCTAACTCCACAAACGCCCTCACCTTGGGTGTCATGTAGCGACTAGAGGTAAACAGTGCCGAAACTGGCACAGGTACTCGTTCCCAGTCTTTTAGCACTTGAGTCAAACAGCCCTGCTCAACCAGAGGTGCAGCCTGGAAATGGGGCAGCAGGGCAATTCCTAACCCATCTGCCGCCAGGTCTCTGGCGGCCAAATTGTTGTTAATCACACACAGCGCTTCTGCCGTCACCTCTTCTCGTTGTTTATCTCGCACCAGCGGCCATACCGGCTTGCCCCTTGGGGCAAACATAATTAAAGAATGCTGAGATAGTGCTTTCAAGGACTCAGGTTTGCCCCTGGCATGGACGTAAGCCGGACTGGCATAGAGGCCATAGCGAATCTCACCCAAAGGACGAACGGAAAGCTCCGAATCTACTAAGGAACCAACTCGAATTGCTACATCAATACCCTCGTGAATCACATCCACAATGCGATCAGAAAAATCCGCTTCTAACCGTACCTCAGGGTATCGCTTGAGATATTCGGCAATCCAGTGATTGACCCGCATAGGTCCAAACTCTGCCCCAGCTGTAACCCGCAGGACACCGCGAGGTTCGCCTTGGGCACGGGCAATGCTGGCTTCAGTCTCTTCTAGAGCACTCAAAATGCCACAGGCCCGCTCATAAAGTTCACGACCGATTTCAGTGATTTTTAAGCGCCGGGTTGAGCGTTTTAGCAGCTGTACGCCTAAGCGTTTTTCCAAACGACTGACGACTCGGCTGACGTGGGCCTTGTCTTTGTCTAACAGCTCCCCTGCTGCCGTAAAGCTTTTGGCATCCACGACAGCTCGGAATATTTGTAGGGATTCCAGATCGATTGTTGACTTCATAGTCAACAGTCTATTGATATTTTGGGTATTTATCAATCTAGTCAGGCTCGATAAAGTCTAAACATGGTTGAAACAACCCCTTGAACTTTTGAAGTTTGACCTAAGGAGGTCATCATGAGTGAGCAAACGCTGATGAATGCAATTCACGTCACTGCCATCGGCGGACCCGATGTTTTAGAACCTGTAAAAATCCCTAAACCTGTTGTGGGTGTCCAGGATGCGCTGATTCAAATCACGCTGGCTAGCATCAATCAAAATGACGTTATGGAAAGAACTGATTACTATCGCCATGAGGGTGAGCCTATTCGAGAAACGCCTTTTATTCTAGGGGCTGAAGGTATTGGAGTCGTGTTGGCAGTGGGTAGCGATGTCACTGAGGTTAAGCCTGGTGATCGCGTTGGTTTTGTTATGCATGGCGCTCAGTCCTATGCCGAATTTGCCGCTCTGCCAGCCGCTCGACTCATCCCTATTCCAGATGAGATATCGGATGACGTGGCAGCGGCGGTCCTGGTGTCAGGACTATCAGCCCAGATCATGCTCTCTGCCTACAAGTCAATTAAAAAAGGTGACACCGTTCTCATAACAGCCGGTACCAGTGCGCTGGGGTCCATGCTGGTGCAGTGGGCTAGCCATTTAGGAGCCCGTGTTATTGCAACGGTGCGCTCGTCTCAGAAGGCTGATATTGTGCGAGGCTATGGGGCTGTAGCAGCGATCAATACCACCGAGGAAGACTTGGTGCCAAGGATTCAACAATTAACCGATGGTCAGGGGGGGGATCTGGCACTGGATGCGGTCGGGGGAGATTTGTTTCCTCAGGTATTTGAAAGTTTGGGCACAGGTGGAACTGTTGTGCCCTATGGCATTGTCGGTGGCAAGCAACCCCCGTTGGATGTTTTATCGCTAGTAGACCGTTCTCGTCGGGTGGCTGGCTTTATGTTGTTTGACTATTTGCGATCGCGATCAGACCTGTTGGAGCGTAGTCAGCAAGTCTTCGACGCAGTGACAGCAGGCATTATCCAGCCCAAAGTTGCTGATACCTTTCCCCTCATTGAGGCAGCACAGGCTCATCGCCAACTGGAAAACAGCCGTCGTGTGGGCAAAATCTTGCTTCAGCCTAGCCATATCTAAACTCTGTTATTGCCTAAAGAAGGAGCATAAATCATGGAACGGACTAATGTTGAGACGGTACAAAAGTTTTTTGAAGCCCAGTACGCAGGCGATTTTGACCGCGCTTTTCAAGCCTATGCCCAGCCCAATTTTCAATGGGTTGTTGCGAGCGGCAGCAATGAAGCATTGAGAGCAGCGATTCCCTGGGCAGGCTACACCCACCAGGGTAAAGAAGGCTACGTTCGTTTGGTGACGCTGCTGTTCTCAGAATTCGAGGCATTAGAGTTTGAGCCCGGTCGCTATACCGATGCAGGCGATCGCGTCTTTGTGGAGGGACATTTCAACTTCCGCCATCGTAAGACAGGCAAGATTGCTGACAGTGACTGGGTAGCACGGTTTGATATGGAATCTGGTCGCATCGCGGGCGGTCAGTTTTACGAGAATACAGCAGGGGTAGCCGCAGCGCGTCAGACGGCGTAGCCCCCTTGCTCATCACAGTCACAATCACACTTACTTTTCAGGAGAACTATCATGAAAATTGGCATTATCAACGCAGGCAACATTGGCCGTACCCTAGCAAAACCCTGGCTGCAGGCGGGGCATCAGCTCAAGCTCGCCAAGGCTGGCGACCAGACCAAGTTAGACAACTTTCTCAAAACTGTTGAAGGTGCCACCAAAGGCACAGCTAGGGAAGCCGCTGAATTCGGTGATGTGGCTCTGTTCTCAGTGTACTGGCCTAACCTGGATGCTACCTTAGCCGAGGTTGGTGACCTGGCAGGCAAGATTGTCATCGACACAATGAATCCGCTCAATGTCACCGACCAGTTTGAACACTATCACGATCTAGAATTCATGCAATCCAACTCCACCTCCGAGGAGTTGCAAAAGCGTCTGCCCAAAGCTCGCGTAGTCAAAGCGTTTAGCACCATGCCATCGACCGTATTGGATGCTGATGAATGGTCCAACAACCCAGTTAAACCGGCTGTATTTGTTGCCGGTGATGACGAGCAAGCTAAGGAAGTTGTTATAAAATTAGCCCGTGATGCAGGGTTTGAGCCCTTTGATGTCGGAGCCCTTGCCAACGGTCGCAGCATCGAACAGATGGGGGTGTTACTACACCACGTCGGTACCCATCAGTTTGGTGGCGACTACGGGCGACTGGCGCCAACATTTTTACGGGCGCACGAAGTGGTTGCTTAAACAACTGTAAATAATCAATATTTCTTATTAGGAGACAGAATCATGAAAATTGGCATTATTGGTTCAGGATTAATTGGTGCGCCACTCGGACGGCTTTGGGCAGCGGCTGGCCACGAAGTTATGTTCTCTAGCCGCCATCCCGAGAAGCTAGAAAACCTGGCTGCAAAGGCGGGTGCTCAAACGGGAACGATTGACGAGGCGGCTGAGTTTGGTGAAGTAATTATGGAAGCGATTCCATTTAAATCGATTCCCGATTTGCCTGCTGACAAGTTTACGGGCAAAGTTGTTTTAAGTGCGGCAAACTACTATCCATCGCGCGATGGTCAAATCGATCTCGGTGGCATGACCCAGTCGGAATGGGTGGCTAGTCATCTCCCTGGCGCAAAGTTGGTCAAGGCATTTAACATGATGCGGGCAGGTGTTATTGAGGCACTGGCTGAAGGAAACGGCACACCCGGTCTGGCCATCTTGATAGCCAGCGACTATGAGGATGCTAAAGCGGTAGCAGAACAGCTTATCCGAGAGGCAAAATTTGAACCGGTAGATGTTGGCTCGCTGGCAGACAGCTCTGTCTTTCAAGCCACTGATGCCCCACTTTATGATGTGCGCATATCACCAGAAGCAGTACGTCAGCAGCTGGCTCAGCTGTGAGCCAGCAAACTCTTATGCTTCTGAATATGTTTTCAGCCCTCCAAGATCTTTAATCTGAAGATTACGAACCCACTTTACAACCCCAAATAACTTGGCAGGTAGGGTGATTATACTACCGAAACCGCAGATTGCTCCAATCGAGCGGCTTCTTTGCACCAAGCCTGTGTTGCCATTTGAACCGGGTCCCAAGGACTGCTCAAAGGCGGTGTGTAGCTGAGATCGAGATCGCTAATTTGGTCAACTGTCATGCGATGAAAGATAGCAGATGCGAAGATGTCAACCCGCTTAGCGATCGCACCCTGGTAATGACTAATGATTTGTGCGCCTAATAATAATTTGGTGTTGCGATCGCCTGTGATCCGAATTTGAATCGGATGAGCACCCGGATAATAAACTTTGTGATCCCAGGTTTCAAATGCAGCTGTAAGGGGCTCATAGCCGGCATCTTTGGCCTCAGCTTCGCGTAACCCCGTTCGGGCAACAGCTAACTCAAAAACTTTAACTGCCTGAGTTCCAAGTGTGCCTTGATAGTCTCGTTGACCACCCACTGCATTCTCTCCTGCAACCCGTCCCTGCTTATGAGCAGTTGTCCCGAGGGGGAGATAAACAGGTTTTTGCAATAGTTGATGCCAGGTATGGACACAGTCACCTGCAGCATAGATATCAGGAACATTGGTCTCCATACGCTGATTCACCTCAACAGCACGGCCAATACCTAAGGTAATGCCTGCAGTCTCAGCCAGTTCGGTAGCAGGGATGGCACCAACGGCCACTAACACCAAATCTGCTTTTGTTGAAAAATTAGGTGAGCCAACAACCCGTAATTGGTCTCCAACTTGCTCGATCTGCTCAACTCCAATACCAGTAAAAACATTGAGACCGTGCTGTTTTAATTCGTCTTCAACTCGCTCACCAAAACTATCATGCACTGTTTTGAGCACTCTGGGTGAATGCTCCACAAGGGTTACCTTAATGCCCTTAATCGTTAAGGCATCGGCCATCTCCAGACCGATATATCCACCCCCAATGACAACTGCTGAGGTAGGGTTACGCGTTATCAAATGCTCATGGATTTTGAAGCTATCCCCCATCCAGCGCAGAAAATAAACACCGGGCAGGTCTATACCGTCAATGCGGGGGTGTCTGGATGTAGCGCCTGTTCCAAGGATAAGACGATCGTAGGGCACCTGAATTGTTTCACCCTTCGAATCGATCGCTGTAACGAGTTTTTGCGCTGAGTCGATTGCCGTAGCATGATGTTGAGTTAACAGCTGAATACCTTCACATAGAATGTCTTCTTTGGTGCGATGTGCCAGATTTCGCCAATCGTTTACCTCACCACTCAGGTAGAAAGGCAAACCACAAATGCTGAAATTAGGATAGTCATCAGCAAGCATCACCGTGACTGTAGCGTCAGGAGCCATTTCACGAATTCTCAGGGCTGCGCTAATTCCAGCATCACTGCCACCAATAATCAACACTTGAGTCATGGTTCAATTTCCTTGGTAGACCTAAATCCAGCTGTCATAAAGTATCAACCAATGATTAAATTCAATTTATGCCCTAACAGAGGTAGAGAGTTTACCTCTGTTAAGTTGACTTTGCCATGCAACGATGAAGTTGTTGAGTGACAGGAGTCTGCTAATCACTCTGCTGCAGTGGAGTCAATGCGCGTTTGACCATGGGTAAACTGAGAGCGATCTCCTAACGCCTGTCCGGTACGCCGCAGGTACCTGCCCAGACGGAGCTGCTCGGACTCCCAATTTTTCAGCGCGTTGGGAACGCTGTGTGTGGATTGCATGAGCGCATCGGTGAGTGCGATCGCATTTGCCGCTCCTTTAGACACGCCTGCTGCCGTATGGGGTCGAGGAATAAAGGCGGCATCACCCACCAGCGCCACCCGGTCAAAGGCCATCTGCGGCACGCTCAGATCTTGAATCGCCTGGACAAACGGTTCTCTTGTAGCAGCAACCAGGGTCTGAAACGGCGGCGGTAGCATCTCCTGAGCATAGGTTCGCATCTGTTGTTCGACGGTTGAGGTCATTGCTCCAGGGGGCACAGATGCTGTCCGCTGTTGTCCTGTTCTATCCGTGAGAATAGCAGGCAATTCTGTTACTTCGTCGTAGTTAACATACCATACCCAGTTAAAGCGTCGCTCTCCCGGCACCAGCGATTCGTCCTCACCAGGAATTACATATTGCAGAATATGGGAGTTGGGAAACTGATAGAAAACAAATCTTTCAGTCAGCAGTGCTGCCGTTTCTGGGGGTAGTTTGGTCTCATTAACCAGACCCCGATAGGCAATGTAGCCTGCATATGTGGGCTGGTGGTCCGGCAGTAACTGTTGGCGCACGGTTGAGCCCGCTCCGTCTGCCCCCACCAGTAGGTCGCCAGTTGCCTGGGTGCCATCGGCAAACATGGCCGTGACCCCATCTTCGGTTTGTTGAACTGATATGAGAGTTTTTCCTGGGTGATAGTAGTCGTTAGGAAAATGTCGCCGCAGGGTGCCATACACCAAATTCCAAGATGTCTGGACTTGACTGCCGCCCATGCGCTGGGCAATGCTGCCGTCTGGATTTAGGTAGAGTCGCTCATGGGCCGTTACGCCCAGTGGTAGGTCGTAGGGGATCTGGGCACGGTGGAATGCGGCAACAATTTCAGGCTGGAGAACAATTCCCCCACCCCGGCTGCTAAGGTCGTGGGGGGAGCGCTCGTAAATGTCCACTTGCCAACCAATCGAGCGCAGCAAAACCCCAGTGAATAGACCGGCCAGAGAGCCCCCGATGACGAGGGCATGTCCTGGGTAACCCTGCTGTTCTTTGTGTGTCATAACATTGCTTGCCATAACATCGCTCCTATTAGGGCTAATTGTGAAATTGCTAGACCTGACGCCAGGTGGCTACACACAGTCATCTACATCGACTGCAGCTGTACCGCATCCTGAACTGTTGTGAAGAACACTTCCAGGGGCTGGGCTCCAGAGAGTGTCTGTTCTCCAATGCGAATGTGGGGTACTCCTTGAACTCCCCCAGCTCGGGCCTGCTGCTCAAATTGTTGCACCTCTTCAACACCCGCATCAGAGTTTAAAAACGCGAGTACTGTATCTTTTTCTAGGCCAACATCTGTGGCCAGCTGAGCCAGGACATCGCTATTGGTAATGTCTTTCCCCTCACTAAAGTAAGCCTGAAAAATGCGTTCTGCCATTGCTGTGGCCCGCTCGGCCGCTAGCCAGACAAGGCGGTGGGCCTTTAAGGTATTGGGTGTAATCGTCATCAGGTCGTAGCGAAACTCAATACCGTCGTTTTGAGTGGCCTGAACGGTTTTTGCATCTAACGTTTGGGAGTATTCCCAGCTACCAAACTTAAGCGAACGGTAGGTTTTACGATCCATCCCCGCTGGCGGCATATCAGGATTGAGTTCAAACGGACGTCAGACCCAGTTAATCTTTACTTTGGAGTCAAGCTGGGCCAGTGCCTGTTTTAGACGAGTTTCTGCCACGTAGCACCAGGGACAGATAAAGTCAGACGTGATTTCGATGGTGAGACTCATAAAATTTTCCTATTAGATCTTTAGGAGAGGGCTTTGAGAAAGATTGAGGGGTTATGCAATCACCTGCTGATTTTCTTTCGAAGAGAGCTTTGCTGCGGCCTGCAACAGCAGATCAACATCGGCTGCACCGCTGACCTGTAAAATGCGGGGACTGTTTGAGAGGGACATAAACACGGCAGGTACACCGGAAACACCTCGTCTGATGGCCGCTTGTCTATCGGCGTCAACTCGGTTCTGATAAAGACTCGACTTGGCAGCTGCAACCACTGCTGCCGCCTCTAGGCCCGCAGCCTGAGCCACCTCAGCAATCACCTCATCATTTGAAATATCCTGACCTTGCTCAAAGAACGCCCTAAACATTTCTTGGTGAAAGGCTTCAAAATTGGATGTGTCTTTGGCATATTCAGCTGCAGCCAGTGCCTGCTTGCTGTAGGGTTGTACGGGCGGTAGCTTAAGCGCAAGACCCCGCTGTTTTGCCATGGGATAAACCGACTGTTCCCAAACTCGATGCAGATAGGCACCCTTGGGGTCGAGGGTCGGTTCTGGGGCAGGTCGCAGTTCAAACGCGTGCCAGTCAATTTCTAACGGTTGAGCAATCTGCTGAGCAAAGTCTTCAAAGACCGGTATTTCTAAATAACAAAACGGACAGACATAGTCGCTCCAGACCTCGAGCTTGATGGTTTGCTGTGTTGTAGTTGTAGTATCGGCCATAACGGTGTCCTTAAAATTGATAGTTTTACTGTAACTTCGCTCAAATAAAATGTTAATATGGCATTTTTGCCAAACACTTTTGCAAAAAACGCAAAAGCGTTTGGCAAAGATTTTTTTACGAGATTGTAGGTACAAGGCGCAGCCATGAACCAATTTCTAGCGATGCAGTCGTTTACCAGAGTGGTTGAAGCCGGTGGCTTTACTGAGGCCGCAAGGCAGCTTGGGGTGGCCGTGTCCTCAGTTACTCGCCAAGTCAATGCCCTGGAGACGCTGCTAAACACCCAGTTGCTAAATCGTTCAACCCGCAGCATAACCTTGACTCCCCAAGGGCAGCGATACTATCTCAAAGCAGTACAGATTCTCCAGGATATTGAGGCAGCCAATCTCTCAGTGATGGAGCAGGATGAGGAACCCCGTGGGCTGTTGCGAGTGAGTTTACCCGTTGCCTTTGGGCGATTGCACATCGCCCCTCTGCTAGGAGAATTTTTAACCTGTTACCCCAAGCTACAGCTGGACCTAGTCTTTAGCGACGAATTGTCAAATCCGGTGGAAGAGGGGCTCGATTTAATTATTCGAATTGGTAATCTGGACCGTTCTGGAGCTACCTGGATTGTTCATAAGCTGGGCTGCCAAACGCGCAAAGTGTGCGGCAGCCCAGCCTACTTTGAGCAATACGGCGTCCCCAGAAACCCTCAAGATTTAGCGAACCACAACTGTCTGCGCTTTAGCTATGCGCTGGGGTACGATATCTGGCGATTTAAGCGGGCGGGTGAGATCTACGAGGTCAAAGTTAAAGGTTCGCTGATTGCCAACAACTCCGAAGCACTGCGACAGACCTGCATTGATGGTGCAGGCCTGATTTTGCTTTCCACCTGGTTAATTGGTGAAGATCTCCGAGTAGGCCGACTGCAGGCCGTTCTAGAAGACTGCATATTCTATCCCCATGCTGACGTTGACACAGGTATCTATGCACTTTATTTGCCCAATCGACGCCATGCTCTCAAAGTTCAGACTCTGATCACATTTTTACATGATCGTCTGCCGCGCAACTCTGCTGGCGAAATTTGCTGAGTGGACCATCTAAACCAGTTGACTACCGCCGTCTACATCCACAACAGTACCCGTTGTATAGCCGTTGGTCATTAGCATCATTGCCACTGATGAGACATCTTCTGAGCAGCCTGCTCGACCTACAGGCAGAGAGTCTACCTTAGACTGGTACAACTCTTCTCGTTTATCTGCGGGCAGGTCGTCGTAGAGTGGTGTTTCAATCAGCCCTGGGGAGATTACGTTTACTCGTACAGGCGCTAGCTCAATGGCAAGAGCACGTCCCAAGCCCTCGATGGCTGCATTAATCGCAGCAGCAACGACCGTCCCCTTAGTTGGGCGACGGCTGAGAGTGCCAGAAATCAATGTGATTGACCCACCAGCGCAAACTGTTGATGTTTTGAGCGCTCGATAGGCACCAAAAAATTTGCTATTCATGGATGCGATCGCATCCTCTACTGACATATCGATAAAGTTACCCATTTTGACCGCGCCAGCCGTGATCACCAGGTGATCTACCACCCCTTCTCGCTGAAAAAAGTCTTGTAGCGAAGCCTTATTTTCAATATCCACCGGATAGATCAGTATGTTCTCCTCGATTTCCGCTAGGGCTTCTTCAAGATGTTGGGGTGAACGACTAGCAATCACAACTTTGGCTTTAGCTGAGGCTGCTTCTTTAGCGATTGCCAACCCAATACCTGAGCTACCACCAATGACGACAACTTTTTTGTTTTCTAATTTCATATCAGTAACAAGTTTAGATAATAGACAACACTTCAATCATAAATTTAATTCTACTCAGGATATCTCGCTTATTTTCCTGAGATAATCGCTTGGGTCAGCTGTTCAATCTGGCAAAAAATAAATGGCACGAATATCAATCTTTAGCTCTTTAGCAAGAGGATATCTGTACTCTACAGAACAAACACTTTTTAACAGCCACCAAAATCAATAGTCTTTTACTGCTTGATTGCAGAGGTCAATCCCTACCAAAATGGCTAGTTGACAGCTTGAATATGTATAACTCATACGACAACTTAAGCTTTGAAGCAAAAGCCGCAGATAAAATTGTTCTAAACCTTCACCATGACCTTAAGCGCTTTACGGTCATCCATTGCCTGGTATCCTTTGGGTACATCATCAAGGGCAACAGTTAAGTCTAGCACTGGCGAAGCATCTAGTTTGCCTGCGATGACGTCTTCTAATAGTTTAGGAATGTAGGCACGGGCAGGAGCGACGCCGCCACTGAGATTGATGTTATTTATAAACAATCTGAACAGATTGAGGTCCTGCGAGCTGCCATGAAGAACACCTACATAACCAATAGTGCCACCTGGACGAGTGATTGCGATCGCGGTGTCCATTGCTGATTTTGCACCCACGCACTCCATCACATGTAAAATTCCACCACAGGTGATTTTCCTAACCATATTAATTGCATCCTCGCCCCGGCTTGTAACGATGTCTGTGGCACCAAAAGACTTTGCGATCTGTAGCCGCTCGTAGTGATGGCCCCAAATAATAATTCGTTCAGCTCCCAAGCTTTTGGAGGCTAAGACGCTACATAGCCCAACTGCGCCATCACCGACGATGGCCGCTGTACTACCTGGTGCTACCGCGGCAGAGACTGCTGCATGATATCCAGTAGACATGACGTCTGTCAGGGGCAAAATCGCTTTGAGCAATTCTTCGTCCTCTCCAGTTTCAGGAGGAATGACCACGAGAGTCCCCTCAGCTAACGGGACCCGGATTGCTTCAGCCTGCCCTCCATCGTTGATAGAGCCCTAAAAAGTACTTTGCGAGCACGAGGTTTGTAAACCCTGGCGACAAAATTCATAGGTACCATCAGAAAAAGCAAACGGGGCCAGAACACGATCACCTTTTTTCAAATTTTTTACATCTGCTCCCACCTCTTCAACGATACCCATCCATTCGTGACCGGTACGCCGGCCCAGTTGCCATTTTTCAATACCTCGATAAAACCACAGATCGGAGCCGCAGATGCAAGCATGGGTAATTTTTACAACAGCGTCAGTTGGCTGTTCAATTTTGGGATCTGGGACTGTTTCAACTCGAATATCGCTGGGAGCGTAAAATACAGTTGCTTTCATGGTCAGAAAATTATTTACAGGCTGGGCTGACTGGGTGCTTGAAAATCTTGTTAAAAACAGAGATTCAACAGCCGGCTAAAAAATAGCTGTCCCTGTCTCATTTCATTCGACTGCCAGACAGTGCTTCTACCTTGGGGGGTTCTACAGGCTCTTCTGCAGCAACAGACAGTTCACGACAACCGTCTTTAAATCGACAGAAAAGACTCACAATTATGATGTAAAAGACTGGTACAACAATCAGACTTAAAACGGTTGAAACCACCATGCCGCCAAACACAGCAGTACCTAACGACTGACGGCTAGCGGACCCGGCTCCAGTGGCAATCGCCAGAGGAAAGATACCGAGTAAGGTAGAAATGGCTGTCATAATAATCGGACGCAGCCGTTGTTGAGAAGCCTCTACCGCTGCCTGGGTGATAGAGAGACCTTCATCCCGCAGCTGATTGGCAAATTCTACAATTAGAATTGCGTTTTTACTGGCTAGACCAATCAGCATGACTAGACCCACCTGACAGTACACATCATTTGGGAAGCCTCGCAGCGACGCGGCCAGCAGCGCACCCAAAATTGCTAGAGGAACTGCCAGCAAAATAATGACCGGGTCAACAAAGTTCTCGTACTGCGCAGCCAGTACCAGAAAAACAAATATAATGCCTAACCCAAAAATAATTGGAGCCTGTCCACCAGATTCTAGTTCTTCGAGAGAAATACCCGACCACTCAAAACTCATATTACTGGGCAGTGTTTCTGCAGCGATGCGCTCCATCGCTGCAATAGCCTGTCCTGAGCTATACCCTAGAGCCGCCGCCCCGTTGATTTCGATTGAACGGAAGAGATTGTAATGGTTGAGGGTTTGTGGACCTGTGATCGATGACACGCTGACCAGACTATCCAGAGGAATCATCTGGTCAGTGGCTGAACGCACATAGAGTTTGCCGATATCTGCTGGATTAGCTCGAAATGCCTGATCTGCCTGGATATACACTCGGTATGTGCGGCCAAAGGCATTAAAATCGTTGACATAGCGCGACCCTAAAAAACTCTGTAGAGTGTTTAAGACTTCATCCACATCTACCTGCATGGCCTTGGCCATTCTACGGTCAATGTCAATTTCTAGCTGTGGGGCATTAGCGGTGTAGGTAGTAAATACGTTCTGCAGCTCCGGTGCAGCATTGGCCCCGGCAATGAGTTCATCCTTGGCTTGTAAAAATGTTTGGATGTCATTGTTACCCCGATCCTGCAGCTGAAATACAAACCCCCCGATGCTGCCCAGCCCTTGAATAGTGGGTGGATTAAACGCAATCACATTGGCGGCTTTGATTTGGCCAAACTGGGGTAAAACATCCCCGAGAACCGACTGGGCTGACTCATCTGCCCTTGGTCGATCTCCCCAGGGAATCAATGGCGAGAAAATCACACCGTTGTTAGGAATGTTGCCGCTAAAGCCAAAGCCTCCTAGCGAAAATGTTCCTTCCACTTCGGGAACATCCAAATAAATATCATCTACTTGGTCAATGACATCGCTGGTGTAGTTAACTGATGAGCCTTCTGGCCCCTGGATAAGACTGATCAAATACCCCTGGTCTTCTTCGGGTAAAAAAGCAGTGGGTACTGATATATATAGCCAAGCCGTTATTGCCAGAGAGACTGCAAACAAAATCATTACCGTTGTTTTTAGTCGCACCAGTCGCCCAAGCAAAAAATGATATCCTCGACGCATGGCTTCGATGCCTCGGTTGACCCAGCCAAAGAAGCGACCAAGCAAGCCACCGGGCTGCTGCCCTGCACGAATCAGTAGAGCTGACAACGCTGGAGTGAGGCTAAGGGCATTAAATGTAGAAATCACTACCGAAAAGGCAATTGTTAGGGCAAACTGTCGGTAGAGTTGCCCGGTTGTGCCAGGAAAAAACGCGACAGGAATAAATACAGCTAGCAGCACCAAAGATGTGGCAATAACGGCTCCCGTAAGCTCGCGCATGGCCTCAACGGCAGCTAAGTGGGGGCGCATTCCCTTTTCTTGAATCTTACCGACAATATCTTCCACCACGACGATGGCATCATCTACCACCATACCTGTCGCTAAAATTAACCCAAACAAAGTAAGGCTATTGATGGAGAAATTAAAGGCTTTGATAAAGGCAAAGGTACCAATCAACGCGACCGGAATTACCACCGCTGGAACAATTGTGGCTCGCCAGTTTTGTAGGAATAAAAACAACACCAGCACAACCAGGGCAATGGCCTGTAGCAGCGTTGAAATCACTTCTTTACTGGATTCCACCACAAACAGAGATGGGTCGTAGGGAACAGAATAGGTCAAACCGGGAGGGAAGTCTTTCGATAGCTCGGCCATCGCGGCTTTTACAGCGTTAGCGGCTTCTAAGGCATTGGTACCAGGAGTTTGTACAATCCGATAGCCGATGGCTCCCTGTTTTCGATAACGGGCAAAGGTACCGTAGTCCTCTGCCCCTAGCTCTGCCCGACCGACATCTCGCAAGTACACCAGAGTACCGTCTGCTTCTGTCTTTAAAACTAAGTCTTCAAACTCAGAGACATCTTCTAAACGACCGTTGGCTCGCAGTGTGAGCTGATAGGTTTGCCCATCGTTGGTAGGAGGCTGACCAATGCTACCTGCACCAACCTGAAGATTTTGTTCTTCAATCGCGTCTACTAAATCTTCGGCAGTCAGGTTGCGGGCTGCCATTTTGGCCGGGTCGAGCCACAGGCGCATGGCATAGCGTCGTTCTCCAAAGGGCTGTAGTTCGGCCACGCCCTCAATTCGCCTAATGACATCGAGAACGTACAGGTCGGCATAGTTGCTAATAAAGTTGTCGTCATATAGCCCTTCCTCTTCGCTATATAGGGCCATACCGACCACAACGCTGCTGGACTGTTTACGCACAATAACGCCGGTACGCTGGACCTCTTCGGGGAGCTGAGGTGTAGCAATCGAGACACGGTTTAGTACGTCAACAGCGGCAATATCCAGGTTATACCCCTGGTTAAAGGTGACAGTAATGCTGCTAGTACCATCGTCACTGCTGGTGGAGTTGATGTAGCGCATACCGTTGATGCCATTGATCTCACGTTCTATTGGCGTGGTTACGGTTTCTTCAACGACCTCAGCACTGGCCCCGATATAGTTAGCTGTTACAACGACCTGTACTGGGCTAATGTCGGGGTACTGTTCTACGGGTAGGGTGGGAATGCTGATGCCACCCACCATGAGAATGACGATGGACAACACCATCGTAAGAACCGGACGACGAATAAAGTTTTGAACAAACATAGCAGTGCTTACAGAGCGCAGGTAATAAGGCGATTAAGAAAATAGTTAGTCATCCGAGAACCATAGGGAGAGTTCCACCAGCGAGAGGGGTGGCAGCCGTTGGGGGCATCAAGGGAGAACTCTAATTCGTTGCATTTACGCCAGCGATCGCCACCGGGTTTTTTGTCGCTGACACCGCTACGCCAGCCCAGGGCAGCTCCCCAACGCTCAACTAGCCGTTGGTCTTCACCAATGGTGGTTTCCACGGTGCCACCCAGGTCTTGGTAAATCTGAATCTGGGTGCTAAAGCCAAATTTGCCTTCGCTGTAGGTATGCCACAGACGGTCAATCACTTGAAGTTCACCACAGGAAAAACTACGAATGGCTTGGGGACTCAGTGCCTCTAGATCTGAGACACCTGCGATCGCAGCAATCAGAGCAACCGTTTCTTTATCAGCCTCAAACCACTGCTGGGACGCCAGCTGTTCATGGAGTGTCTCATAGCGATAGAGGTCACCCACCACCATCAGCCGTCGCTCTAGTTGACTAAACTGCTGCGGTAGCGGTGCCAGCTGACTGACATTCTGCCGCAGCGTTGTAATCTCATCCGTAAGCTGCCCAAGCGTTTGTTGGATCGCTGAAAGCTGCTGTGTCAGGTTGGGAATAGTTTGGTCGCTATGGGAATCAGATATCGAGTTGGAGGAAGAAGATTGGGTAGTCATTTAAGGAGAAGGCACAAAAATGGAGAGATTACAGCTTGGAGAGCCTTAAACTCTATTGAGACTCTAGGGTGATGGGTGCGCTGTCAGACAGCCTCAGTATGCCTGAGGTCACTACGTTGTCACCATTGGAGAGCCCCTGAGTAACCTCATACCGATTGCCTTCAATAACACCGAGCTGAATGGGTCGCTGCACAGCTACATACCCTGAATCAGTCTCGTCAGAGGGCTCAACAACAAACACAAAGCTTTGACCGCCCACACGAGAGATGGCTGTAGTTGGCACCATCACCCCCGGTTGTTCTTCCCAAATGACGGCAGCACGAACAAACTGTTCATCCCTAAGTAAATTGCCAGGGTTGGGAAAGGTGGCTTTAGCGAGAATTGACTGAGCGCCCTCCTCTACCCGTGCTGCAACAAAACTAATCTGCCCGGTGACCAGCGGCTCATCACTGGCTTCCATACGCAGCTCCACAGGGAGTCCAGGACGTAGAGCCGCGCTGTGCTCTACCGGAATCGACAAACGCAAATCTAGTGATTGATTGCGGGTTAGAGTGGTTAACTCGGCCCCCTGACTGACGTAGTCGCCCACCTTCACTGGCAAGTCACCGACGCTGCCGTCAATCGGGGCAACGATCTGGTAGTCCGAGAGATCTTCTGTGGCAACGGCAGCTTGTGACTCAGCTCGCCGCAGTCCGGCAACTGACTCAGCTAGCTGGGCCTGGGCCGACTGGATTCGTCGTTCAGCGGCATTGAGCGCTGCGATCGCAGATTCCCGATTGCGCACTACCTGGTCTAAATTTTGCTGCGCCAAGGCTCCTGCGGCTACCAGCGACTCGGTTCGATTAAACTCAGTATCTTGCAAATTTTTATCGGCGAGAGCGCTGTCACGGTCGGCTTCTGCTTCTAGTAGCTGAGCTTGGGCACTATTGCGAGTGGCTCTGGCCAATTCGATATCTGCGATCGCACCGCTAACAACGGCTTCTGGTCGATCGGGGATCAGCTGCAAAATGGGGGTACCTGCCGTTATCTGATCCCCATTTTCAACAAAAATCTGACTAATACGCCCCTCAACTTCGGATCTAACAGTCACCCGTTCCTGAGCTTCCAATGCTCCCACAAATTCAGAACGAGACTGCACAGGACGAGACTGTAGTCTCTCCGCTGTAACAGAAGTTGGGGGTGGGGGTGCTAGAGTTGGTTCATCAGTTTGTCGCAGTCTCCAAACGAGAACCCCTGCTAAAAGCAGTGCTGCTGTCAGTAGTCCAAGCCAAAGGGAACGCAATTTTGGCCTAGCCCCCACCATTGAAGGGGCTGTGGGTGAAGGATGACTATCCATACGAGAACTCCGTCAAGAGAATATGGTATTACGTAGTAGTGCAGCAGTAGCTAACAATGCTCTGCATCTATTTTCTCAATCGCCGACAACAACTCATTGAAGTCAAGGTTATCTGCGTATTTAATACTGTTGATAAAAAATGTTGGGGTTTGGCTAACGTGACTTTGATGACCGCTTTCTAAATCCGCGTTAATCCGTTCAACGTGATAATCAGCCGTCATCTCTTGTAAAAACTGCTCAATGTTTAGATGAAGTGCGATCGCGTATTCCACCAGATCACTGTCAGCAAGTTGTGATTGATGATCAAACAAATAATCGTGCATCTCCCAAAATTTATCCTGGGAACCAGCCGCCTCAGCTGCCTCAGCCGCATGACTTGCTTTAGGATGAACCTGACACTGAGGGAAGTGACGGAAAACAAACAGAAGCTTCTCTCCTAGGACATGTTGGAGCTCTTGGAGAATATAGTGGGCCTCTTTGCTGTATGGGCATTGATAATCGCCGTACTCCACTAAAGTAAGCCTAGCCGTAAGATTACCCCGGCAATGATCGTGATCCCCCACAGGCATACTCAGCTGATGAAGATTTTTGGGAGAAGTCATAGAAGGTCAATGTTGTTGTAGTTTAGTTGTTGTCAAAAAAGTTAACCATTGTTAATGCTGTGTTGATATTAAAAACCTGTTGAGCACCTTTACTCTATTGGGATAATAAACCTAGAGAACCACCCCAGCAGATGGTTTTATACCCATAATTTGGTTGGGATAATGACCTACCCAAATAGATAGGAGGCAACCTGGAATAATCTATGGCTATGTGCTCCCTAAGCCATCATGTACAAAGCTTTTGATCGATTAAGATATCCTGCTGCATCAGCAATCTAGTCTACAGAAATGTGCTGCTAGAGTAGCTACCCAATTGGCTAGTTTTTTAGCAATACATAAGGTAGATGGTGACTTGTTTAAATAAGGCTAAAGCTTGACGATGCCTTGTTTTAGCGCCACAACAACGGCGTGGGTGCGATCTCTAACACCAAGCTTAGCCATAAGGTTGGTGACATGATACTTAACGGTGTTTTCGCTAACATCTAGAGCCTTAGCAATCGCTTTGTTGCTTTTTCCCTGGGTCATCAGTTCAACGACTTCTCGTTCGCGATCGCTTAGATCGGGGCGTTCCATATGTGCTGCCAACTTGTTGCCAACATTAGCAGGCACATAGCGCTGGCCACTGCCAACAAGCCGAATCACCTCTAAGATTTCACGGCAGGGAGTATCCTTTAGTAGATAAGCTTTGGCTCCAGCCCTTAAACCCTGGTAAATATCTTCATCTGTATCATAGATAGTGAGCATGATAATGCATGCTTGGGAAAACTCGGCTCGGATAGCTTCGATAGCCTTAACACCACTTATCTCCGGCATCTGCAGGTCAATAATGGTAATATCGGGCTGATGTTTGCGAAATAGGTCAATAGCTTGCTGACCATTGTCCGCTTCGGCGACTACATCCATATCGGCCTGATCTTGCAAGATCGCGACTAGTCCCTGCCGTACTATTGGATGATCATCAGCCACCAAGATGCGGATGATCTCTGGCGAATTTGTATCATCGGGAGCAGCTAGCTGAGTTGCCATAGCAAGAATAAAAGCTCTATCACTTCTAAGATGCCATAAGATCAGTCACAATGACGCTAATCCGGGTTCTGTTTCTAGGCTCACGAGCCAGAGTTTTAGTTGAGAAACTTAAGTGCCGGATGTAGAGATTCAAATGTACAATACAGAAAAATTTGGCGAGTTCACATTAAGAATGAAGCAGGGTATTCAGAGTCACCTTGAAATGAACCCCTAATTTTGGACAGTAAAATCAGATGACAATGAGTCTAGACTGACCTGTATCAATCTGAGACATTTTACGCTTCCTGTCTCCACTTTTTCTCAAATTCGCTGGGCGTTAAATAGCCCAAAGAAGAGTG
>JBCDIX010000095.1:0-21403 GCA_038748405.1 Cyanobacteria bacterium P01_H01_bin.21 | reverse complement strand
GTAATAACTGACCATCTCGAGCCCAGAGCTTGACGACGGAATCGCTGCTACTTGTGACAATCAAGTTCCCGTCTGGGCTGTAGTCAACGGCTAGAATCGACGTCGCATGTCCCGATAGCCGATTGTGTTCATTCATCCAATAAACAATCTGATGCAGCGCGCGATCAGCGGCGGCCCCAAGCTCTGGATCAGCCTTCCCCAGAGCTTGGATCTTACGCTTAGCCTTAATAGCATCAACAAGAGCGTCGAGTTCTTGGTGAGCCGCAAACTGCCCTTCTGCCGATGAAATTAGTGCCTGAACTTCATTTAAACGAGCCGTGTTTTCGCTGGCGATCGCCCGCTGATATTGCCAAAATGCCGCAGCCCCTAACAATGAAACAACTGCCAATGCCCCAGACGTAATGCCGAGAAGAATCCGCTGTAAGCGCGTTGTTCGTTTAGCCGCTTCAGCCTTTTCGAGGTCTAGCGATCGCTGCACCTCAATTTGTTCTTGTTCTTGTCCTAGGGCCAAAAAGCGATAGTCTAAATCGCTGAGACTTTTCCCCCTAGCCCAGGTTTGGGCATCTTGCAATGCCTGCCCCCGTAGCAATCGAGATTCATCGGTTTGCTTTGAAACAACCCAAGCGTCAAAGGCTTCTGAGTAAGGGCGTAGGGCCGTTAACTGCTGCTGTACCCACTCCAGGTTAAAAATGGTTTCATAAATTCGATTTTTGGCACAGAGATTTCCTTGTTGCTGCACCATCAACCCGCTCAGCAATAGATCACTCTGATCGCGACTATCGTCAGTGGGGATTACTTGACCGTCTAGCCAGCGTTGATAAATCCCGAGCAGGCGTCCTGTGCGGTGGTCGTTATAGAGGAGGCGATCGCGAATTGTGCGCAAATGCTCCGGTTCATCTTGAGATTCCCAATGGGTGACAATTCGCTCTCGTACTACACGTTCCACCCAAATTTTTTCCATTCCCAACGGTATATTGAGTGGGTCATTGACCGTTGCTTGACTAGAGGTAACCAATAACTGACAAAGCTTCTGGGTCAAAAAAGGCTGTCCATTGGTCCAATTCAACACTTCCTGCAAAATAGCATTTCCAATTTGAACCCCTAATCCATGAGCTAAGGGTGCAGCCTCTTCGAGGGTAAATCCTGTTAGAACAATCGCCCGACCAATGTTGAATGGGGTTCGTTGTTTATCAGAAATCAAATCAGCCGGAGCCGCCACTCCAAAAATGGCAAAGGTAAGCCGCTGATAGGCAGCCTCTACCGTGCGACGGTTATAACAAAAGCGGATTAGGGCAAAAAAGTCATCGACTGAAAACGGTAGGTTCAGTAGACTATCTACTTCATCCACAAAGATAAACAGCCGTTGGTCTGGACTCTGGGCCAGTAACATTTCGATAAACTGACTCAAAATTTGAGTCAACGACAGGTGGCTATGAGCCTCCCACCAGCGACGAATATCTATTGTTTTGCGAAGACCAAGCTGTAGCGCCAGGGTGCCCATCAGTCCTCGATACCATTGCTCAGGCGTAATATGGTCACTGCCGATATTGGTCACATCGATCACGGCACAGCGATAGCCCTCTTCTTGCAGACGATGCCAGCTACGCACCATGAGAGAAGATTTACCCATCTGGCGAGAGTTGAAGACGTAGCAAAATTCACCCGCTAGCAGAGCAGCGTATAGCTCTCTATCCGCTTGGCGTTCAATATAGGTGGGAGCTTTATAGTCGAGACTGCCTCCAATTTGATAGTAATTGACCATGATTAAAGCTGAGTTCAATGGAGGGGAACACTGTTGCAGAGGGTGCGATCGCGAACGAAGAAATCAAAGCTAGGGCTAAATCTTTGATGCAATCACAGAGTAGCTGAAAAGCAAGTCGTACTTTATGCAGAGAAAATAAATACAAAAAGCATTGTATCAGGGAGATCAAGATGAACGTAGCTCGTCAGCAAGCCCTCAGCAAGCACCTCACTGTCATTGCAAACATCCTTACTGGGGTGCATGGCTATAGTGATGTGTGCCGCGCCCAGTTATTTAGAACGCTATGGTCAACCACACACTCCGGAAGACCTGTGATAGTACAGAGGCGGTGTTAGAAAGTGCGATCGCAGGAGCCGGTATTATCCAGGTCCACACCTACATTGCCGGTAAGGCAATTCAGCAAGGGCGGCTTTGCCCATTGTTAGAAGACTATGCGGCTGAGGGCAAACCTGTTACGGTAGTTTACCCTCAGAAACGACATCTGTCGGCTAAGGTGAGAGTGTTTATCGAATTTATAAAAGAACTGGTAGCTGATTTGAGAGTCCAACAAATGGTCACTTGAGCTAGAGTGATTATTCTCAAGATATCTTTCCCTACAGGGCTATAGTTGTTGGCTTGTCTCATTTAATGGTTCGTCTTTCCAATTCCACCATTTCAATAACTCAGGGTCATGCTCGGTGGTTGAGGCATAATAAACCGCACATCTGCATACATAAAGCATACAGCGGTCAACAGTCTTACCCTGATGACTGCAAAGGTTACTATAAAGGTCTTCTGGCTTTTGTTCCTTCAAATCCTCTATTGACTGAATGCCAATATCTACAAAGTATTGAGCAATGGTTTTGCCAACGCCTGGAATCTTTTCTAGTTCATGCATTGGGGTTATCTTGGCAGCGCGGCTACACATTTTGCAATTGCTGATTTAGGGGATGAACTGGTCTAGCACTGTCGCTATTTGACGGTACCTCACAAGCTGTCCTGAGGATCAGCAATGCCAAGATTTTTAATTATGCCTGGTCATTTTTACAATGTAGAGCGCAAATTACTCACGGCCCTTTGCAAAGACGCAAGGGCGCGATTATAGCCCAGGGCGGCGCTGACCCAGTTACCTTCAGCTTCAGTGAGTTCAGACTGTGCTGTCAGTACATCTAGCTGGGTGCCCACACCTGCATCAAGCCGTAAGTTTGCCAATTCAAGCGCTGTAGTAGCCTGTACGATAGCCGTTCTTGCCGTGGTCACATTCTCTTCGTTTGAACGCAGTGTAAAGTAGGCGTCCTCCACTTCAAAGCGGACTTGATCTAATTGTTCAGAAAACCGCTGTTCTGCAATCTCAGCATTGGCTTCTTGCTGACGGGCTCTGGCACGGGCAGCACCTCCATCCACCAACACCATGCTAAACTCCGCACCAAAGCGATAGGTATCTGACGCATCATCAAACAAATCATCCCAGCTATAGTCAGCAAACAGACCGATCTGTGGACCATTGGCTGCCCGCGCTGCTCGCGCCTGTTGGGTGCTAATTTCTCGCTGAGCTAACTGTTGTTCTAATTCCACCCGCTCTTGAAATGCTAGCAGAATGCTATCTTCTAAGGTTAGCTGCCAGCGTTCATAGGCGTCTTCCCAACTCTCGGGCGCTATCACAGGTGTGGCGCTGATGTTTACAGTAGAGGGCAAATTGAGCAGCCGCGCCAAATTACGCCGAGCGATACGTTGAGCTGCCTGGGACTGAATCAGGGACTGCTGAGCATTGGCGAGCTGGACATCAGCACGCAACACATCAAATTGAGTGCCTGTGCCTGCCTGACGACGTAGCTCATTGTCTCGCTGATTTTGCTGGGCTTCTTCCACAAATGCACGGTTAATGCGAATCTGTTCACCACTTTCTTGCAGGTCGTAGTACAAAGTAGCCGTCTCAAGCCGCAATTCCTCGCGACGGCGAGTCACTTCTAGCTCATTCAGACGCACCTGTTCTTTGGCCGCCCGCACCGTTGCAATCCGTTGGCCCGACGTGAATAGGTCGTAGTTAACTCGCACCAGCCCATTAAGGCTAGTATCGATGTCTTCGTCAGTTAAAAGCTCATTGGCCTCCTGGGCAGTTAAATCTGCAGACGTTGTAATAACGGGAGAGAAAGCAGCACGGGCCTCTGCTAATGTGGCTTCTGCTTGTTCTAACTCAAGCACAGCTGCCCGTAAATCTTGATTGTTAATATAGGCAAGCTCGATTGCGTCTTCAATAGAAATTGTCCGCTCATCCTCTGCTAGAACTTCAGCTTCAGAAGTGGGGACATTGAGAGAGTTTGGATCTGTCAGAAGATCCTGAGGTGGCCGCTGACTCCCGTCCAACAAGGTCTCTTCTACTGATGGTGGCTCAAGATCAACATTTACAGGAGACTCTGTTGCATCTTCAACAGCACTGGGCTCAGCGAGTGTATCTTCGTCGTTGGGTAGCTGAGATACCTGAGTCGGGTTTGCTATCCAGACAGCCCAATCATCGAGCACAGTTGGCGATACAAATACGGGAGGTTTAATCTTGGCGGTGTTATTTAAATTGTCGGCGGACACATTTGCCAGGGCCGGGAGCGGTAAGAAAACTAGGACTCCTCCAAATACTATACGGGACAAAAACAAATGGCTGATCTCCATAGTGGTTGACTTAATCTGCAGTGACTACCTTTCATCAGATGTATGGCTAACGGGCTTTAGAACTAAGCAGTGGTTGTAGAGCCCGTTAGCCAAGCAATTATTCTTTTTTAGTTAAAGGCTCTGGACCTGTTCCACTGGTTCTTGTTGCTTATGGGGCATCTGTTGATCTGTTTGTTTTTGTCGATGAATTAAACTGTGTAGTCGCCAGCTAAATAGGGCGGCCACGGATGCAGCGGCCACGGCCTGACCTATCCACAGACCAACGCTGCCCAGTCCCAGACCAAAGCCTAATCCGTAGGCAACGGATAATCCAATTCCCCAGTAACCGATGATGTTTAACAGCATGGGTAGCTGAGTGTCTTGCAGTCCTTGTAAAGAGCCGTACACTGCCTTTTGAAAGCCGTCTAAGATTTGTGCGATCGCACCCACAATCAAAAGTGGTGTGGCTAACGTCAGAATATTGGCATTTGCTGGATCTTGCAGGTTTAAATAAAGCCCCACAATCTGCCGAGGGAATAACCAAAAGAACACAGAAGCCACCATCATACACAGCGTTGTTATGACCATACTTACCCAGGCCGCTCGCTGTAGTCCATCCCAATCACGTCGCCCCAGCCACTGCCCAATGCGCACCGTTGTCGCAAACGAACTCCCCAATGGCACCATAAACATCACCGTCGCTGTTTGAAATACGATCTGATGAGCCGCCAGCACCTCTGTTCCCAATGTGCCTGCCCAAAAAGTGATAATCGTATAGAAGCCCATCTCTAACCCTGAGAATACCCCAATGGGCACACCAACCCAGATCAGCTGCTTGAGGATGCGAGGCTTGATGTGATGTAAAGAGCGAAAGATGCGATAGCCTCTGAGGGCAGGATGAAAAACAACACACAGCGCTAAGGCCATAAACATTCCCCACCAGGTTAAGGTTGTGGCCAGGGCAAGACCCGCCAGCTTCATTTCAGGAAAGCCCCATTTACCAAACCCTAAGACATAGTTACCGAGAATATTAAACGCCGTACCCACTGCAATAATTACCGGAATTGAACTTGCTTGAGATAACGCCGCTACTGTAGAACGTAAGGCTGAGAAGCCAATAACGGGAAACAAACTCCAGAGAATAATATCGAGATAGCTACCTGACAATGCTACAACAGTGTCTGTCTGACCAGTTTGAGCTAGCCAAACACTCATCTGCTTAGTCAACATCATAAAAGGGATAGAAATCAGCAACGAGAGCCAAATTCCCTGACAGGCGACTTGTCTAATCCGACTTTTTTGGTTAGCCCCAAATGCTTCGGCAATAAGGGGGCTAATGCCCATTACCATGCCACTGGTGGTGATCATCAGCAACAAAAAGATAACAGCGGCTAAGCCGCCAGCGGCTAGCTCATCGGCCCCCATGCGACCCATCATAATGGTGTCGGCAAATCCGGTGGCCGACTGAGCCACCTGGGCACTTGCTAGAGGAACAGCAAGCTTGAGAAATTCCTGTATCTCAGTGCGAAAATAAAGTCGCGTTTGGGTACTTACCATAATCAAAAATGAGAATATTATCTTTTGGTCAACAGAACTTTGTTTTTCTCAATGCGGCACAGGATGTCTAACGCCTCAACACGAATGCTGGTTGAGGCGTGTCATTTGGTCTTTTTTATTTAGCTCATCTAGAGCCAAACAAAACTGAAGGAGCGCATAGGCTTCTGCCGGTGAGCAATGCATGGTAATTCCCTTATGTTTGAGCAAATATTCGATATCATGAAAATCAAAGTGGGTGAGCTGCACAAACATGCCCTTTGAAAGAGCCTTGGCACTTAACTGTCTGATTTGACTATGGAGCCAGACTTGAAAAATGAGTTCAAAATTTCGTTGATTTGGTAGAAGACACATGATTGGTATGGCCTGATTGAGGTGACTTAAATACTGGAGCCAGTTGTTTGGGCATCTACCAATGGCAGAGCTCCATTGCCGTCAGGATCATCGTCAATTTTGGTAGGCGATACAAACTGATCTCGAAGACTTTTCACAACGATATAGAGAATGGGGACAACAAAGAGGCTCAAAAAGGTAGCCACAAACATACCGCCAAAAACGGCTGTCCCCAGAGACTGACGACTACCCGCCCCGGCGCCTGTGGCAATCACCAAAGGAAAAATACTGCTTAAGGTAGAGATGGCGGTCATCAAAATCGGACGCATCCGTGATTGGGCAGCTTCAATAGCCGCTTTGACAATCGAATGTCCTTCATCTCGCAGCTGGTTGGCAAATTCCACAATGAGAATGGAGTTTTTACTGGCCAGACCAATCAGCATCACCAGACCAATCTGACAGTACACATCGTTAGGGAAGCCTCGAAGAGACTGTGCCGATAGGGCACCTAGCACCGCCAGCGGCACTGCAAAGAGGATGATTACTGGGTCTAAATAGCTGTTGTACTGAGCCGCTAGCACCAGAAAGACAAAGATAATACCTAGACCAAAAATAATCGGAGCCTGGTTTCCTGATTCAATTTCTTCTAGGGCGTTGCCGGTCCACTCATAGCCGAGACTGGCCGGTAACACCTGGGTTGAGAGTTGCTCCATGGTTGCGATCGCTTCTCCAGAACTCACCCCTGGCGCTGCTTGACCGTTAATTTCAATAGAGCGCAACAGGTTGTAGTGGTTAATAGTTTGGGCACCAGAGGTTTGGGTTAGCGTTACCAAATTTCCCATGGGCACCATCAACCCACGCTCGGAGCGCACATAGAGCTGATTGATATCGGCTGGGTCTGAGCGATAGGCTTGATCTGCTTGCACATAAACCCGATAGGTACGCCCCTGCAGGGTAAAGTCGTTGACATAACGAGACCCCAGATAGGTCTGTAATGTGTTGAAGATTTCATCAATGTCGACACCCAGAGACTTGGCCTTTTTGCGATTGACATCAATCACGATCTGGGGGTTACTGGCCCCATAAGTGCTAAATACTGCCTGCAAATTTTCGTCCGCGTTGGCGGCCCCTAGCAGACCAAACATATTCTGGACAAAGTCGTCGATGGTTAGAGTGCCACGGCGATCTTGTAGCTGAAACTGAAACCCACCAAAGTTGCTTAACCCTTGAATTGGGGGAGCATTCACAGGGAACACACGAGCTTCAGTAATCTGCGATAGCGGTACAAACAGCTGATTGATTAAACTAAAGACCGAAACTCCCTGGGGTCTCTCCTCCCAAGGCACCAGCGAGGTAAAGATAACGCCACTGTTGGCAGTATTACCGCTAAAGCCAAATCCACCGATGGAAAAGTTAGCCCGCACACCTTCCTGCTCGGCAATAATGTCTTCTACCTGACGTATCACGCGGTCTGTTTCATTTAATGATGACCCGTCTGGACCTTGGATAATCGTAATAAAATAACCCTGATCTTCTTCCGGGAGAAAGGCTGAGGGAACACTGTTATAAACCCAACCCGTCAACACTAGAGAAACAACAAACGCGCCTAGCACAAAGAATTTAAGACGATTTAGCAGCTGTAGACTCGCCCCATAGCGATTGCGAAGATAGTCTAGAAATCGGTTAAAGGGACCAAAGATACGCTCAAGCCAGCCGTTTCCGGAACTACGACGCAACAACAGACCCGACAACGTAGGCGTCAGCGTTAGGGCATTAAAGGTAGAAATGACAATGGCAAAGGCAATGGTTAGGGCAAACTGTCGGTAGAGAGCACCGGTTGTCCCTGGAAAAAAGGCAACGGGGACAAATACGGCCATCAGCACCAGCGACGTAGCAATCACGGCCCCCGTTAGCTCACGCATCGCTTCAATGGCAGCCCGTTTAGGGGATAGATTACGATTCTCTATCTTAGAGGCAATATCTTCGACGACCACAATGGCGTCATCCACTACCATGCCAGTGGCCAGGGTTAATCCAAATAAGGTCAGACTATTAATGGAGAACCCAAACACCTTGACGATGGCAAATGTACCAATCAGCGAGACCGGAATGGTGATGGCTGGAATAATAGTCGTGCGCCAGTCTTGTAAAAAGATGTAGATCACCAGGACCACCAGAACTATGGCTTCAATTAGAGTCCGGACCACTCGCACCAGAGACTGCTCAACAAATTCAGTGGTATCAAATCCAATGGCATAGTCCATTCCGGTGGGAAACTCTTGAGCCAAGTCTGCCATGACCTGTTTCACACCTTGGGCGGTCTCTAGTGCATTACTACCCGGCAGTGGTAAAACCCCTAGACCCACTGCATCACTGCCGTTGTAGCGCAAAAAGCTACTGTAGTTTTCTGCCCCCAGCTCGGCTCGGCCCACATCTTTAAGCTGAATCAGCTCTCCATTCTCACCGGTTTGAATAACAAGCTCTTCAAATTCTTCAGCAGTGGCCAGACGGCTGTTGACTCGCAGGTCAATCTGAAATGTTTGTTCTTGCCGGATGGGGGGTTGACCAATCTGACCGGCCCCAGCCTGAACATTTTGCTCTTCTAGGGCATCGACCACATCCTGGGCAGTGAGATTACGGCTGGCCAGACGCTGTGGGTCTAACCACAGTCGCATGGCATAGCTGCGCTCACCAAAAAACTGTACCTCACCCACCCCAGGCACTCGTCGCAAAGCGTTGGCAATATATAGATCGGCGTAGTTACTCAGAAAAATATTGTCAAAGGAGCCATCTTCTGAGTACAGCGCCAGAGCCATCAAAAAGCTGTTGTTTTGTTTAGCAACGGTTACTCCAGTCTGACGCACCTCTTCAGGCAGCTGGGGTTCAGCCAGCGATACCCGGTTTTGTACATCAACAGCCGCAATATCTTTATTGCGGCTGGAGTCAAAGGTAACCGTAATGTTGCTAACACCGTTATTGCTGCTGTTGGATGACATATAGCGCATCCCTTCAACACCGTTGATTTCTTGTTCTAAAACAGTAGTAACCGCTTTTTCGACAGTTTCTGCATCTGCCCCAATATAGGTGGAGGTGATATTTACCTGGGTGGGGCTAATGTCGGGAAATTGGGCAATGGGCAGCGTGGGTATACTGATGAAACCCACTAAGAAGATGATGATGGCACAAACACTGGCAAAGACAGGTTGTTTAATAAAGAAATTAACCATGAAGCGATATCCATAGGGTGTGGGTTTAAGCTCTTGAGCTAGGTGCGATCGCACCAAGAGCCCTCTAATGGCTATTCAGACTGAACAACGATCGGGGTACCATCCTGCAGATTTAACAACCCGGAGGTGACAATCACCTCCCCGTTAGCAAGACCGTCTATTACTTGAAAAGAGTTGTCTTGCATCGCCCCCAGAGTCACGGGGCGCAGCTGGGCCACTGGCTGAGCGCTGTCAGTGGCCTGTTCAGTTTCTGATGGAGCCTCTGCTACAACATAGACAAATGTCTGTCCACCTAAACGAGTGACGGCTGTAGCAGGCACCAGTAGTCCAGAACGCTCATCTAAAATTACCCGAACATCGACTCGCTGATCGTCCTGTAGACGCCCCGAGTCATTAACAACCTCTGCCTTTGCCAACACAGTTTGGGTTTCCACATTACTGCGGGGGGCAACAAAATTAATAGTCGCCGTCGCTGGCGACTCCCCTTCCCCAAAGTTAGGAATCTCAACTGGCATACCAATCTGGATATTGTTAGCCTGCTCCGTGGGAATGGCAATCTCTAAATCCAGGGTGTCATTCTGGGTAATGCTGGTGAGGGGGCTGCTAATTTCCACATAGTCCCCGAGCTTGGCCGGGATATCACCCACAATGCCACTGATGGGGGCTGTGATAGTCCTATCGAGCAAATCTTCGCGGATGGCATTGGCCTGGGCCTGGGCCTGTTCTAACAAAAATTCGGTTTCGGTCACGTTGGCCCGGGCTGCAACAATTTGTTTTTTAGCGGCCTCTAATGACGCAATGGCCACGTTGCGATCGCGCTCCACTTCATCCAGCTGCTGTTGGGCTAGTGCCCCTGCCGTTACGAGGCGCTGTGTCCGCTCCAGCTGCAGGGTTTGTAGCTCCAGCTCAGCTTCAAGTCGCGGCTGTTCTGCCACTAAGGAATCCAGTCGTGCCTGGGCCGTATCCCTAGAGGAGCGCGCCGCGCTGATACCGGCTAGGGCGGCACTCACCTCAGCCTGGGATCGGTCGGCCGTAAGCTCCATAATTGGGTCACCCACAGAGATGCGATCGCCCGCAGAGACATAGACACGCGTAATGCGACCGGCGGCCTCTGGCCGCAAAACTACACCCGTTTGCGCATCCAAAGTCCCAACAAACCCGGCCTGTTCTCGTAGTGTAGCCATTTCCAACTGTTCCACAGTCACAGGCACGGCACCCGGCATCTGCGGTCCAGCTGGCTCACTGCTATTGAACAATCGCCAGAGCACAAAACCTGCGCCAGACAACAACACTAAACCTATGGGCCAGACCAGCCAATTAAATTTTCCAGACGATTGAGAAGACACCACCGAAGAGGACTGCAAAACCTCTGTCGCAGCCGTTGAACCAGCATGGGAAGTCATAAGAACGAGAGAAAGAGTACCTAAAAAGGCCAGCCGCCATGCACCTACCCATAGAACATCTATGGGCAAGAAGACAGAACCAAGGCTCAAAAAATTAAACGTATGTTTAACTTCTAGATTTAAACATACGTTTAATTTTTAAGAACGTCAACATTATTTTTTGTTATGAAATGCTCCAGCCACTATCGACGCTGTAGTTGGCTCCATTCACGAATGAAGCTTTATCAGAGGCCAGAAACTGTACTACTGCCGCTTGCTCCTCTGGCTGTGAAATTCGACCCATTGGATGAAAGTTAGTGAAATATTGACGCCCCTCAGAGTTTTCCTCCACGGTGCCTGCCGCCCGAACAAACATCTCAGTTTCCACACCGCCAGGGCTAATGGCATTAATACGGATATTCTGTTTGGCATATTCCAGAGCAGCAGCCTTGGTTAGACCTACGACCGCATGCTTAGAGGCGGTATAGAGTGACATTCCAGCCATACCAATCTGACTAAAAATTGAAGCTGTATTGATGATTGAACCGCCGCCAGATTGCAACATAGCTGGAATCTGGTACTTCATCCCATAGAAGACGCCCCCGACATTAACATCAAACATCTCCTGGTAGTCCTGTGCTTGCAGCTCTGCTAGGGGCTGCCCCATAGTCCCTTCTGTGCCAGCATTGTTAAAGGCCACATCCAGACGACCATAGGCTTGCATCGTTTTCTCAACGAGCTGCTGAACCTGGGCTTCATCAGTGACATCGGTTTGAATAAACAGGGCTTCACCGCCCTCCGCTTGAATAGCTTCGACAATCTGATTGCCCTCTGCCTCTCGACGAGCAGCAAGGACCACTCGATACCCCTCTTTTGCAAAGCCAAGGGCTGCAGCTTTTCCAATGTCGCTAGTGGCTCCAACAATAAGGACAACTTTATTTGTGTTTTCCTGTGACATGGTGAAATCTCCTTAAAAATAAAACGATCCGTATCGTATCGAAATTAGCTAAATGAATCTAGATTAACTGGTTTAGACGTTAGTCATTTAGCCAGTGGATAAGTCGCCGGTTAAGCAGCAGATGCCTGGTAGGCCATCTCATCTAGGTAAGTTTTCAATACGGTTCGTTTCGTTATTTAATTTGTAAACGATCCGTTTCGAAAGTGTCAACCCCTTGATGAAAATTTCTTGATGCTGTGCAGTTCTGAGTACGTATCAGGTTAATCGTTTCTTTTTGCGGGAGCCCGCATTCTGAGGGAGATAAAGCGACGAGCAAGGGAGGGTTGTATGTCATCTGGCAACACCAAAGGCTATTTAGATCTTGCACCTGGCGAGGTGGCGCTATCCCGCCCAGGGTTCAAAACCCAGGGCTAATAGGATCAAAACCCACTAAAAGGGGTTAGTCGCTTATCGACGATCCCAACCAGCATGAGTGGTTTTGTCGCTACTCTGCGAGAAGTCTTACGCCTGTAGCAGACAGCCCTCAATTAGCGTTGGGGTTCGAACCCGACGTGGGTCATCGCCTCGTTGCCAACACTAGTGCAAATTCTGAGCATTACTCAGGGTTTGATAGCCTCTCGTTAGAAAATTTTGCCTGGACAACTAAATTAAACATATGTTTAATTAAAGGTATGTGAGCTATCTTAAATAAAGCGTCTATTTTGGCGCTGCTTGAGATAACTCAAACCACAAAGCGCTTCTTAGCATGACTTTGGGTATCTCAGGAATAAGGATGAAACAATTTGTGCAAATTAGATATGTCTTTGTAGGGGCGTACTGCCGTACGCCCAATGTAGGATATCGGCCATTTGCCTATATTTCGAAGGGTGCACATCGGTGCGCCCCTACAAAGACAACTGACATCTTAGTAAAATCCTTGTTCCTCAGACAAAAACCTCTATCGTCTTGTTAGATAAACAAACTGATTGCTTGGTTTCATTTTTCAGACCAGTGCTGATGCCGCTAGCTTTCCTTAACCGGTAGAATATAGGGCAACGGTTAGACGGTTGATCAAATGGGCTCTGCGGCTGTCACAAAGCAACGAATTTTAGATGCGGCTGAACGTGCGTTTGGTACCTATGGTTTTGCTCAGACAACGCTCCGCAGTGTTGTTAAGGATGCAGGGGTGAATTTAGCCTTAATCAACTATCACTTTGGATCCAAAGAAGAACTTTATCAGGCCGTGGTTGCTCGTATGGCAAAGCCTATTATTGAAGCTCAGCTAGCTGCCTTAAACAAGATTGAACCTGTTGCTGGGAAACCGCCTCTAGAAGCTGTCTTAGATGCCTATATCAGACCCGGTATAAAACATTTGTTACACGACAAAAAGCTAGCATTGGAACGAGCACAGTTTTTTGCTCGGTATTTTATGGAGCCGATACCAGTTCAAAAACTGACCGACCGAGAGTTTGAAGAGTGCGACGCTCCGTTTTTGGACATGTTGCAGCGAGCAATACCAGAACAGTCTCGTATCCAGCTAGCGTGGAAGTTAGACGCTATTGTTCTGGTATTGGTACGAGCTATGGGACAAATCGGGCAGCCTCACGCTTTGATCAAAAGTTACTCAAAGGCGGATATAGATGCCGCAGTTGCCGAGCTAGTAGCCTTTTCTACCTATGGTATAAAGGGAGAATAAACATGTGAGAGCAATAAAGTCAGTAACATCTAAACACAAAAAACAGGTGACCGCTCCGTCGCTGATGACGGACTTTACTCAGGCCAGTGAAGTTACACGGATTTTACCCTCAGGCCCGCTTTTATCGAGTCAGCCAGGGCAGTGGAATGGTGTTCATTTGGGGTATTATCATCACCCAGCCTACGAAATTCCCAAACTTGTTTCCAAACAACACCTCATTCTAGTGCACTTAGCGATACCAACTCGGGTAGAACAATGGCTAGGACAACAGGTTCAAAAAATTTACTTTCAAGTTGGTAGCATTCTGATTATTCCAGCCCATACTCCCCACTATGCGAACTGGGATACAGAAAATCAATATTTGATTTTTAGCATTGATCCAGCCATCTTTCTCAACACAGTGCAGGTTGCTGTTGGTGAAGCTGAGCTAATGCCCCATTTTATTACCACAGATCCGCTAGTCCATGGCATTGGGTTATCGCTCAAGGCTGAGCTAGAGTCCAACAGTTTAGGCGGGCGGCTATATGCCGACTCGTTGTGTACGGCGTTGTTTACCCACCTGATGTATCACTATACGACCAAAGCAGTGACGCTGCCGCCTCAGGATGGAGGACTTCCAACTTATCAGCTACGACAAGTTATTGACTATGTAGATGCCTACCTTGGTCAAGAGCTAGCTTTGGCAGAACTGGCTGCATTGGTCAGTCTTAGTCCAAACCACTTTACACGGTTGTTTAAGCAATCGACCGGCTTTACACCCCACCAATATGTGATTAAACAGCGAGTTGAAAGGGCTAAGCAACGTTTGTTGGAAGGTCGCTTAACCATCGCTGAGGTAGCTCTTGATGTAGGATTTGCCCATCAAAGTCATCTTAATCGCCACTTTAAACGGTGGGTGGGGGTTACGCCCAAGGTCTTTCTTAACAATCAGTGAGAATGTGCAAAAAATCGGAGAAAACTGCAAGATATAGCCCCCAGGGTGGCGGCATACTCTAACTGTTGACCGATTCAATGATTCCATGTCCCATATTCTTCATCTCGACTCTAGCCCACGGGGGAGTCGTTCAACGTCACGCGCCCTCACAAAGGAATTTATATCTGATTGGATACAGGCACACCCCAAAGATACGGTCACCTACCGTGATATTGGCCAATATCCTATTCCCCCTGTGGATGAACCATGGATTGCCGCTGCCTTTAGTAAAGCTGATACCCTGCCGGCTGAGTTAGCCAGCGCCCTGGATATTTCTGATGAGCTGATTGCTGAATTATTACAGGCTGATCGCTATGTGTTTGGTGTGCCCATGTATAACTTTAGTATTCCGGCCAACTTTAAGGCATATATCGACCAGGTTGTGAGAATTAACTGTACCTTTAATGCGGCCTGGGAAGGACTGTTAACCAACAAGAAAATGCTGATCGTCACATCGCGGGGGAGCAGCTATGGAGAGGGGTCGTCTTTGACCAGCTATGACTTCCAAGAACCCTATTTACGCACGGTCTTTGGGTTTATAGGCATTACCGATATCACATTTCTGCATGCAGAGAATCTAAATCAAGGGAACAACTCTCGTCAGCAGGCTGTAGACCACGTTCGGCAAGCTATGCAGAAAATGATGGCCAGTTGGTAAGAGGTAGTATGAATACTCAAAGCCAGTCAGTTTTAGACTTTTGGTTTGGTGTACCCCCTGGAGCTTATCACCAACAGTGGTTTCGTAAAGACTCTGACTTTGATGCCGAGATCAAAACTCTCTTTGAAGGGATCTACTGGACCCTATTAGAGTCGTCCTCCGACTCTTGGCTGACAACACCTAAAGAGAGTTTAGCCAAAATTGTGGTGTTAGATCAGTTTCCTCGCAATATGTTTCGTAATACGCCCCAAAGTTTTGCTGCCGATGCTCAAGCATTAACGGCTGCAGAGCTGGCCATTGAGCGGGGCTATGATAGGCAACTCCTACCGGTGGAACGGTTGTTTTTATACACTCCCTTTGAGCACAGTGAGAAGTTAGCCTACCAAAATCTCTCTGTTAAATACTTTGACACTTTGGTGTCAGACGCTCCAGAGCTGGCTAGTTCCTTAGACTATGCCCGTCGTCATCGGGAAATTATTGCTCAGTTTGGTCGGTTTCCCCATCGCAACAACATTTTAGGTCGTCAGAGCACAGCAGAAGAGATTGCCTTCCTACAGCAGCCAGGGTCTAGTTTTTAGCTCGTGATTATTCGTTCCGTAGCCTACTTCAACAGTGGGCTTCCATTCTTTGATAGAGATAGAGCTTAATGATGACTGACTATACTGAATTACGATTGCCTGCGGTCAAGATTGATCTGCAGGGGAACTATCGTGTGAATTATCGAGAAATTTTATTCCTGGCATTTCCACTGTTTCTCAGCAGTGGGGTACAGGCGGTTTTGAATCTCACCGATTCTTGGTTTATCGGGCGACTCTCCACCGATGCGATCGCAGCCATGGGAGCCCTATACTTCCTAATCCTGGTTTTGTTCATCCTGTTTGGTGGGGTAGGCATGTATGTGCAAACCCTGGTGGCCCAAGCCTATGGCAAAGGGCAGCCTCATCGGGCAGCCGAGGCTGTTGGAGCTGGCTGTTGGAGTGCTCTATTGCTAACGCCGCTATTTGTTTCACTAGCGTTCTCAGGATCTGGATTACTCAAACTGTTTCAGTTTTCTCCAGCAGTCGAACAATTGGCCATCGACTACTGGACGCCGCGTATTTTGGGACTTGCGATCGCAATTATCAATTTAGGCTTAACCGCGTTTTTTAACGGCATTGGCAGGCCCACAATCACCCTTGGGGCCTCCATCACCATTGCCCTGCTTAACGCCGCTCTCAATGAGATATTGATGTTTCGTCTGGGTATGGGTATGGCCGGGGCAGCCTGGGCAACAACAATTTCGCTCACAGCAGGCATGCTCATTTTCCTGGGTGTTTTTCTGAGCCGCTCCATTCGCCAACAGTTTCGGTCCCACCAAGTCTGGAGACCACAGTGGTCAACAATTCGCTATTTGTTTGCCCTGGGTATACCCCTCGGCTTTTTAATGACCGCCGATTTAACAGGGATAGCCTTGTTCCAAATTATGCAGGTAAAACTGGGTGTTGTGGCTGGTGCTGCCACTCAGGTTGTCATGACCCTGACCTCGACCGCCTATATGCCCACCCTGGGTATCGCCCAGGCTGGCACAACCTTGGTGGGGCAATCCATTGGCGCTGGCAACCGACGCTGGGCCAAACGCTTGGGCAACGTCGCCATCACCCTATGTGTGGGGTACGCCATTTTAGTCAATATTTTGCTTGCCTGCAGCGGCCGGTGGCTAGTGCCCCTCTTTGTCACCACAGCTGATGGCCCAGTGGAGCCTGTTATTACCCTGAGTCAAACATTACTTTGGGTGGCAGTCTTCTACAACGCCTTTAATGCCCTCAACATTGGGAGTGCCTTTTGTCTTCAGGGAACGGGCGATGTCCGTATGCCTAGCATATTGGCCGTTTGTTTGAGCTGGTTTGGCTTTGTTCCGTTGACCCATATGCTGACGTTTGACCCAGAAGCCGGTCTGGTTGGCTTCTTACCCCAGATAGGATTAGGCGTATTTGGTGGATGGGGTGCCGCAATTCTCTTTACCCTGGTGCTGAGTTCCGCTTTATTCTGGCGCTGGCGCTGGGGTCGCTGGCAAAAAGTGGGTGTAAAAAAGAACAGGCCAGTCAGCGATTCGCATATGTGACAACAAGTTATTAGCTACCCACAAGGGTATATAGATTGGCCCGTCCCTGTTTGCCTATCAGTTCGATTAAGTTAGCCTTTCGTAGAAAATAGGCTATTTTCTGTGCCAGCTCTCTTCTAATCTCTCTTGCTTCCGCTAGATCTTTTGTTGTAAATGATTCCAACCCATCTGGTAGAAAGGTTAGCCAATCTGCCGGTGTCTTAAACACCCTATGGTCTACCACATCTAGCAGCCGACGCTCTTCAGTGCACCATCCTCGTCTACGCCATCGTCGCTTTGCTTCAAACCGTCTGATTTCTTCTTCCTTAATCATCAATACTTCCAGTGAGAAATTGGGACTTGAAACTAACTGGGGAAGACTGACCATTTCTCGAAATAGGTCTTCTACCCGTCCTCGTTTAGGTGACTTACGACGACTGTTATGAGCGCCAGTCTCGTCTAACTTGATAATCCATTTTTCTTGGGCAATGGGATAGATTAGGCGTATCTGGTGTGAGTGTGCCAGATTAGTCAGTTTTGACCTGATAGCTGAGAAATTGGCGGTCTGAATTTCTAGTAGTAAACTATCTCGAACAATATCAATCACAAACCCGTCAACGGCAACCTCAAAACGATCGCCCGGCTGAGCATACCAGGTCTTTAACGATGCATGGAGCGGCTTTTCATTGAGTAATCCAATACCTGGCATGTCAATCCAGCTTCCAATATGGACGTTGTTAGACGCTCACTCTATCACTAGCTCTACAGGTTTTTCCATGTACACTCGCTGATATCCCTTCTCGCTACATCGCTTAATTTCAACATAGCCACGTCTCTGGTACATGGCTATATTTTCGGTCATTTTTTCATGGGTATATAGCTGAAGGGTTTCATAGCCCTCTTTTGCGGCTAGCGTTTCAACATAGTTCAGCAACGTTTTTCCTAACCCCTGCCCCTGGTAAATAGGATGGACGGCAAGAGTCTCCAGCAATAGAGTCTCTTTCGTTTTTTTTAAGACAGTCAGTCCAGCAATGACACCGTCAAGGGTGATGACAAAAACCTGATCCTGGTCGATGACCTGGGCATAATCGTCCAGCATTGGACCGGGTGGTTTTCCTATGCGAGAGATATAGGGTTCAAAAGATGCGTGAACACACTGTGCGATCGCACCCTCATCAGTCTTACGGGCTACTCTAATCGTTATCTCCATCGCGGTTAGACTGTCAACAGCGGCTTATCTAGCTCCAGAATATGGCCAGTGGCCGGAAACGACTCGTTCCCGCTGAGTTTCCCTGTCTTGGTCTCTATAATCTTAAATCCTTCACTCAGGTAAAGATTTAAGGCAGCATCGTTACCACTTAGCACCGATGTACCCACGGTTTTACCACATCGACTAATCGCCTGCTGTAGCAAGAGGCGACCGATGCCCTTTCGATAATGGTCAGGGGATACATAGAGCCAGGTGACCTCATCATCGGCAAACGCGACAAATCCAACAATGGCATCATCGTTACAAGCGACCCAAACTTCGCCATCAAAGAGTCCTTCGTTATCCGCCGTTGCTGCTAAGGATAGAAATGCGTCAACACCCACCGATACTCTGAGTTCATCCAGGCGCGCACGGTCGTGAATTGTTGCGATCGCATCCCAATCTTCTGGAGTATAGTTTCGTAGACGTATCATGAACAAGCTGCCCTGCGCTGGTATTCAATCCTTTATGTCAAAATCCTGACCCCAATCTTAGCCAACCTAGCCAGAAACTATCTAGCGCTCAGAAGAGGGGGCGTCATGATGACGCGTCATCATGACGCCTCATTTTGCAAGAGCCACACATTCTCCTTAGCCACACATCTTCCTTTTAACCCGCCCGGCACATCTGTGCTTGATAGCAGACTTAAACCATAGCTATCTTTGTAATGTTGATTAACCTCTTCGTGACTAATCGAAAACGGAGGGCCAGCCATCAAGGCTTGATCATACTCATAGGTAATCAGCAGTTGAGGGGCCTTGCTGGTAATTTCTATCAGATGTGCCGTATATCGCTGACGCATGTCCCCCGGTAGAGCTACTAATGCCGCTCTGTCATAAACCGCATCGATGGGGCCAAGCATCTTGCTAGAGACACCAAAGATGTTGCCCACAAAGATATCAATATTGTCAGCACTGTAGTGTTTGACATCACCAATTGTCGATATAGCTGGCTTCACTCCAAGCTCCATAAACAGTTGCTTAATCGCCGCTTCCACCAATTCAGCCCCTGCCACACGATAGCCATTAGATAGCAGCCAGGCAATATCCAGAGTTTTACCACACAGCGGCACAAACACTCGGCTATCGCTGTCTAAAGACAGCTTGTTAAAGTAGTTGACCAGTATAGGATTTGCCTCACTTCTGTGGAAAGCAATATTGTTGGTTTCCCACTTCTGATGCCAGTAACGTGTTTCCATGATTGTCTTTTTGTTAGATGGGCTGTGTATGCTACGTATCACAGCCTTGATTTAACACTATGAATCCAGAAGAGACTGCTACTCACACAAAAGTTTGAAGAAATGCTTCCGTTTGATCTGGAACATGTCTTGTTGAATAGTGACATCACTGCGAGCGATACTGCGCTAGTCAGCGTTCTCATTAATTAGGTCAGTTAACCAAGACTCAACCGCTGCCCTAGATAAATCCAAATCAGAGTAGAGAATTTCAGGTTCATAGTAGAAGTTACTAGGTCGATTGCGATCGCGATATACCTTAATGGGGAACCTCAAGATTGCTCGCTCTGAAGGCAATACCACATCCCGAATCTCCAGATAATCTGTATCTGCTGAGGTTGGCATACCCACCAGTGTCACATTATCAAACTGGCTCAGTAAATCAACAGCATCTAGACAGGCACTTCCACACAGCCCTGTCATAAACACATAAATTTTTGCCGATACCGGATTTGAAATGTCATTACTGTTTGCAGACACCGTTTCTGCCCTATAGCTTGGATTGTTTTTTGTCGAGTACAGCGGTTCATCACGGATATAGGCTTGCTCAATTCCATCAACAGTCTCAGTAAAAAATTGAAAAACGTTTGCAGGTGCGTTGACTAGCGATGGTTCATTCAGCAGCGTTTTCAGGTGCTCTAGATTACCCTGACTAGCTCGATATTCTGTGTAAGTGCTGAGGTCAGAAGATTGTGAGTTCACATATGTCTCGCCCCAGAGAGCATTGGCTATGCGCGTCATCCATACAGAAGATCCACCCGTTGCACGTCGTAAATCAAAAACAATCGTATCCGCATTCTGTAAGCTAGCCCGCTGGTCCTCAATTTGATGGATAAGCATCTCGAGCTGAGTTAGTTCAGTATTGTTTGGCCAGAGTGTAGCTACTGAAATCCAATAGCGACTCTCACCAAAGATTTCTAGAGAGGGTGACCCTGCTGGCCCATCGGTCATGAGCAGATAGCGCTCAACCAGCTCGGGTTCTGAAATCGAGGACCATTGCAATTTTCTCTCGTCTTGTACTCCATTGGGCAAGAGAAATGTGCACTGTTCAGGGCGGTTTATAAAAGGATTACCACCGTCTATAAACACCTCTGGTGAAGATTCAATCCAGTCTCCTGGTACAGAAGGATTACCTCCAAATCTAAAGGCATTAGTCAATACCACCTCGCGAATAGGACGATTATCACAGGAGATAACTTCGGCGTTGACTAGATCGGCTTGCTCATCTAGGGCTGAGTGTACGATTCCCTGATGGCTGCGCCAAGCCATTACAAAACCTGGCCATTCATATTGGCGTTCTTCTGTTTGGCTACCCCTCATTAGGTAAGCACCAACATGCCCATCTCGAAATTTGGCGGTGAAGGCTTCAAGAGTATATTCATATCCGCTGATATCTTGTACACGATTTGCCAGAATCAAAGCATTTTCAAGGGCAGATGTTGTCACATCTCTGAACGTTGGATCAAGCTCATTGTATGCGCCTGGATGATTTTCAAGAATAATCTCATAGGCAGCCTGTAGGTCTGCTCGGGTAAGCTCTGCCCAATGAATATCCGGGTAGTCCCTAACGTGTAAGGATATTCAGTCGTTTAGGGGATGCCATCGCCTAGTCATATCAGTGAAGATAGACACATCGTCAGCTGAATTCGTTGTGTCTACCGCTCTACCGCCCTGCCCTCGCTGTAATTCTAAACGC
>JBCDIX010000094.1:0-22004 GCA_038748405.1 Cyanobacteria bacterium P01_H01_bin.21 | reverse complement strand
CCCCCACTTCTTGACGTTACGCTTTTCTGGGTCGGAGAGATCCATGAAATTGAGGAGCGATGCGATATGTTAGTAGACATCCATGCTGTCGCGCGTTGCATAGTCGTCTCCTCGGTTCGTCCCCCCATAAACGCAGTTGCAGCGGATTTTCAGAAGTTCCTGATGTTAATAGAGACGTCCTTGCATTCGCTGAACAGAAACATTAGCTGGCTGTTTCTCTCAACTTATCTATTTCGTTTAATCATGAGTACTTCCTATAAAATGTCATTTGCTTGCTTTGAGTGTTGCAAGGCATTTAAACGTGAGTATAAATTGGGAAGTAATGTTCAGCAATTACCATGCCCTCAATGTGGTCACTCAGCCTACAACTTAGGCCAACACCTTAAACCACCGAAGAAGAAAGACACTAACCAATGGGAGAAAGTACGTTTTCTTGTTAAGCACGGTTTTAGATTTCAGAAAATACGGACAGGTTCTGGGCATCAAGAGACTGTGCCTTACCCAGAAACCTTAGAAGAGGCAAGAGAGTTCGTTGTCAAATATAAAGACTATGCTACTTCGAACTCGGAGCAATCAAAATATAAGCCCTATGGAGTGAGGTCTGTGCTATCAACGCTAGTCTCTATGTACTTGATATAATTTGAGAGGTACATTCCTTCGAGCTTATTCCATGACTGCCTTTGCGACAAAACCATACATAGAGTTCAAAAAACAAGGATATTGGGTTATAGGTACCCGAATTTCTTTGGATTCTATTGTTTATGCTTTCCGCAAAGGTCTACTTCCCGAAAGCATCGCTCAATCATATCCTTTGCTTGACTTGGAGCAGGTATATGGAGCAATTACCTTTTACCTGGCTAACCAATCTGATATCGATGCTTACCTAATCGCAGAGGAGCAGGCGTTTGATGCCATGCCACAACCCTTACAAACAGATGCTACTGCTTTACATCAAAAATTAATCGCTGCTAAGGAATCAGCACAGCAAACATAATGGTAAGGGTTCAATTTCAAGCTGATGCTGATTTAAATCAAGCGATTGTAACCGGGGTTATCCGCCAACAGCATAGCATTAACTTTCAAACTGCTACTGAAGCAGATTTAGAGGGATTACAAGATTCCGAAGTATTAGCGCTATCAGCTAACCAGCAGCGTATTTTAGTGACTCATGACCGTAGAACGATGCCAACTGAATTTGCAGAGTTCATAGTCGATATCCAAAGTTCAGGTGTTCTAATTGTTTCTAGGAAGACATCTTTAGAAACGGTTATCGAGGAATTGGTTCTAATTTGGTCAGTAAGCACAGCAGAAGAATGGATTAACCGAATTGCCAAAATTCCTCTGTGAAGGGAGCTAACACCGCATTGTAACGGCGGAGTATGAGCGGTTGAATATAGTCTAATACTGTTGCCTGAAATCTTCCGTTAAATTAGAAAAGCTGTTGAAGCCACGAAGATAGCCGAGAAGAGAAATTTTTGAAATTTCAATTGTGCTCTGAAAAGTGTGTTTGAAAGAAATTTTTCTAGCTTATTTCTGGTTACAGATTGCTTCAGTTGTGTATGTATCTCACTTTGGGTAACTAGTTTCAACTACATCAAACAGTAATTCAATATAGTTGCGGTAATGTGTGAGCTGTTGGCTAAATTGCTTGGGTTCCTGTAATACTCGCATCATTATAAACGCCCCCTCAAAGGTAGAAACGAGTGCATCGGCCAGGGATGCTGCGCTGACCGGAAGACGGGGAGGAGAGTGGGCGATCGCGGCGGCAAATTTGTCTCCTAGGCGTTGTCGCCAGTGTAAAAAAGCTTGGGCTGAAATATTCTTGATATCGCTTCCTAATTCTTCAAATTGGTAGATATAGGATGCAATCAGGCAGCCACCGCTAGGGTCACTAAGAGACTCTACTTCTTCTTGAAATAAGCCAACCAAAATCAAGATCTGTTGCAGGGGATCGCGGCTTAGTTTTTCAGCTCGTTCCATTTGAGCTTCTAGATGAGCCGCATCTCGATCAGCATAGCGCTGCACTAAGGCTTGGGCGAGATCTGCCTTGGTTTTGAAATGATAAAAAAAAGCGCCCTTGGTAATTTCTTCTTTTTCCAATACTCGATCGATCGATGTGCCGGATAACCCGTGCCCCATCACCAATTCATGAGCAGCATCTAAAATCCGCTGCTTTGTTTTTTCTCCGCTGCGGGGCATTCGTTCTCTCAGTAATCAACTCAGCTTTCATTCTACAGACTAAATAGTCTTTTTATAGTTTACCCATCACCAAAATTAGCTCTCTATGAAAGCTGTCCTGCTAGGAGATCTTAGAGTCTTAGATTCCTAAATCGAAGTATTAAGTGCATGTTCACCAACTCTTGACAACCTCAAATTGCAGAGATACTATACAGACTAGTTGGTATAAATAAAATAATTGACTATACGGGAGCCCCCAAAATGAATGCTCAACTTAGTTCCTCTACGTTTGATGCCGTAAAAGCAGAGGCTTTTGCAGGAAATTTGCTAGCTACCCTCAATGCCGGTGGGTTGGCCTTGATGATTTCGATTGGTCACCGGACTCGCTTGTTTGATGTGATGGCCAAGCTGGAGCCCTCCACCAGTCAGCAAATTGCGGATACGGCTAATTTGCAAGAACGCTACGTGCGTGAGTGGCTAAATGCGCTTACCGTGGGCGGCGTTTTGGAGTATCAGATAGAGACCCAGACTTATCAGCTACCTGCAGAACATGCGGCTTTTCTGAGCCGTAATGCAGGGGCAGATAATCTGGCGACGTTTTTTCAGCATATTTCGGGATTGGCCATGGTTGAGGATGCGATTGTGGAATGCTTTTCTAAGGGGGGTGGGGTGCCTTATGAAGCATTTAGTCGTTTCCATGAGGTAATGGCGGAAGACAGTGGCCAAACCGTGGTTCCGGCTTTAGAAAGCGCAATTTTGCCCCTGGTGCCAGGATTACTAGAGCGGCTGAGCCAGGGTATTGACGTGTTGGATGTGGGCTGTGGCAGCGGTCGAGCCATGAATAGGTTGGCGCAGCTATTTCCGGCCAGTCGCTTTACCGGCTATGACTTTTCGGTGGAAGCGATCGCAACTGCAACCGCTGAAGCAAAAGCTCACGGCTTACACAATGTGCAATTCCAGATTCAGGATGCGACCCAAATTGCTGAGGTGGAGCGCTATGACTTGATTACAACCTTTGATGCAATTCACGACCAGGCCCAGCCAGATCGAGTATTACGCAACATCTACACTGCACTCAAACCCAATGGCGGTGTGTATTTGATGCAGGAGATTCGGGCGGCTAGCAACGTGAGCGAGAACCTCGATCATCCGGTCGCGCCCTTTCTTTACACCATCTCCTGTATGCACTGCATGACGGTTTCTCTGGCGGCAGGCGGCATGGGTTTAGGAGCCATGTGGGGCCGGGAGATGGCCTGGGAAATGCTCCAGGCGACAGGATTCGAGTCTATTGAACGGAAGGAATTAGCTCATGACATCATGAATGACTTTTACATCCTGCGGAAAGGAGGTGTCTGATGTGTCAGCTTTGCAATCTGGTGAATCTGGCTAATCGTTCATCAAAAGGCTATGGGTCGCCACCGACGATTTCAACTTGGGGTGCTCTATCGAGCGTAGCGCTAACTCCGGTTGCAAACATACAGCCGTCAACTAATCACAACTCACAGGTATCTACCTCACCAGGAGGCGAGCAACCATGACTTCGACATTAGAGCGTTACCCCACGCTTGCGGGGCACTCCTGGTCCCAGGAAGCTGTTGCGATCGCAACTCAACTCGCCCAGGACCTGAGCCAAACCGTACAAGAACGGGATGCGATCGCCGGAATTCCCGATCAAGAAGCGCAGTGTTTGCGAGAGTCCGGTCTGCTACCGCTGATGGTTCCCAAAGCCTACGGTGGTCTTGGCGGCAGCTGGCTAGAGACCATCAATATCGTTAAAATTCTGGCCAAAGCTGATAGCTCCGCTGCTCAACTCTACGGCTATCACCTACTGCTATCGGTGGTCCCCCATCTAATCGGCACGGCTGAGCAAGCCGCTCGCTACTATGGCGAGACGGCTCGGCATCATCTTTTGTGGGCCAATGCCATTAATACTCGCGACATGCGACTGACATTAGAATCAGACGACGATGGCTTTCGTGCCAGTGGCATTAAAACCTTTTGTACTGGGGCAGTAGTTGCTGATCGGATTCTCTGCGCGGCGACTCAGGTCGGCAATCCGCTACCGGCCATGTTCGTGATTCCCAGCGATAGGATCGGCTTAACCTACAACCACGACTGGGATGTTTTAGGACAGCGCCGCACCGCCAGCGGTAGTTTTACCTTTGAGGCAGTGCGGGTCGAACCAGCGGAAATTTTAGGGCCACCGCCAAATCTAGAGAGTGCTTTTCCAACTGGGTTAGGGATAGGCAGTATTTTGGTGCAATCCGCAATCTTTCTAGGTATTGCCGAGGGTGCGTTGGCAACAGCCCAGCAGTATACCCAGACCCAAGCCCGCCCCTGGGAAACCGCTACGGTAGAAAAAGCAGCTGACGATCCGTATTTGTTGCGGCGCTACGGGGAGCTATGGGCTCAGCTACAGGGTGCGATCGCCCTGACCCAGCAGGCGACCGCTCAGTTCCAGCAGGCATGGAGCAAAGGGCAAGCCCTGACCCACAAAGAACGGGGAACAGTGGCAGTTGCGGCGGCAGCGGCTAAGACCCTTGCCATTCAGACAGGATTGGCTATTACTAACCAAATGTTTGATCTCATGGGGGCGCGATCGGTCGCTAATCAGAACGGATATGACCGCTACTGGCGCAACCTCCGTACGCTAACCCTGCATGACCCGGTAGATTACAAACTATTTGACATCGGCAACTGGTTTGTTAACGGAACCGCCCCTGTCCCAAGTTCCTATGCCTGAGTGAATGGCGGATAGATAGATTAGTCTTTCTGCCCCAGCGTTAGGCAAGAATTTTGAGAACACAATCATGACTCAGCAGGCATCCGACACCCCCACTCTGCAACAGAGAATGGCGTTGATAAATGGGTGGACAACAACGGTAACTATTCAGGCTCCGCAGCAGGTGGTGTGGGAACACGTGAGCGACTTTGCTAACTATCCAGACTGGAACCCATTTGTTCTAGAAGCCTCTGCTCACTTCGAAGTGGGAAAAACAATTCGGTTTTTAGAAGATTTAAAACAGTTTGGACAACACTGGATTACCGCTCGTTTTTTAGCGATTGACCCACCCCATGGGTTTGTTTGGAAAGGTCACTTTGTCGCACCGTTTCTGTTCACTGTTCGACATACGTTTAAGTTTGAAGCTATTAGCGACACTCAAACTCGGTTTAGCCAGATTCACAAAAATTCTGGACTGCTAATTTCTTTCCTGGCTTGGCGCGGTATCTACTGGGTCAGCCACCAGGGTTATCTCGACTTTGATCAGGCTCTCAAAGCACGATGTGAGCTTGAGACATAAAGCACCTAATTATTTGATCCATTAGCTCGGTAAAAAACAATGATTAGCTCAGAACTCGACCAGATTCGCGCGATGCTTCAAGACTTTACTTGGGGCGACACAATTGCAGAAATGCGCTCAAACTTTGACAACGGCTTTTCTTTACCGCCCCATCCGATGGCTCAGGTTACGCCCATCCAGGCGGGTAGTGTGGCCGCCGAGTTAATCTCTATGCCCCAGGGTAGTTCCGACCGCATCATTCTTTATCTTCATGGGGGTGGTTTTGCCATGGGATCGTGCCAAACGTATCGTCGTCTGGCTGCCGATCTCGCGGAAGCTGCTAACAGCAGCGTTCTCGTAGTCGACTATCGTCTAGCCCCCGAACATCCGTATCCGGCTGCGCTGGAGGATACGCTAATGGCCTATCGCTGGTTGATTGATCCACTTAGATTTTCACCCAACCAAGTTGCGATCGCTGGCGATTCTGCCGGAGGCAATCTAGCATTAGCGGCCCTAGTGTCGTTGAGAGATGCGGGCGATGAGCTACCTGCTGCAGCCATCTTAATTTCACCCTACTGCGACCAGACTCAAACCAGCTCAACTATCACCACCCATGCGGCAGTTGACCCGATGGTATCGCCCCAACTGCTGGAAACCGTAACCCAATGGTATGCCCCCGACGCAGATCTCAAGCAGCCCCTAATCTCACCGCTATATGCCGACTTATCGACATTGCCAGCTTTGTTGGTTCATGTGGGTGCCGCCGAAGTTTTGCTTGATGATTCTCTCCAGCTAGCTCGTCAAGTGGGATTGGCTAATGGTTTGATCGAACTAAAGGTCTGGAAAAACATGATTCACTGCTTTCACTTGTTTGCTCCCCTTTTAGCAGAAGGGCAGCAGGCGATTGACGAGGTCGCAGCTTTTCTCCGTCGCCATTGGCCACGAGAGACAACACTAAAACCACCATCGCTGTTAAAGGATAGAGAGAAAAGCGCAATTGCACCCAAAACATACGGACACAAGGGCTCGTTCAGTCAGAAGAAGTTATTGGATACACAAAGCTAGCCGAGAAGAGAATGTCTTGAAATTCCAACTACACTCTTGAAAGTGCGTTGGGGAGAGCTTCTTCTAGCCTATTTCTGGTTGCACGTTGCGTTGGGCTGAGTAGCTACCTTACTTTGGGTAGCTGGTTTTATCGGTCTCGTCCATCGGGTTAAATAAAGCTTATTCCTTGATAAGGCTGGCTCATTATCCTTCACGGCTTCTACATTAGCTTCTAGATTTTCAACGATTTGCTGACCTAGGGGCGTTGCTTGCAAATAGGCTACAGCAGGTTGAATGTAAGGATAAACCTGAGCACGATAAAACTTAGGAAAGCCCAGTTTCATATCTTCAGGAGTGCCATATCCAGCTCTTGGTTTTTGCCCAATTTCTCAACGCCGCTGGCGAGTTCTCAAGGGGCTCAGTCAGCAGCAACGGTTAGCGGTTCAGGTTGTGAAATTGGCCAGTAGCGACAGCGAGAATTAAGCGGGAAGCGCTGACACAAATCACCAAGTTCCAAAGCTCCCACGAATTCTGCCTCATGTTCATCAATTCTAAAGATGATGGCCCGTAACAAAGTTCCTTCAATGTATCCGAGGGTGAAAAATCCCGAGCGAATATCGACATCTTCTGACAGAGATAGCGTATCGGTGCCTACAATTGAGCAGTCAGCAAGTTGAAACCCCTGGCCATTCATAAGGGGCATCTGTTCCATACAATTATCTGGTGTAAACGCAAGGTATTCTGTTTGGCTAGCCTGAGATGTAAACGACCGGAATAAATCGAATGGAATCGGAACTGGTGACACTGCTCCTATAGCTCCATTCACTAAATTACCGAGAGTGAAAAATCCATTATCCTCAGTTTTTTCAATGTGATAAGCAGATAGCCTGATATCTCCCACAGTTTCTTCGTCGATTTCAAGCATCACAATTTCATCGTCATCGCCAGTGACATTGAGATGAACATTAACAACTTGAGGCGATGTCTCTGATGAATCGACACTTTCAGAATTTTGAGGTGTGTAGCCTTCGCATCTGGAGTTTAAGGGAAACCTTTGGCATAGTTCATCACGATCAACTGTTTGAGCATCAGCCTTTGGAGCCATAGGACTCAGCATTAAAGAGGCAAATAAGAAAGCGCCCAAAAATCTCATCAAAAAAACTCCCTGAAATACTGAAAATCAAATCCACCATCACAATATGCGGTGAACTATTTCGAGTGAACTACCTGGAGTCATCTTGGGTATATGACCAGGGTCATATACCTTTTGACACCCGTAATTTAGGGCAGTAATGTTGATACAAAGTCAGTATTTGAGCGATTCTATGAGGCCAGACCTACTCTAGAAGTGTCTCTCAGTGAGCTTTACAGAAAACTCCCCAAAGCTAATTTTTTATTCATGCTTCCCTTCAATCGTATGCTGTCGCCTTCAGTCGTTCGAAATATAAGAACATTTGAGTGGGTTTTCCTAATCCTTCACATTGTCATATTTCTAGGCTTGCATGATAGAGGGCTACCCTTGCTGCATATCCTTGTATATGGGAGCTTCTTTGCATTAAGTTTTCACATGCCTGAAAATCGCTCGTATCTTCAGCGACGTCTCTATATCTATGGGGCATTAATACTAGCGATCGCTGCCAACTCAATAGAAGTTGCTACGAACTTTATTATTTATATCTATCTAGCTAAGAGCTGTTTTCTTTTACGAAAAAGAGAAGTCTTTCTAGCGACCACTTTAACGGGATTCGGATGGTCATTTAGTGAGTTATATTCCGTCTTTAATGATATTTATATGAATGGTGATGTTGTTTTCAATCCCCTATATGGCCCCATTCACCCTAGCTTTTCTAGCGTTTTAATCTCATCATTGGGTATATACACAGGCGCTAGCATGCTTACTCTCCTCTTTTGCTTTACCATTCTTGCTGAGCAGACTAGCCGTAGAAAAGCAGAGTCCCTGTCGCAACAGGTTGAAGAATTAGCAAAAGACCTTGAAAGAACTCGAATTGCTCGTGATATTCATGATTCACTCGGCCACACCGTAACCAATCTAAATATTCAACTGCAGTTGGCTCAGAGATTATTTAAAGCTAATCCAGACAAATCACTGCAAGCAATTGATCTTGCACAGACGTTATCGATGCAGTGTATTGAAGATATTAGTTGTGCATTAGCCTCAATTCGAAAATCTGATTTTGATTTAAATCAAGCCATAGGACATCTAACTACCCAAATTCGACACAATACCCATATGAAAGCCACCGTGGAGATAGTCCTCCCCCCACTATCACCACACATAAGTCATCAAATTTACTTCATACTAAAAGAGTGCTTGGTCAACGTTCAGAAGCATGCTCAAGCTTCTCAGGTTCACCTGCAAGGGCAATTAACTTCCTTAGGAGTTCACCTAGAAGTGGAAGATGATGGTGTTGGATTTGTTGCTAAGCAACCGTTTGTTGGTTTTGGATTAAAAGGTATTTCAGAACGAGTTCAAATGTTGGGAGGAGAACTAGAAATCAATAGTATTCTAGGCCAAGGCACGCTTATTCAAATCAACATTCCTCTATGATTCGTATCCTCTTAGTGGATGATCAAACTATCTTTCGGCAAGGATTAGCCGCTCTACTGAACTTGGAAGATGACTTTGAGATAGTGGGGCAAGCTGAAGATGGTAGGGCAGCCATACAGTTAACCGAACAACTGAAACCCGATGTGGTGTTAATGGATGTAAAAATGCCAATTTGCAATGGTGTTGAGGCTACTCGTGCAATCAATCAACACTTTCCGTCAATCAAGATTTTAGTTCTCAGCACCTTTGATGATGACGAATATATTTGGGCTTCTTTAAAGGCCGGAGCATTGGGATACCTTTTGAAACGAACGCCTGCTGAACAGATGGCTATTTCTATACGATCTGTTTATCGAGGGTATAGCCAATTAGGCCCTACTATTGCCCCTAAAGTCTTTACACAGGCGAAACTGTCAACTAGGATACACTGGCAAAAATTTTTGAGTCAACGAGAATTTGAGGTTCTGAAACTTGTTGGCCAGGGTAAGACTAATCAGGAAATTGCTAAAAGCTTGCACCTAAGTAAAGGCACTGTAAAAAATTATATTACTCGAATTCTTCAAAACCTCAATCAGTTTGACGTGAAGGATCGTGTTCAAGCAGCTCTTTGGGCTGTCCAAAATTTAGATATTTCTTAGAATTTAGTTGATTCAGCACTTAGCCCGAGACAAAAACTTAAAGGATAAAGAGAAAATAAGGTGCTATGACTGATGACTCTCGGATTGAAAAGTAGAACTAGCCTTGGATAGGCATTCACTTCAAATTTGATATTGGAGACACCTCTGCAAAGGATAGAGGTTTGAAGGGTAGGAGAGAAAAGTGCGATCGCACCCAAAACACATGGACACAGGGGACGTTCAGTCGGAAAAAGCGATTGGACACCCAAAGTTAGCCGAGAAGAGAATTTTCTAAAATTCAAATTTTGCTCTTCAAAGTGTATTGGTGAGAAATCCTTATGGCTTATTTCTGGTTGCACATCGCTCTGGGCTAAGTATTTACCTTACTTTGGGTAGCTGGTTTTACCGGTCTCGTCCGTCGGGTTAAATAAAGCTTATTTCCTTGATAAGGCTGGCTCATTTTCCTTCACGGTTTCTACGTTAGCTTCTAGATTTTCAACGATTTGCTGACCTAGAGGCGTTGCTTGCAAATAGGCGATTGCAGGCTGAATGTAAGGATAAACCTGAGCGCGATAAAATTTAGGAAAGCCCAGTTTCATATCCTCAGGGGTGCGATAGCCCAGCTCTTGGTTTTTACCCAGTTCCTCAAATTCATAGAAAAGGGCCACAGTCTTTTGCAGATAGCTTGGGTCGCTGAGCTGACCGATTAAATCTGCCGCACGGGTCAGACCAGGATAATGATCCGTAACCTGATAGGCTGGCTTATCAGGTACTGGGAATTGAGTAAAGCCAATATTGCGCTGGATCGCCTCGAGGTCTAGCACTTCACAGTGGCTAAAGTTTTCCTGTACAAATAGCTTGCCACGCTCTACGTGGTAAGGGGCAAGGCTGGCATCAGTCGTCCCTGGAGCTAGAGTAACCCAGGCGGTTTTAGGGGGCTGATTCGCACTTCGTACTTTACCCAGTACAAAGCGCCGCTGGGCTGGGTCATCTTGCCGACAGACGCCACTTACATAGCCAATGTCGTGACATAGCAACGACACCATAAAATTAAGCCAGTCTTCACGGGTGACGTTTCCTTCTACCTGGTGTTTACCATGCAGAATTTCTTGACCCACCAGACAGACCAGGATCGTATGTTCAACGTTATGGTAAAGCGCTGTGCTAGCGCTGAGCCTGTCTAAAACCTGAGCTGCAAACTCACTAAGTAAAACGCCATAGTCTGGCTGATTTGCTTGGTTGGGGTTGGCAGATTCGTATCCCAAGGGTTTACCGAGCATCTGGATATACTTCTCGTGCAGCTGACTTACACAAGCTTGCTTCATTGAGGTGGCAGGGTATAGCACGGTTAAGGCTGATGTAAACAAGTATCAAAGAGGATGTGTAGAGAGCGGAGTGACTGTAAAACCGGAGGACGCCATAGTTGTTTGATGACAGGCCCTCCTATCCCCGATAGGAATTTGATTGAAACTAAGGAAGCTTACAAGATGCACAAGCTATGAGCAGGTTGTATATATCCTACCTATAACCCACGCGTTTCTTTCCTATTATCCAAGCTTTCTTGGTGTAATAAATCGATTGACTCTGATGGTTAACGGTTCGCGATCGCTGATTTGGGGGATGAATCGGCCTAGATTAGTAGTTATCTAATGACTTCTCATAGCTAAAACCATTCCGAAGATCGGCAATGTTTCTCTTGGTAAATGATCAGCAGTTCAGCATCCTGACTAGGTAAGTTTATGATTGTATAGGGCTCTGCTGGCTTTGGTTTGGCAGCATTGACACTGGCTCCCCTAAAAAGCAGCAGTAGCAGAATAAATGGGAGTGATATCAGTAGAATTGGCATCACGGATGTCCTCTTTCTTAAGCGATGTGGGGTTTAACCCTCTAATCGATGTGATTTTCTGAGCTGTAGTTAACTAGGCCGTAATCCTGTAGCTCTCACGGTTCATAGTGAGGTTGACACTTATACTTGGTTCAAACGCCAAGCGCTCACCAGGGCTGTCTATATAAAGCGATAACTTGGCTATAGATCGCTGAACCTGATCGACTTGTCAGGAGTTAGCTAACCTTGTCGCTTTGAGTTAAGAGCAAAATAACGCTGCTGTATTAGAGCATTAGGCTACGGCGATGTCTGTTTCCCTGTGGTTTTTAGTATCTAGGTTGAACGGATAAACCGTAACCAGAAAAGCTCACAATCTGAGAAGAACGTTGTGAACTATGGTGTATTAACTTAAGAACAGGCTTTATTCGAGACCTCATAAAACCTCAGCAAAGTCCTGAAAATATTGACGTTAGCTTTGTCAGAAAATTGGCAGCAGGGTACCGTAGATTTGTGCACCCCCTGCCTCGATTACTTACCCTGATATGTCACTCCCATGCTCAGCCGCAATTTTGCCATGGACGCAGATGCAGCCCTGGAATTTGTCGACCGATTGGTTTATGCCAAAACTGACAAACACTTAAATGATCTAGAACGTCAGGTTTTTCTGGGTTCCTGGCAGGGAAAAACCTACGAGGAAATCTATCCGTTTAAGGCAGAATATATTGAAAAGTCTGTTGGGTACAGACTTTGGCATAAGCTCTCCCATGCTTTAGGAGAAAAGATTACTAAAAAACGGCTAAAAGGTTCTGTAGAACGGGCGATTAGAAAGCAAAAACAGATTGCCATTATCTATCGAGAACAAATGCCAGATGCTCGCATAGTAGAGACATTGAGACAAACAGCTGAGTCTGTTGGGCATCTCTTTTTGGCAAATTTAGATACGGTATCCAATGGTGGCGGTAGCTGGGCCAGTCAGCTGGAAGCAAAACTGACCTGTTGCCGCTATTTTGTTTTGCTGCTGTCTTCCCAAATGGCGATGAGTGAGATGGTGATTGAAATCTTACAGCGGATTTGGGACCATCATATAAATCAGTATAACCATAGACCGTGGTTGTTGGTGCTGCGTCTGTGTAGCGATTCACCCTTTTCTTTGAATCACGACTTACGTAACTATCTTGTGCAAGCTCGACAATATAGCTGGGTGACTCTAGGAGATGAACAGCTGCTGCTGGAAGATCTCTCCAAAATTGTTCAAGCTGGTAATCCTCCACCTGCAGCTATCAATGAGGGACAGCTTACAGAAAGCGACGCAGAGAGCGACGCACCGTGTCCGTCTGCGCCTACGGATGGGGCTCTGGTTGCACCACCGCCTGTGGCAGATCCTGAATTGCCACGGGGACAGGTACGACTAGCATCTGCTTTTTATGTTGAACGCCAGCCGCAGGACACGCTGTGCTATGAAGAAATATTCAAACCGGGCGCTTTGATTCGGATTAAAGCACCGCGACAGATGGGAAAAACATCTCTGATGGCTCGTATTTTAGCGAAAGCTAGAGATCAGGGATATCAGACGATTCCTTTGAGTTTTCAGCATGCTGACCAGGAGATTTTTAATAGTCTGGATAAACTGTTGCGCTGGCTCTGTGTGCGGGTTGCTCGTAAGTTGAACCTCGCTCCCCGTCTGGAGGATTTTTGGACCGATGCCTATGGTAGTAAAGATAACTGTACGGCCTACTTTGAAGATTACCTGCTGCCGGAAATTGCGACACCGCTGGTATTGGGTATGGATGAGGTAGATCGGGTCTTTCAATATGCCAATATCGTGGATGATTTTTTTGGTCTGTTGCGAGCCTGGTATGAAGAGGCCGGTTACGGTATTGACGGCAGCCGCCTTTGGGAGAAGCTACGGTTAGTTGTTGTACACTCCACAGAAGGCTACATTCCCCTCGATATTAATCAGTCGCCTTTTAACGTTGGTCTACCGATAGAACTTCGAGATTTTAACTTTGAGCAAGTCGCTAATTTAGCCTGTCGTCATGGGCTGCATTGGACAACTGACCAAATAGAACAATTAATGACCCTAATTGGTGGACATCCCTACCTGGTTAGGTTTGCGTTTTACCACATTGCGCAGCGACAGCTAACGTGGCAACAGCTTTTAGAGAGTGCCCCTACAGAATCAGGGATCTATGGGGATCATCTCCGCCGCCATCTGTGGATTTTGCATCGTAATGCTGAGTTGGCAGCGGCGTTTGGTCAAGTTCTAGCTCATCAGGAACCGGTTAGCCTGGAGTCAGAATCTGCCTTCAAACTTCACAGCCTTGGGTTGGTCAGACTACAGGGTAATGGTGTGGTTCCTCGGTTTGAGCTATATCGGCAGTACTTTAGCGCACGCTTAAATCGATAGCAGTCTGTTGTTTGTGCAAAGGGGGTGAATGTAATCATGCAGTATAAAGTTGGGGGACATTTGCCTCTGGATGCTCCAAGCTACATTGTCCGGGGGGCAGATGAGGCGCTTTACCAGGCGCTTAAGGCGGGTGAGCTGTGCTATGTGTTTAACTCTCGCCAAATGGGTAAAACAAGCCTGCGAGTGCGTACTCTTTATCGTTTACAACAGGCTGGTGTGGCCTGCACCGCTATTGATCTCAATAAAATTGGCAGTCGAGATATTACGGCTCAGCAATGGTATGCCGGGATTATGCGACGTCTGGTGACCAGTTTTGGGCTGCCGCTTGATCTTCGTCAGTGGTTAAAAGAGTATGACTATCTGTCACCGGTTAAGGTTTTAAGCGAGTTTATTGAACAGATATTAGTCAGGCACGTTACTCAGCCTATTGTTATCTTTATTGATGAAATTGATAGCATGCGGCGTTTGCCGTTTGAAACGGATGACTTTTTTGCGTTTATTCGCTCTTGTCTGGATTCTGGGCACTTAACTTTTGCTCTACTGGGGGTAACCACACCATCTGACCTAATTACAGACAAGTACTGCACTCCGTTTAATGTGGGTCGGGCTATTGATCTGCATGGCTTTACATTTTATGAGGCGCGTACCCTGGCTCAAGGGTTGGTGAATGCTGAGCGTCCTAAGGTGTTGCTGAAGTATATTTTGGATTGGACCGGTGGCCAACCGCTGTTGACTCAAAAACTGTGTCAGGTAATTACGGCCAATGCTGAACGCATCTTGGTAGGTCAAGAACGGCGCTATGTCGAAGTACTGGTGGAAACGCGAATTTTAGATAATTGGGAGGTGCAGGATGAACCGCCTCATTTAAAGACGATTCGCGATCGCTTACTCAATATTGATAAGCGGACGGGGCCGTTGCTACAGCTCTATGAACGTATTCTGGAAAATGGTGATGTCTCGGCTGACGACAGTGGTGAGCAGTTGGAGCTACAGCTAGCAGGGTTAGTAGTTAAGCGTGGTGAACAGCTGCGGGTTTACAATCGCATTTATGCCACGGTCTTTAACAACCAATGGGTGCAGCGAGTACTGTCGAATGTGTACGAAGAGTTTATGAAAACAGTTTCTAAACAAGAACAGAAACTGTTATCTATGCTCAATGTGATGGAAGGAAAAGGATTTGACTATATCCTTAATGAGATTCTCAGCGATATTACGCTAAAGATGAGTGTATTGCTAAGCGCTGACCGCACAACTGTTTTCTTTATTGATCCTGAAAAAAATGAGCTGTGGTCTATCGAAGCAAATAGTGGTGACACTAAGTATCCAACCATTAAAATTTTGACGAATGAGGCGAGTGCCGGTCAGCTGACCGAGTTTCAGCAGTTTATTCAAGCTACTCAGGGCTCAGCTCAAAATGATGATGAAAACTACACCATATACAATGACCTGTTTTTTTCGTTGCCTAATGCTCAGGGGACGCTAATCGCCTTTGTCCATTTAGTGAATAAGCTAAAGCTATCCCATAACCCGACTGCTCCATTGGAGGAGAGAATTGATCTGCTGGGGTTTAATCAAGAAGATAAAATACAGCTGCAGGACTATGCTGAGCCGATTCAGCGAATTTTAGAGCAGTGTCACTATTGTTATCGTCTGACGCAACGCATCCAGACATCTGAGGCATTAACGGAAGCAACCACCTCTGTTTCTCAAAGCAGTCTTAACCCAGATGAAATTATTGGGCGGGTAATCGATGCGGCTAAGCGGTTGATGAATGCGGATAGGGTGACGCTGTGGCTAGTAGACCATGAGACTCAAGAACTTTGGTCTAACATTCCGTTTGAAAATGGTGAGATAAATGAGATTCGCATCCCCATTGGTCAGGGATATGCCGGGATTGTGGCGCAAACGAGGGAGCCGCTAAATATTGGGTTTGATCTGTACGAGCATCCGCAGTCTGGTCGCTCCAGGCGAATGGATCAAAAAACAGGCTACCGTACCTGCAGTCTGCTGTGTATGCCAGTGTGGAGTCAGCATGGTGAGTTGGTAGGGGTAACACAGCTGATTAATAAACGGCGTCAGGGAGATTTTCCACCTTATGATCCTGGCTGTTGGCCTGAGGCTCCAGCTTGTTTTCAAGCTAGTTTTGATAGTACCAGTCAGCAACATATGGAGGTGTTTAATACCCAGGTGGGGATTGCTTTACAAAATGTCCAGCATTTTGCTGAGCTTGAACGTCAGGCGGTTTATCCTCGCAATGTTGTGAGTAAAACCCTGGAGCTATTGAACCAGGTAATGGATAAACAGGGATTTGATGAGATTTTAGATACCACACTGCGCTCTATCACCCTTAAACTGGGGCAATCTCTTGGGGCGGATCGCACTACAATCTTTTTGTTTGATTCTGACCGTCAGGAATTTTGGTCGATTTTTGCGGAAACGGATAGTGAGGCAACTGCGTTAGAAATTCGAGTGCCGATCAATCAAGGCATCGTTGGGGAGGTGGCGACCCACCACCGGATGATCAATATCGCCTACGATTTTTATGATGATCCGCGTTCAAGGTTTGCCCAGAGTCAGGAGCAAGCAATTGGATATCGCACCTATACATTGCTTTCTCTGCCATTGATTAACCATCGTGGTGAGCTGATTGCAGTGGTGCAGCTGCTAAACAAACTGCTGCCCTATCAGCACCCAGATTTACCACTCGCTGAGCGGATAGACCGTCAGGGATTTACTGCCAGCGATATTGCAACAGTCAATGCTAGCTCTGCAGCTATTCAGATTATTTTGGAGAGTTTTTTCTCGTATCACAAAACATCGCGAGGTCAGCGGGTGGCTGCAACGCTGATGGCGGCTGTACGGTCCTGTGATTTTAGTACGGCGGAACCAGAGGAGATATTGGGTCGTATTATTGATGCGGCTAAGGAACTAATGAGCGCGGACCGTGGCACGCTGTGGTTGCTGGATTGCGATCGCAACGAACTATGGAGCCGCATTCAGTTTGATAGTGGTGAGGTTCGAGAGATCCGTCTTAAGTTCGGAGAAGGCTTCGCAGGAGACGTTGCCCAAACTCGTAAGGCGTTAAATATTCCCTTTGATATTTACAATCATCCGGCGTCTGAACGGGCAAAGGCGACCGATGCAAGGAGCGGCTATCGTACCTGCAGTCTTCTTTGTATGCCTATTCTTAATCGAGATGGAGAGCTGATGGGGGTGACTCAGCTAGTGAATAAAAAAAAGACAGGCTACTATTCTAGACTGCCACTTGCCTATGACCAGCCTGTACCAGAACAATACTGCACCAGTTTTGATGATAGCGACCAAAAATGTCTTTATATTTTTAATAATCAGGTTGGTACTATTATTCAAAATGCAGAGCTATTGGCAGCCGTGCGCCAGCAGGAACAGATATTGAAAGAGAATTTCTTAGAGTAATAAGGTGCCTTAGGCGTTTTTGTCTAGATTATTGCCTTGCCAACGACAATAATTTGAAAGCTTTCATTGGATCAGTGGTTGAATTTTGTTGTAGGGCTAAAGACCTACTTTAAACTTTAGGACTTTAGCCTCATGCTTTGTTACTTTGGGGGCGTCTAGGATACATGCGCTCCCTCTTAAACTTTCTGAAGCGTATATTTTGTAGACGATAAAAACAGCCTCAAACACAAGTAGAGGAAGAAAATCCATTCATTACCAGTAGGTAATGAGGCTTGATCTCACTAGTTGTCTTTATGTTTTCTTTAAATAAGATTTACCCTAACTTTAAAACCAACTGTAGGAGTTTCCCGTACTACTCGTAGTAACGCTTTCTTTGGCTTTGCTATCTAATTACAGTCTATTTCTGCGATGTTTTGAGTATTGGAAATCTAATGTATAGTTTTTGAGGAAGCGTTAAACGAAATTTGTATACGTGCGCTCAAGCTGCTGGCCAGATTGAGCTTTTAATACGCCAGTTTTAAGGCAATATTCAGCTATTTCTCATATTTCATTGATGTCCTAGGAGAGACCGTTTAGGGTCTGGTAGAAATCATGCCCGGTAAGCTGATGCAATCTGCTATTGCTAAGTTTGTACTTGCTACTTTAGCTTGCCTGTTGTGTATTGTGAGTTCCTCCTTGCTATCAGATGCGCTGGCACATAATTTGGGTCAGAGCTATGTTTATCTGCAGATTAGGGAAAACATGCTCTCAGCACGGGTGGAGATGCCCATTAAGGAACTCAATCAAGTGCTAGCTCTAGAGCTTCCAGCTGAGAAAAAGATTCGTTCAGATGATATTGAGCCCCATATCGAGCAGATACGCGCCTATGTGGATGAACATTTAGCCCTAGACTGTGCTCCTCAAGTGTGCAACCTGGTATTTCAAGACTATGGATTTTTGAATACAACATTTGCTCAGTTTCTAACGATTGACTATGCCCTAGAAGGGTTTCAGCAGATGCCTGAAGCGATTGATGCTACCTATGATGTCATCTTAGAACAACTGCCGCAGCATACAACGATGTTGCTAGTGGAAGAAAACTGGATGACAGGGACGTTTCAAAATGAGTCTGAGCCATCGATGATATTTAGACAGCCAGGGCAGACTCAGACGTTAGATCTCACATCCGGCAGTCTGTGGCAGGGCTTTTCAACGATTGTTTATCTGGGGATAGTTCATCTTGTAAAAGGTGTTGACCATATTCTCTTTCTGGTTGCTTTACTGCTGCCATCAGTGTTAAGTCGACAGGACGATGCAGCATGGAAACCGGTTAGTCAGCTCTCGACGGCATTTTTCTACACTATTAAAGTTGCAGCGGCTTTTGCTGTTGCCCACAGTATTACGCTCTGGTTAGCTTCACTGCAGGTTGTCCAGGTGCCTTCTCGAATCGTGGAGTCTCTCATTGCGGTTTCTATCGGTTTAGCAGCGGTGGCTATCTTTTATCCTATTTTCCGGAAACGCCTATGGTTAGTTGTTTTTCTCTTTGGGTTGTTCCATGGGGTTGCTTTGGCTAATGCCTTGACAGAATTGGGAGCAACAGGTCAGAAACCGGTTTTATCGTTGTTTGGATTTAATTTGGGTTTGGAAATTGGGCAGTTGCTGATCATCGCTGTGGTCCTCCCGGTGATTTATTGGCTACGTAACCAGCGATTTTACCCGAGCTTTGTGCTCAGGGCGGGGGCTGTATTGTTGGGGGCAACATCACTCTATTGGTTTATAGAACGGGCGTTTAACGTTAATATTCGAGTTTTACCGGTGCTACAAAGTCTGTTTTAGGCCGGTGAAGTATTCTTTTTAAGGCGACGAGTTGGCAAACAGGTTTCCCATGGTTTCTTTGGCGCAGGCTAGCGCGATTAACAATGTTGTTGAGGTTTCATCGTTACAAACTCTGATCCTCACAGTGGACGATACTCGACGTATTGTCGAGTATGTGGGTTTGAATGCATTGATGGATGAGATGATTGCTCGTCTCACCCAGGCATTTGAACAATTTGATCCTGAAAGAACGCTGGTGCCTGTGCGTACCGGGTTTAGCTACGAACAACCCCATGTGGGTTTAGTAGAATGGATGCCGCTTTTTGAAAAGCACCGGCAAATTGTGGTGAAGGCGGTAGGCTACCATCCTAAAAATCCGAGTTTGCATAATCTACCGACGGTGCTTTCTACGGTGTCTGCCTATGATCCGGTGTCGGGGCATTTATCTGCAGTAATTGATGGGACGTTTTTGACGGCGTTGAGGACAGGAGCGGCCTCTGCGATCGCAACCAAACTCCTGGCTTCACCCAATAGTCAAATCCTTGGCCTGATTGGTGTGGGAGCCCAGGCAGTTACACAGCTCCATGGGCTGTCTCGCTGTTTTGACCTGAAACAGGTTCTTATTTTTGATAGTGACCCAGCGGTGAGTCAATCGTTCTCTGAGCGGATAGCCTGTTTGGGGTTAGACCATTTAGAGATTCGCCAGGCAGAGATTGCTGAGATTGTTGCCGCTGCTGATATTCTCTGTACGGCCACATCGGTGGATGTGGATAATGGGCCGGTCTTTTCTGACCAAGAACTAAAACCCTGGCTGCACGTCAATGCAGTAGGGGCTGATTTCCCCGGTAAGTTTGAGGTACCCTTAAGTCTTTTAGAGCGCAGTTTTGTGTGCCCCGATTTTCGAGATCAGGCCATTCGCGAAGGAGAATGTCAACAGTTTAAGAAGCTGGATCAGATTGGAGCTGAGCTATCTAGCGTGGTCAAGCATCCGGCCCAGTATCGCCACTATCAGCAACAGACCACTGTGTTTGACTCCACCGGATTTGCCCTTGAGGATCAAGTGGCCATGAATATGCTGCTGGATTATGCAGCTGAGCTACAGATCGGCACCTTAGTTGAACTAGAAAGCGCCACTGCTGAAGTTAAAAATCCCTATAGTTTTGTCCTGTAATCTACTCACCTTTCACTCCTAAAATTTGTCATGGATTTCTCCTGGTCAGACAAACAACTCGCTTTTAAGAATCGCGTCATTCAGTTTGCGCAAGAGAATCTGAATGATGACATGGTAGAGCGTGACTATCATGGCAAATTTTCCTGGGAGAACTGGAAAAAGTGTGCTGAGTTTGGTATTCAGGGCATGTGTATGCCAGAGGAATACAGCGGCTCGCCCGCTCTGGATATTATGACCGCTGTACTGGCGATGGAGGCCCTGGGATATGGCTGTGAAGATAATGGCCTTACCCTAGGACTAAATGCTCAGATGTGGACGGTGCAGATTCTTTTAGAGCAGTTTGGGACTGACGACCAAAAGCAGCGGTATCTGCCCAAGCTGTGTCGGGGTGAGTGGATTGGTGTGCATGCCTTATCTGAGCCCAACGCCGGGTCGGATGTGTATAGCCTCAAGACTCATGCTAAAAAGTGTGACGGTGGCTATATTCTCAACGGCAGTAAAAAGTTTGTTACCTGTGCCCCCATCTGTGATTTGGCTCTAGTGTTTGCCACCATTGACCCCAGCTTGGGCAAGTGGGGGGTGACCGCTTTTTTAGTTGAGCGCGCTGCTGCAGGGTTTTCTACGGGGCCAGTCAAAGACAAAATGGGGCTGCGCACAGTTCCCTTTGGCGAGATTTTCTTTAAGGACTGTTTTGTACCTGAGGAAGATCGGTTGGGTCCAGAAGGGGCTGGGTTTAGTTTTTCCCACAGTTCGCTAGAGTATGACCGCTGTTTTAACCTGGCCAGTGAGCTAGGCACCATGGAACGCCAGTTAGAGAAAACCGTTGAGTACGCTAAGTCGCGAGAGCAGTATGGTCAACCCATTGGTAAGTTTCAGTCAGTTTCAAATCGGGTGGCCGATATGAAACTGCGGTTAGAGACGGCTCGGTTGTTGCTCTACAAGGTGGCATGGCTCAAGGAGCGGGGGCAGCCTGCCATGTTAGAAGCGGCCTTGCTCAAGCTTTATCTAAGCGAGTGTTTTGTGGCCTCTGGGTTAGATGCGGTACGTATTCATGGGGGGAATGGCTATCTCACGGAGTATGAGGTGGAACGAGATTTGCGGGATGCCGTTGGCGGGGTAATTTATGCGGGCACCTCGGATATTCAGCGCAACATTATTGCGCGCTCATTGGGGCTGTAGGAGGTGGGCATGATTTATTTGTTGTCTCAAATTTTAGATCGTTCTGCCGAGCAGTTTCCTGAACGAGAGGCGTTTCGCTGTGACGGAAAGAGTCTTACCTATGGTGAACTGTTGCGCCAGGCCAATGGATTGGCCCATCAGCTGGTTGACCTGGGGGTGCGGCGAGGCGACCGGGTGGGGATTTATCTGAGTAAGAGTTTGGAGAGTGCGATCGCAATTTACGGCATTTGGAAAGCGGGTGCGGCCTATGTGCCGCTGGACCCTGGTGCGCCTGTTGCCCGCACGGCCTATGCCATTAACCACTGCGGGATTCGTCACTTGGTTACCCAGAAATCTAAACGGATGCGAATGGCGGATTTGTTGGACGCAACCGCCGTAGGGGCCCCCGTAGGGGCGCCGCATGCAGCGCCCCAACCGGGGCCCCAACGGCGGGTGCGGCCCACAAAAACCCCCGTCGCCACCCGTTAGATTTATGGGTAACCAAGTGACGAAACCCCCAGTGGG
>JBCDIX010000093.1:0-22545 GCA_038748405.1 Cyanobacteria bacterium P01_H01_bin.21 | reverse complement strand
ATTTTGGGCTTGACGGTAGCGCTGACCCAGTTCATCAGGGCTCAAATGAGGGGTAATGGAAATGCGTTTGGGCATAAGGAGGAGGTAAATACTCTACACGACCTTCTCTATATTATGGTCCTTCATTCTGACTTGATATAAAGCCACGGGTATAGAATTGATTGTCGGGTTTGGTCATGGGTCGTCTATGCAGCCTGTCAGTTAAGGATACTAGGCGATACCATGCCCCTATGACCGCCCTTATCACTGCAAGGACGCTGGCGCCAGCCATGATCGGTGTGAAAGATTTGATGCCTGCAGAGAATAGACAGTGCTAAAGCGTTAGGATGTGGAGGGTTTGCATCGCTGATTACTAGACGACATGGGGATTTTAATTTCAGCTATCCTGCCCATTGCACTGGTAGCGCTAGTGGGTGTCTGGGTAGGGAGGGCATTTACGCTAGAGCGACAAACCTTAGCCCGACTAAGCATATATGCATTGGTGCCAGCACTGGTGCTCAGTAGTTTGGCAAAAACAACATTGGCGTTGGGCAATGCTGTTGCAATCGTCATTACCTTTATTCTCAACACCAGCCTGCTCTATCTGCTTGCCGTAATCCTAGGCAGATTGCTCAAATTCTCATCGGATGAGAAAAAGAGTCTAATCGCCACAACAATCTTTGCCAACGTTGGTAATATGGGCCTGCCGTTTGTGCTGTTCTCTCTAGGTGAAGCTGGTCTGGAACGGGCAGTGGTCTATCTGGTGGGCTCTAGTCTGATGACCGCCAGCATTTTTCCCATCGTGCTGAAAGGGGAAGGAGTGCTTAACGGATTGCGCTACACCCTTTGTCTGCCAGTTTTGTGGGCTGCGATCGCAGGTCTTGTCTTGCAAGGTACCCACACCGAGTTGCCTATCCCCATTGAACGGGGAGTCACGTTGCTGAGCGATGGAGCTATCCCAGTGGCTCTGCTAATGCTAGGGATTCAGCTATCAGAAACTCCTTTTATCTTTGGTCGTTATGAACTGATGGGGGCAGGACTGCGACTGTTGGTATCACCACTGCTGGCATTCAACATTGCTAACTTGGTGGGTCTAGCCGATATTGATCGCCAGGTTGTTGTCCTACAATCTGCGATGCCAGTGGCGGTTAACTCTTTAATTTGGGTCACCGAACTGGGGGGTGATACGGTACGTGTCGCCAGGACAATTGTGATATCCACCCTGTTAAGTTTCGGGACTTTGCCCGTTGTCCTATGGCTAAGTAACCGGTGATACCTGCGACGCTAAAAGTGCCTTTGCGGTTTGACAGTCTTTAGCAATCTGTTCTTTTAATGTATCTAGCGACTCAAATTTCTGTTCTGGTCGAATAAAACTCTCTAGACTTATTGTTAGCGTCTCACCATATAAATCCCCGGCCCAATCTAACAGATGAACTTCAACACTCAAGTCCTGACCTGCCACTGTCGGACGATTGCCAATATTCATCACAGCCGGTAAAGGCTGCTGGTTTGGCAAAATACCAAAGGCTTTGACACTGTACACCCCCTGGCGTGGAATAAATTTATCGCTGGGCAGCTTAAGGTTAGCGGTGGGAAATCCAATGGTGCGGCCTATCTGTTGGCCCAAAGTCACCTGACCTGTGAGGGTATAAGACCGACCCAGCAGCTGGTTTGCTTTAGTCAGCTCACCATCGGTCAGAGCCTGGCGAATGCGAGAGCTGCTAATGCGACCGTCGATATCATTTTGTAGCGGCACGATGGTCACTGGAATGTTATGGCGGGCTGCGATCGCACACAGCAATTCTGCATTTCCACCACGCTTTTTGCCAAAGTGAAAATCACGGCCAATGCTAATGTGGGTCGCCTGCAGGTCTTGAATTAATAGCTTCTCCACAAATGTGGTCGCATCTAAATTAGCCATGGCCGCATCAAATGGCAGCAGGATTAGCTGATCCACACCCAGACAGGCAAGCTGACGACTTTTTTCCTCTAATGGCGTCAGCAAGGGTCGAAAATGACCCGAAAAAAATTCTTTGGGATGGGGGAAAAACGTCACCACTGACGCCCATTCTGCAAAGCCCGACGCGGGTGGCTCACCTTGGCTCGAAGTACTGCCAGGCAAATTGCTATAGCCCGATGCTGCAGACGCCTGCAGGCACATGTCTTCAGCTAACACCAACGAGGGTAGCCCCCCCTTATGGGTTAAGACAGGCTCAATAACTTGCTGGTGGCCAAGGTGCACACCATCAAAGTTACCGAGCGCAATTTTTGTCGGTTTTTTAGCCGACGTAGGAGATGAAGTAATCCACACGCTTTACATTTTTACATGAAATTTTGAGCATAGCGCGAGATCACTCCAACATGCCTAATAAACCAACGCTATTGAACCGGTGATTCTACCGGCTCAGTCATCGCCTGCACAAAGTCGCTATAGGGGCTCACGATTTGCGTATTCGTCACATCTACAATTGTGATACCTGCAATGACTGCAGCGACCATCCAACAAAACGGATCGAGTTCTTGCAAAATCTTATCCATGATTCACTATCTCCTGAAAAAGGTGTGTCTTAAGCGGTGTGTGTCAAGCGATATGAGTTTTTATAATAGATAACTCATATCGCTGATTGTTTTAGTATTCCTGAAACAATATACAAAGCTTGCACCAGAGATAATTTTTGAACGTTTGGTAAATCCTTGAGACACTAACCTGATATCTCTAGCGATCGCAAGCTACCCCATTAGTATTACCGTATCAATTACGTGAATGATACCGTTAGTGGCTTCAATATCAGCAGCAAGTACAGTAGCGTTTTTAATTTCTAGGGGATGATGGCTGCGGATAGGAATGGGTGAACCTTCCACTGACATCAGCTGAGAAAACTGTTCCAATTTTTCTGTATTCCACAGCCCAGAGACCACGTGATAGCAGAGAATTCGCCCGAGCTGTGGTGGATTTTGGACCAGATTATTCACCGTGTTAGGCGGCAATTTAGCAAACGCGTCATCATTGGGGGCAAAGACTGTAAATGGCCCCTCCCCTTGCAATGTTTCCACCAGACCAGCCGCCTGCACAGCCGCCACCAATGTTTCAAAACCAGGGTTGCTAACAGCGATATCGACAATCGTTGACATGATTAGAGGCAAATTTGGGGGACATGTAATAAATTCATCGCGGTCGCCGTAGGGGCATTCCATGGAACGTCCCTGCGGCTAACGGTTAACGATAGTTGGCGGTTTGAATCTCTCGTAGCCGCGCTTCTGGCCGTGTTAATCGATCCATCTGGGCCTCAAAAAATTGGCGGTTGGCCATCAGATGTTCTGGATTTGGATCATCTAACGGGTAATACAGTGCCGCGCGTAATGCCTGAATCACCGCCGACGTCACGTTATACATTGAGCGCTGAAATGTAATCCCTAGCTGAATTAGCTGATCGTCTTCACCCCGACAGTGCTTTTTGTAATAGTCCTGAAGATAGGGCGGTAGAAAGTGCAGCATGTCTTGCATCAGCAGCGTTGGTGGAATGCCCGCACTACCTACCGGAAACACATCAGCATAGAGAATGCCATAGTGAAACTCGGGTTGTTTATCAGGGACTTGATGCACTTGGGCATCGTAAGACTTAGTGCCTCGAAATGGAGCCGTGCGATAGAAGACGGCTTCGACATAGGGCAGAGCGGCCTCATAAAGCCAGGTAAATCCAGCTGACTTAGGAATCACTTCAAAGCACTCATCCCCCACATAAACATGGTGATAGATGGGGCGACCGGCGACCGCAAAAATGCCATTCACCAAAAAGTTCATGGCATCGGGCACGCCCTTAAAGCCACCCTCGTCGTAGATGTCAGACATCTCAAAAAACACCGGGGCCATCACTTCCCAAAATAGGCCGAGGTTGGCGTAATACGACATTTGCCGAACCTGCTCTAAGAACATCTCGGGAAAGAGCTTATACAGTGCCAGCATCGCCAGATTGCCTTTGAAGTAGGCTTTAATGGCTAGGTCTGCGGCGGCTTTATAGGGTTCGCTGTAGAGATATTCGTTAAACCTAGGATTAATATCTGTATGCCAGAACATGGCTCGCATACAGGCTTCTGCAAACTCCATGTTGACGCGGTCATGTCCCAAATGATGGAAAAGCCGAGGCCAGCGGCGATTGCCTTCCCCTTTAGCCATAAACTCAAGCAGCTCAGGATGGGTCTCGCCAACACCGCGCCAAATTCTTAGGGGGGACTGATCACCTGAGTAGGTATTTTGCCGATCTAGATAGTCTTGAGAAATAAAATACTTAAAGAATGGCAAGGGCTGCAAAAAGACACGTTCGCCAATGTACAACAGGTCTCGCCAATAAAAATCCATTGGCACCGCATAGGCTTTATAGATACCGATAATCTGCATGAGATTTTCTGGGGTATCGGGAAGCATAGAGCCGCCAGCTTCTAGCCGATGAATAACGTCGGCATGGATATGGGTAGACGGAGGAAGCTTTGTTGTGGTGTTTACCATGGTTGTCTAAGAAAACAAGGATACGGGAATAAGAAGGCCAATTAGGATGAGGCGTCGTCTGAGAAGAAACTGCTAATGGGCGATACCGGTGCGATCGCAACCGCCTTGACCTCTGTCGGCTCACTCCAACGCATCAGCAGGTTTGGTTGTACACCTAGAACAACGATCAGCACAGCTAACACCAAAGCGGGCGCTTTCTCATTAAAAGAGACTTTTGGAAAGTAGGCTCGCTGGTTATCCAAACGCCCAAAACAGGTGCGGTTAAGCAAAATCACAAAGTAAACCGCCGTCAGACCCGTACCCACAATGCCGATGAGAGCCTGAAACGGAAACACTCGGTAGCTGCCTAGAAAAACAGCAAATTCAGCGGCAAAGTTTACCAACCCCGGAATACCCGCACTGGCCATTGCTCCCAGCAGCAACATGGCACTCACAAATGGCAACCCTCGCACAGGGTTCATTAGACCGTTGAGCATATCCAAATCTCGGCTACCAACCTTGGCTTCAATCACACCAACTAAGTGGAACAAGATCGCCAATACCAAACCATGGGCTATCATCTGTGCAATACAGCCCGATATGCTGAGGTTGTTACCGGCCGCGCTGCCTAAAAGCACGTATCCCATGTGGCTCACAGAGCTGTAGGCCACCATCCGCTTGATATCTTGTTGAACAATCGCCAAAAAAGCACAGTAAATAATGGTGACGGCTGCCCAAGCAGCTAACCAGGGTGCGATTACGGCCCAACCCTTGGGCAGTAAACTAAGACCAAATCGCAGCAACCCGTAGGTACCCAGTTTTGCCAGCACTCCACCCAACATAATGGCCACAGGTGTCGACGCTGCCACATAGGTATCCGGCAGCCAGGTGTGCAATGGCACCATAGGAACCTTAATGCCAAAACCAATCGCCAGAGGAATTAAAAGAATTACCTGTAGCCGCACAGACAAGTCAGTATCGGCTAACGCAGCGTAGCTGAAGTTTTCAGCTCCCCCCAGCCACAACAGTCCAAAGCCGCTAATCAGAACAAATGCACCCGAAATGGCGGTGTAAATCAGAAACTTAGTTGCAGCATAGCTACGTTTCTCCCCACCCCAAATATTGATTAATAGATACAGAGGAATTAAACAGGCTTCATAGAACAGAAAGAAGAGAAGAAAGTTCTGGGCTAGAAACGTCCCCGAAATAACTCCGCTAGTGATCAACATCAAACTATAAAACAGCCGCGGTCGCTCAAGCTCCGGTCTTGCACTGTAGACAGCAATCCAGGTAAGCAAAGTGTTGAGCGCAATCATCAGCAGCCCTAAGCCATCTAAACCCAGAGCATAGTTAAGTCCTAGAGATGGCAACCAGTTCAGAGACTCCACCATCTGAAACTCACTCACACTGAGGTCAAACTGGCTAAATAACCATACGGTCCATAGCAACGTCACGCCTGAGGCGACGAGCGCCACCAGCTTTGCCCGAGTGGGTGGAAAGATAAGTAGTGCAATAGTCCCCAGCAACGGTAGCACCAGCAACAGAGTTAACATCATGGCTTGAATGAGTTAAGACAACACGCAGAACACAATTAGAAATCCGAGATTAAAATGCTGCAGGGAGCTGACTGAGGTTTGGCAAATAGCTCCAGGTCATAAAAATGCTCAAGAGCACAATACACACAGCGATAGTAAGTATGTACACTTGAGAACGACCAGGGTTACTGTATTTCAGGGTTTCTCCACTCAGCAACGATACTGCACCAATCAAATTAACAAACCCATCAATCACATAGCGTTCCACCCAGTCAAAAACACCAGCGACACTAGCCACAGGCCAAATCACAAGATTTTTGTAGAGACCAGGGGTGTAAAAGTCATAGGCCAACAAATTTGTCACCCACTGCGGCATATAGTTGGCCGGTAGCTTCTCTCGCTGAATACCGTAAAAGACAATACCTAGACCCAAGCCCAGACCTGTAGACCAGATCAAAAGCAAACCTGTCTCACCAATCGCAGTTTGCATAATTGGCAACAGCTTCAGCGTTTGTATAATGATGGGAACATGCAGCGTGAGAGCCGCCATTGCCGCCATCGGCAACACCACTGCCCAAATGGGTTCAGGAGCACGGGTGCTCATAGCCTTGGGCTTGCCGACAAATATGAGACAAAACATCCGCACCAGACTAAAAGCACACAGACCATTAATGGCAAGCACGATAACAAAGGGCAAAATCTGACCGTCGTACCACAGACCAGTTTCTAAAAAGCGCATGGCCCAAAATCCACCGAACGGTGGCAGGCCCAGTATGCCTAAGGCTCCAACAATAAAGGAGAGCGCAGTCACCGGACGACGCGACCACAGCCCTCCTAACAGAGTCAAATCTTGAGTGACGCAGGTGAGGATAATTGACCCTGTACTGGCAATCAGGGTTGCGATCGCAACCGAAAATGTCATCAACAAAAAGTACGCCACACCAACTTGAGACGTACCGACCGCGATCAGTATTAGCCCCATAAAGGCGCTTGTAAGATAAGACAGAATGCGTTTTGCATCAATCTGTGCAATCGAAATCAGCGCCGCACCAATGGCCGTAATCGTACCGATCGCAACGGCCACAGTGTCTACAACGGGGGACAGCGCCAAAACCGGCGTGAGCTTAATTAAGACCCATGCCCCTACGGGAATTACAACAGAGTTACGCAAAATTGTTGTGGGTAGCGGCCCCTCCATAGCAGAGTCAAGCCAAAGATGCAGCGGGAACTGAGCACATTTACTAACCGGTCCAGCCAACAATGCCAAACCCACGAGCGTTGCGGTTAGACCACCAATCGGTTGGTCGCTAGACCACTGTGCTAATTCTGAATAGCTCCAGGTACCCGCCAGAGGGTACAGAGCAATCACCCCCATCAGCAGGATTAAATCTCCTATACGTTTAGTCAAAAAGGCATCCCGAGCCCCCGTAACCACCCGAGGCTGATTAAACCAAAAGCCCACAATCAGATAAGTACCCAGGGTCAAAATCTCTAGCATCATGTAGCTAAAGAACAGCGAGTCACACAGCAATAGCGCTGTCATTCCCGCCTCAAACAGAGCCAGTAAGCTATATAAGCGAGCCCAGCCCCAGTCCATCTCTAAGTAGCCAATGGCGTAGATCTGCGCCAAGAGGTTTAGGGCCGTCACCACAACAACCGCAGCCAAATTGAGCGAAGACAGCTCAAATGGCAGCTCGATCGACAGATCGGCCACCTGCATCCAGCTAATTGACCAGCGTAGTGGCGCTTGCCCCCAGACTGCGCTCAGGCAGAGTAGTGCATGGGTCAAAGCCACCACTGTGGTGACAAGATTCAGATACCCAGCTGGCCGTGGCCCTGTTCGACGAACCGACATCCACGGTATCGTCAGCAAGATACCGAGTAATGGATAAAAAGGGAGCAGCCATCCCGAGCGCAAGTAAACCTCAGCCATGGAGTAATTTTAAGAAGTAACTGATTAGGGATTCGACGTTAAAATCCGAGGCATTCAGCTTGGATACAAAAAATCTTGACTAGAGTATCCCCAGCTCCAATCAAGGCACTTTTGAACCCAATTCAGTAGACAGAAGATGATTTAACAGGACTTATTGCAAGCCTTAGAACGATTTACTTAAGTCTATCAATGATTTAAGTCTAATTAACCAAGGTCAAAAACGCTAGACTTTGAATAGAGTATTTTTAATGTGATTGTTTAGATGGATTTATCTAAGTCAATGCAATGATATCTCTTCAATCTCATCAAGGTTGATGGGCAAATGCGGCTCTAACAGACGCTGACAGCGAATTTGGAACGGACAATATAGACAGCGATCCACAGTATTCGTCTTGGGAAACTCCCCGCGCTGCCGTAACTCAGTCAGTCGCTCAGTCAATCGCAATAGCTCTGCTCTGGTTTGGTCGTGCTGCTGCAGGCTATAGGTAAACCCATAGTCACTAGGTGGCAAATCATCTCCTTGCTCATTCCGATTTCGCACAAACCAGTAGACCATGGTCACCTGTTCAGGTGCTAAATCAGTGGTTTCCGTCAACACATATAGATACAGACGGGTTTGCCAATCTTGAGCGAGACGCGCCCTTGGGGGTGGCTTTAGATAGGTCTTCCAGTCCACAATTAGCCCTGTTTGTTCGGTTAAAACGACTAGGTCATAGATCACTGTAAATACATAGCCATTAAACGCTAAACTGCGCTGATGCTCACTCTGACGTAGCTGTTCGTTGAGCTGGGGCTGAAACAAATGCGGCGCTATTGCCCGCAGTGCGTCAATCTTTGAGGTCATATCCCCATTGGCCGCCGCCATCATATCAATGGGTAAGCCCAAAGCCTGCTGCTGCATCAAAAGATGGAACTGACTGCCCCATAGAGCCGCTTCTTGTCCCTCACGTTTGGGTGGAACAGCTAGAGCTTGATCAAAGATGTACTGAAACCGCCGAGAACAGGTCTCCAATAATGTGAGGTGAGTCTGGGAGAGTGAGAGAACAGGCATTTCCACAGTGTCAGAGATCCCAATTGAAACCATAGGCTGCATCCATAGGTGTTCTACACCCTCCTTAATACGAAAACACTGCCTTGATTGCCTCGACCGATTCGCATTGTCTGATCTAGATAAGTGACCTCTAGCCAGCCAGGTTCTCGATTTGAGCTAACGGTAAAATCAATGCCTCGCAACAGATTAAATTTCGTAGTTTGCCGCATCGCCTCAATAAACTGACTGGGATTTTGATAGCCCAGAGCTGATTGCAATCCAAAAATAGAGCGGTCAAACCGCACGTTAACTCGCCGCTCTGAGACCACATCAAATGTGGCAGTCACTGACACTAGCCCCCTGATCGCCGCCTTAATTTCTGCCAGATTGTAGATACGTTGCTGGTTTACCCGCACACACTGGTAAATGTTGCCCAGACTCAGCAGCGGGACCCGATCAATTCCCAACAGCTCTGTACTGGTGGTGTAGAGCAGCTGCCAGTTGCCATTGAGTAAGTCGGTTGCGGCTAAGGGCTCAGGCGTGGGGTTGCACGATTCCAGACGGGCAACCTTGGTGAGAATATCTTCTTTTTGATCAGGATCGTCTACTAGCAGCCCCCGGTTTGTGGGCGCGATCGCATCTAATAAATCAGTTTTCTCAAGCATAGATACACTGTGTGGCATATAGGTTTGCAGCAAACAGAGCCCTAACCATAGAGCCCACTTCTTTCAAGTCCTAGCAAATTATTGATAATAGGGGCTTGACATCAGCATGCTTTCATACTTTATTGGCATGGCATGGTAAGAAATGCTTAACCTCTTTCCACAGGCCATCAGTATTCGTGATGACGTCTGGGGTACTGTATATTTTGATGCAGAGTTCCGTAATCTCTGTATAAGAAAAAGTAGGGTAAGCAATGCGGTAAATGGCTCACTATTGCCTCTTCTATGATGGAAGTTAGGTATAGTTATTAACCCTGATCTAGCCTCAACAACAAACGCGTATGACTAAATACAATCCCTCCGTAAAACAAATCCCTCGCAAACAACACGCGATGGTCATCCCCGAGAGAGGTGACTCCTCTATCCTACGTTGGCTTGAAAGCACTGGTCGTCTAATCCCTCGTGAACCGGTAGAGGGTGTACGAGACGAAGCCGATAGCGAAGAAATTTCTGATCTGATGGGCAGTGAGGACGCTAGCTTTGACGATTCAGACGACTCATCTGACGACGACGATGACGAGTCGGATGATTAGGCAAGGCTAGAAAGGTTGCATAAAACCCATAGCTAAACTTAAAAAGTTTGTAGCCTGGGTTTCTAGACTTTTAGCAACATTCACTAGAGAATCTAAAGTGTGAGGCCTTTTCGATTTTTAGCACTCCTTATCTACAGACGATTCTGTACGGAAAGTGGGGCTAAACGCTTGAAGTGTGTGGTGTGTGAAGGACGTGAGTTGTGGATGCTAAATTCTTTACCTCTAGGGCAACGACCCTAACAGGTACGGGCCTTTCGGTACTCTTGATGGGTACCCTGTCATGTTTAGCAGCCGGTTTAGATGTGTGGGCAGACCGTGATTGGTTAACGCAATCAAGTCTGTTAATGCCATTTTTACTATCGGCTGTTGGTTCCGCTTTGCTTGGTTACGGTGTAGTGCCAGTGCTAAAGCGACTTAAAGCAGGGCAGTTTATTCGAGAAGAAGGCCCCAAAGCGCATTTGAAAAAAGCGGGAACTCCCACTATGGGAGGCGTTTTCTTTGTTCCTGTAGCTTTATTAGTGGCGCTTCTTGCCTCTAGTGGTTCGGGTAATATTCTGGCTGTATGCGCACTGACATTGGCCTACGGGTTTGTTGGCTGGTTAGACGACTGGCAGGTGCTGAAGCGTCGGTCTAATAAGGGTATTTCACCCAGAATGAAACTGGCATTACAAATTGGGTTTGCCATTGCGTTCTGTGCTTGGGCAATGACCAGTCAGCCAGCTGAGATTACAAATCTGGCCCTACCATTCGGTATTCTGCTTCCCCTTGGAATTTTATTTTGGCCCCTGGCTGGGTTCACAATGGTGGCCGAGAGCAACGCGACTAATCTGACTGATGGTGTCGATGGCCTGATGGGAGGTACCGGTGCGATCGCGCTTTTAGGGCTAGGTGCCCTGATTGCCCCCGATTATCCTGACTTGATGATTTTCTGCGCGGCGATGAGTGGAGCCTGTGTTGGCTTTCTTACCCACAATCGCAACCCTGCCAGAGTCTTTATGGGTGACACAGGCTCTCTAGCCCTAGGCGGAGCCCTAGCAGCGGTGGGCATCCTGAGCGGTCATCTGTTTGCCCTGTTTATCATCACTCTGCTGTTTGTGGCTGAGACCCTGTCAGTCATTATGCAGGTGAGCTATTACAAAGCTACAAAAGGGCCAGATGGGAAGGGTAAGCGGCTATTTAAGATGGCTCCTTTACACCATCATTTTGAACTATCTGGCTGGTCCGAGATTCAGGTAGTAAGCGTGTTTTATCTATGTGCTGGGCTACTGTCCTGTGTGGCACTGACCACACTGCACTAGATTTGCTGACCTGAGACTGAGCTTCATTGAACTATCCAGCCGGTAGAATGCATACAGCGTTTGAGACAGCGACCCTCAGGGGTCGCTGTTTTATTGTTTTTGCACTGGCCTAATCAAATGGCGAGTTGCAATCATCAGAATTTAGCTTGCTCACCCTCTGAATTCTTGTCACACTACTCCTACGACGAGGACTGGTGCGAATTGGATTTCTCTCATGGGTGTTGGGTTTTATTCTTCAACCTAACCTACGGCATCTCCCCCTTGTTCCCCCTGCTCCCTCTGCTTCACTAATCTCCATGCCTACCTCCTCAATTCTCACCCTTCTTAACGACCTTACTGTGATCCAAGACTCCACCCAGGTCGCTAAGCTTTCCAAGGACTACTATCACTTCAGCCCGGTCCTGGCAAAGCTGCTAGAGGATAAGGTCGCCGACCTCGTAGTGCGACCTAGCACCGAGGCAGAGGTTTTACAAGTAGCTAAAGCCTGTGTTGCTACCAAAACGCCGCTAACCGTTCGCGGAGCAGGGACTGGTAACTATGGTCAGTGCATTCCGCTTGAGGGCGGAGTAATTTTAGATCTGAGCCAGCTCAATCGGGTGAAGTGGGTCAAGCCCGGTTTAGCCGGTGTGCAGGCGGGCGCTAAATTGGCCGCTATCGATAAAATCACCCGTGAACAGGGCTGGGAAATTCGCATGGCACCCTCCACCTATCGCACAGCCACCATCGGCGGCTTTATTGGCGGTGGTAGCGGTGGCATTGGTTCGATCACCTATGGTCAACTTAGCGATCGCGGCAATTTGCACGCAGTTCGAGTAGTCACCATGGAAGACGAGCCCCGTATTTTAGAGCTGCGCGGCGACGAAGTGCAAAAGGTAAACCACGCCTATGGCACCAACGGCATCATCACTGAGCTAGAAATTCCTTTAGGGCCTGCTTACCCATGGGCAGAAGCCATCGTCACCTTCGATGACTTTATGAGCGCGGCTCGATTTAGCTACACCCTGGGTGAAGCAGATGGCATTATCAAAAAGCTCATCAGCCTTCATGCTTGGCCTATTCCCAGCTACTTTGCAGCTTTGCAAGATGCGTTACCAGAGGGCAAAACAGCAGCCCTGCTGATGATTGCAGAGTCCTCGCTAGAGCCTTTTAGAGAACTGGTCAAAGAGTTTAACGGCACCATTACCTACGAGAAAACAGCACAAGAAGCCAAGAAAGGAGCAGCACTAGCAGAATTCACCTGGAATCACACCACACTACATGCTCGAAATGTCGATACCAGTCTCACCTACTTGCAAACACTGTTTCCCTACGATACCGATATGAAACTTTTGGAGCACATGTATCAACACTTTGGTGATGAGGTCATGATGCATCTAGAGTTCTTTCGAGTGCATGGGCAAGTCTGCCCAGCTGCCCTTCAGCTAGTCCGTTACACAACCGAGGAGCGTCTAAACGAGATTATTCGCTATCACGAGACCCAAGGCGCATTTATTGCCAACCCCCACACCTATATTTTGGAGGACGGTGGTCGTAAAGAGATTAATGAAACTCAAGTAGCCTTTAAGGCTCAAGTAGACCCTTATGGATTATTGAATCCTGGAAAGATGCGCGGCTGGCTAGAGCGCAAAGCGTAGACTACAGCCATTTTTTGCAATATATGTAGCAGACTGAGCAAAACTACAGTGAGAACTAACAAGCAGACAAGCAGAACTCAATGGATTCTGACTCTCTGGAAGCAACTGGGTCTCACCAGTGGATTACTATTCATCATTGTGCCAGCGGCTCTGGCTGAACCTGGTTGGCAAGAGTGGAAACAAATCACTGGATCTGACCAGCCACTGCCCTATAGTGCTGGATTCTCGAATACAGAGCTGGGAGGATATTTGGATTATGAGAATATTTGTTCACAAGCGGCTGTGGTTGCTCAAGAACCTTTCACTTATTGGTATCGCCTTAGCGATCTTGTTTTCGCGATAGGTACAGGCAGTGTAGAGAATAAATGTCAGATTGGTGATGAAGTGGTTACTGTCTATAGTAGTACAGCAATCCGTAACGGCATCGACGAACCTTACTGCCTAGAAGTCAATACTGATGTAGGCAGTGGGTTACGAATACGAGCAGAGAGAAGGGTTACAGCACAACAGATTGGCTTCTTACCCAATGGCACACGAATCTTTCCAAGCAGCTTGCCAACATCCATCATGACAGATGAAACAGGTCGTCAGTGGTTATCGCTCCAACAACATTCAGAAGACATACAGCTAGAGAGTTGGGCATCCGTATCCGCTGAACCAGGAAAGCACGTAAATTTTCGACTGTGTGAGGCCAGCGTGTAGTTACTAGGAACAGCTAAAATCATCAAATTACAAAGTTTTATTACCATTTCCTCCAAAAAATATATATTCCCTGAATGCAGTTTCCCTGAGTTGTTATGAATGGCTAGTAAAGGAAAGAATTGCAAGTTAGGTAATTCTCCTGGAATTTGAGCGACCCTGAGGTTATTCCATGAACTACGCGGGATTTTGGTTACGTTTTGCGGCTGCTATTTTAGACGGCATTATTCTTTACATTCTTGGTTCTATTGCTGGCTTTATTGTCGGCTTGGTAATCGGTCTTTTAAGTCTAGGCAACGATCCAACCACACTTGCAGCTCTGTTAGGCGGTCTTGCTGGACTCATTGTTGGCTGGCTATATCATGCTCTACAAGAAAGTTCTTCTTACCAGGCTACCCTGGGTAAACGAGCAGTTGGCATCACTGTTACTGATTTAGATGGCCAACGAATTTCTTTCGGTACAGCTACGGGTCGCCATTTTGCAAAGATTATATCTAGCCTAATTCTGATGATTGGTTACATCATGGCAGCCTTTACTGATAAGAAACAGGCACTCCACGACATTATGGCAGGCACTATTGTTGTGAAAAAGAGATAATTTACGTGAGTTCAAAATGAACGCTACCTTCGGCTTGCCATGCAACTCTGCCGTTTGAATTATCAAATGCTACAGCTGTTTTTTAAGCTGGACATTAGCATTGGTTGAAACTTCCCATTGCTTACCAGGTAAGCCGTAGGCCCTGCTGCTGCATTTGTTCCTGTAGCTCAGGCATATATCCTTGCTCGACAATATCAGCTGTTGTTAGTTCAGGCTGTGTTGTTAGCCAACCTGCTGTGACACCAGCTGCGGCCCCTATGCCCCATTCACTCATATGGACCCGCGTTAGGGCATTGACAATATGGCTAGCGGCAATACTTTTGCCCCCAATCAAAAGATTATCAACGTCCTGGGGTATCAAACTCTCTAATGGAATTTTTACTGGGCGTACAACAAATTCTTTGGCTGGGGCACTACTGGCTTCCCAAGAAGGGTTACCGTTGCGATCGCGACATCCATGAATATCAATATCGTAGTGACTCACTGCCACTGTTGTCGGTGTAAAGTCTCGTCCACCGGTCTGGTCAGTTCTTAAATCCGCCTCCAGCATCATAAATTCATCCGCACCGTAGGCCGCACGACCTAATATGCGTCGTCCCTCACGGATATATGGCACCATACTCAACCCTGACCGGGTACCCATGTAGGCTTCGTCTCCAAACAAATAGCTTAGAGGGAACTCAGGCTGTGCTTGAGTTTGCAGTAGCCAGCGGGCAAATAAAAGGGCATGGTCCTCTCCATGACGGAGTGCTGTTGCTGAGATACCTCCCATCCAGTTTTGCTGCTGGCCGCTGTCTTCGAGTTGCTCTGCTGTAAAAATCAACGGTGGGTTCATCCAGCTCCAGTCGTTACCACGGTTCCAGTTCACCATGGTCATATCGCCTACAACCGGTGTCGCCTCAAAGGGATCATTACGAGTTGTGCTGACAATACGACGATAGTTAAAAAAGCTGCGGCCTGAAAAGAAGGGGAATCCCTCCATCTCAAACATCTTTTCATGCTCATGTATCCCATACTGTGGAGGATACTCTGCCAGCATTTGTTCTAAAGTAGCCAAACTTTTACCGCTATCATTGTGGAGTACAACAACAAACGGATAGGTGAATGCTTGCGTACAGGCTGGATTATCTTTTTCAGATCCGTTTAGTTCTCCTGTAGTAGTTTTGGCCTCTGAGCCCAACCGATGGGGCAGATTTGCCCAGCCAATTAGCTCCCCAGTATCGGTGGCATCAATCACAATCATTTGCTTGCTAACAGGGGGCTCCAGACGTAGTGGCACTTTTTCAAATTGGTCATCTGCAGACCAGGCATACCAGCTAGCAATCTCCTGAGAGAATCGTCCCATTGGCACATAGTTTTGGCGACGGGGTACCCGCTGCACCGCATGGATAGCAACAATCTCTCGGCCAGTCTCATCAAAGGTAGCACCTTTGAACGCTGTCTCGGTTTGCCAGCGACTGTTGGGAGCCTGAGTCAACATCTGTTGTAAATGAGTGGCGGCAGCGGTAGCCCCAGCTTGAGGCACAAAGCATAAATGCCCGACCCAGCAGGCATTCACATCATTCACTGAAACTGTTCCTTTCCCCGTCCACTCAGGCAGAGTTACAGTTTGCTGGGCGATTTGTTGCTTAAAAGATTGCCAACTGTTAGAGAAATTTTGCTCAGCCCGCATCGCCAAAGATTCGTCTATTGCTGAGACTCCCTGGGAGCTAATTTGGCCTCCCAACCAAGGAGTCAGCTCAATCAAACACGTTGTTGCTCCGGCCTCCATGGCATGGTGAGCAGCGGCCACTCCACCTAACGAGCCGCCCACCACCACCACTTCACATTCCCAAACTTGCTGAGCTGTCGGTAGCGGAATGAGGTTGGGGCGACCATTAGCCAAAATTGTCGGCTGTACTGGGACTGTAGCAAGTTCTTGAGTAATCTCTGGCTGTGTTCCACAGGCAATACCAGCGATTAACGTCGCCAAACCACTTAGCAATTTGATCGGCAGTCGAGCCATGGGGCAACACAGAGCAGCGCTGATGATTGTAACTGTGGAATGCTCCCGTAGATATGCAGCTAGATAACATCTGGGCGTCTGACTCAGTTTTTCCGCGCGCTAATTTTTAACAACACTATGCCGCTTTTACAATCAGAGCCCTAATCAACTGCTGAAACCGCTTTGTCAACACGACAGCAGCCACTAACTGTCCAAATGCCAAACTCCACCATAAACCAACGCCTTGCCAACCCAGCAGATGACCGACTAGATAGCCTAGCCCCAGCCCAATGCCCCAATGAGCTAGCACATCCACTGTCGCCAGCAAGTGGGTGTCTTTTAAGCCCTGCAGCGTTCCCGCACTGATTAGACGTATGCCCTGGGCAATCTGAAACACCACGCCTACCTTAAACAGTGTCGCTGCAATGGTGACCGTTTCTGCATTCTCAGGCAGATTCGCGTTTAAATAAAATCCAGCAATGGTTTTGGGTAACACCCACAGAGGAATGGATAACACCACTACCAGCACTAAATTCATCAGCAAGTTGGCATAGGCCACCCGTCTGGCCGCTCGGGGTGCACCGGCCCCAATTTTATGCCCGGTGCGCATCGCTGCTGCGTAGGCAAAGCCCCAGGAAAACATGAGCAGTAGCTCTGTTGTCGTCATCACAATGCGATGGGCGGCTAGTAATTCGGTACTCCATAGCCCCATCAGCAAGGCAGCTGCCGTTAGTGCCCCCATCTCGGTGCCATAGTCAACACACAGGGGCCAGCCCAGGTGAATAATTTCGTTGAGAATGGTGCGATCGCACCGCCACCACTGTCTCAATAACCGCAGCCGCTGCAGCGACGGATACACCCTTAACATCAAAATTGCCCCAAGAAAACTGAGCCAAAACACCAGCGTACTGGCCCAGCCAATACCTGCTAGTCCAAGTCTGGGTAAGCCCCATTTGCCATACATCAATCCATAGTTCAGACCAATATTTAAGGGAATACTCACCCCCATTAGCAGCATCACCAAACGCGGTCGCGATAGGGCGGTCAAAATTTCTTTGAACACAAATAGACCTAAAGCCGCTGGCAACCCCCACACGATGGCATGCAGATAGCCGGTGGCTCCATCTACAATGGCTGGCTGCTGACCCAGTAGTCGCAGAATAGTATCTAGATGCCAAATCAGCACCATTGTCGGTAGCGCTACTCCAATGCTTAGCCACAGTCCCTGAACGTTGATGCGGCTAACCCGATGATGATTTTGAGCCCCATGGGCCTCAGCTGCGATCGCGCCCGTCATTTCCAACAGACCGGTACACAGCGATAGCAACATCCAAAAGGCCGTTGCTCCCAACCCTCCTGCCGCTAGAGCCGATGTCCCCAACCCTCCCATCATCAGGGTATCCACAAAGTTCACTGCACCCTCCGACAGCTGAATCAACATCAAAGGTATCGCTAACTTAAGCGAGGCTTTAGCTTCATGCCAGAAACTAGGCCGCTGAATCAACAGAGGAAACATGGCAAATGCACCTTGAGCTAGTAACAAGCTTCCAAGAATCCATCTTAGATTTCAGACACCGTGTTTAAGACGGCAGCCAACCCAAAAATTCTCATAATCTAGGGCCGCTGATTTGATAATTTGAAAAGGCTCCACTCTTTTGCCAGGTCATGGAAAATCTGCCCACTGCTGAACGCTATCTCTACGAGCTGTTTAGCTTTATTGAGGACGGCTATCTGAGCGTTACCAACCCCAACGGTCAGACATTTAACTTTGGCACACCAGAAACTAAGCCACATTTACACCTAAAAATTCATGACCAGCGGACCTACGCCAGCATTATCACCTTTGCATCTCTAGGCTTTGGTGAAGCCTATATGGACGGCTGGTGGGACGAAGCCGAGGATAGATTGACCGAGCTGATCAGCATGCTCTATCGAAATCGGGTATATTCCAAAGCCAGTCAAAAGCTGACTGTTCCCCTGGCGCTCCAAATTATCTCTCAGCGACTAAAGACTATCCCCCTGCTTATTCAAAATAGCCGCAAAAATGTGCAATACCATTATGACCTTGGCAATGACTTTTATCAGCTATTTCTAGACCCTACGCTGACCTATTCTTGCGGCTACCAGGTGACACTGCAGGACAGTCTAGAAACCATGCAGCGTCAAAAATATGAGATTATCTGCCGCAAGCTAGCGCTCAAGCCAGGTGAAACTTTGATCGACATTGGCTGTGGCTGGGGTGGCATGCTACTCTACGCCGCCGAAAACTACGGCATTACGGGTACTGGCATTACCCTTAGCGAAGAACAGGCTGCTCTAGCCAAAAAACGAATTGCTGATAAAGGACTAACCGACAAAATCACCATCAAGATTCAAGACTATCGAAAAGCGGAGGGAGAGTACGACAAATTTGTCAGCATTGGCATGTTTGAGCATGTCGGCAAAAACAATTTTTCCACCTTTATGGAAAAAGCCAGAGCCCTGCTTAAGCCTCATGGTGTGGGCATGCTCCATACAATCACCACCGAAAGCTCAGAACGCAACGGTCCCTGGATTGACAAATATATTTTCCCTGGTGGCTATGCACCCCAGCTCTCAGAGATTTGCCGAGACTTGCGCTCAGCAAAACTCACCGTAGCCCACTGCGAGAATCTTAAACCCCACTATGCAGAAACCTTTAGACGCTGGGGAGAGAACTTCACCAAAAATCGTGAGCTGATTGCCTCTCTCTCACCTGACTACAATGAAAGATTTCAGCGAATGTGGTATCTCTATTTGCAGTCTTTTGAAGCGTCCTTTAGAGATGGCAGTATGCACATTTATCAGGTCTTGTTCTATGGCGATAAACAGTGGCGGTTGAATGTGCCACTACCTGGCTTTTTACCAGAGAAAATCGTTTAGGATGACTGAGAAGGTAGTTGCGATGGAAACCGTAGAGGACTATCGACAGCTTGTGCAAAAGCTTCTAAAGGACTACAGCCAAATCAAAGCCAGTAACGAAGATGTAGAAGCTGAAACAATTTTCGATCTTGTCGAAGATCGTTATCAGGTTGTACATGTTGGCTGGTCTAATAAACGTCGTATCTACGGCTGCGTTCTTCATTTAGATATCAAGAATGACAAAATCTGGATTCAACATGATGGCACCGAAGGTGGAATCGCCAATGAGTTAGTGGAGCATGGCGTATCTAAACAAGACATCGTACTTGCCTTTCAGTCACCCTTTAAACGTCAGTTCAGCGGCTTTGCTGTCAGTTGAGAAATCACACTGAACATCTTCGAGACACATAGAAACCATAGCGTTCTTATAGCCAAGGCATTTAGTAATGTTAATGCTGATCAATACATAGAGCCATTTTATTAGGCAACATACTTCGACTTAAGTCGATAAATTACGCCTTTGGACTGATATGTCTTCTGAATATCCTGACATACGTTTTTCGGTTGTGTAAGCTTGGGAAAATTGAGCACTGAGAGGTCATGGCTTTTTGCCGTCGTAGCTTGCTTAATACACAAAAGCTGCAACTGAATAAACCTTAAAAATTTTTAATACTTCAAGACTCTCACTTCTACGGAGAAAGTTTTGACTTCTGGATAGATGCTGAACAAGAAAGCTTCAGCGTCTGACTTTCCCTACGCCCTTATCATCGTAATGTCAGAAACAAATTTACAGGTAGCACTACGCAAACTGCCAGATAATGCATCTGAAGCAGTTGTCAGTGAAACTTTCTTTGCTCCATACGTGCTAAAGGCACTCGGATTTTCGCAAAGTGACGGAGAAGTCGTCCCACAGTTTGACACTGAAAAAGGAGCTGCTGACTATGCTGTTCGCAAAAATCTCAGTAATGATATTTTTCTACATACACAGACCAATCCATATCTAATTTGTGAATTAAAGGGTAGAGATATTAACCTCGAAGAAGGGTCTGCTCAATATAAAAGAGCGGTTCAGCAGCTCCATAAAAAATACCTTTTAACCCCCAAGTGTAAGTCCGTAAAGTGGGGGCTACTCACAAACTCTTGTCATATCCAATTATTCAGGAAACATAGCAAAGTCATTCATCCAGCAACCCCTTGCCTAGAAGTATCGACTGAAACTCTCGACCACATCATTGAGATTATTAAACAAAAGATTGAAAAACCTACCAAAGCCCTGACAGTAGCCATTTACAACAACAAAGGAGGTGTCGGAAAAACTACCACTACTGTAAATTTAGCTAGTATTTTGGCTTTGGCAAAGAAGAAGGTATTAGTGGTAGATTATGACCCCAATCAGCAAGATCTAACCAGTGCCTTAGGTCTTGAGTTGAGCGAAGGTCAAGTGTATAAAGCAATAGATTCACCAGATGTTAGTCTACGGGATGCTATTAAACGCTATGTGCCGCCGATCAAAAATACTTCAGAGCATGATTTAGGGTTTGACGTTATTCCTGCTGACAAAGTCCTAGTTGATCTCCAAGAGTATAAGCTCAGGCAGAAATGGCGTAGTTATGCATTACAGAAAAAGCTTGCCGAATGTAGAACTGAATACGATTATATCCTCATAGATTCTCCTCCTAATTGGCGGATTTTCAGCCAGCAGGCGCTATACGCCGCAGATGTAGTTCTCATACCTACCAAGCACAACAACCTTTTTTCCCTGGAAAACGCAGTCACAGTTATCAGAGATTTTATACCTAATATTCAAACAACCAAAAAGAATGCTACTCCTATTGCATTGCCAATCTTTTTTAATGGAGAGAAAATCACGCCCTATCAATTACAAGAGGCCCAAAAAGCTCTAATTGAATTAATCAAACAAGCAAAAAGAGGACAGGACAACAAACCAAGATTTGATCTTCAACCTTACTTTTTTCCGAAGTACACCAATTCTAGAAAGGATTTGCACGTTTTTCAGTTGCCCAGCTACGCCAATATAGCTAATGCAGCATTTGCCCGTATTCCAGCTGTCTACAGAGACAAGTCTGCCCGTGAGTATTACATCAGTTTAGCGAAGGAGTATTTTTTACATGGCTAGTCTTAGCGACATCGGCAATCTGATGCATCTTTACTTGGATGAAATTGAACCAGGCGAGGCAACTACAGCTCCAGATTTCCTAATTCAAGCATCAGCACAGATTTTGAACGAAAAGTGCGATCGCAACTGGGTTCCTATTATTGTCAAAGAAACAGGTAAAGACCAGTACCAAGTTATTGGAAACTCATTTGTCTACGCCGTAGTCGAAGAAGCAGGATTAGATAGAGTCTGGTGTGTTATTGCTGATGATAGTGATTCAACAGCTGAAATCTCGAAAGTTTTATCAGGTGAGGAGATTCCTAAAATCAATCTTTCTAAAGCCTCTCGTGATGAGATTACTGCAGCTCTTCAATATTTAATTGAGTTGCCTGGTAGCGACCTAAAAAAGGTAAAAATTGCAACTGCTACTAACCGTATTGACGAAGCACCACGTCAATACTGGAAAACATTAGATCCTATCGCTAACCTCAAGTGCGGGATCACACGAGGCAAAAAATTAAACGCACTGAAGTCAGTCTTTTATCTAACACCTCAGCCTATGCCTGAAGTGATCACAGACCCAGTTCTTCTCAAAAGCTTGACAGCTACAGAGCTTAAGAAAATGGCCAAGAAGCGAGGTATTACTGGTTATAGTAAGCTGAAAAAAAATGAACTTATTAATGTTTTAAGTGAGAGCGATTAAGTGTATTTCTGAAAGTAGCCCAACGAAAACCAATCACTTTTGAGCATTAGTCAAGATTGAAAAACTGAGTATGGAATTTCCTAAGATGAAAGGCAAGATGAGATCGCAAAATTAGCGTGATGTACAATTGATGCATATCAAACCAACCACCCAAACCATGGAATATAACAACCTCATCACGATTGAGCCAGGTAAACGGAGTGGTAAACCCTGTATTCGAGGTATGCGAATTACTGTACACGATATTCTAGAATATTTAGCAGGTGGCATGACCGAAACCGAGGTTTAAGACGATTTCTCAGAATTAACTGTGGCAGACATTAGAGCCTGTTTGCAGTTTGCCGCCGAGCGTGAGAAAAAGCTATTTGTCGTAGCTCTATGAAATTACTGCTAGATGAGAACTTATTTGACGGATTCT
>JBCDIX010000092.1:0-22837 GCA_038748405.1 Cyanobacteria bacterium P01_H01_bin.21 | reverse complement strand
GGTCAGACGCATGGCTGGATTGAACCCTTCATTTACAGGGCTCAAGGCACTATTTGAGAAATTCTGCGCACTGGAGCTCTTTGATTTTCCCAAAATGCACATGTATGGAACATTCTCACCAATCAAGTAGGAATGCTATAGATGGTCTGCAGTTTGGAGAGATCGGGTTTAACCCTCAGCTTAACTACTAGAGCTGTGATATTGTCATGACCATTTTGCTCATTGGCCAGCTCAATTAAATCGGCCACCCCTTCTTCAATCCCCTTATGCCCTCTGAGAACGGGTTCAATATGGGTAGAACAATGGGTTTCTAGCAGCCGGTCATCACTCAGACCGTCAGAGCACAGCAGCAGCAAGGTGTCCTCAGTCAGGTTGAGATAGTTAAAGCTAGGGTCTAACACATCTTCGCCACAGGGACCGAGTGCCTGGGTCAGCTGATAGGCATCGGGTCTGGCATAGGCTATGGCGGGTTCAACCCCGCGTTTAATCTCCCGCTGACCGACTTCATGGTCAACGGTGATTTGCTGTAGCCCCAGCCGTTTGGTATAGCGATAAAGTCGACTATCGCCAACGTGGGCCGCTACGGCCTGGGTGCCTTTGACTAAAAGCATCACTAGGGTGGTACCCATCCGAGCACTGCCGGTTCGCTCTTCTACCTGATTTTTTTCATAAATGGCTTGATTAGCAATACCAATGGCATGGCGCAGCTCGGCCTCGTCGGGTAAATCTGTCTGCCAGTGTTCGTCCAAATAGGCCCTCAGCGTATCGACGGCTATTTGACTCGCCACCTCACCACCGGAATGGCCACCCATGCCGTCACAGAGAATGTAGGCACATTGAGCATCTAAGGTCTGGCTGGATAGGGTTTCCTGACGGCTGAGGGCAGATTGAATAAAGTAGTTATCTTCGTTGTGATCTCGCTGCTGCCCCACATGGGACTGGCCAGCATCCTCTAAACCCGTCAGCTTCATCGGTAACACCATGGTGGGTGAATCGATGCTGTCCATGCCGGTATCTTCAGTGAGGTCGATACCCTCTAGTCCTGGGATATCTAAATCGGCTAAGACGCTGACATCAGAGGCTGTTTCTGATGTGGCTGGCGGTGTATTGGCCCCCAGCTGATATTTGTCTGCGATCGCAACAAGCGCTTCTTTGAGACCCTCAATCACATCAAACTGCCCCTCGGTTACTTGGGCCGCCAGGTCAATCAAGTCGGTTAGAGACTGGCTGTTTGACTGGAGTAGAGACTGCCACAATAGCCCCATATCAGCTAACCGATAGTCGTTTCGATAGGGACCAAGTTCAACAGATCGCAAACAGACAATCTGGTCTTCATCCATACAGAGATTGCTGATGTTGAGCAGACTGCCCTGGCCCTTAAAAGCTGCCATGGCTTCCCACAGCTCAACCATCACATAAAAACTATGGACCTGCTGTAGAGGATCGAGGGTGGCCTGCTGCCAAATCGTCAGCAGATCCGGCAGGTGGCTGCGATCTTCAATAATCAAAACGCTGTAGTCAGCTTCAATCCAAGCATACTGTAGTTCTGGGATTGACGGAAAAAACCGACTGTGGAGCGCTAGATACGGATAGGCCATCAATGGAAACACCTGACTTGTTTCCACTTTTTGCGGGTCTGTCAACGAGAACCGATATCGCTGCTCCACCAATGACGCCGCTAGCTCACTGGGTTTAGTATCTGTAACTTGCACCTCTATCGGCTTTTGCTGATCGGCGCTGAGGGATAGAGCCTCGGTCAGCTGGTAGCGTTGCTGAGTGCCCAACCAATCACCGGCCTCGTGGTCACCAACAGTGGCCGTTTCTATGGGACTAATGGTGTTGGCAGTAACCTTTTCCCAAATTTCGCGATTGTCTTCAACCGGTGGACCTGACTCAGTCGACTTATCTGCCGCTAGTGCAGTGGCAGGTTTCCCTGGCAAAATCACGGCCCTCAAACGTTGCAGGGGCGAGCCGCATGACTGGCAGAATTTATGCTCGGGAGGATTCTTAAATTGGCAGTATGAGCAATTGATCATCAGTGGATAGAAGGAGGCCGTTGACAATGACCGCAGCTAAAAGAAGTAACGACTGATTATTTTTTCTATAAGTCAATCTGTAGAACGCCGATAGATAAACCTTGCCCACATCCAGAACTTTAGTTTTTCTGCAGGGAAAATACAAGGCTTGGAGTTGGATATGGCTGGGTAAGCGGGCGAAAACGCACAGCTAGTAACGATGACGACGATGCCATATTCCACTATTCCCAAAGATAAAAATAGTCTTAGCGCCTAAAATAATAAGGTAAGAATTAAAAGCTTTAACACTTAAATACAGTTCAGCATAGCCGATAAGTCATGCATATGTTGGTATGAGCGCAACCAAATCAACGGTGATGTTGCTGTCGATAGGGGCGAGAGCGCCTGCTGTGTTTGGTATTAAGGCGGTCCCAACCTTTTGTAAACTGACCTAATTTTCCTCGCTCATCGGCGGTGAGATCCCGCCACTGACCGGGCTGTAAATCACCCAACTGTAGGTGGCCAATGCTAGCGCGCACCAGCCGCAATGTAGGAAACCCAACGACGGCAGTCATGCGGCGCACCTGGCGGTTTTTACCTTCCCGCAGGGTGAGTTCCAGCCAGGCCGTTGGCACATTTTTTCGATAGCGAATCGGTGGGTTACGCGGCGGTAATGATGGCTCAGTAGACATCAAAGCAGCTTGGGCCGGGCGGGTGGTGTAGTTACGAATCCTGACTCCTCGCCGTAGCTGCTCTAGACTGTCAGCATCGGGAACTCGTTCGACCTGGGCCCAGTAGGTGCGGGGATGTCCAAATTGGGGGTGACATAGACAATGCTGCAGCGGGCCATCGTCTGTTAGCAGCAGTAGGCCCTCACTATCGCGGTCAAGACGACCAACCGGATACACCTCGGGTACCGGAATAAAGGATTTAAGTGTGGTGTGCTGACTGTCGGTGAACTGACTCAGGACATCGTAGGGCTTGTAAAAAACTAAATAACGATGGTCCATGGGAAGAAGCCGTCAATTCTTGAAGCTGTATTGAGAAATGGTGAAGTAAATGGAGTCGCTAGATATGCTGAATAGATTCGATCAAGTATGAGTATCGGCAATATGAACAGCGCCTCTAAATACCGGTTTGTGTGTACTTTGACCTTTGGCGATATCTACGGGCAGATTATCGTTTGGTTAATTGTACTGTTTCTCAGCTTAGCCACGGCCCTTGCCCTAATGGGAGCAAGCCGTCCCATCTATGCATTGGTGTGTGTGGGTCTGATTTTGGTCCTATCGCTGCCGTTCTTGCTATTTGCTTTTGTGACCACTCTGATTAACCATATCGAGTTTAGTGAAATGGAGATGGCAGCAGCAGACGACAGCAGCAAGCAGACTTTTGCTAACCAGCAGATGTCTAGCCAAACCGCTTCTTAGGGGGAGCTAGTCGCGCTTGGTTCGTCAGAGGTGTCTGTAGGCTCAGCAGGGGTTTCAGTGGGCTCAACCGCGTCAGGCTCAACTACGGCGTCCGGGTCGGCAGGGCCTGATGCGGGCTGATTAGCCTGCCCCTGGGCGATCAGCTGCTGAATGCGATCTTTAAACTGCACAGGGGCCAAAGATAGAGCTGTTTCGAAGAGCGGTTGGGCTTCATCTTCGTTGCCGGTATCTCGCAATACCAGTGCTTTCGCCAGAGTTGGGCGAAAATCGGGTGTGCCACCTCCCAATGTCTGAGCATCCTGAATGGCGGTATCGTAAATTGCGATCGCATCATCATAGCGAGACTGCTCAGCATATACCTGTCCCAGCAGTAGTTTGACCGCAATCACATCAATGGTGCCGGGGCGAATCTGATTGGACTGCTCAGCCGTCTTTAACGTGTCCTGTAGCAAACCAACCGCCGCCTGAGGGCGTTCTTGTTGTACTAGCAACGCGACTAGGCCCTGCAGCGCTTCCATGTTGCCGGGGCTTGCCGTCAGCACACTACGATAGGTTTGGGCCGCCCCCTCTAAATCTTCGAGTTCTTGCTGGGCTTGGGCCAATAAAACGGAATAGCGAGGTTCCTGTGGGTTTAATTCTGCCAGTCGAGAGAGCGGCTCAATCGCACCTTCTAAATCTTCAAGACTGATACGAGCTTCCACAAGGCCCTCAAGGGCGGCTTGATTATCAGGCTCACGCTCTAGCACCAGTTCGTAGCCGTTCGCTCGACCTTCGAGTTCTGCCTGGCGATCGGTGTTAGCCGCGGTAGGGACATTGTCGCCATAACTAGGGTTGCGCTCAAAAGCTGCCTGAATCAGGGGCCCAAGGGAGACCGCTAACAGCGCTGCTACTGCTATGAACAAAATACCGCCAACTAGCCAACGATTGCGTTTGACAGCCACAGGACTCCGCTCCTTGAAAACAACTTGCTCATATTAAACCCAAATGAGTCAGTCCGACCCGGCTTTTAGAGCAACCAAAAATCATGTTCATAGGGACGGTCAGTCTCCCCAGACCCATGAAACTGTAAGTAATAAAAAATAGTAAACATTTTCCCCTGGGTTGCCCTAACCGTCGCTAAACTGCGTCAAACCAAAGGTCATCAGGTCATGGCCATTTGATTGTTCAGTTGATTAGACAGAATATCCTTAAATTGAGCTGACATCTGTCAAAATCTATGAATGGTAACGTAAAAGCGGCCACGGCTTTATTTGGCATAGCCAGTAGCCTGACTAGTTTTTTATAAATAGAGTTGGTTTATTAATCTAAAAACTGCTAGGTTCAACCAAACGACATCACTACTTCATTTTCATTCTTATGATTTTTAGGCCGATATAGACATATTCATATTCGACAGACGTAGGTCCCAGGTATAAGTAATAAGCCGGCCGGTTGATATTTAAACCCTTAGCTACGCCCAAGCTATTTGTTCAAACTTTTAAGTAAGCCGATTTTCCTGATTGAGGAGGTTTCAAAATTAATGAGTTCTGCAGACAGTCGCCCCCCTGAAATGCCCAATACTGCATCCGATAATAAGCCGGAGGCAAGCGCAGCTGCTGACTCGAATCGTCCTGCTTTAAAGAAGCCCCCCCGACGACCCGCCAAGCCTGCGCCTGTGGAAGAACCGGCTGATGATACCAGTGCATCAAAGGATGCAGAAGTTGCCAAAGCTGCTTCGGTGGCTCCTCCTGAACCAGAGCCAGCACCAGAGTCGGTGGCCGCAGAAGAACCGGTCACACCAGCGGCATCAGAAGAGTCCCCTGAGAGCCCTGCTGAGACTGAAGAAGAACCGGCGGCTCCTCAGCCCAGACTACAGCCGATTTCTCCCCCGAGTGAACCAATGCAGTACAGAGCTATTGGTTTATTAAAAGGTCGCTATGAACCCTCGGAAGAGACGTTTAACCGGGGCAATATTATCAATCATGATGGGAGTAACACCTGTGCTGTTCTTTTAGGACGAACCACAAGTCTGGTTAAAAAGCATCTGGATTTGGAAAAAGAGCACCTTTGGGTTGTCTATCCCCGGACAATTTCTCCAGATGACGGCGGTATTGCTGTGCAGATTGTCGGTGTGTGGGAACCTGAGACCCTGGGGGATGACGAAGAGGAAGCACCTGAAGCGCCCGCTGATGCGATTCAACCCGATTACTTCTCTATTCGGGGTGAGGTGGTCAAATATGACGAGCGGAAACAGGAAATCCTTGTCAGCATTGTGCAAAAGATGCGCACTGGCAAACAGCCCAAGCGCCCGTTTAAGCTACAGATTAACGGTAGCATTGGGGTCAAAACCATTGGCTATTTCTGGGATATGCACGTACAGCGCGAAGGCAACCAGTTTGTGCTAACCGAGGGGAGCTATGTAGCGGCGGTACCCCCTAAAAAACGTTCTAAGAGAAAGCCTGCTGGTGATCGCATGGGCGGCAAACGTCGACCACCCAAGCGTTCTTCTTCACGCCCCAGCCCCAAACCTAATTTGGCTAAAGACGATAGCGTCAAGCCAGACAAACCAGCCGTGGAAAAGCCCAGCATGGTGAATGCCAGCAATGGCCCTGCTACCGCCGAGACCAGTAGCGCCGAAGAGTAGCCAGGATGCTTCTCCGCAGCCCTCTGCCTACCTTAATTATTTTGAGGTAGAAACGCTGTTTGTTTGGGCAGGGGGGCGACGGGCTCACTGAGTTCAAATTCACCTTTAGTAATTTGATCTTTGAGGGTGGCTGCTACCTTGCGACCCAGATAAAGGCTGGATAGGGGGGCTGTTCTGACGCGGCTGCCGTTGATGGTCAGGTGACCAGATTTAAGCTGCTGATAGCTGACCAAACCAAAACTGGGACGCACCCGGCGAGGAATTGAAAAGTCAATGACGGGGGCAAGAATATCTTGGTCCTCGACGGCACAGCCCTGAAGCACAGCTAGGTCTAGAATCGGAATTGGAATCCCGATGCCCAGCATGATAGATGGACCGTAGCCGCTAAAATAGCAGCCTCGCACCCACTCGGGCTGCATGTGTTTGGCATCGCCAATCAGAGCAACGGTGGCTGATGGTCCAATAGGCGTGCCATTGGGCAACCGTTTTTGTAATGGAAAGTGCTGGGTGCCCTCCCAGGCAATATAGCCGGGGGCTCCCCCCACAAATAGTCGACTGCCAATGCCGATCGTCCGCAGCTGTGGATCGTTAAGCATGGGGGAAAGGGCCCCTGCATTGGCATATACGGCGTTGCCTAAAAAGGGCTGCAGCGGTCCAAGATAGGTGAGTAAAGGCCGGTCGCTGCTGTTAACGCCAACAATAAAATTTTGGTAAAGGTTGCGGGGATTGAACAAATAGAATTGATTGATCGTATCTCGGCTAATGGAGATATCGAGCGTAGCGCGAGGGTAACAGTCGCTGACCTGCCCAATTGCCCTAAGGGGTACCGATTTGCCAGCAATCAGCTGAGCGATTACATGCCCCCCACCCCGCTCGCTGGTCGCATCACTTTCAGAGGGGTCGCCCCAGCGAGTGCTACCTGCACTCTGGCTGGCGCCAATATAGATATCAACGGCACCAAATCCGGCATAGGCCATCACACCGTCGAGATAGCATTCGCGAATATTAATGGGGGGATCGGTGTGCCCCAGATTAATGATGGCTCCTGATGATTCCATCGGCTCAAAGGTGCCAGTGGTCACCACATCAACTATGGCTGCAGCAGCGTCTAGACCTAATTTGGCAACGTTTGCCTTAGTCTCTTCAGCGGTCCATACCGTAACGCTGCCGTCTTGAATTTTTTGATTAATTTCAGCGATGGTGCGAGTGGTGGTCATAGCGCTACCGGCTTAAACGACTCACAAGCCAGCTACCTAAAATTGCCGTTGGCAACAGCACCAGGATAAGGGCGGCAGATTCTGGTGGGGCGATGATAGGGCCTGCCCACTTAATGAGGGCGCTGAGAAGGGCGGATGCGATCGCAATTTTCAACACGTATAGCCAGGTATCCATAGCTAAGCCAGTAAACGGACACAGAGAAACGGACACAGAGAATCAGCAATAGCCCTTTAAGGCCGACGGATATTTAAACAACACCAATCACCCCGTCGCCAGAGGGTGGCAACTGTCCAATTATGTTTTTCGAGGGTATCGGCGACCCATTTTGACTGTTCCAGCAAAACACCGCTCAAAATACCCCAGGTAGACTCTTTGGCAATGGTATTAAAATGCGGGATCAGCTCCACAATAATCTCCGCCAGGATGTTACATAAGATCCCATCCACGGGTTCCTTCACCTTGAGACTGTCGATGCTCCCCTCAACGACCTGAATTTTCTCGGCCGAAATCCCATTGAGATCACGATTTTCCCCTGTCGCTTTAACCGCTAGAGGATCAGTGTCTACCGCATACACCTGCTGCGCCCCCAGCAATATTGCCCCAATGGACAAGATGCCAGACCCGCAGCCAATATCGGCCAAGGTCATCGGTTCTCTGTCACCTAGACGCATCTCCAATGATTCTAGACACAGCTGTGTGGTGGGGTGGGTGCCTGTACCAAATGCGGTACCTGGGTCCAGCTTTAGGACCAGGCGAGTTAAATCCGCGGGTAGCTCCATCCAGGCCGGATTAACCAGCAGACGGTCACCAATTGGCTGAGGCTGCCAGTATTTTTTCCAACTTCGGGCCCAGTCTTCGTCTTCAATCAGACTCCAGGTAACATTGGGCAGCTCATTGATTCCCAAACACAGAGCATCTTGTTGAAATCGTAGGGCCAATGCCGCCAAATCCACATTGCAAAACTGTTGTTGTGGAAAATATGCCTTAATCCGACTTTGATGGCCCCAACGCTCGCTGGCGGTGCCACGTCCGTTCCAATTTTCAAATCGCCAGAAGATGGTGTCCTCTAGCAGCGGGGAACAGGTAACTTGTATTTCCCACCAGGTGTTTGCCAAGGGTTTGTCTAACGTGAAACTTGCTTTGGTGCTGTGCCAAGAACTAGAGATAATCCCCAGCACAGCTGATGTCTAACCCATTCTATAGGGCCACGGTATAAGCATCACGAATGCCAGGGACTTTTGTGATTTCTTCTAAAATCCCATCTGGCAGTGGGTCATCGATGCTGAGGACCATAACCGCATCGCCGCGTACAATCTGACGTCCCACCTGCATACTGGCAATATTGACATTAAAACTGCCCAACAATGAGCCAATTTTGCCGATAATTCCCGGCATATCTCGGTGCAGGGTAAACAACATGTATTTAGTCGGCGGTACGTTAATGGGGAACTGATTAATATCGGTAATGCGTACCTCAGTGCCGCCGACAATAATGCCTGTCACTGAGTGTTCGCCCAAAGATCCCTGGGCCGAGACATAGAGAGAGCCGGTAAAGTCTTTAACACTGCCATCGCGGGTTTCGATCACCTTAATGCCCCGCTCTTTGGCTTCGATAGAGGCATTGACATAGTTAACCCGCTCCCGCAAAGCGTTGGTGAGTAGACCCTTGAGTGTGGCAATCACTAATGGCTTACCATCCTGATTCGCCAGTTCACCCTGAAGTCGAATTTGCACTTGCTCCACGCGGCCACCGGCTAACTGACCCACTAAATTACCCAGGGTTTCAGCCAGCTGTAGATAAGGGCGCAGTTTTTCTAAAACATCGGGTCTGAGGCCAGGGATATTAACCGCTGAGCGAGCCGGTAGTCCCAATAAAACATCCCGAATTTGCTCAGCAACATCAACCGCAACATTGATCTGTGCTTCGGCGGTAGAGGCCCCCAGGTGAGGAGTGAGCACAACAGATTTTCCTAACTCCCGTAGAGGGCTTTCTCCCAGTGGTTCTTCTTCATAGACATCAAGGGCAGCACCCGCAATGGTGCCATTTTTAACCGCTTCGTAGAGAGCGGCTTCATCGATAATGCCACCGCGAGCGCAGTTGATAATCCGGGCAGTTGGCTTCATCTTGGCCAGCGCATCTGCGTTGATCAAATGGGCAGTTTCAGATGTTTTGGGAATATGTAGCGTAATGTAGTCTGCTTCCTGGAAGAGCAGATCGAGGTCGACTAAACTACAGCCGAGTTCTGCTGCTCGATCTTTTGAAATAAACGGATCGTAGGCCAAGATGGTCATTCCCATAGAGCGAGCAACTGTCGCCACATGGGAGCCGATTTTACCTAAACCCACCACCCCGAGAATCTTTTTGTAGACCTCGACACCGGTAAACTGTTTGCGATTCCAGGCCGAAGACTTGACTGATTTGTCGGCTTCAGGAATATTGCGCGACATTGACAGCATCATGGCCAGGGCATGCTCAGCGGCGGCAATGGTGTTCCCCTCAGGAGAATTCACTACCACGATGCCCCGACGAGTGGCAGCGGCCACATCGACATTGTCCACACCCACGCCTGCACGACCGATGATTTTTAGCTGGCTAGCTGCCTCGATGACGGCGCTGGTAACCTTAGTCCCTGAACGAATCATCAAGGCGTCGTAGTTCGGGATTAGCTGTACAAGCTCTTCAGGAGGAAGCTTTGTTTTGACATCAACTTGGGCCACCTGGGCCAATATATCGAGACCAGATTGGTCGATGGGGTCAGAGACAAGTACCTTCGGCATGGCTGAGGGAAGATTTTTTCACAGGGACTCATCCTACTGCATCGCTGCAAACGGAAGAAATCCTTTCTTTGGCAAATTATGGATCGCAGATATGGTTGCCAATGTTACAAAACGTTTAAGTTTTTAGAACCGGTATTATCGGTCGTTCCCCCGTAGGGGCGTTGCATGCAACGCCCCTACGGGAAATCGCGGCAGGGGATCGCTAGTTTTTTGCGAGTTGTTCGATACCGTTAAACAGGTCAGCGAGAACACTGTTGGAGATGAGAAAACCATCGGGATCGCTGAGTCTCAACCGATTGTTTTCTAGGATGGCTTGCTCTGACGCTAAATAGGATGCCAGCTGGGTCTGAACCATTGTCATAAACCCATGGCCAAAGGATTGGAGAAAGGGAGCTAGCTCAATCCCCTCTGAAAGGCGCAGACCCACCATCAGGGCATCGGTTAGTTGTTCGGTGGGAGAGATCGGCGGTTCGTTGAGAATACCTGCGGAGCGCTGATAGTCATTTACCCACTGACGATAGGTCTGTTGGGTACGGGGGCGGGCTACCCGCTGGCCATTGGTGTAGCTTGTGGCTCCCATACCAAAGCCATAAAACGATTGATTTTCCCAATAGGTGCGATTGTGGCGGCACTGGTGCCCCGGTTTTGCGTAGTTAGAAATTTCATAGTGGTCATAGGCGGCAGCAGTTAGCATCGTTTGGGCTTGCCGATACATGCTGACGGTTGCTGTTTCAGTGGGTAGAGGTTGTTCACCAGGCTGATATTGCTTGCCAAAGGGGGTACTCGGTTCGATGGTGAGATCGTAGACGGATAGATGATGGGGCTGGGCTGCGATCGCACGCTTCAACGATGTCTGCCACTGCGTCAGAGTCTGGTGCGGCAGTCCAGACATTAAATCCAAACTCCAGCTAGGCACCTGACTACGATGCATATCATCCACAGCCCGCTCAACATCAGCCAGCCGGTGAAACCGCCCACAGCGCTCTAGGAGTTCATCGTCAAAGGCTTGAACCCCAAGGCTAATGCGATTGACCCCCGAGGAGCAGTAACCCCGCACATGGGCTAGGTCAAACGTGCCGGGGTCCATTTCCATCGAAATCTCTGCGGTTGTTGTCAGACCAAACCGCTGGTCTAGGGTATGCAAAATCTGCTCAAGCTGTGCTGTCGAGAGTAGCGATGGCGTTCCCCCACCAAAAAACACCGTTGTGAGGGCAGAGCCTAAGACGGGAGTGGCTTTAATTTCTTGGCAGAGCCAGTCTACATAAGTTGCGATCGTGCCGGAAGTTTCTCCGCGCTGTCGGTTACCAATGACCGAAATGGGAAAATCGCAATAAAAGCAACGGCGACGACAAAATGGAATGTGCACATAGGCGGAAGCCGGGGCTGAGATAGAGGCCGAAGTCGGGACCGAAATGGGCATCACAGAAGCAGGAACATAAAGGCATTTAGGGAGGAACCCAATGGTGGGAACATCAGTGATTATAATGTCGTTGTTTAGGCCTTCCCAGTGATGGTGTATTGTTTACCCTTCATGACGATAGGCACACTGAGGTCGACATCATTCGAATGCTAGATGCATTAATTATTATTTCATTCATATTGGCAGGTGCAGGCGTTGGCTTTTACAGCGTTGATCTGTTGCCGCCCCAAGTCTTAGAGCAGGTCAACAACATTGAAGGGCTGGGGACCGTAACGGCGGGATTTGGCGCTTTAATTGGCACTGGGCTAGGGATTGTTGCCCAAACCAGCTATCGACGGTTTGAAAAGCAAATTAGAACTCTGCCTCCCGACCGCATCTTTGCCCGTGCCATCGGTTTAATTATCGGTCTACTTATTGCCAATTTGATCTTGGCTCCTGTTTTTCTGCTGCCGATTCCGAGAGAGTTTAGCTTTATCAAACCCCTGGCAGCTGTGATGAACAGTATTGTATTTGCTGTATCAGGGATGAACCTGGCGGATACTCAGGGACGTGCATTGCTGCGGCTGGTTAACCCTGGCAGTGTAGAAAGCATGCTAATTGCAGAAGGCACACTGAAGCCATCAACCTCCAAAATTTTAGATACCAGCTGTATTATTGATGGCCGTATAGAAGGACTTTTGGATACCAGCTTTCTAGAAGGCAGCATTGTTGTGCCTCAGTTTGTACTACAGGAACTCCAAGCCGTTGCCGATGCGGCTAACGATCAAAAGCGGGCTAGGGGCCGACGTGGGTTAGATATTCTCAATCGTTTGCGGGCAGCCTATCCAGACAGAGTGGTTGTTGATCCCGCAGACTATGTCGATGTGGTAACTGTGGACGCCAAGCTAGTGAAGCTGGCCCAAGAAATGAACGCCATGTTGCTCACCAATGACTACAATCTCAGCAAAGTAGCTCGGGTGCAGCAGGTCGGCATTCTAAATATTAACGATTTGGCCAAGGCCATCCGCCCAGCTTACTTACCCGGCGACGATATCGAGATCAAGATTCTCAAAGAAGGTAAGGAAGATGCCCAGGGCGTAGGCTATCTAAACGACGGCACCATGGTGGTGGTGGAATCAGGCAAGGGCTACATTGGCGACAATGTGCTGGTGGTGGTGACCGGGGCGCTACAGACCTCGGCAGGCCGAATGATTTTTGCGCGCCCCAAAGGGGCTGCGACGGCTTAGGCGGCGGTTAGAACCCCGGTTTCTAGACCATGGGATCTCTTTAAGTATCGTCCCGAATCAGAAACCGGGGTTCTGGCGCGCGCCTATTCCCACTCGATGGTGCCAGGGGGTTTAGACGTAATGTCGTAAACCACCCGATTCACCCCATCGACTTCGTTGACAATGCGGTTAGAAATTACCTCTAGCAGGTCATAGGACGGGCGAGACCAGTCTGCCGTCATGCCGTCTTCACTGCTGACAAAGCGCAACACAATGGGGTGAGCATAGGTGCGCTGATCGCCCATGACCCCAACACTGCGTACCGGCAGCAACACCGCAAACGCCTGCCAAAAGTCGTGGTATAGACCGCGCTCACGAATCTCTTCGCGCACGATGTAGTCGGCATCACGCAAAATATTGAGCCGCTCGGCGGTCACCTCACCCAAGATGCGAATGGCTAAACCAGGGCCGGGGAATGGCTGGCGGCGCACAATTTCGTCTGGTAAGCCAACGGAACGACCCACATTACGTACCTCATCCTTAAAGAGTTTGCGCAGGGGTTCGATCAGCTTAAACTGCAGATCCTTGGGTAGACCACCGACGTTGTGGTGGCTCTTAATTTTGACTGCCACCCGCTCACCCGTTTTGGGGTCTACATTGGTATCAGCGGACTCGATCACATCGGGATACAGCGTCCCCTGAGCTAGGTAGTCAAAGGGGCCTAAACGCTTAGATTCTTCTTCAAAAACACGGATAAATTCATGACCAATGCGCTTGCGCTTTTCTTCTGGGTCGGTGATACCTTTAATTTTTTCCAAGAAGCGGGCGCGAGCTTGGACATATTCAACTTTGATGTGAAACTGCTGGTCGAACAGCTCCACCAGACGCTCGGGCTCGCCTTTGCGCATAAAGCCCTGATCGATAAACATACAGGTGAGCCGATCGCCGATGGCCTGATGCAGCAAAAACGCCAGTGTAGACGAATCTACACCGCCAGACAGCGCCAGTAGAACCCGCTTATCACCAACTTTTGCTTTGACTTCGCGAATCGCCTCTTCTACAAATACTTCAGTGGTCCAGGTGGGTTCACAGCGACAGATGTGATAGACAAAATTACGAATCAGCGCCTGGCCATCAACGGAGTGGACCACTTCTGGGTGGAACTGCACACCGTAAAACTCTTGATCGTGGTTTGCGATCGCAGCGCTGGGTGTATTATCCGTATGGGCCAATACTTCAAACCCATCGGGTAGCCGTGTAACCGAGTCACCATGGCTCATCCACATGGTAGAGCCATCACCGACATTGGTTAACAGGTCTGTGGGGTCATCAATATGTAGAGAGGCTTTGCCATATTCGCCACGTTCAGCCGTTTCTACTTGCCCCCCTAGCTGCTGCACCATCAGCTGCATGCCGTAGCACACACCCAATATCGGGATGCCCAGCTCCCAAATCGCTGGATCACACTTAGGAGCATGGTCAGCGTAAACAGAATTAGGGCCACCGGACAGAATAATGCCCTTTGGACTCAGCTGGCGGATTTTCTCAACCGAAGTGCGGTAAGAAAGCACTTCTGAATAGACATGGGTCTCGCGAATACGACGAGCAATCAGTTCGGAGTATTGGGAGCCAAAATCAAGAATAATTAGCATCTGACGATTAAACTCAGATGGTTTGGTAGATACCGTATCGGTAATGGCGGGAGTTTTTGCAGTCACGGATAGGTCCTGAAGCTTTAGTGGTTGAGAAAGCGGGTTGAATCCTCTTATTTTAGTGATTGGCTTATTAAATGATACTGATAGCCCTTAGAAGCCTTTGGGAAACGCCATGTATTAACAGCGTCGTTCTAAGAGTTATGAAAAATTATTTTATCTAGAGTAGCAAACCACGGTGCGAATACTGCACTCCCTGTTTGCTTGTACACAATTTTGGCTCTGGACTGTGACAGTGGCCATCGCCTTGAATTACACAGACTAATGAGATTGCACCCGCTAAGATGGAAACACAATGTTTGACCTACTAGCTTAGATCCCAAACTCTTGTGGTTAGGGGCTTTGAGTTCAACAAAACTCTATGAACACCATCGACTATCTTCGTATCAGCCTGATTGACCGCTGTAACTTTCAATGTGTGTACTGCATGCCGGAAGGTGCTGACCTAAACTATGTGTTACGAGAGTTTTGGCTAAGTCATGACGAAATTTTGACACTGTTAAAAGGAGTGTTTATCCCATTAGGATTTACCAAATTTCGGTTGACTGGTGGAGAACCACTATTACGGCCAGGTATTGTGCAGCTGGTGGATGAGATTGCCCACCTGCCCGAGACAACAGATTTAGCATTGACGACCAATGCCTTTAAGCTAGAGAAACTGGCTCAGCCGCTATATGATGCGGGTTTGCGACGCATCAACATTAGCTTAGACTCGCTCCAGCCAGAAACATTTGAAACAATTGTTGGTAAGCCTGCCTCTAGTAATGTCACAACAGATGCTACTTACATCCGCTGGCAGCAGGTGTGGAAAGGTATTCAAACCGCCCATCAGGTAGGCTTTAACCCGCTTAAATTAAATGTTGTTGTTATTCCAGGAGTTAACGACCATGAGATTTTAGATCTAGCCGCCCTAACTCTCGACAAAAATTGGCATGTGCGATTTATCGAATTTATGCCCATTGGCAATGACGATCTATTTGCCAACAAGGGTTGGATTGATTCAGAAACAATCAGACAACAGATTCGAGAGCGTTGGGGACTAGAAGAATCCAGCATTCGCGGCAACGGCCCAGCCGATGTCTTTAAGATTCCGGGGGCTCAGGGCACGTTGGGATTTATTAGCCAAATGTCTGAATGCTTTTGCGATCGCTGCAACCGTATGAGACTCTCAGCCGATGGCTGGCTGCGCCCCTGTTTGCTGAATGAAACAAGTCAGCTCAATCTGCGTGAAGCCTTGCGTCGCGGAGACTCTATCAACACGATTCGCGATCGCGTTGGCAAATTGGTGGCTAACAAACCAGAGATTAATTTCAAAATGCGAGAATCTGGCACCACTGGAGCCTACAGCCGCACGATGTCTCAAATTGGTGGATAAATCTGTTTAATACCAGTAGGTGCGTTTACAGTTTACAAACTGCTATCCCTGGTGGCAGAAAATTCCATCACTCAAACTGGCATAAATCATCTGTCTTATTTTGAGATTTCTTGTGTTGCTATAAGTCTGATAATGATACTATTAATCTTTTTTTGAGACATTAATGGTTACTTGACAGTCCCAGCCTAATTAATTGAGACCTATATCAAAATGGCCTCAAAATAGAGCAGCCTGGGGGCAAATTTTGAGACTGACTGCTATCTAATGCTTGATCGCTGACAATCTTCCATATCTCAAATGAAGACTATCTCGCCTCTTTTTAAGTCTGATAATAATACTCATTAATCTTTTTTTGAGACATTATTTTTCGTTCAAGTCTATGAACACTAGCAAAGCTCAAAAATTTTTATTAGTCATCTGTCTCTGTGCTCAGCTGGTATCCTGTGTGGCGTTGGCTAGCGATCGCATTTCGCAGCAGCAACTAGTGGCCCAAATTGAAGCGGGGACAGCGCCGCTGATTTTAGATGTACGTACAGCAAAAGAGTACGAAGCCGGACATATCCCAGGGGCCATTAACATTCACTTTCGAGAGCTAAGTGAACGGCTTGACGAGATCCCAGGCGGGCCGCTGGTGGTTTACTGTGAACGGGGTATCCGAGCAAAAATTGCTGAAAGGACGTTGCGTAACGCTGGGGTATCCTCCGTGATTCATTTAGAAGGAGATATTTCTAAATGGCGACAAAACAATTTACCTCTTGAGCGCAAACCTCTGCAGCCAGCGTCTACGGGCTCACAGCTGCCCAAATCACTCACAGAGCGATGGGTCGTCAGTGCATCTGAGGCAAAACACTTAATTGAACAAGGGGCAACACTTTTAGACACCCGAAAGCTGGCCCTAACCCGATTACAGGGGGCCGTCTATGTAAATTGGAAACAGTTCTCACCTGAGGATGTGGTAACTCGCGGTCAGCTATTAAGCCAGGACGATGAGCTAACCCAGCGGCTGCAGTCTTTTGGCATTTCATATGATAAGCCTGTGGTCGTGTTTGCCAACCCACCGAGTGGCTGGGGGGAAGATGGTCGAATTGTTTGGATGCTGCGCACACTGGGCCATTCTCAAGCTGTGATGGTGGATGGCGGATTTGAAGCGTTGCTTGACGCTAACGTGCCCGTACAGTCAGGAAACAGTCAGTCTCGAGCGCCAGGTGATTTTGTTGTAGCGCGTAACACAGCCTGGGAGATCCAGCGAGATCAGCTTAAGGCACAGTTAGACAACGATAATGTAGTGGTAATCGACACCCGCGAAGCACGAGAGTTTGCCGGTAAAACCCCCTATGGAGAACAGCGCGGTGGCCATGTGCCAGGAGCCATTCATCTTTACTTTAAGGACTTTTTAGGCCAGGACGGTCGGCTGCTGCCCACCAACGAGATTCATCAAAAGCTAGAGATAGCCGGCATTACGCAGAATACGCAAGTTGTTGTTTACTGCACTGGCGGTATTCGGTCTGGGTGGCTCGCCTCGGTTTTAGTCACCCTGGGTTATTCGGTTAAAAACTATGCGGGCTCTATGTGGGAATGGTCAGCTGCACCTGCAGATAGCTATCCTTTGGAAGTACTGTAGTTTTAGCCTCACTATGCCGGACTGTCTCGCTCTGATCGCCCACGACACCAAAAAAAATGAGATGGTGACTCTGGCGACAAACTATCGTCATGTGCTCGCCCGCTACCATTTGATAGCGACTGAGACTACTGGTCAGCTGATTGAGACAGTAACTGAGCTGCCCGTGGAACGGCTGGCGGCTGGTTCACAGGGAGGAGAGTTGCAGATCGCGGCGCGGGTGGTGGCGGGCGATGTTGCAGGCGTTATTTTTTTGCTAGATCCAGTTAGTGTTAATCCTAACGAGCCCGATATTCGAGCACTGTTGCGAGTGTGTACATTACACAATGTTGTGCTGGCAACCAATATGGCAACGGCTGAACTTGCTATTCAAGCCGTCGCCAAACGTCGAGATGCCTATCTGATTTTTAACCCAGTAGCTGGTCAAGGTAACCCAGATAAAGAGTTAGCATTGATTCGACAGATTTTGGCACCCCAGGTCAATTTGCATACGATCTTTACGCAGCCGGATGTGGATCCGACTGATCAGGCAAAAGATGCGATAGCAACCATTCAAGCCAACCAAACTGAAGACGACACCGGCTTTATTATTGCCTCCGGAGGGGATGGAACCGTATCTGCGATCGCAGGGGTCACCATCGGCACCGGAATTCCCCTAGGTGTGATTCCACGGGGGACCGCCAATGCATTTTCTGTTGCTATGGGGATTCCCATCGATTTAAGACAAGCCTGTGAAACCATTGCAGCAGGCAATACCCGTGTAGTAGATGCAGCCTACTGCAACAACATTCCCATGATTCTGCTGGCTGGTGTGGGATTTGAAGCAGAAATGGTAGATAACGCCAATCGAGAGCTAAAAAATCAGTTAGGGACGCTAGCCTACATCCTCTCAGGAGCACAGCAAGTATTTGCCCAAGAGCTATTCAAAGCAAAAATTGAAATTGATGGTGAGGTGGTTGAAGTTGACACTGTGGCTGTAACGGTCGCCAATGCAGCCCCTGCCACATCAGTAGCCGCCCAAGGATTTGGCGAAGTCATTCCCGACGATGGTCTTTTAGAAGTCACCATTCCGCTTCCTCAGTCTCGGCTACAGGGAGTCAACGTGATGGCCACCCTGTTTACGTCTGCTCTGGTTAAAGCTCAGGCCAAGCGCGAAGATGTTGTTTGTCTACGAACAAATCGGCTGACGGTAACAACAGAACCACCCCAAAAGTTAGTTGTAGACGGCGAGCTGTGTGAAGCCAACCCCATTGAATTTGAATGCGTACCAGGCGGTATCACGATTTTTTCGCCGCTGTTATCGGTGGGATGAGGGGGGGAGCTTTGAGTGAAAATTTTCTAGAGCAATCAAGGCTAGCAATTCTCAACTTAAGATTAAAGATCTCTCTTTGAGTCCCAGGTTGATGGTATTCAGTCTTTATTTGAGACTATTGTTTTGAGGGAAAGTCAAGTTGCACCAATTCCCAAACGTGTGTCTACAGTTTGGGTGCTTTCTAGCAAGGCCCCGCGGGGGTGATTTTTTGTTTTATTTAATCAGCTATATTTTTTGAATGGAGTAAAGTGAGCCATAAAGCCAGACTCTTGTGTGTTCCCCTTGATTGGCAATGGCCTTTGAGCACGATATTTTTATCAGCTATGCCCATATTGATAACTTGGCCCTAGAAGCAGGTCAGGAAGGCTGGATCGATCATTTTCATAAAACGCTGAAAATCCGATTAGCTCAGCTGCGAGGCGAAAAGCCACGGATTTGGCGCGATCTAAAGCTCAATGGCAACGATTACTTTAGCGACACCATTCTGGAGCAGTTTCCCAAGGTAGCGCTGCTGGTATCTATCTTGTCACCACGGTATCTGAAATCAGAATGGTGCATACGAGAACTAGAGCATTTTAATGGTGCGGCTAGTCAGGCATTGGGTGTGCGGATTGCGGATAAATCACGCATTTTCAAGGTAATCAAGACGGATGTACCCTTCAAAAAGCATCCTGAAATTCTTCAACCACTGATTGGATATCCCTTTTACGAAGTTGATCCAGCTGGGCGCCCACGGGAGTTTAGTCCGATTTTTGGGGTGGATTCAAAACATAAGTATCTGGCTAAATTAGAAGACTTAGCCTACGACATCTGCAAAACCCTAGAAGCTCTTGAAGCAGCCGCTGAATCTTTAGAGGTTTCTACGATACAGACGACTGGCCCGTTCTCACCTGAGCCATTGCCAACCCCATCGCTCCCCGATGACAAACCGCAGATTTATCTTGCTGAGGTGCCGATAGGTCTAGAAGATGCGCGGGACCAAATTCGGCGAGATTTAGAGCTAAAGGGATATGAGATTCTGCCTGATGAACCGCTGCCCACCGATCCTGGTGAGTTTAATCGAGCAGTGCAGCAGGATTTGCAGACAAGTAAGCTGTCGGTGCACATGGTGAGTAATCAACCCACTGGTGGTAGTTCCTATGCTGAGATTTTCCAACAGATGGCGTTTGCTAGAAGCCAGGAACAGGTACAGCTGGCAGGTCGAGTAGACCGTTCTGACTTTAGCCGCATTCTTTGGATGCCATCGACAGAGGAGCCCATGGATGAAGCACTGCAGGTGCTACAAAATGATCCAGATTTTCTCAATACTGGTTTAGAAGACTTAAAAACCTTTATTCAAGATCGGCTGGAGCGACCGACGGTTGACCCTGTTGAGGCCAATGATTCCCTCAAGGTCTTGCTAGATTGTAATGAGCAAGATTTAATTTCGCCGACCATTGAGCCCCTGTACGAATTTTTGAGTGAGCGCTTTGAAGTGCAGCTACCTGACCATGACACTGGCAGTTTGGCCGCGTCAGAAAACCTATTACGTCAGTGTGACGCGGTTTTGATTTACTATGGCCACGATGCCAGCGGTCTGTGGCTAAAGCGGCGTTTATTGGCGCTGCAGAAAACCCTCTATAAACGGCTGCGACCGTTATTAGCCAAGGCGGTGTATGTGGCCGATCCGCAAAAGCAGGCGGCAGCAACCAATATTCCTGTAATTCGGGGGGCTGATGGGTTTACACCCAATGCGTTAGAGCCCTTTTTGATGCAAGTAGCTCAGGGAGGAGGATAGCTATGGTTGTTTCACCTGCGATAACCAATCCGTTTCCAGGTCTGCGTCCCTTTGACCTGGATGAAGAACATCTATTTTTTGGCCGTGAGGGTCAAGCAGATGAACTACTAGAACGTCTGAATCAAACGGGCTTTTTAGCTGTGGTGGGGTCCTCTGGCAGTGGTAAGTCTTCGTTAGTACGAGCGGGTCTGTTGCCGTCCCTTTATAGCGGTTTTTTAAACGAAGCCAGCTCCCACTGGCGAGTGGCACTGATGCGGCCAGGGAATGCGCCGATTCGGAATTTAGCTGAGGCGTTGAACGAGCCTGATGTGTTTGGTCAAGCGCTAGAGGATGAAGATCGTGACCTGTATATTGAGCTGACGGAAACCACCCTGCGGCGAGGAGATTTAGGGCTGGTCGAGGTGGTCAAGCAGGCTCGCATGGCGGTGCGGGAAAGTTTGTTATTGGTGATCGATCAGTTTGAGGAACTGTTTCGGTTTAAGCGCATGGCAGATACCGTGGCAGCTGACGATGAGGCTGCTGCATTTGTAAAGTTGTTTTTGACGGCGGTACAGCAAGAGGCAGTTCCTATCTATGTTGTTCTGACGATGCGGTCAGACTTTTTAGGAGACTGTGCTCAATTTCGTGGGTTGCCGGAGGCGATCAATGACAGTCAGTATTTGATTCCGCGGATGACGCGGGACCAGCGGCGCAGTGCGGTTGAGGGTCCGGTAGCGGTAGGTGAGGCAACGATTACGCCACGATTGGTGAACCGGGTGCTGAATGATATGGGGGATGACCCAGATCAGCTACCGATTTTGCAGCATGCCATGATGCGTACGTGGCGGCGATGGTCTAAGGATCATACGCCCGGTGAGCCGTTGGACCTACGGCACTATGAAGCGATTGGTGGCATGACCCAGTCACTTTCTCAACATGCTGATGAGATTTACGGAACATTAGATGAGAGAGCACAAACAGTTGCTGAAAAGTTGTTTAAGTGCCTAACAGAGAAAGGTCCAGATAACCGTGAAATAAGGCGTCCAACCTCCCTGGCAGAAGTCTGTGCAGTGGCAGAAGCAACACCAGAAGAAGTTATCCAAGTGGTTGAGGTTTTTCGGGCAACAGGGTGCTCGTTTTTAGTGCCACCTGTAGGAGTAGAGCTGAGTGAAACCAGCGTATTAGATATCTCCCATGAAAGCTTTATGCGTGTGTGGAGAAGGCTAAAGGATTGGGTGGATGATGAGGCTCAGTCATCTCAGATTTACCGACGATTAGCTGAGACAGCAGTGTTGTATGAAGCAGGTCAAGCCGGTTATTTACAGAATCCCGAACTTACGATTGGCTTAACCTGGAGGCAGTTAGCTCAACCTAATGAGATCTGGGCCGGGCGCTATGCGCCTACATTTGAACAAACAATGAGATTTTTAGAGGCCAGTGCTACAAATGAGCAGACCAGGCGTCGTAAGAGCCAAGCGCTATACGGTTTTATTGGTACTCTAATCGTGTTGTCGGGGGTTGCCCTAGGTGCAGCAGGCTATGCCTCTTTTCAGCGAGGCGAAGCTCTGAAACAGACACAAATAGCTGAACAACGAGGTAATGAGTTAGAGATTGCATTGAACGATACAGAAGAAGCTCGAAAAGATGAAGAGGAAGCTAAGCTCGAAGCACTAGAGCAAACAAGAATTGCAGAAGAAGCTCGGAAAGATGAAGAGGAAGCTAAGCTTGAGGCGCTAAAGCAGACAGAAATTGCAGAACAGGCACAAAATGCTGAGGTTGAACAGCGGCAGCTTGCAGAAACTGCACTAGTGAGAGCAGAAGAGGGAGAGGCAGAAGCTCAGAGACAGGCCGATATTGCTCGTGAGCAAACTCTTATTGCTGAGGAGAATGCGGTTCAAGCTCAAAGCGCTACCGCAAGAGCTGAGCAAGAGAAACAGAGAGCTGAAATTCTAGCTTTAAATTCTGATATTCAGGCAGAGGCACTGACTGTCGAAAGCTTGATATCCAGCAACATTCACTTAAAAGCAATGTTAGCTGCTCTAAATCTGGTACAAACCATTAATCAATGGGAGCAGCAAGCAGTCAATAGTCAAATTGCGGCTACTGTAAAAGCACAGGATAAATCTCAACAAGATAAAAAGATTTCAGCTGTTCATACCTTATACAGTCCAATTTTGCCCAGTCGCCAACTACAGGCTCTCTCAGTGCTGAGGGAAGTCTATTATTTGCCTGGATATCTGGAACGTAATACTCTTCGAGGTCATTCCAATGAGGTTTGGAGTGTCAGTTTTTCGCCGGATGGCCAGACTTTAGCAAGTGCTAGCCGTGATGGAACAGTTAAGCTATGGGACCGCAGTGGTCGAGAACTTCAAACCCTT
>JBCDIX010000091.1:0-23232 GCA_038748405.1 Cyanobacteria bacterium P01_H01_bin.21 | reverse complement strand
TCGCTTGGGTTTGGTTGGCCTGGCAATGTCAGCCTCCGCTGTGGTTGGTTTGAATCTGCCTAGCCTGGCGCAGACCGATATTTATGACTCTGATGGTTTGAATATCATCGGCGGTGTAGAGTCGCGCTATCAATTGTCCTATCGTTTGGCAAATAACACTCGCCGTAACAGCCGTGCCAACTACTTGATGGAAGTTAAAGGTGACAAGGTTGATGCTGCGGTCTCAAAGCTGATCGTGACTATCCCTGAGGCATTTACTCGCTATAGCGGTCGCATTAACATGGACCGTATCAAGGTTCACTATGGCCGTATTAGTAATCTTGGAGATGAAATTGTCATCGATGAGGTGCTCTGGGACGACCGTGTTTTTAGCGGAGCGCAAGATTTGTCGGAAGATCTAGATCGTATTGAGATCTTTTTGACGGAGGATATTCCAGCCAATACCTCATTCACGATTGAGTTTGATAGGGTCCGTAACCCAAACCGGGCATTAATGCAGCGGGTAAACCTGCAGGTTCTTCCCCGAGGTGAAGAGCTTGCGACCTATGTTGGCACTTGGGAAATGCTGATTGCCTATCAAGACTGATTGCCTATCAAGAATAGGTACTCATAGCTTGCTTAAACGTGTTACCATCAGAAACCGCGCTGATGGGCGCAAGTAGTATTTTGTTTGAGCAGACCTAGGAGCAATCGCCATGACTAAGCGCACCCTCGGCGGCACATCTCGTAAGCGTAAGCGCGTATCGGGTTTTCGTACTCGTATGCGTACACCCAATGGCCGTCGCGTTATTCAGGCTCGCAGAAAGAAAGGACGTGCCCGTCTAGCTGTCTAGGCTAGTGTGCGATCGCATCTGTGGCATTACCAAGGCAGCATCGACTGCGAGCCTCTCGTTCCTTTTCTAAGGTTTATCGTCAGGGGAAAAAAGCGAGCGGTCGTTGCATAGCTATCAAAGCCCTCAAAAACCTATCACCCGATGATGCCTCAGTTAGTGAGGTGCCATCGGGTGTCTGTTTTGGTGTCTCCATAAGTCGAAAAGTACACAAACGGGCAGTGGTACGCAATCGCATAAAACGTCGAATTCATGCGGCCCTTGGAACTTTATTGCCAAGGGTGGACGGTGCTTGGTGGGTGGTGATCAACGTGCGAACTGGTGCGACCGCCTGCGAATATTACGATTTTTTGCGAGAATTAGAGAACCTATTGGTAAAGCTGGAGGTGTTGCATGGCAATTAAAGAGGAAGTGTATTACGAAGGGGGGCCTCACATTGGCGATTTGATTTTGCACTGTGTGTTGGCAATCACAGTTGTCTTCATTCCCCTCACAGTTGGGTCTGCTATTCGTGCTCTGTGGGTTCGCTATCGCATCACCAACCGGCGCATTTCGGTTACAGGTGGCTGGATGGGGCGTAATCGTACTGACTTGATCTACTCAGAGGTGACCCGTGTGGCCGTGATTCCACGTGGTTTCGGTCTTTGGGGTGATATGGCAGTTCAGCTTAAGGACGGTAGTCGTTTAGAGTTGCGATCGCTGCCTAATTTCCGTGAGCTTTATGACCAAATCACTGAGCATATTTCCGATAAAGCAAGAAAGGCTAGCGGGTTGCCTGCGTAACAACTAAGAACGTAAGGGTATTGGAGTTTTCTCTGAAAAACTTTTAAAGCTCGCCCCCCATAGACTCATGACTTTTTTCCCTGACCATGAGTGGTGATAACCGTCAATCTAGAGGCGGAATGCCGTCTCCAATAGTCTTTGTACGGGTGAAATAACTGACCCTTTTTGCAGCGGATTGACCTAACGCCTGCAATATTCAGATACATTAGAGGTCGGTATGCAATTTGCTCGGTAAGCGCGCATGGATTTCGGTATTGGATTTCTGACAAACAACATAATGCTGCCAATCCTAGATTTTTTCTATGGGATTGTGCCTAGCTATGGTCTGGCTATTGTGGCCTTGACTCTTCTAATTCGCTTTGCGCTGTACCCCCTAAATGCGGGGTCAATTCGCAACATGCGTCGCATGAAGATTACTCAGCCTCTCATGCAGAAGAAGGTGAAGGAAATCCAAGAGCGACATAAGGATGACCCCGCTAAGCTTCAAGAGGAGATGGGTGGGGTTTACAAAGAGTTTGGTAATCCACTGGCCGGTTGCTTTCCAGTTGTGCTGCAGATGCCGATCCTCTTTGCGCTGTTTGCCACATTGCGTGGATCGCCGTTTGCCGACATTACTTACCCTGTTAATCTTCAAGTCCTGCCACAAGCAGAAATCGAGCAAGTCCAACCTCAAGCATTCTCAGCAAAACAGTCTAATCTGTACGTTGCTGACGGTGAGCATTTCCCGATTGCTCCAGTTCTACCTGGAGGTAACCGTATCGGTGTCGGTGATACTGCCGTAATTCGTTTGCAAACTCCTGATGGTGAGTCTATTCGGAAGTTGGCTGATAAGTATGCCGAAGACCCGGCAGATTTTAACCCCATTTGGGAGGTTACTAAAGGACAGGATTTAATTAAGGTTGATCAAAATGGTCAGATTACGGCGCTTGCTCCTGGAGATGTGACTGTTCAGGCCAAAGTGAAGGGTCTGGCGGCTAACAAAGGTTTTTTGTTTATTAAAGAACTCGGGCGTATTGGTGCTCTTGGAGATAACGGTGAGATTCACTGGGATATCCTGGGGATGATTCTGTTCTTTGGCCTCAGTCTTTACGTCAACCAGCTCCTTTCTGGGCAATCATCTAGCGATAATCCGCAGCAAGAGACAATTACCAAGCTAACGCCTGTTTTATTTTCAGGTATGTTTTTGTTCTTTCCTTTGCCTGCAGGTGTTTTGCTTTACATGGTGCTGGCCAACGTGTTCCAGACGGCACAGTCATTTATTCTTTCCAGAGAGCCCTTACCTGAGAACATCCAGGCGTTGGTGGATGCTCAAGAAGCCAAGGCTGTATCGGCTGATCGTGGAGCACTAGCATTTGAGCCCGGTTCTAAAAAAGCTGCTGACAAGGGCAAGGCCGGTGGTGAACGCTCTAAGCCAGCCAAAGGGGCGACAAAAGCTAATAAGAGCAACAATCGACCTAACTCTGCGCGTTCCAAAGGTAATAAGAAATCTGGCGGCGGCTCCAAAAAGAAGGTCTCTAACCGATAGACGGCGGTAGACTTGTGGTTGGCTGAAACAGGTGTAAGTAACTTATGGGCGAGCAGCAAGATCAAGGTGGTATCCAGTGGCTTTCGCAACTGCTAGAGCACCAAGGGATTAAAACAACCGTAACTGGTGAGCATGTTGACGATGACCTAGGCGATAGTAGCTTCTGGCTTACCATTGAAGATTCTTCTTTGGAGCAGGCTCAAATTGATGGGCTTTTAGGTGATCGAGGGCGCGTTTTAGATGCCATTCAGTATTTGGCCAATACGGTGCTCAATATTAGCCAAGATCAAGAAAATCAGCAGTCTTACACGATTGAGCTGCAGGGCTATAGACAACAGCGTCGCGATGAACTTAAGGCCATAGCTGAAAGAGCTGCAGAGGAGGCAATCTCCACTGGTGGAGAGCACGAAGTGGCGGATCTATCATCTGCTGAGCGACGTCAGGTTCACACGTTTCTCAAGGCTTACGGTGGTTTAGAAACGTTTAGTCGGGGTCGAGAACCTGATCGGCGACTAGTGGTGCGTGCCCTGGCAGCCAATGAATTGGCTGAAGCCGAGGATGAATAGGTAGCAGATCGTTGCTTTGCCTTTCTGAGCACATCTGCTTGATTGAATTAGTTTTGGCTCATCAGAGTAATTGGGTAGTGATCCATGCAACGGATATATGTCCCTCATTTGCTTAAAGCTCCGGGTAATACTCGGACTATTGAAGTCAATGATTATCTGAGTGATTTAGAAACTTTGACCCCAGTTAAAGGCTCTATTCAAATTCAACATCGTGGCAATTTTTTAGAGGTCTCAGCACAGGCTGAGACCATAACCACGCTTACGTGTCATCGCTGTCTGCAAAATTACAACACGCGTATCCAGGTAGACACCTCAGAATTTATTTGGCTGCAAGATCCCCAGCCTGAGACGTACGCAGAAGAAGTAGAGGTTGGTCTAGATGAGCTGGTGGAGACCCTATCGCCCCAGGGCCATTTTGCCCCAGCTGAATGGCTATATGAGCAGCTATGTTTAGCCATGCCTCAACGACAGCTGTGTGACCAAGCCTGCGAGGGAATTACGAATCCAGTGGCCAGTAGTGAGGATAGTGCGACTGCAACAGATCACCGCTGGGCTGCCTTGTCTGCTCTCAAGCAACAGCTTTCTGAATAGTTCAATTGCATATGGCATTTCACGAGGAGTTAGGGTTACTTATTCGGGCACGCTACCCGTTAATTTATATTCCTACCCGTGAGGAAGAGCGGGCTGAGGATGCGATCGCAAACGTTGCTGTTAAAACCGGCAATCGGGCTGTTTATACCTGGGATTTTGTCGATGGCTATCGGGGAAATCCTAACGATGTTGGCGTTGGTCGGCGAAATCCGCTACAGGCATTAGAGTTTGTTGAGAAACTACCTTCCTCAGCCTCTGCTGTACTGATTTTGCGAGATTTTCATCGATTTTTAGATGATATTGCCATTTCTCGAAAGCTGCGTAACCTGGCTCGTCTGCTAAAGTCGCAACCCAAAAACATCATCATTTTGTCAGCTCAGCTAACGATTCCTGACGAGCTGAGTGAGCTGTTGACGATACTAGAGTTTCCATTGCCGACCGTTGATGATATTCACCATGAAATAGAGTCACTGCTAGGCGCGATGGGCACTTTACCGGAGCCTAAAGCCATGGATGCCCTGGTGCGTTCTTGTCAGGGGTTGTCCATGGAGCGTATTCGTCGAGTATTAGCGCGGGGAATTGCCGCTAGCGGAGCATTTAGCCCTGACGATATCGACCTGATTTTAGAAGAAAAACGTCAAACTATCCGTCAAACACAGATTCTGGACTTCTACCCTGCGATAGAAAGAATTTCGGATATCGGTGGTTTGGATAATCTCAAAGATTGGCTCATTAAACGGGGCGGCTCATTTTCTGAACGCGCCAGACAGTATGGTTTGCCCCATCCTCGCGGTCTGATGTTGGTGGGTATTCAAGGAACGGGTAAATCGTTGACGGCTAAGGCGATTGCTCATCATTGGCACTTACCCCTGTTGCGGTTAGATGTGGGCCGCCTGTTTGCTGGCCTTGTGGGCGAATCTGAATCACGGACAAGGCAAATGATTCAGCTAGCAGAGGCATTGGCCCCCTGCGTGCTCTGGATCGATGAGATTGATAAAGCGTTTGCTGGATTTGAGGGTAGGGGGGATTCCGGAACAACCAGCCGCGTATTTGGCACGTTTATTACCTGGCTTTCAGAAAAAACGTCTCCTGTGTTTGTGGTGGCAACGGCAAATAACATTGCCGCCTTGCCTCCAGAACTGATGAGACGAGGCCGATTTGATGAAATTTTCTTTGTGGGCTTACCGACTCAGCCGGAGCGAGATGCAATCTTTAATGTGCATCTGAGTCGATTGCGCCCCCACAACGTCAAAAGCTACGATACCAATCGTCTTGCCTATGAAACACCAGATTTTTCGGGTGCGGAAATAGAGCAGGCAATTGTTGAGGCAATGCACATTGGCTTTAGCCAAAACCGTGACTTTACGGTGGATGATATTTTGGAGGCGGCTAGCCAGCTGGTACCTTTGGCACGGACTGCTAAAGATCAAGTAGATGCTCTACAAGCTTGGGCAGCCTCTGGTAAAGCTCGCCTGGCATCACGGCAGTCACCGCTGAGCGATCGCATGAAAGAACTTGAATAAGCCTAAATTATTGGCTGTCAGACTTAACGAGTGCAAAATACCAGCGTTTAGGATTTTCCATTAAGTGAGAAGACTTGACTTTGAATAATTTCCTGTAGGAAATAAGGTATAACCGTAAAACACTTGGTGAGTATCCCTGATTTTCACAGCAGCTATGGCATCGAAACGCTTTGATCTACAAAACCTTTTAGTTGGCCTAACAAAGTTTGTTTTAGGAGTTGCGATCGCACTCTTTGTGATCTCTCTGGCTGGTGTGGCAACTGCGCGTTACTTTTTGACTCAGCTTGCCAGTGCCCCAGAACGTCCGGTATACGACAATGATGCTCCGGCTCAACCTCAACAGGCCAGTAACCCAGCACCTGCTCCTGCCGCTGAACAGCCCCAGCCTCAACCCAGTGAACCCGAACAGCCGACAGAAGCACCGGATGCCAACGTTTTGTATGAGGTGATCGTGACCTATGGAGCTGGGCTGCTAGTACGTGCTGGCGCGGGTGCTGACTATGAAACCATTGACGGTATTGACTACGACGAAACTGTACAGGTTCTAGAAGAGTCTGGGCGCTGGTTTAGAGTACGCACCAGCAGTGGTGTAGAAGGTTGGATCAGAGGGCAAGGAAATACTCAAAGACTTTAGAGGTCGCTTTGATCGCTCAATTTTGAGTTAGTACATCTACTTGTAAAGCCAGCGGCAAACAACTCAGAACTCTAATTTCGGTGATTATTCGTGTAGTTAATCCTAGCTCCGGCCCACAGTAGCTTGTTTCGTAAGGTTTGGTAGTAGGACTGATTTTGACGTAGCAGCACAAATTTCGCCATGTGTTCTGCCATAAAAATATCTACCCGCTGACCTGGCCAAATAGATGTGGACATAACACCATCCATCCATAATTTTGTAGTCATTGCCGGATCAGCCAGGGGCCAAACGCTAACCACGCTGCCAGAAGGGATAACCACCGGTCGACTGGATAAGCTTAGAGGGCAAATGGGAGTGACAACAATGGCGTCCATTCCTGGATGAACAATAGGACCATTGGCCGCTACTGTATAGCCGGTTGTCCCGGTGGGTGTACTGACTAAAAGACCATCCCCCTGATATTGATCGACGACTTCACCATCAATTTCCATTTCTAAAATTGAGGTGATCATGCGGTCAGGAGAGGCCGGTTTGACACACATTTCGTTTAACGCCCAGTAAACCTCGCTGAGGGGTTCGCGATTGCTGCGATTGCCTTCATGAATACAGGCGCACAGCATCATCCGTTGTTGAACGGCGTAACGATCTTCCTGCAGCCGGTCCAAGATAACCTCAAAATCATCCACTTCATCTGATGATTCGGTTAAAAACCCTAGGTGACCACCCACATTGATTGCCAGGATAGGAATTTGTTCGGGAGCCAAATGACGAGCGGCCGCCAAAGCTGTACCATCCCCACCGAGGACGATAGCCAGGTCTATGGGCTGCTGAGCGGAAGCTAAAAATACTGGATAAGGATTATCTTTGGGGCCACTGGGTCCAAGGAGTATATTGGCACCGCGCTTTTCTATCTGTCGGGCACATTTTTCTGCCCAGCTCTTGCTTTGAGGGTTACCGGCTTTGTGGACAATGATGACTTGATTCAGCTGCACGACTACGGGGTGGGGAATTAGCCTGTCAATATTAGATTACTTTGTGGGTTTCCAGTCGACGGCAGCTTGTTCTAAAACATAGTCGGCAAGGCTAGCAATCTCATCTTCGCTCAGACGGTCACGATAGGCACTCATAAGACCTTTGCCATTGGTGATTAGAGTTGCGATCGCATCCGCAGACTCATAACCATAGCGTTTGAGCGCTTTTTGCTTTAAGTTTTTACCCCGACGAATAATATTGGCACCATTAGGATGACAGCCAGCACATTGGGCCTTAAATAATTCGCCTGTTGTTTCAGCCGAGACCTTAGCTGATGTCCCCATCCATAAACCGACTACTAAGCAAACCATCACACAGCATCTAAGCAGCAGTTGCCATAACCGGCTCAAGTGAGACACCTTTAAACTCAATGCAAATTTAGAAACGGATATCGACATTGAAATCTGAAAATCCAACGAAATAAAGCCCAATGAGTTTGCAACCTTTCCTCCCATGGTACTGGGTTAGCGCTTTAATAAAGCAGTACTTGGCAGAACTGATCAACCGCTGCACTGGCTAGGCAGATTTTCAGAAATAGATCTTAGTTTCCTTAACTGATAGAGACGCTAAACTGTGGAAGATTTTAAGCTTAGGTTAGGCACACCGCATCATGAGAAAAGCAGCATTATTGATCAGCCTGATGGTGGTATCTGCTGTGGCGGGTGGAAGTTTTGCCTATGGTTGGTACAGTGTGACCAACAGCGAAGAATCTCCTCAACGGCATCAATCAGCTGACCTTCAAGACTCAGACCTAGATGCCCCCTTCGATAGCAGCCAGTCTGATAGATCTGAGGCACTAGGCTCAATGATAGAAAACCCTCAGGAAATTTCTAAACAGCCGTCTATTAATGAACAGCTGGCTATTGTTCGTGATAATGGACAAGTTAGCCTAACCCTTGATGCCCCTCAACTAAGTCAACTGGTTAATGACGCTGTGTTAAACCAGCCTCAAGTCGCCCAAATTTTGGCAAACGCTCAATCGCTAAATACGACTCTTAAAGGTAATTCTATTGAAACCGGCACAGTGGTCAAGCTCTCGGAACTGCCCCGAGACGGTCTATCTGCAGAGGTTCAAGCTGGGTTAGATCAGCTGACAAGCGCTGCACCAATGCTGGCTAATCGTGATATTTACATTGGTATTGTTGCTCGGCCTCAAATACAGGATGGCGAAATCCGTCTAGATCAAGATGTAAGTTTTAGACTGGGCCAGTTTACGCTGCCCTTAGCCGATGTCACCGAACAGATGGGCTTTTCAACAAGCGAAATTGAACGTCGTCTCAACGACAGAATTCATCAATATGGGCTAACCCTAGAAACGATTGAAATTTTAGATGAGCAGCTAGTGATCACAGGCGTCCGTTCCTAAAACACCTGCTAGAAACATCTGTTTGAGCACCAAGCAGTTGGTTACTCTAATTCATTTGGCTGAACGCCCTTCATAATACGAGACAATTCACTTTTCTCATCCACAGAAACTCGGGTTGGTGAACCGCTGATAATACGTTCCAGATTACGGAACGAATCCTTGATTTCTGGGCCATTGGCGCTGATCGTATATTCACGGATAGCTTTGTCATGCCATGAACCCCGCATCTTAAAGACGTTGAGGGCGCGTGACATCTGCCCACGAATTTCCACATACTGCAGCATTAAGATGGTGTCTGTAATGGTGGAAATATGAGAGTCCGTAATTGAGTGGGAGCCCATAAATTGCTCCGTCGTGTTGGTAAAGAAACCTGTGATTTCCTCTTGCTTTGCATAGCCAGTGACACCAATTACAAACTGACGGAAGGAGTTATTGCTCACACCTCGGTCTAGGGCTGAAAGTGAATCAATCGCAATCCGAGACGGTTTAAAGTGAGCGATTTCGGATTTGATAATTTGCAGATGGTCCTCTAGACCGGCAGACTCAGGATAAGCACAAATAATCTTGAGTAGTCCTTCCCGCTCCAGCTCCTCAAAGTCAATACCCCAGGAGTAGGCATTGCGTGATAGCTGAGCCCGCGACTCTTCGTAGGCAAATAGAATTGCGCGTTCCTTGGCTTTACAACCATTCTCAATAAACTTACTGACGAGCAGGGTTTTACCAGTACCCGTTGCCCCAGTCGCTAGAATGATTGAATCCTTGAAGAACCCACCGCCGCACATCTCATCTAGAGCTTCAACGCCCGAAGAAACACGCACATTAGATGAGCGCTGAGTTAGACGCATGGCACCCAATGGAAAAATATTGATGCCGTTTTGAGTAATCGTGAAGGGATATTCACCCTTCATATGGGTGGTACCCCTAAGTTTTAGAATTTCAATAGTGCGTCGTCGCCGCTCGCCCTCCAGTACGTTGCGGACGATTACGACATTGTCTGAAACAAATTCCTCTACCCCAAACCGAGCAACTGGACCATACTCATCTACTCGTTCAGTTGACATCAGGGTAGTGACGCCCATCTGCTTTAAACGGGCAACTAACCGAAAAATTTCGCGGCGGACCACACCAGCTGCATCGTATTGCTGAAAAACAGCTGTTACAGAGTCAATCGATACCCGACGAGCCTTGTATTTACGAATGGCATATTGAATACGTTCAATGAGTGCTGAAAGGTCAAAATTGCCAACAATTTCCTGACCTTCTGGATCGGGCGAAGCATCCAGTATGAATAATTTGCCGTCGTCAATCAGCTTCTGTAAATCCCAACCAAAGCTACAAGCATTCTGAATAATATCTGCCGGCGACTCTTCAAAAGTCACAAATACGCCAGGCTCATCAAAATCGGTGATGCCGTTGTATAAAAACTGGACAGCTATCAGAGTTTTACCCGTACCTGAGGTTCCACTAACGAGGGTCGAACGCCCAGAAGGAAGACCACCATGACTGATGTCATCGAAGCCTTCCATCATGGTGCGAATTTTTTTAACGCCCGCCAAGGTATTGTTCGAGGGGATTTCACCTTGAGAAGACTGAGTCATGATTTAGTAAATTGGCCTGTAAAAAAATACAATGGGAGAAAAGAACATATATTAATATTTCAACAGGTTAAGTTATTGAGAGCAAGCACTACCGCTAATTTTGAGCAAAAGATTAGCTCAACTCCGACATAACCTGTCAGAATCTCAGCAAGCAGATAACATTTAACCTCTTAAGTTTTAGGACAACACTATCGTTGCAACTGTCTGTCAAAGCTTTTCTACAACTACAGTCTGGAATGCGTTGCTAAGATTATCAAAAATCTAAACATTACTTTAGAACCGCCGTATTGGTGGAGCAGGGAAATTAATCATCTTCCCTCAGCTCATCGTAGAGCAAGTCTAGTCCAATTAAGACACGCTCACGGTCGGACAGATCACCGATGATTTTGCGAACGGGGGGCGGCAAAATCTTAGCCAATGTAGGGGTAGCCAGTATTTTATCCTCTTCCGCCAGCTGTGGATTTTGCAAAACGTCTATCACCTTCAAAGCGTAAACGCCTTGAAACTCCTCTTCAAGAATCGTGTTGAGCATCTTCAGGGCGCGGGTCGAGTTAGGGGTATTGCCAGCAACGTAAAGTTTCAAAATGTAGGTCTTTTTATAGGCCATTGAAAGGTTCCTGCGGGTGTGGCAAATGTGGAGTGTAAGGAGCCAAAACTGGATTGAGCAGATGTTTAGAGTGGTGACTAAATTTCACGAGGAATCGACCGACGATACATTTCACATAGGTGGGCCAGCACGTCAATTAAGGTTAAGCGGTAGTCCAGCAAAATTTCTTCACTACGACCTTCCATATTGAGCTGTTTAGAAAAATGATCCATTAGCTCCATATGAATTTCCACTACTTTGGAAATGGATACATCGGCAAAAAAAGCTAGATTCACGTAATCATCAATCCGTTGATTTAAGCTCTTATCGTCCGATGAAAAATAGCTCAAGATGATGTGACGATAATCTTGACGCAGCTGGTCTAGAAACTCATGACGCTCCTCCACTGTCATGTTGCGTACAAAGTTTTGAGAATTACGCTTGTAGTACACGCCCAAATACCCTAAGCGTTCCTGTAATTTTTCGGTCAAGCGCTGCTGCTGAAGGCTTAGTAAGAAACTACGGTTGTCGCCAGTCTCCGCTGACGCATTTTCATTATCCGGCAAAGCGTTTTGGTTTGCGGGCAGCTGTAAAAACTGGCTGATAGCTTCATGAACCTTACTTTCAACCGTGTCTAACTCTGACGAATTGATATAGATAACCGCGTCGTGATATTCAGTCTGAACATCCTCGGTGTCCTGTGTGGCGATTACTAAAGTGGGCAGCAAAATATCTCGCTCCCACAGTTCGTGTAGTAAATTTGCACCATTCTGAGCAGGTTGAACTATCAAGCAATCAATCCGATGACGATTGCTGACGATCCATTGCACAAACTCTGTTTGTGTCTTGCTCCAACTGATAGCAAATGGACTGTGGGTCAGCGTTTTTTTGAGAGACTCAGCCATAGATGTCTGAGCCGTATAAATTCCAACCAGGAATCGAGCAGTCAAAATCTAGATAAATGTTACGCAATGTCAATTAATTTATTGCATTATCTAATGTCGTGTTGCTAATCGATATGAGAAATATCGTACTTTTTCAAAAATAGTGGTGAAGGTTAACCGGAAATCATATTTGTGGTTAGCAGAGATTGCCAGTTAGGTTGACCTTCGTATTCAGTCAAGGATATAGGGTTGTGGGGGTTAGTATCCCCAAACTTAAGCATTTTTTATTTCAAAAGTATGATTTGAGAGCTGATATTGAGAAGCTCTCAAATCCTCAGGAAACAAAGGCAATTAGGCTCCACTATTGGGTGTACAGACATTGCATGCAATGTCTTTCCATCATTAATTCTTGGATCTTATAAAATTCTCATCCTTTAGAGGAAATGAATTTATCCCCTAAATAAAAGATTGCAACGAGCATGAAGGGATTCGAACCCCCGACCGCCAGAACCGGAATCTGGTGCTCTATCCAGCTGAGCTACATGCCCTAACATTAGTCCTAAATATAGTCAGGAACCGAGCTTATATTAGCATCTGTGTTCATATCTGTCTTTAGCTTTACGCTGAAGGTGTTATGCCATACCCTCATAGGGTTACTCAGGATGGCCAAGTGCTTGACATTCAAAACCTCTCAAAAGCGTTTGGCCAGCACCAGGCATTAAGAGACCTGACGCTGCAGCTCTCGTCGGGTGAAGTTTATGGTTTGTTGGGACCTAACGGAGCCGGTAAAACAACGACCATCAATATGTTGAGCGGTCTAATGCAGCCTGATACCGGTCAAATACTGATTGCGAGACAACCAGTTTCAGAGGCGACTAAGCCATTGCTGGGTGTGATGCCTCAGCAGAATTTGCTGTATCAAAGTTTGACCTGTGATGAAAATCTACGGTTTTTTGCCAAAATTTATGGCCTCGATGCGTCTGTGCGATCGCAGCGCATCAAAATCTGTTTACAAGCGGTCAATCTTTCTGAGCGTGTCAATAGTGTTGTCAGTTCCTTGAGCGGTGGTATGCAGCGGCGGCTAAGCTTGGCCATTGCCATTGTCCATCAACCAAAGTTAGTAGTTCTAGATGAACCAACGACAGGGCTTGATATTGAGGCTCGTTATGAAGTTTGGGACCTCATTCGTCAGCTTAAAAATCAGGGCGTGACAATTTTACTGACAACTCATCTGCTGGATGAAGCAGAACGACTGTGCGATCGCATCGGCTTTCTCAAGCAAGGACAGCTATTGGCGCAAGGAAGTCTTTCTGAGCTTTGTGATCATGTTCCAGCCCAGGAGGTGGTTACGTTGCAAACAACCAATGAAGCTGCTGTGATTGAGCGGGCGGCAACCCATGGATTTACGATGCGCCGTTACGATACCCGTCTGGCTTTTTGGATTCCTGAGCAACTAGACCTCAGAGAATTGCTAGTTAAATTTGATGGTCTTCCAATCGATTCGATTGCTCGTAGCCCAGTGACCTTAGAGCACATTTATCTAGAGGTAAACCGTTTGAGCGGCTAAGCGTCTTGTTACTTACCTGTTGCTGTGAAGGGTGTCATCTTTCCCTTAAAGCACGTTTGCAGAAGTTCACCAGGGGTTTATGTTCATTCCCAAAACGTCTGGGGTAATCTATATCTAGTTCGAAAGAACAGTTATGACCACTGCGCTTGCAGCTTAAATCTAAACCCTATACAAAGCTGACTTTTTAGCAGTTTTCCCTATACAGAGCTATCTAAAGCGAGGGGCACTAGCGTACGCTAGTGCCCCTCGCTTTTGGGTTGCCGTCTGTTTAGCTGACACAGCGAATTTGCCTCAGGCTGCTAGCCTGTGATGCGTCTGGATGATAGAACATATTGCTCTAGGGCTAGGCACATTTACCTGATAGTTGGTTAGATCCGCTTCAGGTAAGGATTACATTCTAAAAAAAGTATTAAATGTAAGACGTTCTTTAAAGTTACTTTAAGTAACCTCACGCTGGTTTTATGGACGTTGGTAAAACCACAGGCTAATTTAGATTCAGTTCATACGAACAAACTATACAGAAACCTAACTATTGGCTAAGCCTCCTTGTATCAAGGTGTTTGGCTAACCCCTTATACGCACGTTTTCTATACTGAAAATATAAAAGCAATTAGCCCTCCGCTGTTAAGCGGAGGGCTAATTGCTTTGAGGTCCTCAGACCGCAGTCTGAGATTTCCATTTACCATGGCATTAGCTCTAACACCCTGTCGATAGTGAGATTGACGAGTATGGCTAAATTTTTACTGGTGCTGATTCCGGCGTTTTTAGTGGTTGCGATCGCAATTCTCTCGGTGCAGAATGCTACCCCTGTCTCACTGCAGTTTCTGGCATTTCGTTCTGTGGCCCTTCCTTTTGGGTTTTGGTTGGGGTTAGGGCTAGCTGCTGGCATGTTAGGGACCGCTGGCGCACTGAGTATCTTTTCAGGCAAGCGCCGGTAGGGAAATTAAGTAAAGATCGCTCCACCCATCAGTTTTGTGTAGCGACGATTGAGTTCTTTTTTGATCAGCGGCCACAGCTCCAGAGTAGAGTCCTGCTGAATCAGCTGCTCCGCTGCTTTCCTCGCCAGTTCTAATACTTCTTGGTCGTTTACCAGGCTGGCGAGCGCCAAATCAGGTAGCCCTGACTGACGGGTGCCCAGTACTTCACCAGGGCCACGAAAGCGCAAATCCATTTCAGCAATAAAAAAGCCGTCCTGAGACTGTTCTAAAACCCGCAGACGCTGCAGTGCAGTTTCGCTTTTGCTGCTGCTCATTAGCAAACAGTACGATTGGTCAGCGCCTCGACCGACACGCCCCCTTAGCTGATGCAGCTGAGATAGACCAAAGCGTTCGGCATGTTCAATCAGCATGACGCTGGCATTGGGTACGTCTACACCGACTTCCACCACAGTAGTAGAGACCAAAATTTGAGTGTGGCGATCTCGAAATTTTGTAATAGCGGCATCCTTATCGGCAGAACTTAGGCGACCGTGGAGTAACCCCACCTGAAACTCAGGAAAAACTACATCGCTCAATCGCTGGTGTTCTTCAATCGCAGAACGCAGATCTAATTTTTCGGATTCATCAACCAGGGGCAGCACGATATAAACCTGACGACCCTGGGCAATTTCGCGTCGGATTAGGTCGTAGGCGTGGTTGCGATCGCGAGCGGCCAATAGTGTGGTTTGAATCGGTTTACGCCCTGGCGGTAGCTCATCAATTTGACTCACATCAAGATCTCCGTGCAGGGTTAGCGCTAGAGTCCGTGGTATAGGTGTCGCCGTGAGGGTGAGCACGTGAGGATTCTCCCCCTTTTGCTGGAGTTTCGCCCGCTGTGCCACACCAAAGCGATGCTGCTCATCAATGGTGACGAGGCCTAGGCGGTCAAATTTCACCGGGTCCTCAATGAGGGCATGGGTGCCCACTAAAATCGGGAGCTCGCCAGTGATTAACTGGGAATGAATCTCTCTGCGTTTGGCTGTTTTGGTAGAGCCAGTCAACAGCTCTACAGGTAAATGCAGCAGATTAAACCATTCCACTAACTTACGGTAATGCTGCTCTGCCAAGACTTCTGTGGGAGCCATCAAAGCCGCCTGATAGCCAGCCTGGATGGCGGCAAGGGTAGCCACAACGGCCACAACTGTCTTACCTGAGCCCACATCCCCCTGCACCAGACGATTCATTGGTGTAGATTGCTGCAGATCAACTAAGATTTCCTGCACAACACGGCTTTGGGCACCCGTCAGACTAAACGGCAGCACATCGTAGAACTGGTCAATTAATTCCCCAGTGGGGGCCATATGAATTTGAGTGTGTGCCTGCTGCTGTTTGCGACGTGATAGGAGCCCCAGCTGCAGATAGAAAAACTCATCAAACACCAGACGCCGACGGGCAACTGCAAGGGCATTGCTATCTGGTGGAAAGTGAATATGGGCAATGGCAACTGGTAGCTGAATTAACCCATGCTGCTCTCGTAGATCTGTGGAGAAAGGGTCGCGTATTTCGACAGCAGCGGGCAGAGCGGCGACCACTGCTTTACGTACCAGTGGCGCTGGCACACCTTCTGTTAAAGGATAGACCGGCACTACACGACCGACAGTGTCAGAATCAATGGCTTCTTGTGAATCCCCTAATACCTCCAAGTCAGGATCATCTAATGTGATGCCATACTTTCCTTTTTTGACCAATCCTGAGGCCGCGAGTGTGGCTCCAGTCGGGTAGAGGCGTTTTTGACGTTCTTGCCAGCCTCGGTTACGAAAGCGTGCTCCCGCAAAAAAACGACTCAGTTTTAAGGTGCCAGTGCCGTCATAAAGGCTCAGTTCAAAAATGGTGAGTTTGGCATTACGGGGGCTATTAAAGCAATTGCAGCGTCGCACAGTGCCAACAATCGTGACCGTGTCACCTGCTTTGAGGTCGCGGACTTTTACCTGACGTGCATAGTCTAGATGGTCGCGGGGATAGTAGTAGAGCACATCCCGCACGGTATACAGTCCCAATTTAGCCAGCCGTTCGCTATTCTTGGGACCAATGCCTTTGAGATAGGTAATGGGCTGATCGAGGGGATGACCCGAGCGAGGCAAACTGGGAGCTTTTGCAACTAAGGATTTTGTGTTGGGTCGCTTGTTAGAGTTGTTAGAAGAGCTTCCTGCTGCCTCATTGGCTTTAGGACTTGGCTGCTCGAACAGCTGACGACTTTGCTGTAAAAACCGCCGAGTATTGGCAACTAAGTGCTGCCGCTGCGCGAAACTGAGGGCACTGTATTTGTCAAAGTCCTCCGAAAGGGTCCGCCAGCGTTCTTGATCGATGGGCGGCAGATATCTGGGTGACGTTCGTAAGCTATCGCGCAGAAACTCGCTAAATCGTTTTTGATGACCCTGCAGGTCATTGAACCCTGTTTCAGCTTCAACACTGAGGGCCTTTTGAAGACGAAGCCAGTCGGGCTGCTGATCGGCCATTAGTCGTTGGTCCAGCTAGCTCTCCAGGCGTCTTCGGCTTGTGCGATCGCAAGCTGCCGTTCAGCATTCTTATAAGCATGTCCAACATGCTTTAGATGGGCCATTTTTTTACGAATACGACTGCGCCAAACAGCGACATTAGTTTCGGCAAATTCAATTTCTGAAAGCCGTAAGTGGATCATGACAAAATCTGGCAAAGACTCTAACTGCAAAAATCGAGGCATGGGCATAGAATCTTTCGAATGCTCATCTTCTGAATCATCAGCTTCGCGTTCAGTCACTTCATTTCCAGCAATGATTGCTGCGGAGATTTCGCCATCAGACCAGTTTTCGCCTTTTGGTTCGTTATCGATATCGGATGTATCGTCATCTGCGTCATCTACATCAGACTGTTCATCATCTTTGGTAAATCTGCTTTTGTCAGGTTCGTGCAAAATCTTTATCGCCAGTCTGACCAGATTCGGTGTTTTCATCGGAATGTGACCCAGACGCTCTGATTCTGATGCAGCTGCCAATAGCGCATGGGGCACCTCTGGCATAACCTGGGCTTGTTGCAAAACCTCATTTGCCTTTTCTGAGACTACTTTGAGCACATCTCGAATTGCCTTTTCGATTAAAATTTGCCGCCGCATAATTTGGGCCGGCTGCATGAGGCCTGGTGCTTCATCCTCTGACGATGTTGTGTCTACTGGCTCAGTGCCAATGAGTGTGCGGATATCAGCCAACAGCTGCTCTTGCGATCGCTTTGCTGGCGCCTCCTGCCCAGCAGAAGTATCTGCATCATTTGGCTCCTGGGCAGGGTGCTGTTCAGCCTTATCCACGTCGCCCTCGCTTGTCTCAGACTCGTCTCTAGCTGAGGCGGCTTCCAAAAATAGCTGCCGGATGACGGCTAGACCATCTTCCTCCGCCGGTTGTAGGCTAAGCCGCTTGGCCGTTTTCCATTTTTCATCAAGCTGAGCCTGAATGCTATTACCCAGCTCACGCAGCTTTTGCTGTAAGCGATCTCGTTGCGACAAACTGAGCTCCAAAAAGCTTTCAGGGTAGATTTGAGTACAGATATGGTAAGCCGCTAGTACTAGCTGACGCTTACTCGCTTGACTCAAAATCTTTAAATATTTGTCAACTAAGGATTCCAACTCTGTGGCAATATCAGCAGTCTGTGTCTGAAGCTTTGAAAGCTGCTGTTCAATATGACCACTTGCGTTAACCATTAGCGCAGATATTAGACAAACGAATTACAACGGAAACAGCACTGTTTAATGCTGCACATCCCAGTATAGGCTCTATAACCAATGACTCTATGGCTTCGGAATAGATGCTTAAGATGCCCAAATAAAAATGGCAGGTAAGCAATTAGCAGACCTGCCTCACCAATTAAGAACAATTAAGTGTGTTCCTGGGTAAATGCTATTTCTTTTTCTTTTTACCCTTCTTTTTATCGGTTTTAGGTGCGTCTTCAGACTTTGATTCCTTAGAAGCTTCTTCCTCTGCCTTGGGCGCATCTGAAGCGGCTTCCTTTTTCTTTTGACCTGTTTGGGCCGCTACTTCTTCTGCGAAATTCTCCTCTTTCTTTTCAATGCCTTCTCCCAAAGTAAATCTTGAGAAACGGCGAACTTGAATGTTTTCACCCAGTGTTGCAACGGACTGCTTAATCAACTCTTCGATGGTGATGTTTTGATCTTTAATGAAGGGTTGGTCTAGTAGAGATAGTTCCTTCAGGCGTTTCTCGATACGACCGTCTACGATTTTGGCACGAATATTTTCAGGTTTTTTCGCTAAATCCTCTCGACCCATTTCAATCTCGCGTTCACGCTCAATGGATCCTTGATCGATCTCGCTAGTTCTGACGACCTCAACATTGGGGCACGCTGCAATTTGCATGGCAATATCGCGGGCCAATGTTTTGAACTCATTTCGACGGGCAACGAAATCTGTTTCACAGTTGATTTCGACGAGTACACCAACGCGACCGCCTGTGTGAATATAGCTTTCAACTAATCCTTCAGCAGCCACTCGGCCTTCTTTTTTAGCAGCTGACGTAATTCCTTTCTGACGTAGCCACTCGACAGCTTTCTGCAGATTACCGTCCGATTCCTGGAGAGCCTTCTTACAGTCCATCATGCCTGCGCCAGTAGTATCGCGCAGTTCTTTTACTTGCTTTGCAGAAATGCCTGCCATTATCTCCTCCTACACTAATAATCTACTTGCAACAAAATCTCTTTACTAATGGTGCGACGCTTAAAGCATTAACAGCTGATGCCCAGTGGAGGCTCAGCTGCTAATGCAGGTCCCAAAGAAGGGTTGCGTCGTGCTATTCGCTCTCTGCCACAGGAGCAGCATCCGCTGCAGGTGCTACTTCATCCGCTGCAGGCGCTGCTTCATCTGCTGCAGGGGCATCTCCAGCAGCAGAAACATCTGCCTCATCATAATCATAGTCTTCTTCGGCGCTTGGATAGTCGGCGTAAATGTCGTCCTCACTACCCTGTGGTGCCTGACCATGGGAACCTTCGTAGATAGCATTGGCCAAACTACCAAGAATTAACTTGATGGAACGGATCGCATCATCGTTTCCAGGAATAGGAATGTCTACCACATCCGGGTCACAGTTAGTATCTAGCAGCGACACGATAGGAATGCCTAGCTTTTGACATTCTTGGACTGCATTGTACTCGCGCTTGATATCAACCATAATCACCACGTCTGGCAGACGCCGCATGAGTTTGATACCACCTAGATACTTTTGAAGCTTCTCCAGCTCACGGCGCAAAACTGCAGCTTCTTTCTTCGGGCGGAGGGCTAAAGCGCCAGTTTCTTGCATCCGCTCTAGTTCTTTAAGACGCTCTACACGGGTCTTAATAGTGGTCCAGTTGGTGAGCATGCCTCCCAACCAACGCTGGTTGATGTAATAAGAACCACAGCGCTTAGCTTCTTCAGCAACAATGCCAGCTGCCTGGCGTTTAGTGCCAACAAACAAAAACTTCTGCCCTTTCTCTGAGGAGTTACGCACAAAGGCATAAGCACTGTCGAGCAGCTGCGCAGTTTGAACTAGATCAATAATATGTACACCGTTGCGAGCAGTGAAGATATATTGATCCATTTTTGGGTTCCAGCGGCGAGTCTGATGACCAAAATGAACCCCTGACTCAAGCAGTTGAGCCAATGTTACAACAGGCATTAAATTTTCTCCTTTCGGGTTAAACCTCCACTTGGTGTGCATTTCAGCAGATGACTACAGCTCTAAATAACCCGCAATCACTGAAACACCCGAAATATCCAAGTGTGTGAATTTTTGACAACTAGACTAGAGTAACACAGAGTATCTGTGTACGTATGCTTCCGTAACATCAGCATCTTGGCATGCTATGTGAACTTGCAATTTTGGGTAGTCTGTGGATGATTAGTAAGTGTGTCTGCAACCTGAATGTGGCACAGGCGTATTTCCTTGCTGTTGATCGTTTATACCTGAAGGCTTTTGGTGCTTTATGACTGATCCACAACGCCCCTTGTCAATGTCGTCTGCCCCTCCACCGCCACCAAAGCGTGTCGCACCACCACCACCGCCAGGTATGGGTAGAGCCGGGGGAGCTCGTGCGGCTGCACCCCCCCCGATGCCAAAGTCAGCAGGCGGTGTTAGAGTTGGCGGCGGTCTCACTCTGGAGCGAATAGTGCGAGAAGCCTTTGATAAAGGATTTTCCGATGTGCACTTGGGCGTGGGTGAGGTACCTCGGTTTCGCAATCGGGGCGAAATTGAAACGACTGACTACCCAGCAACGGACGAAGCTACGTTTTATGCCTGGCTGTCTGAAGTGCTAAAACCCGATCAAATCCAAGACTTTAAACAGAGGATGGATTTTGATGGAGCAGCACACTTTGACTTTACGCGTGTACGGATCAACATATTCAATACGCTGCGTGGCCCATCGTTGGTGATGCGGTTGATTCCGGTCAAGATTTTAACGATTGACCAGCTCAGCTTGCCCGTAGTCTTAAAAGATATTTGCCATTATCACAAGGGTTTGGTGCTGGTGACAGGTCCAACTGGCTCGGGTAAGTCTACGTCGCTGGCAGCGATGATTGACTATATAAATACCGATATGCCAAAGAACCTTATTACCATCGAAGATCCGGTGGAGTTTGTTCACACCAGTCGTACTTCTTTGATTAAACAGCGAGAAGTTGGCATCCATACGCTTGAATTTAAGAATGCTTTAAAGGCTTCTCTGCGTGAAGATCCCGATGTGATTCTTATCGGTGAGATTCGAGATCGTGAAACTGTTGATATTGCCCTTAAAGCAGCACAAACGGGCCACCTTGTGTTTGGCACTCTACATACAAACAGTGCTGTGAAGACGGTTGAGCGTATCTTGGGTATGTATGAGCCAGAACAGCAGAGTGCTGTTCGAATTTCAATCGCTGAATCGCTTGTTGCGGTGGTTGCTCAGGGCTTATGCCGTACCACTGATGGGAAGCGAGCGGCATTTCATGAAATTCTGATCAATACTGATGCGATTAAGGATTACATTCAGCGAGGTCAGCTGGATGAGGTAGAGGCGCTGCTACCAAAATGTACATTTGACGGAATGTGCACAATGAATCAGTCTCTGTATGCACTGTATGAGTCGGGACGTATCACCGAGGAAACAGCCTTAGAGATGTCTCCACGTCAAAATGAGATGGCGCAAATGTTGCGTGGACGAATCTAGTCCTTATGTAATGTTGATGAGCTAATACGCTCGATCAAGTTTCTCAAAGCTAATTGCTTCTATTCTAAGTCCAGCCGTGTTCTCCATGGCTGGACTTTTTGTCTCAGCAATGGGTTAAGCCAGTCGTCATAGGAAGGATATATGGGTAACCGACGGCTTAAGGTATACCCGTGAGACTGTAAGAGTGCTTTTAATGCTGCCAAATGCTGGTGATGGTATGTCGGATTGACTTCATCAATGGGTCCGATACCGCCTAAATCTCGAGCCCCGGCCTCTAGACAGGCGATTAGTGTTTTGGAGGACTGGACTAAGTTGGGTGGAATCTGAATTGTGATGTCGTTTGGCAAAATATTACGGGCAAGCCGAGTGGCGCTAAGCAACATGGCATCATCACAGGGAGGGCCAGGCAGTCGCTGCCGTTCTCCGGGTTGATGGGGTTGCAAGATAACTTCTTGAATGTGACCGTAACGCTGGTGGCTAGTTGCGATCGCATCCAGCGTCTCTTCCCAATCTGCCTTGGTTTCGCCAATCCCTAACAACAGGCCAGTGGTAAACGGTATTTGTAATTGGCCTGCCCAATTTAATTGCTGGAGTCGAATCTCTGGACGTTTGCTAGGAGCGTGGCGATGGACTCCATCTAACAGCTTGGTTGTGAGCTGTTCAAGCATTAGGCCCATGGAAACATTAACCTGCTTAAGTTGCGCCATTTCCTCAAAACTGAGGGGACCAGCATTTGTGTGAGGCAAAAAACCTTGTTTGAGACCGAGCTGACACAGTGCTTCTATGTGATTGAACCAAGCCTGACGCCGTGAGCTACCTGGGTGAACTTCCCCACTCAGAATGAGTAACTCAATTGCATCTAAGTTTTTAAGTTTGCTCTCTGCCTGCTCCAGACTCAGCCAAGTATCTGCACCAGGCCGGACTCGAAAATTGCAATAGCTGCACTCGTTGAAACACTCATAGGTCGGCACCAGCGTATATGCAGGGCTGTAACTAATTTTCATGCTCAAATGACCACCTCCCTTGACTAAGCGTTACAAAAAATGAGTGTTTGCTCAAAGCTTAAACCCTGAAAATAAGCTTCAAAAGAAGTAGCTTTGCACAGCATTTAGCCGCCTGTCATGAACAAAAATACTTGCCTCAAAAAGCCTGTAACCCTATTCCTGATGACGTTTGAATGAAATCGAATGCTGTTCTAAAAGACTTGCATCGCAATCTGAGAGCCAGTGTTCGCAAATTCTCTCAAGATTAGAAAGTTTACAAAAATAGGTATTACTTCTAATATAGAAATAAGCGGGTAAGTTTACCTGCCGTCATACCTTGACAATAATCATAGGTTTCATAAATCATGACAACTACTCTACAGCAGCGCTCAAGCGCTAACCTGTGGGATCAGTTTTGTGAGTGGGTTACTAGCACCGAGAACCGCCTATATGTAGGTTGGTTTGGCGTTCTAATGATCCCCACACTACTTGCTGCCACTGCTTGTTTTGTAATCGCCTTCATCGCCGCTCCTCCCGTTGACATCGACGGTATCCGTGAGCCCGTTGCAGGGTCTCTGATTCTAGGAAACAACATCATTTCTGGTGCTGTTATTCCTTCTTCCAACGC
>JBCDIX010000090.1:0-23905 GCA_038748405.1 Cyanobacteria bacterium P01_H01_bin.21 | reverse complement strand
TTGAATTAATCAAGGGATCAAGCTTATGACCAACCATCTGTCTCAAAATATTGGACTAAGGGCGAGAGTGACAGAGCTTACAGGTCTACGTACAGGTCATGTCATTGCCATTGGAGTTGCCACAGTCGCTCTCACTCCAGTTGTCTTGCCGGCGCAGCTTGCTGCGCCCCTACGGGGGCCCCTACGGCACATCATTGGGTTGCCGGAGAGGGTTGTTCTGGGTCATGGGGTAGACCATTGTGATTGGTCGGATATTCTCCCAAATGATACGCCACCGTCGGTTCAGGTGATGGAGCAAGACCTAGCCTACATTATGTATACCTCTGGGTCGACGGGGCCCCCTAAGGGGATTATGCACACCCACCGCAGCGGTCTAAACTATGCGCGGATGGCGGCCCATACCTATGGTTTAACCCACACAGATCGGCTGGGTAATCATTCGCCCCTACACTTTGACATGTCCACCCTGGACTACTTCTCAGGGCCATTGGTGGGGGCAACAACGGTGATTATTCCTGAAGCCTATATGAAAGTGCCTGCCAGTCTCTCGCAGCTGGCCCAGGATGAAAAGCTAACCATTTGGTACTCGGTGCCGTTTGCCTTAATCCAGCTGCTGTTGCGGGGAGTGCTAGAGGAGAGAGAGTTAAGTGCACTGCGCTGGGTGCTGTTTGGTGGAGAGCCCTACCCAGCAAAGTACATGTATGGTCTGATGGAACGTCTGCCCCAGGCACGGTTTAGCAATGTGTATGGCCCAGCGGAAATTAACCAGTGTAGCTACTATCATGTGCCTCCTTTGGCTAAGGGACAGACGATGCCTAAAGAGGTGGCACCCATTGGTCAAATCTGGGCCAATGCAGAAGAGAGGGTAGTAAATGATGCGGACCAGCCGGTGGCCTCAGGAGATATCGGTGAACTGTTGGTGCGGACACCGACGATGATGGTGGGCTACTGGCAACGGCCTGATTTAAATGAGAGCGCTTTTTACCGGACTGAGATTGCTCACCAAACGGCTGTGTTTTATCGCACAGGGGATTTAGTGCATCAGCTACCGGACGGTAACTATCAGTTTGTGGGTCGAAAAGATCGTCAGATAAAAACTCGGGGCTATCGAATTGAGCTAGATGAGGTGGAGGCAGCTTTGGTGGGACATCCCCACGTGGAAGAGGCAGCAGCCTATGGGGTGTCTGCTGAGGCTGGCAGTCATCAGGTAGAAGCGGCGGTGATTCTAAAGACTGAGACTGGTTTGAGTGAGATTGATTTGCTGAACTATGTGGGGGAACGACTGCCTGGCTACGCGGTGCCAAGAAAGGTTGCGATCGCAACCACATTTCCTAGAACCGGCACTGGCAAGATTGATCGGCGGGCACTGCAACAACAGGCGGAAAGGAGGTTGACAAGCGCTCAAACATAGATTTTTTGTTTATTTGGTGGGCCGTGCCCACCCTACAATTCAAAACTCACAGTGATGGATAACCAAGAGATTCTTAAACAATACATTAGTCAAACCCTACTCAACGGGCGGATGCAGGTTGAGGCAGATGATGATCTGCTGGGTGAAGAGATTATCGACTCCATGGGGGTGATGCAGCTAGTAGCCTTTGTGGAGGACAAGTTTGGCTGTGATGTGCCCCAGTCGGATATTACTATCACTAACTTTAGGACTATCAAAGCCATTGATGGCTATCTTGCTAAGCGGAGCCTGTAACTATGACTGCTGCTGCACTACCAACTCAATCTGCACAGCCAAATCTGACTACGGCACAGCATTTGCTGTGGCTCGGGCAAAAGCTAGCACCAGAATCGCCACTCTACAATATGGCGTTTTTGTTTACGCTATCGGGTGAGATTGAGCCTGCTCATTTTCAGGCCGCATTTCAAGCACTGATAGAGCGCAGTGATGCGCTGCGAATGGTGATTGAAGAAGTAGATGGTGTGCCGCAGCGGCGGGTGTTGCCTCAACTCGATTATGAGGTACCAGTCCTTGATTTTAGCAATGGAGAGACTCCTCAAGCCGCGGCACGTGGCTGGGCAGAGAATCGTAGCCGAGAACTGTTTAAGTTATCCGAGAGACTATTTGATACGGCTCTAATTCGGCTAGGCCCCGACTGCTGTGCCTGGTACATGTGTCAGCACCACGTGATTACGGATATTCAGTCAGTTCAGCTCATTTACCAAACAGTAGGAGACTTCTATCACCGTTCGATAGCGGGCACATTGTCAAAAGCGCCAACGCTGCCAGCCTATAGTGATGTGTCGCTGCCATCGCCCTCGTCTCGTGCAGCTAGCTACTGGCAGCAACAGCAGGCAAATTCAGTAGACCTTTACCATCGCTCAGCCACTCAAGTCTCCCCTCGCACGCATCGAGTCTCCTGTGAACTGGGTCCAGAAAGAACGGCTGCACTAAAACAGCTGGCGATGACCTCAGATGCTAAGGCGTTAACACCGCAGCTGTCGCTGTTTAATTTGGTGTCTGGTATTCTGTTGGCCTATCTCCATCGGGTTAGCAGTAGCGATCAGGTGGCCTTTGCTACCCCGGCCCACGGTCGCCCGACAACATTGTTAAAAGAGACTATCGGCGTATTTATTGAACTGTTTCCTTTGCAGACAGCCATAGAACCGGGTGAAACCTTTACGTCGCTGTTACGTAAGGTGGCTCAGGCCAGCGGTGGTATGCTGCGCTATGCCCAACCTGGGGCTAGCCAGTTTGCCCCCAGCCGTGATGTCAACGTGGTGCTAAATTTTATCCACGCTAGACTGTCGGACTTTGATGGTCGTTCGGTGTCTTCAGAATGGATTCATCCAGGCGCTGGCGATCCGCGACATCATTTGCGGCTGCAGGTGCATGACTTTGATGATCGAGGCAGTCTGCAGCTCCATTTTGATTTTAACTGTGACCTGTTTGAGCCAGCGCTGCAGGAACGGGCGACAGGACATTTCTTGGCGCTAGTAGATGCAGTGTTAGCGGATCTGAATCAGCCCATTGCTGGAGTGGAGATTGTTACTGGCTTGGAAAAGACTCACCTCTTAGAGCTAGCAAAGTGCGATCGCACTGACATCACTAAAACCGTAGTGCAGCAGTTTGAGGCGCAGGTGGAGAAAACACCAGATGCTGTTGCAATTTCTTGTGAGAATGAAACACTGACCTATGATCAGCTGAATGCCCGAGCCAATCAGCTATCTCATTACTTACAAAAGCAGGGTGTGACGACCGAGACTCCCGTCGGTATTTGTCTGCGTCGCTCTGTTGAAATGTTGGTGGCTATTTGGGGAGTGCTCAAGGCGGGAGGGGCCTATGTGCCTATGGATCCCAGTCATCCCCATGAGCGCATTGTCCATATTCTAAAAGATACTCAGGCATGTCGGGTACTAACTCAGTCAGAGTTTTCAGCACGTCTAAACAGCCATGCTGAGACTATTCAGCTGGATACGCTCGATTTAACGTTGCAGCCAAACAACAACTTAAAGAATGCACCTGGCATTAATCAGCTTGCTTATCTGCTCTACACATCGGGATCTACCGGTAAGCCCAAGGGCGTAGAAGTTGAACATCGTGGACTCGCCAACTATGTTAGCTGGGCGATTCAGCAGTATGTTCGAGGGAGAACCTTAGCGTTTCCCCTATTCTCTCCATTTACGTTTGATTTAACGGTCACTTCTATCTATGTGCCTCTACTTTCAGGTGGACAGGTGATGATTTATCCTGAAAGGGATGAGGCCATTGATCTCTCTCTACAGCGAATCTTTCAGGACAATGCAGTGGATGTGATTAAGCTCACCCCCTCTCACCTGGCGTTAGTGCAGGGCATGGCCATAGGCTCTCGGGTAAAGACGCTGATTTTGGGTGGAGAAGATCTAAAAACGTCGCTAGCGGGTGCCATTGCCCATGCCAGTGACCATCCCCTTAAGATTTATAACGAGTACGGCCCAACAGAGGCTACGGTTGGCTGTATGATTCACCGGTTTGAACTGCAGCCTGATGCGCCTAAGTCTGTGGCGATTGGTAAACCAGCCGCAGGGTCGGAGATTTATCTGCTGGATGAACATTTAAACCTGGTTCCTCAGGGGGCAGTGGGTGAAATCTTTATCGGTGGGCCTGGTCTAGCGCGAGGGTATCTCAATCGGCCTGACCTAACGGCAGAGCGGTTTGTTTATCGTGGTGATCAACGGCTCTATCGCACAGGTGACTTAGGGCGCTGGCAGGAGAATGGACAGCTCACCTATCTTGGGCGGAGCGACCGTCAGGTAAAGATTCACGGTACCCGGATTGAGCTGGGGGAAATCGAAGCGGCTCTGGTAGCTCATCCTGATGTCAGTGCCAGCGCCGTTAGCTTAGTGCAGTCGGCTGCTCCTGTACAGTCCGGGTCGATTACCTACTGCACTCGCTGTGGCATTGCCTCTAACTATCCTGGCATTACCTTTGACCACGAGAGTGTGTGTGATATTTGTCAAAGCTACGAGACCTATCGCGATCGCACCGAGCAATACTTTAAGTCGATTGACGAATTTAAGTCTCGGTTAGATACCGCCCGTCAGCGTAAGCAGGGTGATTATGACTGTATGATGCTGCTCAGCGGTGGTAAAGACAGTACCTACGCCCTGGCTCAGCTGGTCACCATGGGCTTTAAGGTGTTTGCCTTTACCCTCGATAATGGCTATATCTCTGAGCAGGCCAAAGACAACATTCGGCGTGTGGTTAAGACCCTGGGTGTAGACCATCAATTTGGTACCACACCCGCGATGAACGACATCTTTGTCGACAGTCTAAACCGTCACTGTAATGTGTGTAACGGCTGCTTTAAGACCATTTATACCCTGAGTATGAAGCTGGCCTACGAGCTAGGGATTCCGTGCATTGTTACCGGTCTCTCACGGGGACAGTTTTTTGAAACCCGTCTGACAGAGGAGTGGTTTACCGAGCTGTTTGGTCAGTCTGAGTTTAATGTAGATCAAATTGACGAAACAATTCTAACCGCGCGCAAAGCTTACCATCGTGCTGACGATGCCGTATCGCGGCTGATGGATGTGGAAGTATTTCAGGGCGATGACATTTTTGAAATGGTTGAGATTATTGATTTCTACCGTTACTGTGATGTAGAGCTAGCCGAAATGCTCTCTTTTCTAACGGATCAGGTGCCCTGGATTCGTCCGTCAGATACGGGGCGTTCTACCAACTGTTTGATCAACAATGTGGGCATTTATCTACATACCCAAAAGCGTGGCTATCACAATTACGCTCTGCCCTACAGCTGGGATGTGCGCATGGGGCATAAAACCCCAGAGGCGGCTATCGATGAGCTCAATGATGAGATTGATGTGGCTGAAGTAGAGAGGATTCTGCAGGAGATTGGCTACGAAGACGCGCAAATAAACAAAGCCCAGCTGGTGGCTTACTATGTGGGTCAAGCTTCAACGGCGGACCTGCGACACTTTTTAGCTCAGCGGCTGCCCAGCAATCTGGTGCCTGCCTATTTTACTCAGCTAGAGCGCATGCCCCTGACTGCCAACGGCAAGGTAGATTTTGCCACCCTGCCTGATCCAAACGCAAGTCGTCCGGAACTGCAGTCAGAGTTTGTGGCACCGGCTACTGCTATCGAGAAGATGTTAGCTAAGCTGTGGCAGCAGGTGCTAAAGATGGACCGTATTGGCATTCACGACAACTTTTATGAGCTGGGTGGCGACTCGATTATGGCCATCCAAATTGCTGCCCGGATGTCAGAGACTGGCTTTAGATTGTCGCCAAACCAGATTTTTCAGCATCCCACACTGGCGCAGCTGTCTGCTGCGGTGGCCCCTGAAAGTGCAGATATAACAACAGAAGATCTGACAGGGGTGATACCGCTTACGCCTATTCAGCAGGCATTTTTTGAGCAACACCCGACAGCGCCAGAGCAATTCACCCAAATGGTAGTTCTGGATGTGGCCGAAATATTAGATCTATCGGTTCTAACATCTGCCCTGACAGCGGTGGTAAACCATCACGATAGCTTACGTCTGACCTATACCCAAACTAAAACAGGCTGGGAGCAGCGCTATGGTGAGCCTGTTTCTAATGTGGCCACCACCCAAATAGATATCTCAACGCAGCCTCATCCTCAAGCAACAATTTCTGAAACCATTGCCCAGTTACAGACACAGCTTGACTTGACCAGAGGGGACCTGGTGCGAGCGGTTCTCTTTAATCTCGGAGATCGTCAGCAGCTAGGTCTAGTGATCCACCATCTGGCGGTAGATGCCCTATCTTGGCTGACAATAATTCAGGATTTAGAGACGGCCTACCAAAAGCTGAGCAAGGGAGAAACCCCTTCACTGCCGTTAAAAACTACCTCCTTTAAGACATGGGCAACTGGGCTTAAAGAGATCTCCCTTCCTCAGTCAGAAATTGACTATTGGCTTTCTCAGCCTGAATCTGTAGCTCAGTTGGGTGTTGCTCCTCAGACCGAGGCTACCGCTCGCACAGTTTCTCGACAGTTAAGCCATAGTCTGACTCAAATGTTTCTGCAAACGTCTCGGGCACGTCCCCAGGAACTGCTGTTGACGGCTTTGACCTTAGCTATTAGACAACATACCGGAAAACCTATGGTGCAAGTTGCTCTAGAAGGTCATGGACGTGAAGAAACTGTCATTCCTAATAGTCGCCTAGTGCGGACGGTTGGCTGGTTTACATCGCTTTTTCCGGTCACACTGACAGCTCAACCTGAGCCTGGTGAGACTCTAAGATCCGTTAAAACGACTCTAGAACAGATCCCTCAAAATGGTATCGGGTACGGCATTTTGCGCTATCTCAGAGGAAATGAAGCTGTTGCTGACCAGCCCCAGCCTGAAATTTTATTTAACTATCTCGGGACCTTAGAGCAGCTGTTGCCACCCAAATCAATGTTCCGATTTGCTCAGCCATTGCAGGTCAGCCCAAAACAGACAAGATCGCACCTCCTCGACATCAGCGCCTTTATTAGAGAAGACCAGCTCCATATTGACTGGCGCTATAGCGGTCTAGATGACTCTACAACCCAGGCAATAGCGGATGGCATGATGCAACATCTCCAGATGCTCCTAGGGAGATCGGGCAGCAAAGCAACAGCCGCGGACTTTCCCCTGGCCAAACTCGATAGTAAAAAGCTGGATAAGCTCTCAGCTTTGTTAAATAAGGCAGATCGTGCAGGAGGTCAGGGCTAATGGAAAATGTTGCCGATATCTACACGCTCTCACCAGTCCAGCTAGGCATGTTGTTTCACACCCTGGCCGATACCCAGTCTGGGGTTTATGTCAATCAATACACCTGTAAGCTCAGCGGCAGTCTCCAGCCAAATCTGTTACAGCAGGCGTGGCAACAGACGGTGGCCCGGCATCCGGTTTTACGTACGGCGTTTCTGTGGGATGGGTTAGATGAGCCGCTGCAGGTGGTGCGTGAGCAGGTGGAGCTACCCTGGCGGTCATTAGATTGGCGTGGGATAGCTGAACAGACGGCTAAGCTGGAGAAGTTTTTAGAGTGCGATCGCATCCAGGGCTTTCAATTAGACCAGGCCCCGCTGCTGCGTTTTACGTTGATCCATCTGAGTCATAATCATTATCAGTTTATTTGGAGTTCTCATCACCTGTTATTTGACGGCTGGTCACTGCCGCTCATCTGGCAGGATATGCTGACCTGTTATGCTGCATTGCTTCAGGGGACCGTGCCACAGCTGCAGCCCATACGTCCCTATCGTGACTACATTGCCTGGCAGCAGGAACAAGATCTCAGCATTGCCGCAGGCTTCTGGCAAAGACAACTCCAAGGGTTTACAGAACCTACACCACTGCCCGCTGCCCGCCCTGGTCTATCCCAGCGCTATCAGCAGCAAACCAAATCTCTATCGGCTAGTCTAACCAGCAATCTAAAAGCCCTGGCACGACAGCATCGACTAACATTAAATACCCTGATCCAGGGGGCTTGGGCACTGCTGTTAAACCACTACAGTGGTGAGGAGCAGGTAACCTACGGTTCAGTAGTCTCCGGTCGTCCCGCTGATCTTATCGGTGTGGAAACCATGGTTGGCTTATTTATTAATACGTTGCCTGTGCGGGTTCATATTGAGCCTGACAAACCCCTTATCGGCTGGCTACGGCACCGACAACAAAATCTTTTTGACCTGCAACAGTATGAAACCACCGCTCTGAGCGATATCCAACGCTGGAGTAACCTGCCCCAAGGCAGCCCTCTGTTTGAAAGCATTGTAGTGTTTGAGAACTATCCAACAGTGGCAGCCATCGATCTTGGGTTTGATACCAGTGGCGTGCGCTATCTGGAGCAAAGTAATTATCCGCTGGCGTTGCTGGTGGTTCCGGGGGAGTCGTTAGAGCGTATTCTGTTATTTGACTCTGGGCGATTTGAGGAGGGTGCGATTGCACGCCTACATGCTCACTTAGAACTGTTGCTTACCGCATTTGTTGAGCAGCCCCAGAGCACACTGACTGAGCTACCGCGTCTGACATCAGCAGAACAACAGCAGCTAGAAGCTTGGGAGACAGTCGACTATCCGCGTGACCTGACCATTCATCAGCTGATTGAGGCCCAGGTGCAGCAGACACCCGATACCCCGGCAGTTGTTTTTGAGGGACAAACACTGACCTATGACGAGCTAAATCAAAAGGCGAATCAGCTGGCCAACCTATTTCGCTCAAAAGGGGTAATCTCCGGTGATCGGATTGCTCTGTGCCTAAAACCGTCCCTAGATAGAATTGTCAGTATTTTAGCCGTACTCAAGGCGGGTGCGGCCTATGTGCCTCTTGACCCGACGTACCCGGTTGAACGACTGAACTATTGTCTGGAGGATACTAAGCCAAAATTTTTGCTGACGCAGCGTTCGGTGAATTTGCCAGACACTTCTGTTTCTGTTCTTTATTTGAATGGGGAAGGGCAGGTGCAAAGGGAGGAAGCAGAGCAGGGCTTCGGCGAGCTCTGCCGAGCCGTACAAGACCAACCCTTTTACTCTTCTCCAACGCCTGATGATCTTGCTTATATCATCTACACCTCCGGATCTACTGGTAAACCAAAGGGGGTTATGGTGAGCCATCGAAATTTGGTGCATTCTACAACTGCTCGCACTCACGTTTATCCAGAATCTGTGGGTCGATTTCTGTTACTCTCATCCATTGCCTTTGATAGTTCTGTAGCCGGTATCTTTTGGACCCTGTGTCAAGGCGGGACTCTAGTCTTACCACCTGAGCGCATAGAACAAGATCTGCAGCAGCTGGCTGATTTGATCGCTCATCAGCAAATTACCCATACGCTCTGTGTGCCGACGCTGTATTCCTTGTTGTTAGCATCTGCTGAACCGCAACAGTTAGCAAAACTGCATACGGTGATTGTGGCGGGTGAGGCTTGCCCGCGGGCACTGGTGCAAAATCACTATGCCAAGCTGCCCACCACTGACTTATATAACGAGTATGGCCCTACTGAGGCAACCGTGTGGTGTACGGCCTATCACATTCCAGCAGAGCCTGGGCCTGTGGCGATTGGTAAGGCGATTCCTAACACGCAGATCTATCTGTTGGATAAGGATTTGAACCCGGTGCCCACCGGGGCAATCGGTGAGATTTATGTGGGTGGTGACGGGGTGGCGCAGGGATATTGGCATCAGCCGGAGAAGACAGCGTTGTCGTTTGTGATGTTGGAGCGCTGCCTGCTCTATAGTGGGCGACTTTATAAAACAGGTGATTTAGCTCGATATCGGGCCAACGGCACTCTGGAATGGCTAGGGCGGTGTGACCGACAGGTAAAAATTCGTGGCTATCGGATTGAGCTTGGTGAGATTGAGGATGTCTTGCAAGAGCACCAGGCAGTTCAAGAAGCTGTAGTAGTTGCTCGCACTATGTCACAGCCGTCAGATGTCGATAGTTTAGTCTCTCTTCTAGCGTCTCTTCCTGCTGAGAAGGCAGAGACATTACTCGCTAACGCAACAGGAGAGATTTTATAGCATGTTAATGAAAGAATCGTGGCTAAAATATACTCTTGTTAGGGGGCTAAAAAAGCTCAAGCTTCGACAGGGCAGCGCGCTAAAGCAAAAGTTATTAAAAGAGGGCCGAACTCGTTGGCTAGATATGGGCAGTCGCCGGTTTGAAGAAGGCTTTATGTGCTTAGATTTGGGCTCAGCCGATGGATTATCTCCTGACCATGCTGAAAGATACTATCAGGCCAATATACGTCAGCTTAGCGAGACCGATCGTGAGAAATTGGGTCAGTTTGATCTAGTCAGAATGCAGCACGTGTTTGAACACTTTAGCTTTGAGGAAGGGATAGACCTGCTTAAATTTTGTTCTAGCATTCTGAAACCAGAGGGGTATTTATTAATAACGGTTCCAGACTTACGAATTCATATCAATGGGTATTTCACAAACTATCGTCACATGGACTATTTTGTGAAATACGCTCGGCGCAGGATTCCGAAGGATGCACCTCCAAGCTTTGTTTTTTCATTTCATGCTCACCAATTTGGATATGCGCCGGTTGAAGAGACTGGTCAGGTCCACAAGTGGAGCTACGACTACGAGGGACTCAAGTATCAGTTAGAGAGAGCCAACAAATTTAAGGAGATTAAGCGCCTGGATTTGCTTGACCCTTGGGCAGCTGTTCCATTTACCCACAATATGCCCATTGAAGATCTGTGTGTGATCGCCCAGAAGAACTCGGTGGAAGGAGGGTAACAATGGCCCATATTGTTTGTATTACTGGAGGACTGACGGGTATTCTGAATGCCAGTTTTGCATTGGTAAAACAGCTGGAACTGGCTGGGCATCGAGTCACCTATGCTAGCCCGGCTAAACTGCAGGAGCCGGTTACGGCCCAGGGTATTGCCTATGTGCAGCTTGACCCATGGGTGATTCAGGCAGGTGAGCCGCCCATGGGCCGCTGGCAAAAGTGGCGAACGCTGCGAGAACGACAGCAGCGAGCGGTAGATGCTCTAGGCGTCCAAAATTTTCTCCAAACTATGAGGGAGCTGGTTCCAGATCTGGTGTTAATTGATATGGAGATGCACCCGCATATCATGGCCGCTGTTACTGGTCAGTTTTCTGTTGCGCTGCTGTGTCAGTTTCTCTCTATATGGCAGCGCCCCAATTTACCTCCTATTCATACCAGCACTATGCCAGGTAAAGGGCTATCGGGGCAGCCACTCGCCATTGAATGGAGCTGGTTGCGCTATAGCTTGAGCAAATGGTGGGAATTTCAACGAGAGCGCTGGCGGCGTATGGGGATTGATCGAATCTCGATACTGCGCTGCTATGCACGACAGATTGGTTATCCCTGGCGTAGTCAACGCGATCAGTGGTTGATGCCTTATCCCCACGGCTCGCTGCCTATCCTCTGTTTTAATGCGCTGGAGCTAGACTTTCCCCACGTTCCCCATCCTGCTATGAACTATGTTGGGCCTATGGTGTTAGACAACCGCCAAGAATCAAGAGTTGAGCCATCAACAGAAGCGGCCCTTGCGAAACTTTTTGAACAAAATAAGTCTGGCGAAAGATCTCTCATATACTGTGCTTGCAGCACCTTTGTAAAGAACGACCAGCAGTTTTTAGAGAGGCTGATAGAGGCTGTCTCAGTCTATCCACAGTGGGATTTAGTCTTGGGCTTGGGAGGCAAGCTGACCCCTGATAAACTGCCAAACTTACCAGCGAATGTCCATGCCTTTAGCTGGGTACCTCAGCTGCAGGTACTTAAACATGCGAACTGTGCCATCAATAATGGCGGAATTAACAGCATTAACGAGTGTTTGTTCTTTGGTGTGCCGATGCTGGTTTATTCACTAAAGCATTTTGACCAGGACGGGGATGCCGCTCGTGTTGCCTACAACGGGCTGGGGATTGCGGGCGATATTGATCAAAACCAGGCAGCAACAATACGCCAGTATATCAGGACCTTACTAAGCGACCAGTCCTATAAAAAACAGGCCGAGCGTATGGGTGAGTGCTATCGTCGCTATGGCAACCGCGCTGCACAGGTAGTTGAGGCTTTATTAGATTCTCAGCAGGCAACAGAGGAGCGTGATTTAGTAACCAGTGGGGAGGAGGTGCAGTATGAAAAAAGATAGCTTGCGCCAGCGGGTGATGAATCTCTCACCCAATCAGCGGACGGCCTTAGCTCAGCAGCTATCTCATTCTTCTCAACGGCTAGTTGCCTATGTGGTGCCTAAAACCCATGGAGACTCTCTAAACCCAGTTGCATTAAAGGATTTACTTAAATCTAAACTGCCTAATTATATGGTACCTGCAGCTATTGTTGCTTTAGAAAGCCTACCGCGCACTGCCAATGGCAAGGTTGATGTTAACGCTTTACCAGAGCCGCAGATAGCGACTTCTAATGCGGGTGGGGCTCCACGTAATGCTGTTGAAGAAACTCTGGCTCACATTTGGCAGGAGGTGCTGAGGCTTAACGCTGTTGGCATCGACGATAACTTTTTTGAACTGGGTGGGGATTCGATCCTCAGCATTCAAATTGTTTCTAGGGCAAGAGAGGCGGGCCTACGGTTAGCGCCTAATCAGCTGTTTGAACAGCCGACAATAGCGGAATTAGCCGCTGTTGTAAATCTTGCCCCTAAGGTGGCGGCCACACAGGATGTGGTGACTGGAGAAGTACCCCTGGCTCCGATTCAGCAGTGGTTTTTTGAGCAGGAGATGGAAGCGCCACACCACTGGCATCAGGCGATGTTAGTGGAGGTATCTGATGGCGTGAGTTTTGAGAGGGTAGAGGGTGCGATCGCAACCCTCTGGACCCACCACGATGCCCTCAGACTAAGCTTTGGCGACAAGCCAATAAACACTGATGCTGGCCAGCCACCAAAGCTGGCTCAAATCGATCTCACACACCTAACCGAAACTGAGCAAATCCAAGCGATTGCCGACCATGGCACTAGGCTGCACCAGGATGTAAATTTAGCCGCAGGGGGCCTCATGCGAACGGCCCTCTTCACGCGCGGTGCAAATCGGCCAAACTGGCTACTGCTTAGTCTGCACCATTTAGTGGTAGATACGGTCTCCTGGCAGATTCTTCTGGGTGACTTAGAAACGCTGTTAGATGGCACGGCACAGCTGCCTGAGAAAACTACGTCTTTTAAGACCTGGTCCGAGGTGCTAAGGGCGACCACAAGACAAACCGACGCTGATTTTTGGTTAACTCAGGTTGAACGACCCACTATTCAACTGCCGCGTGCTGAGACGGCACTACCTATAGAAGCGACGACGCAAACGATCACTGCTGTTTTGAGCCAAGAAGATACTCAGGCGTTACTGCAAACTGTTCCGGCTATTTACAATACTCAGATTAACGATGCCTTACTGACTGCATTAGCCCAGACATTGCTGCAGTGGGCGGGAGTAACATCAGGCAACGTCCGCATTGAGTTAGAAGCCCATGGTCGAGAACAGATTACGCCTGAGATTGACGTATCGCGAACAGTGGGCTGGTTTACCACAACTTATCCAGTGAATCTGCAGGTGAGCAACATCGAAAACTGTACAGAGTCGCTTAAATCAATCAAAGAACAGCTGCGACAGATTCCTGATCGAGGGATTGGCTATGGAATGTTGCGCTATTTGGGGGATGAGGTAACACGACAGAGATTGACCCAAGCTTCTAGCTCTGACGTTTTGTTTAACTACCTAGGGCAGCAGGATCTCACATCTGCGGGGCTGCAAGTGATGCAAGATATTGATGTTGGCACGCTAAGAGACCCGCAAAACAAGCGTGGTTATCTGCTGGAGATCAATGCTTGGGTGGCTGCTGAGCAACTACATGTGAGCTGGCGCTATGACGCCAAGGTTCATCGCCCCAACACGTTGGAGACCCTGGCCAATAACTATCTTAGTGCGCTGAAATCTCTTATTGCCCAATGCTCGGGCACAGACAGCGGTGGTTTCACCCCATCCGATTTTCCTGACGCTGACTTTAGTCAGACCGAACTCGATGATTTTATTGGCCAGCTTACGGGGGAATTATAACGATGGATAAGAACAATATTGAAACAATCTATCCCCTAACTCCCCTACAGCAGGCATTTCTGTGGCATAGTCTACAGACCTCAGTCCAGGATGGATTAATCCATATGCGCTGTACGCTACGTGGTGATGTGAATATTGGTTTGCTGCAGCAAGCCTGGGACTTTGTTGTAGATCGCCATCCGGCGTTGAGAACGTCTGTGCATTGGGAAGGTGTAAAGCAGCCGTTGCAGGTGGTGACTCGTAAGGCGGCTATCCCCTGGAGACAGCTCGATTGGCGTGGGCGTGACGATCAGCAGGCAACACTGACCGATTTTCTAACAGAAGATCGCGATCGCGGCTTTAACCTTACTCAGGCTCCCATCTCGCGCCTAGCGCTGATTCGCTTGAGTGAAACCGACTATGAATTGGTGTGGAGCTGTCATCACCTGCTGTTGGACGGCTGGTCTGGAGCGCTGGTATTTAATCAAGTATTTGATGCTTACGAGTCTCTACACCAGGGACAGTCGCCAGCTCTAGACGCTGTTCCCAACTATCAACACTATGTGCGCTGGCTAAAACAGCAAGATGAGACAGCCGCTGCAGCATTTTGGCGAGAGTCACTAAAGGGCTATGGGGAACCAATAGGCTTACCAGTTTTGAAAGGTGAAAAAAAGCACACAACTCAAACCTCAAACCTCAAACCTCAAAACTTCTCCCCTTCCATTACGTTTCCTCCTGAAGTAACTGCTGGAGTGCAGGACGTGTTGCGATCGCACCGCCTCACCCTCAACACGTTAATACAGGGCATCTGGGCATTACTCCTCCACAGCTATAGCGGCAATTCTGATGTTGTTTTTGGGGCGACGGTTTCTGGCCGTCAGGGAGACTTAGACGGGGTGGAATCCATTGTGGGGATGCTGATCAATGTCTTACCAGTGCGTGTCAAAATTGCGGCTGAACAAACGGTGATTGACTGGCTACAGACGCTTCAGTCTCAGCAGACAGCGGCCAGTCGCTATGTCTATGCGTCACTGGATCAAATACAGGGTTGGAGTGAGGTTTCAGGACAATTGTTTAACAGTCTGGTGGTGATTGAGAACTACCCGATGCAGACAGCGAAACGAAGTTTGCAGGTGGAAAATATACAGTCAGGGTTAGTGAGCACCTACGGTCTGACGGTAACTGTAAAGCCGGGAGATCGGCTGACAGTAATGCTACAGGCAGATAAGGCATATGGTCAGACGCTGCCTATATTGCTAAAGCAGTTTGAACAGGTTTTAACGACCATTATTGAGAATCCTGAACAGTCTGTTAGTGACATTCTGCCAACCCAAGCGCTGTTGGAGCAGTCTGCTGAAACCATAGAAGAGTCTGCTGTGAACCTCAGTCGCGATCAGTTAGAGGGTAATTTCTTTGCGCCTAATAATCCTCTAGAGCTAACGCTTACACAGATTTGGGAACCTGTTTTGGGTATCAGTTCTCTGAGTGTTGAAGACAGTTTTTTTGACATGGGGGGCAATTCGCTGTTAGCAGTGCAGCTATTTAACGAAATGCAGCAGCAGTTAGATTGTGACCTTCCCCTGGCAACATTATTCCAGGCCCCTAACGTACGTCAGTTTGCAGCGCTGCTTAGCCAGGATCAGCCAGTTTCACAGTGGTCAAGTCTGGTCCCAATTCAGACTAGTGGCGCTCAGATACCTCTGTTCTTCCATGGCGGCTCGGCAGATGCCCTCACCTGGGCCAGATTCTCTCATCTGTTAGGCACTGACCGACCATTCTATGCCTTACAACGACCGGATTTAGATGGCAGCGAGGTGACTCATACCACCGTTGAGGCATTGGCAACAGATTGTGTTAAAGAAATGCGAATGGTGCAGCCAAAAGGCCCATATTTGGTTGGTGGGCACTGCTTAGGTGGCGCTGTCGCGGTTGAGATCGCCCAGCAGCTACAGGCGGAGGGGGACACTGTCGCGAGCGTTGTGCTGATCGATTCGTATCGACCAGGGGAGTTACCTGAAACAGCGCTAATGAGGCTGCAAAGCCGTTTTCAGTTAGGAGTCTTTTGGGTGCGAAAGAATTATTATTACCACGGCGGATGGGAGAAACTGGCATCATTGCCAAAGAAGATTTGGCAAAAGCTGAGGCCGATTGGAGGCCCCCACCCCCCAAAAATACTGGGGGACTTTGAAACGAGTCAGGATTCTTCTAACTTAGTGAATTCTGAGGGTAGTTCTCCTGTTACCGAAGCTTCTAATTCTGAGCAATCCAAAGTTCCCTATGACTATCGCTATGCTCGGGCGCAAAAGGCCAATGAACTGGCAGCAGAGCGCTATGTGCCCCAACCCTATGCAGGTCGGGTGAAGCTGTTCCGGGCAGAGATTCAGATTCTAGACTGGTATTTTGGCCGTGAGCTAGGCTGGCAAACGGTTGCTAAGGATGGTGTGGAGGTGACAAAAATTCCTGGATTCTTTGGCAATTTGTTTAATCAGCAGGCGACACCGCTGTTGGTGAAACAGGTGAGAGAGTATCTATCGAAATTGGAGTGAGACTCCTCCACCTGCGGCCTTCTAAAGGGAAGGACAACTTTAGAAATAGCTTCTCAAACCCACTCACACGCTAGCTTCCAATACCCCTTACACACCCATGGCTGCTCAACCGACTCGCATTTTACAAATCGTGCCTCGCATATTCCCCGACGTGGACGGTGTGGGTGACTATGCTTTGCAGTTGGCCCACCAACTATGCGATCGCAACCAAATCTTGTCTGACTTTTTAGTCTTTAGACCCAACCCTAAGCTGCAGCCACGGGTAGACCAATTTCCGGTGCATCGGCTCGACAATCATACGGTGCAGGGTGTGCTAGATCGACTGCCAGCGAATGTATCAACTGTTCTTTTGCAGTACAGTAATTACCCCTACCTGCACGGAAAACTAGATGCGCCGATGTGGCTGGTGGACGCGCTAAAAGCACTAAAGCATAAGGGTTTGCGAATTGTAGTGATGTTTCATGAGCTACCCACCTTGCGCTACAGGCAGATTCGCTGTCCTAATGTGATCCAGCGGCGAGTCTCTCGTGGGCTGGCCCAGGTGGCCGATGTGGTGATAACCAACAATATAGCGTTTCAGCAGACGCTGGCTCAGTGGACAAAATCCCCAGTGCATTGCATACCAAACTTTTCCACCATTGGAGCACTGGAGCAAGTAACACCGCTGTCTGAACGTAAGCGCTCGCTGATTGTATTTGGCAGTAGCGATCGCACCCGCGTCTACCGTAACAACACAGAAACAATCAATCGTATTTGTCACATTCTAGATATCAATATTCTCTACGATGTGGGACGCCCGGTGGAGTGGGATGATAGCTCACTAGATGTAAACGTAGCGAGAACAGGTTTTTTACCAGCGATCGAGGTGAGCCAGCTGCTGGCAGAGTCCTTAGCAGGGGTCTTTGACTATCGACGATTTCCTCAAAATCTAGCGAAGTCTACGGTATATGCGGCCTATTGCTCCCATGGTCTCTTGCCGATTTGTAACGGCTCTGGATTAAAACCCCAGGACAAAATTATGGCAAACCATCACTATGTGGTGACCTCATCACTTGAGGAATTTGCCCAGCCATCTTCACTCCAGGCGATTGCCCATAATGCCTATGCCCACTATCAGACCCGTACCCTAGCTCAGTCTGCAGCAAAATTTGCTCAGCTAATTAAGCCCGTAACCTCTGCTCAAAATGCAGAGCCTGCAGACATTAACCAGCTTCAGTCTGCGACATCTTCTTCTTAGGGGAACAGGTCAAAGCCATAGTCACAGAGCGTTTGCAGGGTGGGCCAGTATCGCTAAGTCAGCCGTTTGCTAACCTAATCTTTATTGAGTGATGCATACACAAGAGGCCGGTAAAAGTATTGATATGGGGGAATTAGCACCCTGCCCTAAGCTATTTGTCGTGGGTTGTCCACGCTCTGGGACCTCTTGGGTAACGTCACTGATTGCCGCCCACCCAGATGTGGTAGCCGTGCCCAGAGAAACCCATGTGTATCGGCTGGTGTATGAGCCATTTGTCGACTTACCAGCGTGGAACTGGCAGCGACGGTTGCGATCGTGGAAAGGAATTTTACGACGCTATGGCTTAAAGCCACTGCTGTTTGGCTTTGAACCCAAAGATATTTGGCAAGGCATCCTGCGGGATCATCAGATTCTAGATCGACCAGACAGTCATGGTCTCCATGGCTTAGTTAGCTATGAAACACTAAAGCAGCTGATCAACGCAATCCGATCCCAGGTGCCCGAGACTGATCGGGGGCTGGTGCAGGCAGAAGAGCTGATTGCAGCCATGTTTGATCGATTTATTGAACAGTACGGTCAGCCGGGTCAAACCATTTTAGAAAAGACTCCCATGCATATTCGCTATGCTGAGCAGATTTTATGGCGGTTTCCCGAGGCTCGAATTGTTGAAGTAATCCGAGATGGGCGTGATGTGTGTGTGTCATATAATGCCCTGGCACAACAACAACGCTGGGCACAGATAGGCACAGCAGGGGCCATCCGACAGTGGAAGAAATGTGTCGAATGGGGTGAAGCGATTCACGAACGACCTGGGTTAAGAGATCGCATACATACGGTACGGTATGAGGCGCTAAAAGCAGATCCAGAGAGAAGTCTGCAGCAAATTTTTAGCTTTGCAAAGCTATCTTGGGAAGACCATCAGATCAAAGAGATTGCGAAAGCCACAGATATTAGCCGCATAGCCAAGAAAGGTGAAGGGCAGTATGTCAGGTCTGGGGCAGTAGGAGAATGGAAAGAACAACTGTCTGAGGCTGAGTTAGCCATGTGCCATGAGATTGCAGGTGATCAGCTGACTAGACTCGGATATAGGGCCGACGATTGAGCTGTTGTCTTAATGCTGTTCAGGCAAGACAATACCAACCTGACTAAAATCATCGCTGCTTAAGTTTTAAGAGGATAGGGGAAAAAGTTATAAAGCGTTACCAATACACGTAGCGTTGAATTTCCGTGAATATACGGAAATTTTCGGCTTCCTAGCAAATAAAGGTATTGCGTTTTACAGTTTTGGCCCTCAGAGGGGCGATAGGTTTTAGAAGAGAAAATTTTTCACAAAAAACGTAGGCCATTGATTGAGTGCCCTTGGTGATCTCAGCTGTTCTTACACCAATTGCAGGTCTGTAGTGTGGGACATCCCTACAGGAGATATTCTGATATGAAACAATCTGAAGCCTTAACGATCAGTATTGGTGTTTTGGGGGGTGTTGATGTTCTTTTAACCGCAACGATTATTCCGGTGCCTGTTTGGGTAACATTTACGGCTTGGGCCTCCTTTTTTATTGTGGGTGGTGGCAGCCGAGGCTTTGTTAAGTCAGTTGCTTGTAACATTACGGGCATTATTATTGCAGCTCTGTCGTTGTTGGCGATTGATTTGATTGGCAGTAGCCCAATTGTTGCTGCAATCTGTGTGGGTATTGGTAGTGCAGCAATGGTGCAGGCGTCAAAGCTGCCGTTTACTCACGGGATTACGCCTGCTATTGTCTGGGGATTTTCACAAACTGTTGGTACCGTTGCTGTTACAGGTTTGCCAGTAACAGCCGCTCTGCCCAATAATCCTGTTTTGATTGCGATCACAGCCATGATTATCGGTGCAATTTTTGGCTATCTGTCTGAAGCCTGGGGTAAGGCAATGACAACATCGCCCGCCTAAATTTCACTCACACCCATCACTAGCTCAACAAACCCATGGCCTTAATTCAAAAGATTCCTGTCACCGTACTTACCGGATATTTAGGAGCCGGTAAAACAACGCTCTTAAACCGTATCCTGACTGAAAACCACGGCAGACGGATTGCTGTAATCGTCAATGAATTTGGTGATGTGGGAATTGATCACCAGCTGATTATTGATGCGGATGAAGAAATTTTTGAAATGAACAATGGCTGTATTTGTTGTACCGTCAGAGGTGATTTAATTCGAATTATTCGCGACTTGATGGCGCGGGAAGATAGCTTTGACCATCTGGTAATTGAAACCACTGGGTTAGCTGACCCAGCTCCGGTAATCCAGTCATTTTTTGTGGATGAAGTGATGATACGACAGACCCAGCTGGATGCTGTGATTACGGTTGTGGATGCTAAACATATTTGGGAGCACTGGGATAGTGATGAAGCCCAAGAACAGATTGCCTTTGCCGATGTTGTTTTGCTTAACAAAACGGATCTGGTAACGCCCGACCAGCTAAAGGAGTTAGAGCTAAAGGTGCGGGGTATGAATGCGATCGCAACAATTCATTCCACCCAAAACTGTGAAATTGCCTTAGACCAGCTGCTAGGCATGCAGGCGTTTGACCTCAAAAACGCATTGAGTATCGATCCAGAGTTTTTGGATGACGCTGCCCATGAGCATGACGAGTCGGTATTCTCAATCGCCATTACAGAAACAGGAACCATTGACAGCGATAGACTCAACCGCTGGCTTTATCAGCTGGTGCAGGCAAAGGGAACTGACATTTTTCGGATGAAAGGCATTGTCAATGTTGACAATGCCGACCGACGATTTGTCTTTCAAGGGGTGCATATGACCCTTGACGGTCGGCCTGGTAAACCATGGCAAATCGGTGAACCGCGTCGCAGTGAGCTGGTCTTTATTGGCCGTAATTTAGATGAAGCTGAGCTGCTGGCAGGGTTTCGAGACTGTTTGGTAAAAGACTATGCCTGCGTTGGCGGTTGACCCACCCCGGAGCCCCTCCCAGGAGGGGATAGGGTGTTGATCCCTTGTATTCAATACCGCATTAGCCGTCTTCAGGTTTTTGGCTTAATGGTTAATTTTCACATTATGAACAACAAAATACGCCCATGAAACTACAGCATACCCTTGGTGGGTTAGAAGGTCTTGACCCCATTAACTTTGAAACAGAGGTTTTTGTCGAGCCCTGGGAGCAGCGGATCTTTGGCATTCACACGGCCATGATGGCCCTTAGCAACCATCTCAGCACATCGCTGCCTGACTACGAGATTGACCAGGTACCCACTGAATTTAAGAGTTTTTGGACCTGGGGACATTTGCGTATGGGTGCTGAGGGAATGCATCCCTTTGAGTATTTCCGATTACGCTATTACGAAAAATGGCTGGGAGGTATTTCTGGATTCTTTGTAGAAGAAGGCTATATTAGCCAAACAGAGCTAGATGAGCGCACGGCCCTCTTTTTAGAGAATAGCAAACCGGGAGATCTGCCCTCTGCAGATACTGAAGAGACCGCCATTGATGCCCAGGTGGTCAAGTATCTAACAGAAGGAGACTCTCCCCTGCGGCCATTACCCGCACCACCCAAGTTTGCAGTGGGCGATCGGGTTAAAGTCAAGAATGTCCCCTCTGGAGAACACACCCGTTTGCCCGGTCACATTCGGGGGCGAGTGGCTGAGGTGGTAAAAGTATATGACGGAGCCTTTACCTATTTCTTTCCTACGACAGATGGTCTCGGGACTCCCATGCCTGTCTATAGCCTGGCCTTTAAGCCAGAAGATATTTGGGAAGGGTCGCTGATAGATTCAAAATCAGTCTACTACAACGACATTTTTGAAGTGTACATAGAGGCTCTCTAACAGTAGACCCCCTAAAAGAGAACAGAAAAGGAGTCGCGAATGCCAAGTAATTATCCCGGATTTGAGTACACACCCGATCGAGAAGCGCTTAGCGCCGCTAAGGTAAAAGCGTTAGAATCTCTCCTGATCGAAAAAGGAGTTATCACCAGCAATACGGTTGATACCATTTTGGGTCATTTTAAAACAAAGATGGGGCCATTTAACGGCGCTAAGCTGGTGGCACGGGCCTGGGTTGACCCCGCCTTTAAAGAGCGTTTGTTGGCCGATTGCAATGCTGCCTGTCAAGAGATGGACTTTCCTGACGGCATGTCTGGGGCAGAAGGAGAACACATGCGCATTGCCGAGAATACACCGGAAGTACACAACGTCATTGTGTGTACCCTGTGTTCATGCTATCCCTGGCCCACATTGGGCTTGCCACCGTACTGGTTCAAAGATCCGACATTTCGCGCTCGGGTTACCCGTGAGCCTCGCAAAGTCTTGTCTGAATTTGGCGTCGAGCTAGATGATTCAGTCGAAATTCGCATTTGGGACACCAGCGCCCAGATCCGTTGGTGGGTTCTACCCATGCGGCCAGCAGGGACAGACAACATGAGCGAAGCAGAATTGGCTGAGTTGTTAACTCCAGAAGCCATGATGGGTGTTGCCACAGTAAAGGTTTAGGATATGTTTACAAAGTTTGAACACTTTGCCGCCACCAGCTTAATGGGCTCACCCGAGGAAGCGCCACCTCGAAAGGACGGGCATCTACAGTTTGATAGAGATTGGGAGAAAATGGCCTTTGGTGTTGCCATTGCCCTCTCAAAGCAGGGTCATTATGAATGGGAAGAATTTCGCCAAACCTTGATTGAAACCATTAGTGAATGGGAAGCAACCCACGATCTTGATGACCCGGAGTGGGACTATTATCAATGTTGGCTAACGACTCTAGAAAAGCTAGTTGTTGCCTCAGGAGTAATTAAAGCAGGAGAGCTAGAAACGCAAATGGCTCAGTTGCTGAATTGCAAGGCAATGGCTGAGCCTGCAGATACGACAAATTTAAGCAACCCCAGTGGGCTGACATGAAATCCATCTGGGTTATTCAACGGGATATTACCCCTGTTCAGCACACTCAGCGGCTACGCTATGTCGGCCTGGTTGCCTGTGGTGCAGGCGCTGCATTTCTGTCTTCAGTAGTTTTGGCATAGCCAGTGCTTTGCCTCTCAGCGCTTCAATAAGTCCATCATGCCCTGGTTTTGCCAGGGCATTTTTTTAGACAAAATAGTCATAGACAAAATCATAAGCTTAATTTTTAACAAGCTCTGTGCGATTTACATTGGCAGAACTACACTAAAAAAGTGGTGTTGCTGACAGGTAATGAATTGGCATCTTGACCAAACTATAAAAACAAGTGCAGGGGCTGTCGCAGCTGGCACGGCAGGCAATGGACCCGATCTGATCTTGGCCCATGGATGGCCGTGGTCTTCGTTCTCATGGCATCGCATTATTCCACAACTTGCAGAACACTTTCGGGTGTACTGGTACGATATGCCCGGCTACGGACGTTCTGATAAGCATGACCAGCAACGCACGTCTCTAGATGTGCAGGGGCAAATATTTGCTGAGATGCTTGACCATTGGCAGCTGGAGCGTCCCCTGGTTGTTGCCCATGATTTTGGCGGTGCAACCACACTTCGAGCCCACCTACTGCACAGGTGTGATTTTGAGCGATATGTCCTGATGAATGTTGTTGCAATGCGACCATGGGGCTCAGAGTTCTTTGAGCATGTTGGTCGTCATGTAGATGCGTTTCTTGGATTACCCCCCCATATCCATAGGGCAGTTGTCGAAGCCTATATCAAAGGTGCAATTGTTAATGAGCTTGAGCACAAAGATTTTGAACAGCTCGTTGAGCCATGGCTTTCAGAAGAGGGGCGTATTAGTTTTTATCGACAGTTTGCACAGGCTGATGAGAAATATACTGCTGAAGTAGAGCCCCTGTATGGCGAGATTCGTTGCCCAGTGAAGATTCTCTGGGGTAAGAATGACCCATGGATTCCGCTTGAGCGTGGCAGGGCGCTCCATGCGCTTATTCCACAGGCGTCTTTTGAAGTTCTCAATGATGTAGGCCATCTACCTCAATTAGAAGCTCCCAAGCTTGTTTCAGAGCAGCTTCTTGAGTTTCTGACAAACTAGAGAGAACCTAATATTCGACAATGAGAGTTGCTTCAAGGAGTTGTTAAAAACAATTTCATGGTTTGAAGAGTGTAACCTTTCCCCTTAACTTCGCCGTAACCCATACTACGCCAATATCTTTAAGGTAATCGACATCCTACTTTCGGGGGGTGTGGGGGAGTTTAGGCCCCCACGAA
>JBCDIX010000089.1:0-24225 GCA_038748405.1 Cyanobacteria bacterium P01_H01_bin.21 | reverse complement strand
GGAGGAGGCGCGTAGTCAATGGGACTACCCTGGTACCGGGTACATACAGTCGTGGTTAACGATCCCGGACGACTGATTTCTGTACACCTAATGCATACTGCACTTGTAGCAGGCTGGGCGGGCTCTATGGCCCTGTTTGAGCTTGCTACCTTTGATCCAAGCGATCCTGCCCTGAACCCCATGTGGCGTCAGGGTATGTTTGTTCTTCCCTTTATGTCTCGCCTCGGTGTAACCGGGTCTTGGGGCGGCTGGAGTGTGACTGGTGAGACAGGTGTTGATCCTGGCTTCTGGTCTTTTGAAGGTGTTGCTTTAGCACACATCGTGCTATCTGGTCTGCTGTTCTTAGCGGCTGTTTGGCACTGGGTTTTTTGGGATTTAGAGCTATTCCGTGACCCTCGAACTGGTGAGCCCGCTTTGGACTTGCCTAAGATGTTCGGCATTCATTTGTTCTTATCTGGTTTACTTTGCTTCGGTTTTGGAGCATTTCACCTAACGGGTGTTTGGGGACCTGGCATGTGGGTTTCTGACCCCTACGCCATCACCGGACACGTACAGCCTGTAGCACCCGAGTGGGGACCGGCAGGCTTCAACCCATACAATGCTGGCGGTATTGTGGCTCACCACATTGCAGCGGGCATCGTGGGTATTGTTGCGGGTCTATTTCACCTGACAGTGCGACCACCCCAGCGTCTATATAAGGCGTTGCGTATGGGTAACATCGAAACTGTCCTATCCAGTAGTATTGCAGCCGTATTTTTTGCTGCATTTGTCGTCGCTGGTACTATGTGGTACGGCAACGCTACTACGCCGGTTGAGCTGTTTGGCCCTACTCGCTATCAGTGGGATGCTGGCTACTATCAGCAAGAAATCGAGCGCCGTGTTCAGGCTGACATGGCTGATGGTCTAAGTCGCCAGGAAGCCTACGAGAACATTCCTGAGAAGCTGGCTTTCTATGACTACGTGGGTAACAGTCCTGCTAAGGGCGGTCTGTTCCGTGTAGGTCCTATGGATAGTGGTGATGGTATTGCCACTGGCTGGCTTGGCCACCCTGTTTTCAAAGATGGTGAGGGTCGTGAGCTTTCAGTTCGCCGCCTACCTAACTTCTTTGAGACCTTCCCAGTAATCCTGACTGATTCCAGCGGTGTAGTTCGTGCGGACATCCCATTCCGACGGGCTGAGTCTCAGTTCAGCATCGAGCAAACTGGCGTAACTGCCACATTCTATGGTGGTGAGCTTGATGGTCAGACTATTAGCGACCCTGCTCTAGTTAAGCGTTACGCTCGTAAGGCTCTGCTAGGCGAACCGTTTGAGTTTGATCTTGAAACGATGGAATCTGACGGTGTATTCCGTTCAAGCCCTCGTGGTTGGTTCACGTTTGGACATGCAGTATTTGCGCTGTTGTTCTTCTTTGGCCACATCTGGCACGGCTCCCGTACTCTATACCGCGACGTGTTCGCTGGTGTAGATCCTGACCTATCTCCTGAGCAGGTCGAGTGGGGCTTCTTCCAGAAGGTGGGTGACACCTCTACCCGTACTAGCAACTAGTCGCTGTTACGGATTTTAGGTTGACTGAAAATGGCCTGGTGATCACCGGGCCATTTTTTTGGGATAATAGAATTGGCAGTCCTTGCTGGTGTCTACGGCAATGGCAATTAATGTTAGTTGAGTAGGGCTAAACCATGGAAAGTGTTGCTTATATTCTGATTTTCACCTGTGTGATCGGTACACTCTTTTTTGCGATCGCATTCCGTGAACCCCCTCGGATCAAGAAAGACTAGACGCTTTTATCAAGCTAGCCTGTAGTACAAGCAGACTAGTGAAAAGCTTCCCATTTGCTCCTAAGGGTATGGATGACATAATAGAGGCGTTAACTTCTTTGCATTTAGCGAAGTTAGCCTCTATTTTTGTTTTAAGCGTGCTCTAATGAGCGAACTTCGCTTCATTGATTTGGGTTTAGTGGTTTATGCAGTGTCCTTTCTGCCAACATCCCAGCAATCGAGTCCTAGAATCTAGGTCTGCCGAATCAGGCCGCAGTATTCGTCGCCGCCGGGAATGTCTAAAGTGCAATAGCCGATTTACCACCTACGAGCGTATCGAATACGTACCCATCACTGTAGTGAAACGAACTGGCAATCGAGAACTGTTCAATCGATCTAAACTTCTCAGAGGAATTGTTCGAGCTTGTGAAAAAACCGGTATTGATGCAGCTCGTTTAGAAACCATAGTCGACAATATTGAAGCTGATTTACAGCAGCGGGCTACCCGAGAAATCGCCAGTGAAGATATCGGTGAACTGGTCTTAGAGCAGCTGCGACCTCTGAGTGAAGTTGCCTATGTGCGGTTCGCATCGGTATACCGTCAATTCACTGGCATTCGCGATTTTGCAGACGCCCTTAGCCACTTAGAAGCCACCGACAGCGCCGCTAAGAGTGATTCCTACATTAGCGATTTCAATGGGTCTGCCCTGACGGTGTAAAGAATATTTCAGCAATGCATACCCCCGTTAGGACTCTCCCAAAAATCAATCCTGTAATAGTCAGTGACAGGGGCGCTAAATTCACTTATCATAAATAGTCTTGCGAAGGTTTGTGTATTTTGCTAATTTTCGATGCGATTTGCCGTCTCGATTTTTTCTGTGTGTTAGCATTAGCTACTTTGCAAGGCTCTAAGTACTGAGCCTGGTTCAGGTTTATGTCAGCATCTGAGAGTGGTATGGTTTTCTATTCTCAGGGCGTGACTACTCAGAGTTATTTAACAGGGAATGACGGTAGAGCATTTTGGATGATGCCATAGCCTTGTCTGAGATAAAATCTGGATCAATGTAGGGGCGGCACACAGACGCACAACATGTCCACTCAATTATGGAGAAACCGTAGGAAACATCTAGCATGGCCAATCTTGAAACGACACAAGCCGATATAGGTTTTACTCATGAAGATTTTGAAGCTCTTTTAGATCAGTACGACTATCATTTCAGTCCTGGTGATATTGTTCCTGGGACCGTTTTTAGTATTGAACCTCGAGGCGCTCTGATTGATATTGGTGCAAAAACCGCTGCCTATTTGCCCATCCAAGAGATGTCAATCAACCGAGTCGAGGCTGCTGATGAAGTACTTCAGTCGAATGAGACTCGTGAATTTTTCATCCTGACCGATGAAAACGAAGATGGCCAGCTGACTCTCTCCATTCGTCGCATTGAGTATATGCGCGCCTGGGAGCGTGTGCGTCAGTTACAGAATGAAGACGCCACCGTTCGCTCTGATGTATTTGCCACAAACCGTGGTGGTGCGCTAGTCAGAATTGAAGGTCTACGAGGCTTTATCCCTGGTTCTCACATCAGCACTCGCAAGCCAAAAGAAGACCTGGTTGGCGAAGCGTTACCCCTCAAATTCCTAGAGGTGGATGAGGAGCGCAACCGTCTAGTACTGAGTCATCGTCGGGCGCTGGTTGAGCGTAAGATGAACGGTCTCCAGGTAGGCGAAGTTGTTATCGGTACGGTGCGCGGTCTCAAGCCCTACGGTGCCTTTATCGATATCGGCGGTGTTAGCGGCCTGCTCCATATTTCTGAAATTTCTCACGATCATATTGACACTCCCAACACGGTACTCAATGTGAATGATGAGATTAAGGTCATGATTATTGACCTTGACGCTGAGCGTGGCCGAATTTCGCTCTCCACCAAACAGCTAGAGCCCGAACCCGGTGATATGGTCAAGAACCCTGACATCGTATTTGAGAAGGCTGAAGAAATGGCAGAGCGCTATCGTCAACAGCTACTGAAAGCAGCTGAGGCTGAAGCTGCTGCTGCCGCTGGTGAGGATGTAGAGACTAGCGAGGATGTCTACACGACTGAAGAGGATGCAACTGCGATGGCGGTAGCTGAGTAGTTAGTCCCTTAAAAGCTGCAGGGTACCTTGCGAGTTTTCTTCTAGTTTTTCGCTTAAAAAATGTGGAGCTTAGGCTCCACATTTTTATTGGTTATTTGGCGATCGCTGTAACTCCCACAGCAGAGTTATACCAAGGAGCAGTAATACCGTTACTTTTAACGTCAATCAAGTAGATGGCTACCGTTTTCTGTAATGGCAAACGTTTTGTCGATGTAAACGCTGTCTTTTTAGACAAAGACGGTACCCTTGCCGATGTGGCTAACTATCTCCAACAGCTAGGGCATATCCAAGCACAGCTAATGGAGCAAGCAATACCGGGTGTCAATAATATCGTCCTCAAGACTCTGGGTATTGATTCGGGTCGCTTAGCCGCCTCTGGATTACTAGCTGTGGGCAGTCGTCAGGAAACTGTTTTGGGCACAGCCGCCGCCGCTGCAATGTTAGGTCAGCCATGGGTAGAGGCCATAGAGCTAGCCGCCACCACGTTAGCGGCAGCTGACCAAAAATGCTTCCCTAAAGCCACCTACACTCCCCTACTGCCAGGAGTCTTAGAACTTCTAAAGAGATTGAGACAGGTTAATCTTAAAATTATTATGGTCTCGGCTGACTCCCAAGATAACCTTGAGCAATTTGTCGAGTACCACCAGCTACACCCCTACTTTGACAAGCTGCAGGGCTCAAGTTACCAGCATCCTGATAAGACAGCTCCTGAATTCTTATTAGCGGCCTGCCAAGCCGTTGGCCTCTCACCCCATCAAGGGATTGTGATTGGAGACTCGGCGAGTGATCTACGCATGGCCAAATCAGCCTGCGGCTTTATTGGGTATCTTGGAGGGTGGCAGCCAACTCTGACTACAACCGATATCTTGGGAAGCACCAACTCTAGCCCATCGATGGCATGTCGATTTGTCAAAGACTTTAGCCAAATCACTTTAATCCCTTAGTATTCCAATAAAAATGGAGACGACAAAAAGCCGTCTCCGAATTCAACCTTGATCTGCACATTTATTCAGTTAGACCTATTCTGTTAGCTGCGCCCCAATATCTCAAGTGACGCCGTGTCACACTTTGTGGATCGGTGATGTGCCTTAACCTCTTAAGTGACGCCGTGTCACACTTGGTGAATCGGTGATGTGCTTTAACCTCTTGAGTGACGCCGTGTCACACTTGGTGGATCGGTGATGTGCCTTAACCTCTTGAGTGACGCCGTGTCACACTTTGTAGATAGCTACAGAAAACTAAAGCAGCATCTGAGCCAAAGGGATACACTACTCTATAGTGCTTGCCGGAGTTAGCCGATGTCGCCATTTCCCGTTTATCGTCCTAAACGACTATCGTTAGGGCCTCTCGAAACCGAAATTTTAGATATTTTGTGGGAGTGCGGAACGACATCAGCAACGGTGATTCACAATCAAATCTTGGAAGATATCGATCGAGACCTTACCTACTCGTCAGTTGCGACCGTTCTGCGGCGGCTTGAAACCAAAGGCTGGATTGCCAAGCGACGAGTCGGGCGAGCGTATCACTGGGAGCCTCTGATATCGGCCAATAATGCCAAAGTTTTAGAGTCCCATGAGCGTTTGAAGCAGTTTCTAGCAGCTAGCAATCCAGATATCGTAGCGGCTTTTGCCGATACGCTAGATCAATCCAGCCTGGACCAGCTAGAGGCCATCACTCAGCGTATCCAAGCAGCACGACGGGCACAGGAAGACCGTAACCAGGGGCAGGAGAAATAACTATGATGCATGTGAGTTTAATAGGTGGTGCGATCGCAATCGCCTTTCTACTTCGGCTAGTTCTTGCCCGTCACTGTCTACAAAATGCTCAGTGGTTAGCTGTCTTGTCGCTGTTGATTATTTCACCACTGCTGTTACTCACAACAGCAGTGGCTATTGTTATCATGGGACCCTATGGTCATTTAGTCAGCCCAATAGAGGGCTGGTGTAGCTATGGCGCTGCCTGGTTATTTTTAACAATCAGTGTCAGCCTTTTAGGATACTTAGGGTGGCAGGCTCGCATAAGCATTGCCAGCATCCAGCAACATCCACAACAGCTGGTGCAGGGTACCCTTAGTCGTGTCATGGATGAAGACACAGCATTTAGTGCCCAAATTGGATTGTGGTCATCGGAGCTGGTGATTAGCAAAGGGCTGATGAATACGCTAGATAGCGATCATCTAGCCGCCGTAATCGCCCATGAAAATGCTCACCACTACTACCGCGACACCTTCTGGTTCTTTTGGTTAGGCTGGCTGCGACGTCTTACTAGCTGGCTACCCTATACAGATGAACTGTGGCAAGAACTATTGCTACTGAGAGAAATTCGAGCCGATAACTGGGCTACAAAATTTGTTGATCGGCTAACCCTGGCCGAATCGTTAGTCCAGGTGATTGCTGCTCCCTTATCACCCATTACAGTTGCAAACTTTAGCTGCACAGTCCCCACTAGTCGGCTAAATCGTCGCATTGATGCCCTACTCTCAGACCATGACTATGGCTTTAACCCCAAGTGGTCATTGATTACCTACGGGTGCATTGCAGGACTGTTGGCAGGGCTTGTGCCTCTATTTTCGATTCCGTTTCACTATTAGCCTGCTGCTAAAAAGGCACATCGGGTCCGGGTTCTGTAGATGGTTTTGGTGCATCAGTCCCCTCATCATCTAGGTTGACAATCTGGCCATTAAAAAATTGAGCAAAACTTTTAACGCTGCGATCTAACTCGCTTGATTCCTGCCACTTAGCTATGGGGGGTGGGTTATTTTGAGCCGATGGCTGAGCCTGGGAAGGTGACGCAGAACTATCCACGTTTAGCGGAGCAGCAGCCGATAGGGTGGGGTCGCTAGGTGGTGGATCAGCAGTAATGACCGGTTTAGCCACCGCAGGCAACGTACTGGGCGGTGCTGACGGCAGAGGCTTTTCATCAGATTCTTGCGAACTAGTTGAGGGCTCTGCCGTGGCCACGACCATCGTTACTCGAATTTTGTGACCAAATACTTTTTCAAAGGCTGCTTCAACATTGCTGAGCCGATCTTGGGCCATCCGCATCAGCTTATCATTAGTGATTCCCACCCGAGCTTCTACACCGTCACAGGCCACTAACTGCCCATGTTGTCGCATTAGGACCTGGGTACCCATGGGGGTAAGCTGGGCAACTATTTTGCCCCAAATATCGCTAAGACTCCCTATAGCTGGCGCGTCATTGGAAGGCATGGGTACAGACGCTGGGGCAGGCGCTGACATAGCGGCACTTTTTGCTTCATCCTCAATAGTAGCGCCAGCACTTTTGGCCTCAACATCTTTAATATCGTCCGCTTTGTCAGCGCTAATCTGAGTATCAGCAATATCGTCAGTTGGCGATACCTGAGTCGCACGAGTCGGTGGAGTATCTAATCGGGGTGCTGACGGAGTAATAGGAGGCTTAGCCGATATGGCGGCGGCTACATTTGACGGTAGGGGCGATAGTTTAGGAGCCGTGACCGACGCTTGCCCCAAGGCCGATGGCAGTAGTCCCATTAGGGTAATTTCTAACCAAAGCCTGGGTTGAGTCGTGTTTTTGACCTGAACTTCGGCAGCTCGCAGGTGCTGTTGACTCGATAGCAGTAGCGGCAGAGATAGTGACTTGGCAAATGCCACCATCTCTGACCAAATTGATGGCGTAATTGCCACCAAGTCACGACGCTCACCCGCCGTCTTAGCAATTAGCAGATCTCGGTAGAACGCCACCAGGCTCTGCAACACCATTAAAGGTTCACGGCCGCGATCCATAAGCTGACGCGCCAGAATGATTACCTGAGCACCGTCATCTGCCCCTACAGCCTGTACTAGAGCCAGCAACTCCCGTTCAGAAACTGCACCGACTAAATCCCAAACGGCTTCGATAGTAATTTCTCCATCAAGCAGCCCCAGCTGGTCTAACAAACTTTCGGCATCACGTAGGCCACCCTGGGAAAGCTGCGCAACTAGCTGTAGAGCATCCGGTGCTATGGCAATGGACTCTTGCTGAGCAATATAGGTTAGATGCTGCACCATTGCATCTAGTGGGATGCGACGAAAGTCAAACCGCTGACAGCGAGAAATAATAGTTGGCAGCACCCGCTGGGGATCGGTCGTCGCCAGGACAAATACAACGTGAGGTGGCGGTTCTTCAAGGGTTTTAAGTAGGGCATTAAAGGCTGCCGTACTTAACATGTGCACTTCATCTAGCACATATAGCTTGTGGCGACACTGCACAGGTGCAAACTGGGCGCGCTCGATTAGCTCGCGAATATTATCGACACCGGTGTTACTTGCAGCATCAATCTCGATGATATCGAGGGAGGCCCCAACGGTAATTTCACGACATACCTGACATGTGCCACAGGGTGCCGACGTTGGGCTATCGCTGCTCAGACAGTTAAGCGACTTAGCTAAGATCCTAGCGCTTGAAGTTTTACCAGTACCCCTAGGACCACAAAAAAGATAAGCAGGGGCAATTCGATTTTGCTGAAGTGCGTTAGAAAGAGTTGTTGCGATCGCACCCTGGCCAACAAGCTGTGCAAAGGTTTGGGGACGATACTTGTGGTGGAGAGGTTCGTAGGCCATAGATACCATGTCCTACATCAACAAAAGCTATGAAAATGGACCATGCCTTATCAAAATAACAGGCACACTAATTATACGAGTTTCAGCCTCGTTCAGCCCATTGCTATAGTCCCCTTAGAAAGACGCATTCCCTGCCACCAGGTTAACCAACCAGGCCAGCGACTTAACCGCTTACAAAGACGCACTTCATTTCCTTTTGGCGACCAGTGGACCTGATCAAAAATCTGATGCAGGATAAATAGGCCACGACCGCAGTCACCAGTATCGTCACCGCCGTCACTTTCAGGACACGCCCGACAGCCGCTGGGTATATCAAACCCACTACCTTGGTCGGTTATTATCCACCAGTAGTAGCCCTGAACCTCAGCATGGTACACACACACATACTTACTAGGGTCAAGACAGTTACCGTGCTTGGCGGCGTTAACCAACGCTTCCTGTAGCCCAAGACGCAGATCGTCACGCATTTGAGAAGGCGCACGCTCTAGTAACGTATCAATAATCGGATACAGATATAGGGTAGACGCGAAACTTAGCTTATCCCACTTCACTCCAGTGGATGGTGTCATCACACTAACCATGAAATCAATCCCCAACACCAAGTCCATTACCTATTGATGGCGGACTCGTACATCAACATAAACCTTAGCTTTAGCCGTTTATTCAGATTAGCTATGGAAATTTTAAAGGCGTCTTTAAAGAGGTATATACAATACGTACTACAGGGAATTAATGAGCATTCATGCCTTTATCTAATATATCAGATATGCAATAAGTCAAACTAAAAAACAGGAAAAGTCATCTAATTAGTCATTATTTTTAGCCTAAATAAAAATGATTTTTCCTCTTTTTTAGCGCTCAATTCAGATTTCAGAACTCCATCGTCTTTCAGTATGAACCCCCAGCGGAAATATAACATTAGCCACACACAGCGCTGGCGATCAGGGCGCATAGATAACAGTTTGACACTGTCCACAAGGACCGAAGAAGAATTATTTCTGTGACGTATTAAGCAAGCAATAAATCAGCCTTTGTCCAAAAAATAGCTTGTCATCAAAGATATTCAAGATTAATCTCTTCCGCAGCCAATAATCAGTTTGCTTGTCCTTAATAAAATTATTGCTGTAGCCTGGTAATCCATACTCAGCAATTTCAACCATTTTTTGTTCGTAACATTTAACGCCCTGTCTGATAGTCCGAACAAATACAGTTGATATTTTGACGGATATGCGCCTATTACAGTCATATATTTCTCTCAAAAAAGCTTACAGAGAGAAATATCTAATGAAGCATTAAAATTATTGACAGTTTGCTATTGACAAACAGCCTAAGCCAAATAGCGCTTAGCCGCATCAGAGACTATCTCGGCATCATCTTGAGCTAATGTCTTAAGCGTCGGTAGGACTTCATTGGCGTGGGGAGTCTCTAGATAGTTGCTAAGCGCTTGAGCCAAACGGTGCCGTACTTGCCAATCGTCATTACCCAAAAACTTCAGCAATAATGGTATGCCTCGAGGCTCTTTCAGCTCACCAAGAGCACCAATAGCGGTGAGTGCAACCAAGTTATTCTCAGACTGTAACGCCTGCTGTAGCAGTTCAAAGCTGCGGCTCACCCCGAGTTCACCAAGACAAGCAATAATACTCATCTGCACAATCCACTCAGAGGTGTTGCTATAGGCAGTTGCCAAGTCATCATAGGCTTCTGTCAACTGAAGCGCACCGATAGAATCAGCTGCTGCCGCTTGTACATCAGCTTCTGGATCGTGATAGAGCGCTCCCCTCAGTATCGTTAAAGCAGTCTCTTTATCTTGGGTCCCCAATGTCGCAAACTGACTGATGGCAGCGTAGCGTACCCGAGAACTACTATCGCTCACAACAGCTTGAATCAACTCAAACGCAACTGCAGGATCAATATCCCGCAGCAGGTTGATCGCTCGCAGTCGTTGTCCCAGGTCTTCAGATGCAAGCTGTTGCTTTATTTGATCTGGCGAAATGCCCATAGCTTAAGAATTAACGTAGCAGCGCAGTCTAGGCGTATTGCTGAGCGAGTTCACGCACAATATCACCGCGGGTCAAGATACCGATGACATGTTTGTCATCATTAACAACCAACAACCGACGAATTTGTTTATCATGCATTAGCTGAGCCGCCCGTTGCAAGTCATCATCAGCCTTTACCAACGTCATCTTACGGGACATCACATCGGCCACGGTTTGACCCAGCGCCTTGTGGAGTTCTTGACTGTAGCGCGCTGGGTTCGTTAGATAAACCACACTGTCGAGCAGCATAACGTAGGCGGGTAGTGACGCTCCGCTAACTTGCCACATCAAATCTGTTTCAGAAATCTCACCAATGGCTTCCCCAGCAGCATCAACCACAGGTAAGCCGCTGATCCGATGAGTGGCCAGCAGTTGAATCGCATCCTTGAGAGGCATATCGGATGTAGCCGTTAAGGGTGGCGTTGTCATCATCTCACCAACGGTCTTAGTTGTCGTTGAGGCTGGCTTACTATCCATAGGCGGCACATTAGAGACGGCTTAAGTTTGTCCAAGTTAACTCCATAGGGTCTTTTGTAAAAAACTCTAGTAGCCATGAACAAACTTAGTATCTCCATTGTAGAAATGGTTTTGGGGTAAAACACGACTAGTTCAAAGGTCGTTACATAGAGATATATACTTGCAACAAAATAATCTATAGGGCTTTAATTAGGGTAGATGCTGCCGACTTACAAAATCTTTCTTGTGAGCCGCGTAAACAAGACGACTTTTATAACAAAACAAAATTATTTCTTAAGCTGCCACTGTCATTCTTACCCAATGCTTCTTTTGAGCTGTGGTCTTTAAGGGTGGCCACAACGACTTACTCATTATTTATGTCTGATCGCATTCCTCAATCCGTACCTCATGCCATGGCGATGCCATGGTAGAAAGCACCCATGTTATTTCTCCAGCTTCCCTAGCTCCAGAGCCCCCCTCCCAGCTGCATAAACGGTTGAATCTGGGAGCTTTATGGAATATGAGCACTGGTTTTCTCGGCATTCAATTTGGCTGGGGATTACAGATGGCTAATGGAAGTGCAATCTTTGAATCCTTAGGGGCTAATCCCCAACAGTTGCCAATATTGTGGTTGGCGGCTCCTATGAGTGGCTTATTGATCCAGCCGGTGATTGGTTACTGGAGCGATCGCACCCGCACCCCCCTAGGACGCCGACAGCCCTACTTTCTTGTGGGCGCTTTACTCAGCTCTGTGGCCTTGATTCTATTGCCCAACGCGCCTAGTTTGTGGATAGCGGCAGGGCTACTCTGGCTATTGGATGCGTCAGCCAATGTGAGCATGACGCCGTTCCGGTCGTTTGTAGCCGACCTAGTGCCACCCCAACAACAAACCCAAGGATTTGTTGTACAAAGTTTGCTCTGCGGTCTGGGGGCTGTATTGGCGTCAGCGATGCCCTGGTTAATCGCTCATATCGCGGGTCCTCCATCCTTGGATACAGGATTAGACCATGTGCCATTCTCGATAAAACTATCCTTTTATATCGGAGCAGCCGTGTTTTTAGGCACTGTAGTGTGGACTATGGTGACAACTCCAGAAGCTCAGGATATCGAACTCTCACCGACAGCTCAAGATGGTATGGTGCAGCAAATTTGGGATGCGATCGCAACGATGCCACCCACCATGCGACACTTAGCATGGGTGCAGTGTTTTAGCTGGTTGGGGATATTTTGCATGTTTCTCTATTTGCCTCCAGCCATTGCCCACCACATTTTTGGCGCAGTGCCAGGCACCCCGCTCTATGCCAAAAGTGTTGAGTGGTCAGGGCTGTGCCTAGCGGTCGACAACTTAGTGTGCTGCATTGCGGCTCTAGGTATCTATAGCGTTGTGGCGCGTTTAGGAGAACGTCATACCCACAGCCTAAGTTTGTTATGTGGAGCCATTGGTCTGATCTCAATTAACTGGATTCATCAGCCAGGGCTGTTGTTGTTACCAATGGTGGGAGTAGGCATCGCAATTGCAAGCATGCATTCACTGCCCTATGCGCTGTTAACAAAGTCGATTCCAGCAGAGAAAAACTGTCTCTATATGGGCATTTTTAACTGTTTTATTGTACTCCCTGAGATTATTGCGTCGTTGGGGCTAGGCTGGATGATGACCTGTGTTGGATGCGACCGGATTAGTATTGTTGTCCTAGGCGGTTGTTCTATGGCGATTGCGGCCTTATTGGCTCAGGGAATTCCAACTCAGAAGCAAAATTTTATGAAGTAGGGTGGGCGATACCCACCCCTTGGTTGATAGATAATGCCCCCGGCTTTAGCTTTTTAAGAAGGCCACTAGCTGCTCTAGCTTGTCCCAAGCAGCACCGCTGGCAATAATCTCTTTTGCCGTTGACACTCCCTGAGCACAGGCGGATTCAAAGGTATCGCCGGTCACAGCACCACCCACCTGTAACGCCAGCGACGCGTTGAGCGCCACCGCTTCTTGCTGCGCCTGAGTGCCCTTACCCTGGAGCACATTGCGCAGAATGGTCATGTTTTCTTCTAGCTCACCACCCCGCAGTGCCGCCACATCTGCCTTTGCCAGACCTAGCTTTTGCGGTTCGAGCACTTTGGCAGATACCTGCCCGTTGGCGAGTACGGCCACATCTGTCGCATCCCCCAACCCCGCTTCATCTAACCCCTCACGACCGTGGAGTACCATTGCCTGGCCCATGCCTAACTGGTTTAACGCTTCGGCCATGGTAGCAATAACCGATGGATCAAAAACGCCAATCACCTGCCCCGTAGGACGCAGAGGATTTACCAATGGCCCCAGCAAGTTAAAGACCGTGCGAATTTTTAATGTGCCACGAATGGGGGCAACCGCCTTCATCGCTGGATGCCAACCACGGGCAAACAGAAAGGTAACGCCCACTTCTTTGACGGCAGCTTTTGCTTTTTCAGGGGGCGCACTCAGGTCTACACCCAGCCCCTCAAGTACATCGGCAGAGCCCACTTTACTCGAGGCTGAACGGTTACCATGCTTGACCACCGGGATGCCTGCTGCCGCTGCTACAAAGGTTACGGCAGTGGAAATATTAAATGTGGACGCACCATCACCACCAGTACCACAGGTATCAATGCGGGGTGTGGGCAAAGAGTCATCGGCCTGCATCCCTCCTAGGGATTGCCCCTGCAACACTCGGGCCATCCCAGCCAGCTCATTAGCTGAAAACCCTTTTGACTGCAGAGCTGCCAGCATAGCACCGGACATGATGGGATCAATCGATTCTGTCAACCAGCCCTGCATCAGTGATTCGGCTTGACCGACCGAGAGGGACTGCTTATCAATGAGCGGCTGTAGCAGGCTAGACCAGTTGGTTGTCATTGCAGTAGGGCGGTTTAGGACTTCAGTCAATAACGCTACTACAGAAGGGGATTAGTAGCCCTTTTTCTTAACACGAGGTTGATTGTTTCTGTCACTACAGGTGTCCATAGGACGGACATCAACCACTTAGGTTTGATGCCGTCTGGGACTTCTGATGGCTTTAAGTACGGGCTCATGCAAGCCAAAAAAATTCTCATCCCCTGTGGACCTCAGCGTCAAAACCAGGGAATGAGATATTTTTAGAGCAGCAATCTATGGCAATTATTCAATCAAGCCATTACTCTGCAAAAACAGGGCTAAGGTTCTCTACGTTATTTTGCATCACAGCCAGAAAATCTCCCTCATCAGGGACATTGCCAGCTGGATCAAAGACAACGCTCTCGATACCCAGCTGGCGTAAACGCTCTACACTCTCAGGTAAAGGGTCGCCTTCCCAGATCATCCATTCAGCAGGATGCTCCGCTAACATTGACTCTAGTTCAGCCCACTGATCCTCATCGGGAAACGTCTCAGGTTCCCACAGAACACTTCTAAGATTCAGACCATAGCGAGCGGCTAAGTAGTCGTAAACAGGATGAGACGCTAATAGGGGCTGTTTTTGCTCGGCAGAATCTCCTACTAATGTGGCAATTTGCTCGTCAATGGTGGTTAAATCTTGCTCTAAGGCTTTGTAATTCGTGGCAAAGAGATCGGCTTGGTCAGGAAATTGGGTGGTCATGCGATCGCGAATGACCGCCGCCTGCTCAATCGCCAGCGTGGGGTCAACCCAGGTGGTAAATGCCGTTCCTTCATGTGAGTGCTCTCCCTCTGGGCCATGCTGGTGGGTGACCACCTCCTTAATAGACAGCCAGCGATCCTCAAACGGACTTGCCGTATCCAGTGTCTTAGCCTGGGGTAAGCTAGCCGTCTGGAGCCATTTTTCGTAGGTTGCCCCATTGAGCACAATCAGCTCAGCCGTCTGGAGCTGGGCGAGTTCATCTGCCGATGGCTCCCAAAAAGCAGGGTCAATATCACCCGGAACCGGTAGCTCCACCTTGACCTGGTCTCCCCCAATCCGCTCAGCAAAATACTTAAGGGGATAGTTCGAGACATAGATTAATGCCTGGTTATTCTCAGTGCCGTCAGTGCTGAGGGCACTAACATCGTCGCTAGTCTGCTCTGTACTTTCATTTACCTCAGCGGGCGCGCAGCTGCTGATTATCAGTGAGGTCGTTGCGATCGCAACGACCATAATCCGAGAAAACGGATGACTATTAAATCGAAACATCATTTTAGAAATCTCCTCGTTGCTAAATAGAACAACATTAAGAAAGCATTGTCCGAGTAATCCGATCTTTGAACACACCGGTACCAGCGGTGATAACCAGAGAACACCCTAAACTAACCACCAAAATAGTCGCAATCTCCGCGGTAACTAAGCGAATAATCATACTGCGACAGCACCCCAACTTGAAGTTTGTTTCCATCTCTCGCTGTCGTAACCTTAGGGAGAGATTAAAGACTAAAATCAGCGCTATAACCGTCGCCACGGTCACCAGAACAAAAACCAGGTTTAGAATATTGCGTACCTTAAAAATCTCTAACAGCAGTTCTTCAATAACGCTGGCCGGTTGAATGATTTGACTGCTAGCTTCATCAACTTCGTATCTTCCCCTTAAGATAGCGGCTGACTTATCATCTTGAGGAACAGCAATAATCGCCGTTAGTGGAAAGGTGTCTGTTGAACCATGGAAGTGAAAAGAAGCCAGGTTATCGGCATCAATTTGATTATACTGGGTCAGATTGGCATTGGCGGTCACGACATTATCATTTTGTTCAAGCACCACGTCGGCATCTTCAGGCTGCGCTAAATCTTGATGGCCATGGCCTAACCCTTGAATCACCCAGGCTGTTTTTATATCCACAAAGACAGCATTATCATCAGCTGTATAGGACTTTTCAAGCACACCGACAACATTCATTTTAAGGGGATAAACACCGCCAAAATCAAACACTGACTCGGGCGAAGATACTAGAGTGTCGCCGGGCTTTAAACTCAAGGCAGCCGCAACATCAGCGCCTAAGACAGTTTCGCCTAAAATGCTAAAGTTGCGCCCATCCGCCACAGAGAGCTGGCGTAGATCGAGATAGTCTAACGTGGTGCCAATAATGGGAAAGTTGCGGGCCTGAAATTGAGTGTGGAGTGGAATTGCGATCGCAAGCGACGATGTCTGAATTTGATTGACCTCAGCCATCGTAATTGGCTCAGGTGGTACTGTCGTAAAGTACAAAGAATTAATTGCCAAATCCAGATCGCTACCCTTGGCCCCCACTACCAGCGGGGTTGTCTCAGCCCGTGCCATCAGCTCTCGTTCACTGGCCGACAACAACAGGTTTAAGCTCAAAGGCAAAGCCCCCACCAGCGTTACACAGGCAATTAAAATAGTAGTACGCAGTTTATTAAAACTCAGATATTTCCAAGCAAGAAAAAAGCTAGCTTGCATACCATTCATACCGTTTCCTCCTGACGTTGTTGAGCCAGCGGGTTAGTGACTGATTGGGTGGTTTCTGACGGTGCTGGCGTCATCGCCATAACTGTTTTGAGATCGATTACCTGATCAAACCGCTCTAGCAACTCATAATCATGGGTGACCGCCAGCAACGTAGATGGCTGGTCATCCACATAGCGAAACAAAATATCAAGGATACGCTGTTTGTTGTCTGGGTCTAAATTCCCCGTCGCTTCATCTGCCAAAATCAACTGTGGCTGCGGCAGTAGAGCGCGACAGATAGCCACCCGTTGGCGTTCCCCCTGAGACAGCGCCTTGACCGAACGTCTGAGCTTATCGACAATACCTAACTGGGCAGCCAGATCACGAGCCCGCGCTTTTACCACCGCATCTAACTTGAGTGAGGGGTTCAGACGATAGGCATGGAGAATATTGTCAAACACATTAAGATATTCAACCAGCTCAAAGTCTTGGAAAACAAATCCGATGTGGGAGATGCGAAATTGCCGTCGAGCAGAGTCAGAGAGCTGATTCATCGACACATCCGCCACCTGAATCTGTCCCGCCAACGGTGTTCGAATTCCTGCAATCAAATGTAAAAGTGTTGTTTTGCCCGTGCCACTAGGCCCAATCATGGCAATTTTTTGACCGTGATGAATGACTAAATGAGGTAATTTAATATGAAATTCACCTTGATCATATTGAAATTCAAGATTGGTGAGTTCAACAACGGGCTGAAGATCTGCAGATTGTTCCATAAGATTAAGAAATAGATTTTTGCGGTTCTTTTACATAGATTAGAAAATAGGAGTTGTTATCAAAGCTTAGACCTATGACAGCCGGTGTTCATCCACAACTTCAATACTTTTAATTTTCCAAACAGAGTCAGTGTAGGTCAGCGTTACCAGAGCAACGTATAGATTATTACGGTAATGGGTATGGCCAAAGTGAGTAACAGAGCCCCCCACCAGCCATTCTGCTTGCACAAAAATCTCCTTATTAGGGAGTGAATAGACTGAGCCAATTTCTGTAACATCAACATAATCAACGCTGGCCCGTGCCCCACCTCGATTTTCAACTTCCAGCGCGCGACGATTTTCCAAATAAATATCCGTGAGCTGTTCTCCTGCCACACTAATAGCTAGCTTGTCATAGATCTCTTCTTCTGTACGAAACTCAAACGACTCATACACATTTCCCAGCAACTGATCGAGAATCAGAGCAACCTGGGTCGATGAAGGTTTTGGCTGCAGAGGAGCGGGCAGGGTCAAGGGTACAGCCGCGACAGGGTAAGCCCAAATCGCTAACGGCAAGACTGTGCGTGTGGCAGCCAGGAATGGAAAAGAAAGCTTATCTTTCAGCCTTAATCGACCACTATCTAACGCTAAAGCAAATACAACTAGAGCTAGAGAAACGAGCGGAATTGTTCGACTGTTGGCATTGACATCAATCGATTCAATGGCAGGAACCGAAACATTATCTAAATTATTTTCCCAGTCGATAGTAGGCTGGCTCGTTGTCAGAATGGCCTCTATTTTGCTCTGTGGATCGTTGATGGTTGTCCCAATTTCTGACAGTGTCGAAGAGAACTGGCCCCATTCAACCGCTACCGTTTCTGGAAAATTATCAGTAGGGTAGCGCAGTACAGCACCAAGCGTAGCGTCATCCCAGCTTTCAGAACTGGGGGCTTCCTGAATTAAAGGACCCTCTTCACTTAGAACAACAAAATTAATCTGATCAACAGCAGGCTCCATAACTGTCCCATCAATTTCTAGCAGTAGGTTATCGGTTAGAGCCTGAACAACCTCTTGTTTTAAGGATTCCTGCGCTTCGACTGTCAGTGTGGTAGGAGTATCTGCAATCAGATTAGAAGCAGATACATCCACTAAAATTTCAGAGCGAATTTCTAAGGGCTCAATGGTGACAAAAACCTCAATGGGGGTGGAAAGTTCTCCACTAGTAGCATTTGGGGGAGAAGATACGGTAGATGAATTAGCAGCAATGCGGATATCAGTGTCTATAGCATTATCTGCAGCAATTGTCGGCTCGCTCACCGTCTGCTGAGCTACAGGCGAATCAACCAGCGTGTGTCCTCGATAGCTTTGAGGCAAGACCAGGGCAACCACTGCTATCCCCACAAGCCCATAGCCTATTCCTTTGCGCCAGCTTCCTGGCAACCGACTTCCCACGGCTGTGCTGCCCACAACCGCCAACAATTGTGCTGCATCCATACCTGCATTGAGCACCAGCAGCCGCAGGGTCAATTGAGTGCCTAGCATACCGCCATCCATCAGCGCCCTGGCCCAACCGCAACCGTGCAGCAACCCTAGCCCTAAAAGAGGCCATCGAATCCAATCAGTAGAAGCGTCTGGCTTACGCAGTACTCCCATCACCGCTAGAGCAGCCGCTGTTGCGATCAACCCAGTCTCCGCCACCAAGCTAGGAACAGTGAGACCGCTGACGCTAACAACAATGACTGACAGCAGCCCACCCACCATAAAAAATGTAATCGAGCGCACTAACTGACGACAGCGAGTTCCAAAAGCCAGAGCTGCTAAAAACAGCAGGTGTGGCCAGACAACAACAATATGGGTAAATCCTGAAAAGGCACTTTGTCGTAGCTGATGTAGCCACCGACCATCTGTACCTTGAAACTGTTTTATGGGCACAGTAGCACCATTTTCTGTAACACCTAAAAACTGAGTTTTAGATACGCCATCCTGCCAATAAACAGTAAAAACGGTGCCTTCGGTTTGCCAGGGTAAGACTAGTTCATCTCGATTTGTCAGGGGACTATCGCTGCAGGTAAAAGCAAACAGCAGAAGCGTTGACGACAAAGCCTCTCCTGCAGGACTTTCTAGCTGGCAGCGAGCGGGCAACTGGGGCAATAATGTGCTATTTGCAAACGCATTGGGTAAGTTGACCCTTAACTCATAATTAGCTTGGGGCTGTTCTCGCAATTCTGCCAGAGTAACGTCTCCACCATGAGCCATGACAGGACGCCCTATTATTAGACAAAATACTACCAGCACCGCAGTACAGATTGCAGCTCGCTGCCGTTGTCCCATAGTGTTATCTCAAAGAAGGTACAGAGCGAAACAGCCCATTCAATCCTTTAATTAATACGAAAATAATCAGCTATTGGATTTAAAGCTGCCCTAAGGGTAAGTAATTCTTTCTTTTTCGTTACATACAGTAAGCCCACGGCTAGATAAAGCGATATGACGACCGTTTTTTCCAGTTCCAGGCGCTATTTATCAGGTTAATCCTTCACTTTTACTAACTCAACTCTGGCAATTGCGGCCAGCACACGGCTAGCAGTGGTTGATAGTCATCGACCATTCATCGGGTGGTCAGCCATTAGAATAGAATTTGAGAACTATCAGGCCTTCTCATTTTACAAAATTGCGGTCTTTGCCCCAAAACGCTCATGTCCAGGCATATCCTCAAATATCCCGACGAGCAAACTGATCCGCCACGTCCACCGTGGGAAACATTGCCGACGATGTATGATTTGCCGAGCGAGAACCCTGAGGAGCCCGGTTTGCCAGACGAGTTTCACGATATTCAGCCTCAATTGCTCAGCGCTACGTTTCGTTTGCAAGACTATGGGACAGACCAAATTTTTACTGGTAGCGATCTGAACCTTTATTACGATGTGCGCCATCAGCTTTGGTACAAACGCCCCGACTGGTTTGTAGCAGTTGGGGTCCCGCGCCTATACCGTGGGGACATGCGGCTTAGCTACGTCATGTGGCAAGAGGGTATAAGCCCCTATGTGATAGTAGAACTGATCTCTCCAGGCACTGAGAAAGAGGATTTAGGAAACGTACCAGCGCCAACCGCTCCAGATACTCCGCCTGGCAAGTGGCAGGTGTATGAACAGATTTTGCGAGTTCCTTACTATGTTGTATTTGACCGCTACCAGAATATTCTGAGGGTTTTCCATCTGATAGATGGAGCTTATGAGCAGCTGGAGCTACCAGATAATCGACTATGGATTCCTCAGTTAAAGATTGGCTTAGGTACGTGGCACGGTGAATATCAGGGGATAGAGCGCCTTTGGCTACGATGGTTTGATGACACTGGCAGCTGGATTCTAACTGCAGAGGAGCAGGCAGTGACAGCAGAACAGGCGTTGCTTGCAGAACAACAGCGATCGCAACGACTAGCTGAAAAACTCCGAGCATTAGGCGTTGACCCAGATGAGATTTGAATGCGGCCACACTAGTCAAACCCTTCAATCGGGGCAAACCCCTGCCGTTGAATGTTTTCTGTAACGACGCTGGGTTCCATAAACTGAAGGAGATAGTCAGCACCACCTGCCTTGGAACCAACACCAGAGAGTTTGAAGCCACCAAAGGGTTGGCGGGCGACAATGGCCCCCGTAATACCTCGGTTGATATAGAGATTGCCCACCTCAAAGCTGGTTTGAGCCTGTTCTATGTGTTCAGGAGTACGAGAAAAGAGACCGCCTGTGAGAGCATAGTCGGTGCCATTGGCAATGGTGAGCGCTTCTTCAAACGTCTTTGCAGAGATAACAGCAACCACAGGCCCAAAGATTTCTTGTTGAGCAATTTGGGCATCGGGAGAAATCTGAGTAAAGATAGTGGGGCCGACAAAATAGCCAGTAGCTGGGGGCTCAATAGAAAGCGCCATGTCTCCTTCCTGTTTGCCAACCTCAACAAATTTCTGAATTCGTTGCTGGGATGTAGCATCAATTACCGGACCAACTTTCGTATCAGGAGAATCGGCAGCACCCACATTGAGCGAACGAGTAGCCTCAATTAGTCGTTGTACAAACGTCTCATAGATGGTCTCTAGAACAATCACCCGTGAGCAAGCGGAGCACTTTTGGCCACTGTAGCCAAAGGCTGACTGCACCACACCTTGCACAGCCTGATCGAGATCAGCACTGGAATCAACAATGATGGCATTTTTGCCACCCATCTCAGCAATCACTCGTTTCAGGTGGCTCTGCCCCGGACTTAGCTGAGCCGCATCTGCATAGATACGACAGCCCACTTCTCTAGAGCCAGTAAAGGCGATGAGATGAATATCGGGATGTTCAACCAGATGGGCACCCACAGTAGAACCCTTAGCAAATAGCAGTTGGAATACTCCGGTCGGAAAACCAGCTTCGATTAAAATCTCAGCTAGTTTAGCGGCAATAATAGCTGAATTTTCGGCAGGTTTGAGCAGGGTGCAGTTGCCTGTGACAAGGGCAGCAACAGTCATGCCAGTTGCGATCGCAATCGGAAAATTCCACGGCGAAATCACCAGAGCAATCCCCCGTGGAAAATAGCGATATCGATTGGTCTCTCCGGGTAGATCAGCTGCCTTACCCCGCTCCAGACGCTCCATCTCATCGGCATAATAGCGACAAAAATCAATCGCTTCTGACACTTCGCCATCCGCTTCTCGGAGCGGTTTACCCACCTCTAACACCACCCAGGCAGCCAGCTCTGCCCGGCGTGCGGCCATCAAGTCACCCGCCCGCCGCAGACAGGCAATTCGTTCTGCGGCGGGAGTCTGCCGCCAGGTCATAAAAGCAGCTTTAGCAGCAGCAACCGCTTGGTCAGCCTGGTCAGTGTTGATTAAACCAATGTGACCAACAATTTCAGCCGGATTTGAAGGATTGACTGACGGCACCATAGTTTCTGTTGGCAGATACTGGCCATTGACCCAAGACCCATAGGTTTGACCTAGCTGACTACGCACTTGGCTAAGCGCCTGCTGCGCTGTCTGTCGGGCTTGAGCCTGGGCATAATCAGCATCAGGCGCATTAGCAAACTGGCCCACATGAACGGGCTCAGCCGGTTGAGTATCGATATGAGTGAACTCTGGTTTGACCAACAGATCTGCTGAGGGCGTGGCTTCTAAGCTCTGTCGCAAAAATGAAGTGTTGGCCGTATTCTCTAACAAACGACGAATCAGGTAGGCCATACCCGGAATCAGGTCGCCATAGGGGCAGTAGACCCGGACACGATAGTCGCGACCAGCCAGGGCATCCGCTAGTTTGTCAGCCATACCGTAGAGAACCTGTAGCTCTATATGACGTTTAGGGATTTGAAGAGCATCGGCAATGGCAATAGCGTGGGCTTGCGATCGCACATTATGGCTACCAATGGCAGCATAGACAACCTGATGATTTTCTAACAGCAGCTGAGTCATGCGCTCAAAATTGGCATCAGTGGAGACTTTGTGACGATAGACGGGCGGCGTCCAACCATGCTGGATGGCCTTAATCATTTCCTGGTCCCAATAGGCCCCTTTCACCAGTCTGACCGTCAGGGGAGTGCCGCGCTTAGTGACCCACTGAATAATCTCTTTTAGATCCCCATAGCTATCTTGCAAGTAAGCCTGCTGCGTAATTCCAATATCGCTGCGCTGACGGAATTCATCTTCCATCAACACATCTTTCAAAATTGCCAGGGTAAGATCTTTATAGGCATATTGTTCCATATCAAAATGGATAGCAATACCGAGGTCTGCAGCTTTACGCAACAATTTTCGCACTCGCTCACTGACTTTGGCCTGGGTGCCAGTGGGATCTAACGGATCAAACTGGGAGTAAAAGGCGGTTAGTTTGACCGACACTTGAGCGTTAGGGATAGTATCATCCTGCTTAGGGAATCGCTCGGCTAATTGTTCCATCAACAACAGATAGCGATTCAAGTAATCTTCGGCTTCTGTTTCAGTAACAACCGCTTCACCCAACAAATCAAGGGTAAAGGTGAGATTTTGTTTTTTGAGCTGGTTTAACGTTTTGAAAACCTGGCCAATGGTTTCACCTGCGATATATTTTTTGGCCAGTGTGGCAACGGCAGTGGAGAATGTGGTGGCCGCCAGGTGGCCAGGAACTGAGTCGGGATTGGCAAAATTGAGCAGTGCCTTGAGGGGACCGGGCAGCTCAACAGTATCTTTGCCGAGATAATCTTGAATATGACGGGCAATTTCAGTCTTGTCAGAAAGGGACGGAAGACAGTCAATTAGACGAAATAGCTGGACGCGGAGACCGGGGTTAGCCATGGCAAAACCGAGCAGCTGGTCATGGAGACGGGTGCGATCGCGAAGCTGCCCAAGCCAACTCTGGTTTTCTTTAGTCTGGGCTAGCAGATCTTTAGCAATAGTGTGAGTGGCCAATTCGTAGGCAGACGTAGAAGTTTCTGGAATAGATGTACCTTGGACGACCATAAAGAGTGCCTCCGATTGCACTGATGCTATTCCTATTGTCTTAAGTGGCTAAAGCTTTGTTTGTAGTTTCTGCGTCTTTGTTGCAAACGGACAGTTTTGTTTACAGTAAGCTTTATAGCTCAGCTGATTGAAAAACTTCGTCCGTTGTCAGCTCTATCTCAGGAAAAATAGATGAGCACAACTGCTGTCCTGACACTAGCCGCTCTAGCTGATATTCTCCATCAACTAACTGGCAAATGGTAATGGTTGGCTGTTTAGGCTGACCGATGTAGCGTACGGCACCTAGAGCCCGAAAATCCACAATCCAGTATTCTATGACGCCCATTGCCTCGTATTCGACTAATTTGTGGGCATAGTCATCACGCCAGTTAGTACTGACCACCTCAACAACAAACGGAATGCTTTTGCCAAATTGAACGGTCGAAGCAGTTTTCCACAACGGCTCGTTAATGAGTGCTGCTTTGTCCAAAACGACAACGTCTGGTCGATAGCCAGAGTCTGGCAAGCGAGGTTTGAGCAGGCAGCTTTTAGGAATGGTATATGCGAGCTGACGTTGACGAATAGCTAGAGTTATATCAAGTCAGAATGAAGGACCATAATATAGAGAAGGTCGTGTAGAGTATTTACCTCCTCCTTATGCCCAAACGCATTTCCATTACCCCTCATTTGAGCCCTGATGAACTGGGTCAGCGCTACCGTCAAGCCCAAAAT
>JBCDIX010000088.1:0-25318 GCA_038748405.1 Cyanobacteria bacterium P01_H01_bin.21 | reverse complement strand
GGGATCTACGAGAAGGGTATTATGGTTCCGCCTGATGAGTTAGAACCGTATCAACAAAAGTGGCAACGATCTGAGACTTTACCCAAGTGGGATATCAAAATTGTTCCAATCTGATGGGTATCTTATTTTTTGGCGAACCCCCTATGTCATTTGACGAATTCGTAGGTTGGTATCCAGAGAGTTCAGAGAATCGCTACGAATTAAGACGAGGGGTAGTTTCAGATTTTCAACCTGGGTAAATGATTGTCAGAAGGTTTGTCTTACTTATAGCCTGTCCCAGCCAGCAAACTTGAGCTGGCTCAAGTTTGCTGGCTGGGACTACATTGCCCACTCTAACGAACGACCTCTCTCATTGCCTCAGCATCAACGGGAGGGATCAAATATAGCCGAAACAGATCTCCAACAGTGCCAGTAACCAAAGAAACTTTGCGCAGGAACTTCCACACCCTAGGAGCTGAGCTTTTGGCAATGGTTTGCATTTTTAGATTGCGGGCAGCGCAACGATCAAGCCGCTTAAAGAAGTCAGGATGATCAACATCGAGAACCACAGGGAAAGCACGAGCTGAGGTATTGTTGGTTTCACGAATGACGTCAATGTCAAACTGGGTGGCATCGAGACCGAGCATTTCGTAAAACTTGGTCCGTTCGTGAACGGTGAGACTGTGGGTAGCAAAGACAGAGAGTAGAAAGAAACGGCTCCAGAGGCGAGACTGCCAGGTTTTCCACATATTGGGTTGCGATCGCAACAATGCTTTAAAAATATCGCCATGGCGATTCTCATCCTGGCACCAGCTTTCAAAATAATTAAACAATGGATAGAAGCGGTTCTCAGGATGCTGCTCTAGATGCCGATGGATCAAAATATAGCGCCAGTAGCCAATTTTCTCCGATAGATAGACGGCATAGATAATCCACTCGACTGGAAAGAACGTATAGTCTCGTTTTTTAGTGAGCCTACCGAGATCTAGCGAGATATCAAAATCTGACATGGCTTTATTCAAAAATCCCGCATGGCGTGCCTCATCTCGGGCCATCAGCGAAAAAATTTCTGCCAGCATCGGACTGCGACCCTTGAGCTTACGCGACAGCTCTTTGAATAATAGAAATCCAGAGAACTCTGAAACGCAAGAGCGTTCCAGATAGTCTACAAATGCCTGCCGCTCTTCTCCTTGAATATGGTCCCATGTTTGCTTAAACGCATCATCACGGACAAAGTGGTGGCGATTGTAGTCAGCCCTCATCTCTGACAGCATGGCCTGTAAATCCACCTCTCCTTCAGAAAGGTCTAAATTGGCAGCTTTTTCAAAGTCAGTAGTGTAAAAACGGGGCGTCAGCAGATTTTCCTCAACCTGCGATTTTTGACTGGCAACGACGCTGGAAGAGAGTGATGCAGAACTGGCCATAGGATTTTTCTACCTCGAATGTCTGTTCATAAATAAATAAAGACGCCGAAATCAAAAGACTTTACCTATGAGTCTTCAATTTAATCGATCATAATCCTCCAGATGAGAGATTTTTTAATGGCTTCTCAATTTGTTATGGACGATAATAGTTTTTACGATGAGTTACCGAGAGAACTATCATGTCACTTACTAAAGGACCCACCAATATTCCTCCCAATCACCTCAACATTATGGGATATGTCAACCGTTCTGAAGTCAATGGGCCAGGGCGTCGAGCTGTAGTTTGGGTACAGGGGTGCTTACGAGAATGTCCAGGATGTTTTAATCCAGACTCCTGGTCTTTTGAACATAACCAAATTATTTCCATTGATGAGTTGGTTAAGCGTATTCTTGATGATCCTGACAATGAGGGGGTGACTTTTTCAGGGGGTGAACCCTTTTGGCAGGCAACAGCATTAGCCGAGGTTGCGAGAAGGGTAAAGGCTCATGGGCTCAATGTCATGTCCTTTAGTGGGTTTCCCCTGGCGGACTTACAAAAAGATAACTCGCCAGAGGGCTCTCAAACTCTCTTGGAACAGCTTGATATTCTGATTGATGGCCCTTACATTGAATCCCTGGCTATTAATGAACCCACATCACCTGTATCGTCTCGTAATCAGCAAGTCCGAGTTTTTAATCCTGCGTTGGCAGATCGCATCACATGGGCTAGCGATCAAATAGAAGTTCACGTCTTTAAGGATGGTAGTCGACTGGTCACAGGGTACCGTGGCTATGCAGAAACCGAGAATTTGCACTGAGTCGTATGCCTTGGGTTGCCTATAGTAAACGTGCACACTGGCTCTAAAGTTATCAGTAGAGCCAGTGTCTATATTTGAGTGCCGACTCGGGGACTAAATCTTATCGTTTAGTTAGTAGCACCTTTAGGCTGTAAGTGTGGGGTATGGGGGCTGCTAAAGCTCTGGTGAGCATCGGGTAGCTGGCAGGCTACCATTGTTTTAACATGCTCCATTTCGTCATCACGAATGGCAACAAAGACATCGTAGAGATTGTTGATCTCAGGGCGGCGCTGAGCCGGTTGTTGCGCTGTTTGAAATTCGTCAAACATATATAGATCACCATCTCTATAATAATCAATGGCAACCTTTGGGGCCGGTAAACTCTTAAGCTGTTCTTCGGCTTGATTCAAAAACTTGTCATAGCTGGTGTAGGCATGGTGTTCAACCAGCTCCATAAAGTTGTAAGCCGCGTTGGGGGAAACTAAATAAAGCCCAATGACAATCCAGTAGTAAAGCAGAGCTGTATGACGAGCTAGAAATCGATCAATCCAGTCTTTGTCCCCACCGAGTTCTTCCATAATGAGCAAATGATGTAGCTCATTCCAGGATTCAGCAAAGTGAACCTTGAGCCAATCGACTCTACGCCACCAGCCCAGGGTCTCATAGAGGTGTAAAACTGAGAGATAGGAGAAATAGGGAACACGAGCAACTGTTTCGAGAACGTAGAACCGGGGGTAGGGACGATTACGATAGACAACATTAATGACAAAAACGAGTATGCCAACCAATAGTCTGATCATTCTAAAACTCTCTTTTTGGATACGTCTCTATCCTCCTTTGTCTCTATAAAATGACAAGACGGTATCTTAGAAGTGCCTTAGGGAAAAACTGGAAAATATTAGACTTACCTAAAGTAAAAAAATGCTAGCCATCAGGATTTCAGAGTTCATCTTAAAGAAAAATGAAACTTCGGTTTACTTAAAGATGTCTTAATTTCTGTTCCAAAATAATCAAGGGAAAATAGTATAAAGACTCGTTCTATGGGCTTTGTATGCTCGATACTCACGATTGTTTTCAGTCCCAATGTCCAATCCAATTTGTCCTTGATATGTTGGGTGGTAAGTGGTCATTATTGATTTTGCGGGAACTTTGGGACCAAGACCGTCGCACCCATGAGTTACTGAGCGCCCTACCCGGCATTAGTTCTAAGACGCTGACAGCTAAGCTGCGCAGTTTGGAAGAGTACGGCATCATCGAACGACGTGCCTATCCTGAAATACCGCCTCGAGTAGAGTATGCCATCACACCAAAGGGCAAGGAGCTTCAGCCTGTATTTACAGCACTTTATCAGGTAGGGCAGCATTGGCTAGATCGCGACGGGTGTGAGTGCCCGGTGAATGCCAATGGGTCTATTGCTAAAACGATGTAGGCTGCACTTATGCCCATCCCACCTATCATCCATGGGCTTTATCTAAAAAACGACTAAAAAAACTCGCACTGGAGCATTGAGCCACACTCCAGCCGAGCATCTGCTTTAAGAGAGAAGAAAAAAGTTCAGTACGGCTACATGGATGAACCCTGCTCAGATTTTCGGGTATTGATACCCAATAGTCCATAGAGAGCGCAGGAGCCAAATACACCACTAAGCAAGGCTATACCGCCAACAATATCTAAGACAATCCCTAAGGTTGAACCAGCATAGACCAGCAACCCAAAATAAAGCAGCACCATTGCCGCTAACAATCGCAACAAACGATCAACGATACCAACATTGTTAAACATGTGACCTCCATTTTTGAAATATACTGTGGTTAGTCTGTTAAGCATCAAGCCGCAACCGGGGTGGCAGCAGGCAAACGGTCCATGACTGCCTGCATCTTTTGACTGGCTTCCAGAGCAATCTCTTTAGCCTGAGGGCTATGGATCATTAAAAACATAATCAATGGATCTATAGCCGAGACTTCTACCCGTCCATCTTCATGCTCTTGCACGACAACATTACAGGGATAGAGCACCCCAGCTTTATCATCGGTTTGCAACATGCGATACGCTATCAGCGGATGACAAGCCCCGAGAATCCTATAGTTACGGAAATTGGTATCCAGCTTTTTCTTAAAAGCCGCTTGCACATCGATTTCGGTTAAAACTCCCAAGCCTTCAGCCTGGAGTGCCGCAGTTACCTGGGTTATGGCTTCATCGAAGGAAGCTTGAATAGTCTTACTAAAGTGATACATAGCTAACCTGGATTTATGAGACATGTGTCGGAATTGAAATCTTGCCTCTAAAATCATTATATAACTAAATAGTAGTTTAATCAACTATATCTCTAGATCTTCTCTAAAAGTCTTTTGGCTAGGGAGTCGAAATATTTTTTAAAGAGAATAAATAAGTGATTATCACAAATGTTGACAGAATCATGCTCTCTTTTTAATATCTATATAATCAAATAATAAAACAATGGCATACTGAGTTTTGGGACAACCCATGCCCAGTTAAAACCTGTGGTTTCTTTTCAGGTAGCCAGGTTAATAAACGGAGAATTAAATATTATGGCAAATGTTGTTGTCATCGGGGCAGGTTTGGCGGGGTTGCCTGCAGCTTATGAACTACGCCACTTGCTACCCAAAACCCATACGGTAACACTGATTTCCGATAAGCCTAAGTTTACCTTTATTCCTGGACTCATTCAGGTGGCGCTAAACCAAAAGTCGTTAGCGCATATTCAGCTAGATCTGTCGCAACTGACCCAGCGGCATCATCTTAACTGGGTGCCAGGTAAAGTCACCCGTTTGGACCCTAATAACAAACAGATTACTGTTAAAGAAAATCTCTCGCTAACGTATGACTATCTTGCGATCTCAACCGGTGCGGCTCTGGCCTTTGACCAAATTCCAGGGTTAGGGCCCAGCGGCTACACTCAGTCGGTGTGTACCCCTGACCACGCTCTGACTGCTCGGCAAGCCTGGTTAGACTTTCTCAAAAATCCGGGACCTATCGTTGTAGGTGCAGCGCCCGGTGCTGGTTGTTTTGGCCCTGCCTATGAGTTTGTTCTCATGGCCGATCATGAGCTCCGGCGTCTTGGGTTGCGGCAGCAGGTATCAATTACCTATGTCACACCCGAACCCTACGTTGGGCATTTGGGAGTGTCAAACGTTAAAAACGCTAAAAAACTTACAGCCGCTCTCATGCAGGAACGAGATATTCAAGTGATTGACAACGCCGAAATTAAAGCCGTCCAGGAACAGACTATCATCCTGGCCCATGGCCAAACTCTTCCCTTTAAATATTCCATGATCTTACCTGCGTTTCGCGGTGCTAGTTTTGTTCAAGCCGTACCTGGTTTAGCTGATGCTAACGGCTTTATTCCTGTTTTACCCACCCAGCGTCATCCTATATTTTCAACAATTTATGCGGCAGGTGTTAGCACTCAGCTTGAACAACCTGACCTGACACAGATTCCGATTGGACTGCCCAAGAGTGGTCAAATGGCAGAGGCCATGGCCACAGCAGTCGCCCACAACATTGCAGTTGAGCTAGGAGCAATTAAAGCCCCATTACAGGTGCCAACACTGGATGCCCTCTGTTTTGCAGACTTTGGCAATACTGGTATTGCTTATATTGCGGCCCCTGTTCTACCTGACCCTGAGACCGGCAAACGCAAGCGCTCCTATGCGGTACAAGGGCCATGGGTGATCTGGGTTAAAGCCGCGTTTGAAGAATACTTTATGCTCAAAACGCAATCGGGGCTGGGAATGCCCTGGTTTGAAAAGTTAGGTTTGCGAGCCCTATTTGGTCTCAAAATGCTAAAAGCAGAAACGTCAACCTATGGACACGCTGTCATTAGTTCATAAATCATCATTTGCCAAAGTAGTGCAATAGTTATCTCGGTCTACAGCCAATTAACAAGCAGAGTTTGCTGAAAAACTCACTAAAAATCTAGATTGCCCCTTCGGCTTTCATATGGCGATATAAAACGTGCGTCTGCTATTGCTTGCAAGCGCCTATTGTCAAGCTGAAGCCATCGTCCCGTCAGAGCTGTTGGCTGAAAACGTGAACTTTTTATACCCAGTTGGGGCTAGCTAAGCCCTATAGTTAACGTGTCGGCATTGCTAGATCGGTCCACCCCAAAGATCCGCAATCGCTACGTGTTCGCTTAAGCTAATGTCCAGGAAAATTGTCCTGACGATTACCTTTAGGTTTTTTTCTATATGTTCTCAGCCGAGGTTCAGAAATGGCCTGTAGCTTCAAACATGAAATCAAACAGGAGCAGCAAACTATGGCAGTGGAGTACGATCTTGTCGTGATTGGGGGCGGTTCTGCCGGATTGGTGGCCGCTAGTGCTGGGGCTCAGCTAAATGCTCGCATTGCCCTGGTTGAAAAGCATCTTCTAGGAGGTGACTGTCTTCACTATGGATGTGTCCCTAGCAAGTCCTTAATTCACGCTGGGCAGGTTGCTCATCATGTGCGCATTGGGTCTCAATTTGGTATTTACACCTCAAAACCCACCATTAAGTTTGAAGAAGCCATCAACCATGTCCAAAACGTCATCGGGACTATCCAAGAGCATGATTCCACAGAACGATTTGAATCCCTTGGCGTTGATGTATTCTACGGCTCTGGTAAGTTTAGCGACCCCAAAACCTTTGAGATCAATGGTCAACAGCTAAAGGGACGTAATTTTCTAATTGCGACAGGATCTCGACCGGCCATTCCCCCCATAGAAGGCTTAAAAGAAGCCGGTTTCTTAACCAATGAGCAGGTGTTCTCCTTAAAGAATCGACCTGACTCCCTAGCTGTAGTTGGGGCCGGTCCGATTGGCTGTGAGTTAGGGCAGTCCTTTGCGCGTTTGGGGGCAGAGGTAACTATCATCGCCAGCCGTGATCAAATTATGCCCAAGGAAGAGCCTGAGGCTGCAGCCGTTGTCCAAAAGCAGTTGGAATCTGAAGGCATTCGAATACTCACTAAAAGCCGAGCTAGAAAAGTAGAAGTCATTGATGGTAAAAAGCATCTTTATGTGGGTGACCAGGTCGTTGTTGTCGATGAAATTTTGCTATCTACCGGTCGTATCCCCAATGTAGAGTCTTTAGGATTAGACGCCGCTGGTGTAGAAGTGGGTAAAGCCGGTATTAAGGTTAATGAGAAACTCCAGACCAGTACAAAGCATATATATGGTGCCGGTGATGTCATTGGTGGGTATCAATTTACCCATGTTGCTGGCTATGAAGCCGCTGTCGTTATTCAAAATGCTCTATTTTTAGCGACCAAAAAGGCTGACTACCGTGTCATTCCATGGGCGACATTTACAGAACCTGAGTTAGCCCGCGTAGGGTTGACTGAAGCTCAGGCAAAGGATCGCTATGGAGATGATGTAGCCGTTCTAAAACACGACTTTAAGGACGTAGATCGAGCCCTGGCAGAAGCAGCTGGGTATGGATTTGCCAAATTTATTACCCGGCAGAATGGTGAAATTCTAGGTGCCCACATCGTAGGTCCCCATGCAGGTGAGCTCATTCATGAAATTGTCCTAGCCATGAGCTACAAAATGAAAATCGGTGCCATCAAGAGCATCATTCACATCTATCCTACGCTGTCAGAAATCAACGCTAAAGCAGCACTGCAGCTAACCAAGCAGAGCTATGCCAAGAATGATTTTCTACAGAACACGCTGCGGCGTTTCTTTAACTGGCGACGTTCTTTAGTTTAAGCAGTCAGATTAAGGCAGGGGAGGGTCACCGCTGCGTGCCATCTAAATCCTAGATCTGGTGTGATCAACGTCATCTTCACCGTAAATTCACAGAGCTATGATTACTCCGTGGTTCCCAAATCAGAGCATCTACTGAATTTTACGAGGGTTTTCCCTATGCCATTTCTACCATTATTCATCGTCATCGGTATTTTCCTAGCAACAAGTAAAATTCTTCAACCCAGCCAACGGGATCAAAGGCGATCTCATGAATCAGGATACAAAGATTTTGATGACAAATCACTGAGCCTGGCCTTGATTGACTACATTTCTCGGGAGTCTAAAAACACTATGGATTACGACTCGGGACGTAAATCTACCTCTGGAAAACGCAGCAAGAAGAAGACACGCAGTCGATAGTTCTCTATTACATTAATAGTCCATCTTAAAAAACCGTCTCAAGTCTTCTACCTTGAGACGGTTTTTGGTTTGTCGAGACAGATGAAATTTTGATAAATAATACTGGTTAGCAATTTATAACTATAGACACATTTGTGCTGGTAGTCTCCGACAAATGGCGAAACATTATTGAATTAGCTGTTATCTAAAGACAGGTGGTTTAAATCATTGGTTTTTATACTGAAAATCTTCTGTAGCTTATTTATCAGCACTTTTAGAAGTTTGTTGCGCTCTTCTATTAGGGGATAAATGGCTCTACTTTTGTCTAAATAGGTATATACGTTTTCGTATAATACACATGATTGGGTAGGTACAACTACGGTTTTGATTGAGTATTTCCATGGCTTAGAAAAGTTACAGAGGTCCATGGCGGGGGAATTAAAAGCCTAACCTCATTAACAGAAAATACGACTAGTATGCTTTTCCCTGTCTGCTTTGGCTCTAGTTAGACAGGAAGTCTCCCGTGGGTGCTGTTTATTCTACAAAGGCTTTTTATCGCTCAAGAACCTTAACAAAGACAACGCTACATATGAATCGCAAGACATCAGATTTGTTTTCCTGTATGAAACTTACCAACTTTTTAACTAACTTAGGTTCTACCTACATCCTCTCTAAACACCCCACCCATCGTGCCGCGCTGGTGGTCTTACTAGGAGTGTTATGCTGTTTTTCTGGCATAGCCCAGGCAGCTGATGAAGACCAGGTACGCCAGGGATTGCCCGGCAGACGCGTCAGCGGTGCGTCTCGACTCCCTTCATCTGCCTGTGCGGTTGAACCTCTTGTTGCGATTGTGCCAGAAAGTAACCTAGGGGCAACGGCTGTACCTAAACCAACGCTGTGGTTAAGCATGCCAGAGGTATCCGCTGCTAAACAGCTGGAGTTTTACTTGTTTAATGCTCAAGATGAGATTATCTATCAAACAAACTTTACTGTGGAGCCTGCAGCTGATTTAGTTGGTCTAGATTTCAGTAACATGGCTGATGCTCCAAAATTAGAAATTGATCAAAGATATCGCTGGGCGGCTTCAATTGTATGCAACCCTAATAACCGATCAGAAAACATCTCTGTGGAGGGTTGGATTGATCGAGTAGATGCATCGACTTCAGGCAGTCGTGGTCTTTGGTACGATCGCCTGGGGGTATTGATGGAGCAGTTACAACAACAGCCTCAGGACCAATCTGTATTGAGTCAGTGGCAAACATTAATGGCATCAGCTCGACTTGAGCAAATTGTGCCACTGTCGATAGACACTGATTCTGTAGGAATGCCAACAGCAGCTACAACAGATTAAAGCTCGTTGGCAAAGCCGACCTGTACTGACTAGAAATAGTCATCTAAATAATGATGTATTGTTATGGGTAGGCCTCAAACATTGTGGCATAAGCGTCTTCGTTTAATAGGCTCTATTGGTTTAATATCATCAACGTTGTGGGCTCCTGATTTGTCGAGTCATGCTCAGATACTCTCAGCAGAAGATTCTGTTCAAACTAGGGTTGTTCAGCAGAACGACAAGTTTAATATTCTGGGTGGCGCTGTAACAGATGACGGTACGCTCTTATTCCACAGCTTTGAACAGTTTGACCTAGAGCGTGGTGTTAGTGCTGAATTTCAGGTGGCACCTGGTACAGAGGCTGTCTTTAGTCGAATTGTTAACGGCATACCGTCTAATATTGATGGGTCGATAGCGCTGAGTGGAGGTGCAGCTGATGTGTACTTGATCAACCCGGCAGGGGTTTTGTTTGGGACGAGCGCTTCGATTGATCTAGCGGGTGACTTTACGGTTGTAACAGCTGAACGATTAGACTTTGACCAGGGTCATTTTGATTTGACTGGTTATCCAGACAGTGTGCGTGGCAATATTCTGAGATTTGAATTTAATCCTGAGAGTGCAGGCACCATTATCAATTCAGGAAATCTTAAGGTTGATGACGATCGGTCTTTGTCACTGTTGGGGCACAGTGTGATCAATCAGGGCACAATAAGCGGTGGGAGAGTTACCCTGGCGGCGGTTGGCACCCATGAAAGAGTTGTTCTTGATAATGGCTTCCGATTTTTACCTGATGCACAAACGTCAGCAACGTTACCCCCCTGGCTAAGTGACCCTGGAGCGGAGCATGCCACTGCTATTGAGCTTGGTCAGGACGGCAACCTTAGCTTAACGGGCTCACCCCTACCAGACATTGCTGTAGGCACTACTTTAGTAGGTGGTGAGCTGAGCGCCACTGAGCGTATCCAAATTTTGGGTGACCATGTAGCCACTATGGGGAGTACACTGCGTGCGGCCGACGGCGGGCGAATTTTAATTGGTGGTGACTATCAAGGGCGTGGTGTTTTGCCTACGGCACAATCTACTTTGATCGATGCTGCGTCGACGATCATTGCGGATGGTGAGACTGGGGGACAGGTTGTTATTTGGGCAGACGGAACCACCCAGTTTAGGGGGGGCGTCAGTGCCCAGGGGGACCAAGCAGGTGGCATAGTAGAGGTGTCAGGCAAGGAACAGCTGTATTTTGGGGGCGAGGTGGATTTGCGATCGCAAGGCACTCCAGGCACCCTACTGCTGGACCCAGAAAATATTGAAATTCGTGCAGGGAGCGATCCAGGAGAGATCGGCATCAGCAATACCCAAACCCTGTATGAAAACACCCTAGAATCCTCCATCATCGGCGATGCGAACGTTGTCTTTCAAGCCGATAACAACATTACCATTGCCCCCCTTAGTGATGGGGAACTGAGATTTGCCCAAGGGTCAGGTAGTGTGATTTTTTTGGCAGATGCAGATGGCGATGGTCAGGGAAGTTTTACCATGGCTCCCAACAATCGTCTCAGCGCACCAGGACGAGATGTGTCGATTACGGCAGCTGATATTACTTTAGGTGATATAGAAACCAGTACATTTTCTACCATTGACAACTCTATTAGTGCTGGAGATATTTATCTAAGTGCGACTCAAGGAAGCATTGCAGCCAATAGGCTAAACACAACTACCCGCAGCGTTTTGAACAATCGGGGGAATGGCGGCAGTGTTTTTCTCAGCGCGATTGATGGTGATATTGTCACCGATGACATTGTCACCGCCGCCGCCGCTGAGGTAACTAACTTAGGTAATGCGGGTGATATTTCCCTAATTACCCTGAGGGGAAACATTACAGCCGCTTCACTAATGGCGAATACAGAGGCAGGCAGCAGCAATAGAGCCAATGGCGGCTTGATTGCCTTGAACGCTCTCGGAGGGAGCATTGCAGCTCAACATCTCGACTCAACGACCGTTAGCCCTGACGCAGTTAAGACCCAGGGAGGAGATATTGGGCTAAATGCAGCTGATAGTATTGTGGTTGACTCTATCGATGCCAGCGGTGAAGGTCAGGGGGGAAACATTGATGTGAGCACACAACAATCATTTCGAGCCGTTGATACTGTTGTGGGCACTGATGCAAGCCTCCTAACAACAGGGGGCAGCACAATTCGTTTAACCTACAATAGTGAGCCAGTGGTTCCTTTTGTGCTAGGAGATAGTACTTTACATGGCACAGCAGGCACGATTACGAGTGGAGTAGATACTCTCAGTCCTCCTCAAACAGCTACTCAGACAGTTCAGTTAGACACCATTGAACTCAATAATTTATTTGAGCCTCCGACTGCATCACTACCGGCAACACTCGAAGCGAGTCCTTCAAGCCCTTTTCCGGTCTCTTTAGAGAGATTTAATCCATCTGAGACTGTTTTAGCCAACTATGAATTGAATACAGCGACTGCTGTCAGAGGAGACCAAGACAAAGCACTTGATGAGAGCGAACTGCTCTGGAATCAAATAGAAATGACCTTCTCTGCTGAGTTTGCCCAGGCTCTTAATTTACCGATTCCGGCTTCCCCGTCATTACAAACAACGCAGCAAACATTAAAACAGGTAAGCAATACTCAAAATATTACTCCAGCTTTACTCTATGTGCAGGTTAAAAACACTCATCTAGATCTTGTATTGGTCACTGCTGAAGGAACTCCGATACACAAGTCTGTTGCGGTGAGCGCAGCAGAGGTGAGCTCTGTTGTGGATACGTTTCATAAAACGGTGACCAATCCGATGTTGCGCCCTGCCCAATATCTGCCAGCGTCTCAAAAACTATATGATTGGCTAGTACGACCCCTGTTAAAAGATCTCACTAAGGCCAATGTTGATCATATTGGCTTCGTGTTAGATAAGGGGCTGCGTTCTCTTCCCATGGCGGCTCTGCACAGTGGCACCCACTTTTTAATTGAAGACTATACTATTGGGCTGTTACCTAGCGTAGGGTTAACGTCGATGGAGTCAGAACGTGTCTCTGTTGCCGACCCGTTTGAAGCGTCCGCTACTCTGGCGATGGGGATTGCTGACTTTGAAAATCAGGGTGATTTGGCAGCGGTTCCTCTTGAATTAGATCTAGCCAGTCAAGGCACAGACGATGAGCTGTATCTGGATCATGATGCGACGCTAGATGGTTTGAATCAACATCTGGAGCAGGAAAAATTTACCCACGTTCATTTAGCGACCCATGCAGTGTTTAAGCCTGGCGATTTAGAGTCATCCTACATTCAGCTGTGGGATCAGCGGATCACCCTGAATCAGCTGCGAGAGTTACCCTTTGAGACTATCGAGTTTTTAATTTTGAGTGCCTGTGCGACGGCCCTGGGCGATCATGCTGCAGAATTTGGATTTGCAGGATTAGCCGTCAATGTGGGTGTACAGACTGCCCTAGCCAGCCTTTGGTCTATTAGTGATGAAGGAACCTTGGGGTTGATGGCAGAGTTCTACCGTGCGTTAGAGCAGCCAGTAACTCGTAGTGCCGCCTTGCGTCAGGCGCAATTGGCCATGCTGCAGGGGCAGGTGAGTGTTAATGATGGTACTGTTTACGGGGCTGAAATGCGTACAATTGGTCATTTGCCAAGCCTAGACGCCAGCGGTAGCTGGAATTTTAGTCATCCGGCCTATTGGTCTGGTTTTGCGATGATTGGGAACCCTTGGTAATTATGTGTATCGATTGATCGTTTTTTGGTTTTGCATCCACTGCATTTCCCAGGCCTGAGCGGATGGCGCTTTAGTAGGGGGTACCGGCGTTCGACACAGCTGTGGCTATGGCGACAGCTACAAAACTACGGCTATATTTTGATTGCTTTAGTAGGAGCCCTGCTTGTTATTGGCATACGTCAGCTAGGTGGACTGCAGGGACTAGAGCTGAGGCTATTTGACAGTCGCATAGGCCATTCTGCAACGGATGTAGCCCCATCCGAAGTAATTGTGGTAGGTATTAATGAAGCCGATATTAAGCACCACAATCAATGGCCCTTAAGTGATGCTACGGTTGCCGAACTGCTAGAGCGTTTACAAACCTATCAGCCCGCTGCCATTGGACTAGATATCTATCGAGATATTGAGCACCCTCCTGGTCGCGACCGTCTAGATAGACAGCTAGCCGCAGAGAATATATACGGTGTTTACGATGTGGGGTTAGATCCCGCACGTAGCACGCCTGCACCCAGAGGTATGGACCCAGAGCGCACTGGGTTTGCGGACTTTGTGACGGATACCGACGGAGTTATTCGCCGTAATTTTTTGTTTGCCGCGCTTGGCTCTGATAACTATTATGCGTTTGGCCTACGGTTAAGTTTGCATGTCTTAAGAGCGCGATATGGTCCCGAGATTTTTGACAAGAACCTAGAAGGGCTTACCATTGTCGGTCAATTTTTTCCCACACTGGCACCAGATACAGGTGGTTATCAAAATCAAGACACCGCTGGCTACCAGGTGATGTTTCAATACCGGGCTAAAAATAGCGCTATTCCAATGGTCTCTTTAACGGATGTGCTCAGTGGGGAGATCAAGCCTGAATGGTTTAGGAATAAAGTTATCCTGGTGGGAACTGTTGCTCCGAGTATCAAGGACACATTTTTTACGTCTTTGAATGCTCAGACTAAATCTGTTGCTAAAACGCCAGGTGTTATCTTACATGCCCATGTTGTTAGCCAAATTTTATCCGTTGTTGAAGGGGATTATCGATTAATTTGGACGTGGACTCAGTGGCAGGAGAGTCTATGGATAGGGGGCTGGTGTTTGATTGGGGCTGTTTTAGTTTGGTATACCCAGCGGTTTTTACGGCTCATAATCAGTAGTGCGATCGCACTATCAATTTTAGTAGCCACGGGCTGGGTCCTTTTTTTCTATGGCGGTTGGATTCCGGTCGTACCACCGGCATTGGGATTTGCCATCGTTGTCAGCAGTACCATTGCTTACCAAATTTTCTATCGCACCTTTTACGATTCGTTGACCAGTTTGCCCAATCGCCTATCTAGTCTCAGGCATCTGCAGCAGCGCTTAAACGAACGCAGTGTCAGCAGCTCTATGGTAGCCTTGCTGCTGATTGATTTAGACGTATTCAAATCAGTCAACGAAAGTTTGGGGATGGATGTCGCCGATCAGCTGCTGCAGATTGTTGCTGAGCGTCTAGTTCAACAAATGCCTGGAGCCTTAGTCGCTAGAGTCGGTGGGGATAAATTCGCTGTGATTCTGCCATCAGTAAGCCAGGTACAGGATGCAGAGGACATCACCCATCACTTACAAACGACCCTGATGAACTCTATTTATATCCATGGTCAGCTGGTAAGGACCACCATTAGTATTGGGATAGCGCTGCATCAAAAAGGGTTGAGATATCGGGCCCATGAACTTTTGCAAGATGCCCATCGTGCCCTCGGGAGAGCTAAAAATTTAGGGCGAGATCGCTATGCAATATTTGATGAAACCATGCGCACCCATTCAATATCTCAGTTCCAACTGGAAATGGAGCTGCGTCATGCTGGAGATAATAAACAGTTCCGGCTGTATTATCAGCCGATCATCGAGTTAGCCTCAGGGAAAATTGCTGGCTTTGAAGCCCTAATTCGCTGGCTACACCCCGAGCGTGGTACAGTTCCCCCCAATGATTTCATCAGTATTGCCGAAGATACGGGCATGATTTTGCCCATGGGGGATTGGGTCTTAAACGAAGCATGCCACCAGGTGCGACAGTGGCAGCAGCAATTTCCCCAATCTCATCCAATTTTTATTGGAGTCAATCTTTCCAGCTGTCAGTTTGTACGACAGGACCTGTCAACGACAATTGCAGCCACCATACAGCGGCATCAAATTGACCCCAGCAGACTCAAACTAGAGCTGACAGAAAGCGTTGCGATGGAAGATGTTGATGCTGCAATTCAACAGCTGACACGGCTCCAACAAAAAGGTCTATACATTAGTCTGGATGACTTTGGTACTGGATATTCATCGTTAAGCTATCTACATCGGTTGCCAATCAACTCCCTAAAGATAGACAAATCATTTGTTGACCGCATGGAGAGCATTCGTGAGAACGCCGATATTGTTGAGACCATTGTGTCCTTAGGTCATCGGCTAAAGCTTGATATTATTGCCGAAGGTGTGGAGACATCTACCCAAGCATACTTACTCAAACAGCTAGAGTGTGAGTATGCCCAGGGCTATTACTTTGCTAAGCCTTTACCCAGAGATCAAGCGACACACCTGCTGGTGCAGAATAAGCGGTGGCGGATTGATGATTAAACTGTCTATTCTTCTAGAGGAGGATTGTTGTAACAACAGCAATGTTTAAGTTGAGCCAATTTAGTTATAAACTTATTGAGCTAAGTTAATTGAACGGTTGACTCTTGGTTTTTATCTCCCTATTTTCTGGATTTTACTAGCGATAGGTCGGTTTGTGAGTGACACAGCAAATCGTCAGTCCTTTAAAGGATGGTTTCTTCAAGCAGGTTGTATTGAGGCTATACGTGCATGAAATCTCTTGGCCGTCATATTCTAGTTGAATTCCATGGTTGCTCTTCCGAAATACTCAACGATGTGCCATGCATCGAGTCCAGTATGGTGGGTGCCGCTAAGGAGTCGGGTGCTACAATCATTAGTTCAGTATTTCACCATTTTTCACCATTTGGCGTGTCAGGGGTTGTTGTTATTCAAGAAAGCCATCTGGCAATTCATACGTGGCCAGAGTATCGCTATGCGGCTGTAGATCTTTTTACCTGCGGTGATTCTGTCAATCCATGGACATCCTATAAGATGCTCAAAAAAGCATTTCAGGCAGAACATGGCTCGGCGGTAGAAATCAACCGTGGTCAGCTAGATCTATTAGAGAAAGCGAGTATGGAGTTGGGAGAGCTTAGGGATGATGCGGCTCAGCAGCTAGTAGTGCCCAGGTACAGCCGCAGCGTCTGGTTTACCGATCGCAACGAAAATATTGCCCTGTCTATTCGCCATAAAGGAGACTGTCTTTTTAGAGAAAAATCTCCCTATCAAACCGTAGAGGTATTTGACACCTTTGAATACGGTAAGATGCTGGCTGTTGATAAGATGGTGATGTGTAGCGAAAAGGATGAAAAGGGCTACCATGAGATGATCATTCATGTGCCTATGGTCATGCAGCCAGATGTCAAAAACGTTCTTGTTATTGGTGGCGGTGACGGCGGCAGCATCCGTGAAATATTGCGCTATGATCATGTTGAAACTGTGACGATGGTAGAAATTGATGAAGCTGTCGTCAGGGCTTCAAAAGAATTTTTGCCAAGTTTGTCGTCAGCGTTTGATCATCCCAAGTTAAAACTGATTATTGATGATGGTATTGAGTATGTTAAGCAGTCTCCAGATAGCTGCTTTGACATGATTGTTGTGGATTCTTCTGACCCGGTTGGCCCGGCAGAGGGGCTTTTTTCTAAAGACTTTTATCAGGATGTTTATCGCTGTCTGCGACCGGGTGGGGTGATGACGGCCCAGAGTGAATCCCCCCATTTCAATCAGAAAGCCTTTGTGGAATTAAATCACTGTCTAAAAGATATCTTTAATCGTGAGAGTGTTTTTTGTTATCTAGCCTTTATTCCCACATATCCAACGGGGATGTGGAGTTTTACTTACTGTACTAAGGATGGCAAACATCCTGTAGCCGATTTTGATCGGCATCGGTCTCAACACATTGCTGAAAAGTTTAAGCTGCAGTATTACAACAGCGATATTCACACTGCAGCATTTTGTTTGCCCACCTTTATTCATACTATGCTGGCAGGCTAGTATGGGCCAAGAACCTGTATCTGGAAAAATGTCTTCTCATCAAGACCAAAGCATTGCCGAGAAAATTGCAAATTTTGATCCGGGTGGGGTGGGTGCTGTTAACGGCAATTTGTTTGGGTTTCCCCATGATTACACCCACGCTAGTACGGTGGTTATCGGTGTGCCGTGGGATGTGACGACGTCGTATCAGGATGGAACCTGTCAGGGACCCGCTGCTATTTTACGAGCATCACCCCAGCTGGACTTTTATGATTTTGATAACCCTGAGGCGTGGCGACAAGGGATCTATATGCTGCCGATTCCGGAGTGGTTGGTGGCCGAAAATCAGCGGTTAAGACCCGATGCGATCGCAATTATCCGCAACGCAGAGCGAGGCATTACGCCTGACGATAATCCAGAGCTAGCGGCTGCCTTAGAACGCATTAACCAGGGCTGTCGCACCATGAGTCGTTGGGTGAGCTATCAGACAAAAATTGCCCTTGAACAGCAAAAAAAGATTATTATCATCGGTGGCGATCACAGTGTTCCTTTGGGGGCCCTAGAGTCACTGTCTCAGGAATATCTCAGCTTTGGTATTCTGCATCTGGATGCCCATGGCGACCTGCGAGATGCCTATGAAGGATTTAAAGAATCTCACGCGTCGATTATGTTTAATGCGATGCAAATACCTCAAATCTCAACGTTAGTGCAGGTGGGTATTCGTGATATCTCCCACGGTGAAATGTTGCTGATTCAACAGTCTGAGGGACGGATTGTTACCTATTTAGATACGCAGCTAAAACAGGCGGCCTATGCAGGGCAAAGCTGGCTAGCGCAGTGTCAGGAGATTGTGCATCACCTACCTGAACATGTCTACATTAGCTGTGATGTAGACGGTCTAGACCCAAAGCTATGTCCTCACACGGGGACCCCTGTTCCGGGTGGGCTTAATCTTGAGGAGGTTTACTGTCTGTGGCGTGAAGTGGTCCGCAGTGGCCGACGTATTATTGGCTGTGACATTTGCGAGACGGGCAATCATGAATGGGACGGCAATGTGAGTGCACGGATACTGTACAAGCTGTTTAGCTTTATGACGATGGCTGGAGGGGAGACGTAGTTTTGAGTGCTCAGTTTTAAGTTGATAAGGAATGAGGTATACCCACTCAAACCAGCTGGCCAGTAACCAATAACCAGTAACCAAGCACTCAAAACTCAAAACCGACCCCAAACTCCAAGTTAAGAAGTGTTGCCTTCTCAACGGTTTCTAATGATTTGTTTAGATGCTTGTTTAGATGCTGTTTTACCCTAGCCAAGCAATTAAAACTGGCATTAAGTCGTTCGCCCAGAGGAGTCACGTTGGATGGCGCATCGAGTTAAATCGCCAACGGTTCTACAAATGGAAGCGGTGGAATGTGGGGCCGCTGCACTCAGTATGGTTTTGGGCCACTATGGTCGCTATGTGCCGCTGGCAGAACTGCGCCATGCCTGCGGGGTATCACGGGATGGAGTGACTGCGGCAAATGTGCTTAAGGCTGCTCGCACCTATGGTCTAGAAGCGAAAGGCTTTAAGAAAAGTTTGGAAAGCATCAAGCAGCTAAAGCCCCCATTTATTGTATTTTGGCATTTCAACCATTTTTTGGTGGTAGAGGGGTTTACGGCTAACTATGTGTACCTCAATGACCCGGCCACAGGCCCACGTCGGGTGACGCTACAGGAATTTGATGAGGGGTACACGGGGATTGCGCTGACCTTTGAGCCCACGAACGAGTTTAAACCCGGTGGACAAAAGCCCAATGTCATCGGAGCATTGGTACGGCGACTGGCAGGTTCGACCGGTGCTTTGATTTACTGCACCCTGGCGGGTTTTTTGTTGGTTTTACCCACGCTAGCTCTGCCCGCGTTTAGCCGCATTTACATTGACAATATTCTCTTAGCCAAACGTCTGGATTGGTTGCCCTATGTGCTGGTGGGTATTGCCCTGGTGGTGGTGGTGCAGGGGATCTTAACCATGCTGCAGCTGCGCTATTTGAGATCGCTGCGGATCAAGCTGGCGGTGGGGATGGCCAGTCGGTTTGTGTGGCATGTGCTGCAGCTACCGGTGGGGTTCTATGCGCAGCGGTTTGCTGGGGAGATTAGCAGTCGCATTAGCCTTAATGACAGTGTGGCTGCGGTATTGTCGGGGCGGCTGACAACAACCCTGATCAGCTCAGTCATGATCGTGTTTTATGCGATCGCAATGCTCCAGTACGATATTCCCCTAACCATCATTGTGATTTCCTTTGCCATTATCAATGTCGGTGTTTTGCAATGGGTATCCCGACAGCGCAAGGATGCCAATCTACGGCTGGTGCAAGAATATGGAAAAGCCTCTGGTATTGCAGTCGCCGGGTTGCAGGGGATGGAGACCCTAAAAGCGGGCGGTTTAGAATCTGACTTTTTTGCACGCTGGGCAGGCTATCACACCAAAGCAGTAAACGCCCAGCAGAACCTGGGTTTGGCCAATCGTATTATCGGTCTGCTGCCAGCGCTGCTGTCCACATTGGCCACACTGTCGCTGTTGATTATTGGTGGTTTTCGGATTATTAATGGCAGTCTCACCATCGGGATGCTGGTGGCGTTTCAGTTACTGATGCAAAGTTTTCAGGGGCCAGTGAATACCCTGGTGCAGTTTGCTGGAACGCTGCAAACGCTACAGGGCAATCTCGACCGTTTAGACGATGTGCTAGAAAATGAAACAGATATTGCCTTTTGTTCTCACTGTAAGCAAAAGATCTCTGAAGAAAATGAGGCTACCTATCATCATCGGCTGTCTGGTGCTGTGGAGATTCGTAATCTCTCCTTTGGCTACAGTCCATTAGATCCGCCACTGATTGAAAACTTTAACCTTACTATCAAGCCAGGACAGCGAATTGCGCTGGTGGGCGGTAGCGGCTCGGGTAAATCGACGCTCGCTCGAGTAATTGCCGGTCTGTATCAACCCAGCAGTGGAGAGGTTTGTTTTGACGGTCGACCCCGTCAAGAAATTACCCAGGCCACATTAACTAACTCCATCGCCATGGTGGAGCAAGATATTCTCTTGTTTGCCGGTAGCGTCCGCGATAACCTCACGCTTTGGGATGATACGGTGCTTGATGAAGACTTAAAGCAAGCCTGTCGAGATGCGGCCATTGAAGAAGCCATCTTGGCGATGCCCTATGGATACGATGCCAAGCTGTTAGAAGGAGGTCAAAACCTGAGCGGTGGGCAGCGTCAGCGATTAGAAATAGCCCGGGCGCTGGTCAACAATCCATCGGTTTTGATTATGGATGAAGCGACCAGTGCTTTAGATACCGAAACAGAAAAAACTATCGATCAGAACCTGAGACGACGGGGATGTACCTGCATTATTGTTGCCCATCGCCTCAGTACGATTCGAGATGCGGATGAGATTATTGTATTGGAACGGGGGAAAGTGGTGCAACGAGGGAATCATGACCAGCTTTGGCAAGAAGCGGGTCATTATGGAGACTTGATCCGTAGCTCAGGAACAGCGCTGGCGGTTGCTTAGTAAAATTCTCTCATGTCTGAATTTTGTTGTTATATTGACGACTTTACCCTATGGTTCTTGCAGATTCTCCAAACCTCTCTAACATTCACTCCATCGATAGTAACGGTGTCTTCCCACTAGTGGAGCCTGGGCTGTGGCGTGTAAAGTCTGGACGCTTAGGCATTTTTGCAGTGGAGTGGAAAGATGGAGAGCCCGTGAGTGAGCGGCGTTATCTATGGACCGTCGATGTCGGCGATATGATGATTGGAACGGATACTCGGTCCTGTAATTTAGCCTTGGTAGCCGTTGCCTTTGAGTCAAGTGATATAGAACCGATAGCTAAGCCAGAAGATGCCAATGGCAATATTTGTGGCCATGTGGGTATACCGTTGCTGCGACAGGTTGAACGTTGGGTGGAAGCCCTAACCCAGGTAAAGGGATTTCCTGGGAGATCGATTGTCGAGGTTTCAAATAGTGTTGGATCATTGAGTCTGAACCCTGCTGATGGGTATAGCCCTAAAGCAACAATGATGTGGGTTAAGCTTAAGACTAACCCAGTTTATTGGCTAGATGGAGAAAAATTTGTCCTGCAGCCATCTTCTCCATTGTTTCCTGTTTCACGGATGACATGGATACAAGCAAAAGAACAGCCAGTAGACTTAGAGGCATTACCGTCTGAACAGCTTTGTGCCAGGATCGCCTATAAAGAATTTATTCAAGGGTTAACTCTCTTTCATGAGTATGCGTTAGAGGTGATTGAAGAGGGCTGGCAAAGCGACCGCCAGCGTGGGGAACAACAGTTTACAGCCCGGCAACAACTGAATCAGGAGGTCACTCAAACAACACTGCAGGGTCTGGTATCTGTGCTGCAGCCAGGGTCAGGCGATTATCTACTGGCGGAGACACCGCTACTCAGGGTGGCCGGGGCCGTGGGGCACGCCTTGGGTGTAAAGATTGAGCCCCCAGCAGAGTCTGAACAAACGCAACAGGTAAAAGAACCGCTAGAAGCCATTGCTAGATCATCCCAGCTACGACTGCGACAGGTGTTGTTGCGGGGTCGCTGGTGGCGACAAGATGTGGGGCCGCTGGTGGCCTACACACAAGATAAACGATACCCGGTGGCCCTGTTGCCCGTGCATCAAACTCACTACGTGATGCTAAACGCCAATGGTCAGCGCGTGACCGTCAATGAGGCCGTAGCCCGAACGCTAGAGCCGGTTGCCTTTATGTTCTACCGACCGTTACCTGAGGGTGACCTGACGGCTTGGGACTTGTTGAAGTTTGCGTTTCAAGGGCGACGGCGAGACCTGATAGTGGTGGGTATCGCTGGTGTAATCGTGACGCTGTTGGGGATGGTGCTACCCCAAATGACAGCAGTACTGGTGGACGATGCGATTCCGTTTGGCAGCACTGGGCTGCTGTTTCAAATTGGTCTAGCGCTAGTGGCCATGGCCATTGGTCGCGCTAGTTTTCAGTTTGTTCAGGCCATTACCACAATGCGGTTGGAAACGGGGTCTGATGTGACTCTCCAAGCAGCGGTGTGGGATCGATTGCTAAAGTTACGCACGTCATTTTTTCGAGATTATTCCACAGGAGATTTGTTATCGCGTGTTTCTAGCATTACGGCCATTCGAGGAATACTGAGTGGCTCGGCGTTGGATGCGATTTTATCGGGGACATTTGCGATCTTAAATCTAGGGCTGTTGTTTTACTACAGTGCTAAGCTCGCTGCTTTAGCGTTGGTGGTGGCGCTATTGGTGATGGGTGTGACCGTCACATCTGGAGCATTTTTGCTTAAAAAACAGCGACCCATGTTAGAGCTACGGGGAGAACTCTACGGCCTGATGGTGCAGCTCATTAATGGTGTGTCAAAGCTGCGAATTGCAGGGGCGGAGTCGAGGGCGTTTGCCCAGTGGGGCAACAAATATCGTCAGCTACTACAGGTTGAACTAAGCACTCAGCAGCTAGAAGATTCGGTCAATGTGTTTAATACGGTCATACCGACGGTGACCACCATTGCACTATTTTGGGTGGCCAGTACGCTGGTGGGGCCTTTGAGTCTGTCAACAGGACGGTTTTTGGCGTTTAGTGCTGCGTTTGCTATTTTTATTAGCGGCATTACCAATCTGAGTTTAACGATGATTGATGTAATGGATGTGATTCCATTGTGGATGCGATCGCAACCTATCCTTAAAGCGGCCCCTGAAGTAACCGCCGAAAAAACCGATCCAGGTCAGCTAACCGGGGCCTTTTGTGTAGACCACGCTACCTTCCGCTACCGGGATGATGGTCCGCTGATTTTAGACGACGTTACGGTTGAGGCCAAGCCGGGTGAATTTATTGCTCTGGTAGGACCATCGGGCTCGGGTAAATCGACAGTATTAAGGCTGCTGTTAGGGTTCGAACATCCCCAGTCAGGAACTATCTACTACGACGGTCGCGATATGTGTGGTCTAAATTTAACCGCTATTCGTCGACAGCTAGGGGTGGTGTTGCAAAATGGCCACATCAGCGCCGGGTCAATTTTTGAAAACATTTCAGGCGGGGCGCTGATTACCCAGGATGATGCCTGGCGGGCGGCTGAGATGGCGGGGTTTGCTGACGATATCCGCAGTTTTCCGATGCAGCTACACACGGTAGTGAGTGAGGGTGGCAGTAACCTATCTGGGGGGCAGCGGCAGCGGTTGATTATTGCTAGAGCGTTGGCGCTAAACCCAAAACTGTTGTTGTTGGATGAGGCTACCAGTGCCCTGGATAATAAAACCCAGGCAATTGTGAGTGAGAGCCTTGACCAGCTGAATGTTACTCGTGTTGTTGTTGCTCATCGACTGAGTACGATTCGTAATGCGGATCGAATTTATGTGATTAAGGCGGGTCGTGTGGTGCAGGTGGGGAGCTTTGATGAGCTGGCAACACAGCCTGGAGTATTTGCTGAGCTAATTAAGCGACAGTTGGCTTAAATCTGGCATTTTAGAGAGTCGATTTGGTTTTTAAGACTGATAGCACTATTGTGCGTCTGTCCATTGCAACGATAGTTTGCGTTGGGTTTGCATACAGTCTTTACGATACAGACTGATTACGTTTTGATACGAAATGCCACTCTCTGCTGCTAGCTGTTTGAAATAGTTAGTGACCTGTTCTTCTAGCTGAATGGTTACTTGCTTTTTCAACTTGTCCGTATAAGGATTAGAGACTGATTTTGAAAAATCATATTCGTTTTTCATGGAGTAAAATTAATACTGACTATGTCTGGTTTATTTCAAATAATCAAGAGGGATTAGAGTTTTTGGATAACGCCGAGGCAGGGATAATATCCAGAAAAATTCTGAGCGATATGCTTACAGGGTTATTATCCAGGAACTTTCTGGATACATAGTAGTTATGCAAATGTCTGGGCACTGGGATGTATGTTAAGCGCAGTCAATCAATGCTGAGGATTAAAAATGCGTCATTTTCCCCGCCATGGAAGTGCGATTCTCCTTCTACTACGCAATGGTACGGCAACTGACTGGACGAGTCTATGTATCCATTGCGGGCTAAGTCCTAATGGATATAACAGTCGACATATGGGGCTCTTTCATACTCTTACCGAGCTTCGTGAAGCTGGTCTTATAGAATTTGAATTTGCGCCTGAAAAGGAAGATCGTTGGGGTAGCTCAATAATTAATGGAGAGATTACAGTTTCAAAACATTGGGAAACTATCCAGAATGCACTTGGAATAAGTTTGGCAGAAGTAGCCAAGTTAGATTCCAATAAATCTATGATTGTGCACCCATTTTTTGGACTACCAGATACTTCTATTAGCACCGCTGACTTATTCGTTCTGATGCCATTTAGGCCAGAAATAAAGCCTTTATATGAAGATCACATTGTAAAAGTGGCGAAAGATTTGAGTTTAAATGTCGCGCGTGGAGATGATTTCTTTACTGCTCACTCTGTAATGTTGGATGTTTGGAGCGCTATTTGTTCGGCAAAAGCGATAATTGCAGATTGCACAGGCCGTAATCCAAATGTTTTCTATGAGATCGGGCTTGGACATGTAATAGGAAAACCAGTCATATTAATTACGCAAAATAATGATGATGTGCCGTTTGATGTAAGACATATGCGTTATATACAGTATTCTTACACTCCAAGAGGAATGGTAGAGTTTGAGAAACGCCTTACCGAGACTATCAAAACTATCCTACAAGGTTGAAGAGTGAAATCAGAATGTTGACAAACAACAAAAGCTTAACAAGGTGTACCGGATAACATAGTCCCTGAGGCGGACGAGGTCAATAGAAAAAGCTAAACTACTTTTCTCGGCTAAACTTGAGTGTAAATTCAGGCATTCAGGATTGATCTGACACTCAGTTGTTCAGAGAAGAAACTGGTCTCTTAGAAGAGAT
>JBCDIX010000087.1:0-25318 GCA_038748405.1 Cyanobacteria bacterium P01_H01_bin.21 | reverse complement strand
TGCAGGCAGCCCCCACTTCTTGACGTTACGCTTTTCTGGGTCGGAGAGATCCATGAAATTGAGGAGCGATGCGATATGTTAGTAGACATCCATGCTGTCGCGCGTTGCATAGTCGTCTCCTCGGTTCGTCCCCCCATAAACGCATTGGAGCAGACGGTAGAGTGATTTTACACGTTGTTTTATCTACATCTGCCGCCGCTCACTTTATCCGTTAGGTGTCAAGACAAGATGTTTAGATAATCAACTATGCTGTCTGGAAGCTGCCTGTGTGGAACAGTTCAAATCTTAGTTCAGGGCCAATTAGAGCACGATCCTGAAGCCTGTCACTGTGTGCAATGCAGAAAACAAACAGGCAGCTTTTTGACCGCAGTTAATGTCCGCAAAACAGCGCTATCTATTAAAGGCGAAGATAGCGTTCACTGGTATCGTTCGTCCGACAAAGTGGAGCGTGGGTTTTGTTCTGTCTGCGGTTCTACGCTGTTTTGGAAGCCCGACATTGAGGGCTATGAGTGGATTAGCATCGCCATGGGACTATTCGAGCAATCTACTGGACGAAAGTTAGCAAAACACACGTTTGTTGGTGAGAAGGGAGACTATTATGAACTCAGCGATGGACTTCCTCAAAGCAATGGCTATTAGTTTAAGAACAGATAGCAAAGTCCATCTGGTGTTCAGAGCTAGCAATTAACAGATGAGGAGAGAGTTTTGACACAGCTGGATTCAAAATTTGTTAGAAGTCAATTTCCTGCCTTTGACGAGTCATCGCTAGACGGATGGGGCTTTTTCGAAAATGCAGGCGGTTCTTACACGTGCCAACAGGTCATTAACTATCTAAACAACTATTACAAACAGACCAAAGTTCAACCCTATTACAATTACCCAACATCACAAAAAGCGGGTGCGGCAATGGATGAGTCGTACCGTCAATTGGCCGCGTACCTCAATGTCAGTGAGGATGAAGTTCATTTTGGCCCATCTACCACTCAGAATCTCTATGTTCTAGCCCATGCATTTCGGGAGCTATGGAATGAGGGAGATGAAATTATCCTATCTAATCAGGATCATGAGGCCAATGCTGGATTTTGGAGACGTCTGGAAAAAACAGGTATCGTGATCAAAGAATGGTGCGTTGATCCTGAGACAGGACTTTTGGATCCGGACGATCTGGATGTCTTGCTGTCTAATAAGACCAGACTACTGGCATTTCCTCACTGTTCTAACATTATTGGCTACACTAATCCGGTGGCTGAAATTGTCTCAAAGGTTAAGACTGAAGATATTTGCGTTGTTGTGGATGGCGTGGCCCACGCTCCCCATGGACTGCCGGATATTGGATCGTTGGGAGCGGATATTTATCTATTTTCTCTTTATAAGACATGGGGACCCCACCTTGGGCTGATGACGATTAAAAAAGAGATTATGGGTAAGTTGCCTAATCAGGGTCACGACTTTAATGCGCACTATATCCGGAAAAAGATGGTGCCTGCTGGCCCGGACCATGCTCAGATCGCGGCGGCTGCCGGTATAGCCCAGTATCTGGATACAGTTTATGCACACCATTTCTCTGAAGCTGTTGACAAAGCAGAACAAGGGAGACGGTTAAAAAAACTATTTCAGGCTCATGAGCGAAGTCTGCTAGAACCTCTGCTGAGCTGGCTGCGACAGCGCGATGATATTGATATTGTTGGGCCGGATAATGCAGAATTGCGGGTGTCTACTGTATCTGTCATCTCTAAAAACAAATCAATTGATGAGATCTGTGCAATATTGGCGGCAAAGAAACTGATGGTAGGGCAAGGAAGTTTTTATAGTGTTCGTCCGTTAACGGGGATGAATATTCCGGTTAAGACTGGAGTTTTGCGATTATCATTTCTTCATTACACAATTGAGGAAGAGATTAACCAGCTGATTAATGGACTTGCTGCTGCTCTGGATTGAGCATTGCAGAATCCACTAAGGCAGCAGGAATTAAATTCTCCTTAGCCCAGTCCGCCACCATCAATGTCAAAGCGCATGCCAGATACATAAGATGCTGCATCAGAAGCTAACCACATGACGGCATTAGCGATTTCGATGGGTTGGGCGACGCGTTGTATGGGATAGGGGGCAACGAGTTGTTCTTCGGTCACGTTCCAGTCGCGCTGCACTCTTTCCCACATTGGGGTATCGACACCGCCGGGGGCAATAACGTTAATGCGGATGGTTTTGCCGTATTCTTGGGCGGCCATTTTGGTCATGTGGATAACGGCAGCTTTGCTGGCGCCGTAGCCGATAATGTTGGGAAAGGCGCGGTGACCGCCGATGCTGGCATTATTGATAATAGAACCACCAGTTTTAAGCAGGTGAGGGATTTCGTATTTCATTCCTAGAAACACTCCTCTGGCATTGGTATTTATGAGGTCGTCGAATTCGTCGATGTCGGTGTCGGCGATGGCTGCAGGGGGATAGTCGATACCGGCATTGTTGAAGGCGATGTCGAGGTGGCCATACTTGGTGATGCAGGCGTCGACAAAGGCTTTGACATCATCTGCATTGCGGACGTCGGCTGGCATGTAGGTGGCTTCTCCGCCCATGGTACGGATTTCGGTTTCGACTTGTTGGCCAAGGTTAGTGCGGCGACCGCAGAAGAAGACGTTTGCGCCTTGTTGGGCGAAGGCTTGGGCGGTGGTTTTGCCGATGCCGGAGGTGGCTCCGGTGATGAGGACGACTTTGTCTGTGAATTGGCTGTTGGGGTTAATGGTTGTGGGTTCAGGGGTTGGTGTGTTGGCTTGGGCGGTGGGGATTGCTGTTGTGAGGCCAGCGGTGGCTAGGAGGCCGGTGGTTAGGATGTTGCGGCGGGAGAGGTTTGGCATGGTTTAATTGTTGTTTTTGAATGTGTGATCTTTGTGGGGAGTAGGTGTGATTTTGTAAGGGGATGGTGCTTTGTGGTTGCCTTGGGATATTGGTTGGTGATAAGTGTTGTTGGTGAGGCGAAGAATGTTGCTCAGGGGACCTCCGAGTCCCCCGAACCCCCTGGGCAGGATGGGACGCCATCCTACAACCTGCGTACTGAGTTGTCTCTAGTTGTGCGAGGTAAGGAGTTACGGCTTGGGAGAATTTTAATTTTTCTGGAAAGCCTTCCAGAAAAATTAAAAAGGAAATAGATTTTCGCTTTCAGTCAGTTATGAACATCTCTAACTGAAGAAGATTTTTCTTCCACTGTTTTCTCTACTGGAGAGTTTGGTTGAAGTGCTCAGTAACCAGCTCAACTTCACTGTCGATCAACTCGGGGTTGTCGTAGTAGTCCATCTGGATGCCGTCGACCCATGCGAGTGATTTTGCTGCGGGAACATTGCTGTAGAAGGTCTGGGCGTTTTCGGGTAGGGCCATTTGGTCGCCGTGGATCATGAGGTAAGGGATATCAATATTTTGGGCGGCGGTGAGGGCGTCGAAGGTGAGCCAGTCTTCCCAGGCCATAATGGGGAAGTGGTTGTCGTATTCGGGGATGGCGCCGCGATCTGGGTTGGTGTAGTAGAAGTTGGGATCGGGCCAGCGCATGGCGGCGAGGTCGTTGGTTTCGTCGTTGGTGGCGGCTACGGTGTATTGGATGGTGCCGTCAGTAGCGTATTGGTCAGCGGCTTGTTGGCTGGCGGTGATTAGGCGATCGTAGCGTTCGGGGGTGTAGATGGTGCGGGCGGTTTCGGTGTCGTGTAGCCAGGCGGCGATGGTAACAAAGGAGTCGAACGGGGCGTTGTTTGCGATCGCATGGGCCATATACCCTGCAGAGGCACATACGGCTACACCACCAATTTGGTCATCGGCGACTTCGGGTAATGTGGGGAGAAATTCGGCGGCGGTCTGGATGTCTTCAATTTTTAGGGTAGGGTTTTCAAATCCGCGAATGTCGCCGTCACTTTCGCCAAAGTGACGAAAGTCAAAGGCTAAGGCGGCAAACCCTTGGTCGGCAAGCTGTTCTGCATAGAGGCCAGACATTTGTTCTTTAACAGATGTCCAGGAGCCGGTAACAACTATACCAGGGAGTTCTTGTCCTTCGACATAGTCATCAGGTAAATATAGGTCACCAACTAAGGTTTTGCCCTGGCTTTCAAAGGTAACTTCTTTGACTTGAGCAGCTTGGGTAGGATGTGCGATCGCAACAGTAGCGGCGGTTAGAAAAGCGGTGTTTAATAAGAGTTTCATTGGAGGTATTCAGTAGCCTTACAGTGACTACTATCGGAGAAACTCACCAAAAAAACTTGGATCTACTTGCTCAGTTTTGGTACAAAATTGCTGCGGGCTAAAGCTATCGTCAGCCTATTAGTGTTGCCTTTCTTCTTGCTTGACCTAAATCTCAGTTAATACTTCGTATTTAATAGGTAGCTCGTAGTCTGCTGAGCAAATAGTCCCCTGACTTGACCGATGGGTATTTAGCTGGATTTGTCTTGCTTTGACAGGTAGGTAAACAAACAATATCTACCTCAGCATCAGGTTGGCAAAAAAATGCAATAGAGTAGCGACTTTGCTGTTTCTGTTTTAGATCAGGTAGTCTTACACGATGTTGAGTGGATCGAAATACGTTGTTGCTCCATCGTTCCATCAGGTCGCCTATATTAACCAAAATAGTGTCAGGAATTGCTGGGGCGGCAATCCAGTTTCCTTGGGTGTTGCGTACTTCAAGCCCCCCTACGTTATTTTGAAACAGTAAAGTGAGTGAACCATAATCAGAATGGGCACCTGCGCGTAGCTGACCTGGTTTGGGCAAACGGCTGAGTGATGGATAATGTAGTAGCCGCAGGGTATAGTCCTGGGTTTGATGGCATTCACCAAAGTAACTCTTAGGTAGGCTAAGGGCACAGGCAAACGCTTGAAAGATATGCGTAGCTGTCGCTGAACATTGCTCAAAGAAATTGGCTATAGTTTGACGAAATAATGGATATCTACTTGGCCATAGCGTAGCGTCTGGTGGATATCCACTTGTTTCTGATAGATTTTCTTGGGTGATGTTGAAGGCTTCTTTTAGATCACCAGGTTGGGCCTCATTTAGGCGTTCTCGCTCGATACCGATGTAGCCGCAATTACTGCGCTCACTAGACCAAGCAAGCTGCTGTTTTTGAGTTAAAGGTAATTCAAAAAGGATGCGCGATTGTTCAAAGGCTTCCTCAATCGCTGATAGGGGAATACCGTGATTGCTTAAATATAAAAAGCCAACACTATGACAGGCTTGAAAAATTTCCTGGATGACCTGCTGACGATGTGTTGGACTATTGCTGAGAAACTTTGAAAAATCAACAATCGGAATACTTGCTGGGGTTAGCTGACCATCATTGGCATTCATCACCTGGTCGTTAAGCCGCCTGAGCTTGAGTGTGGTCTGTTATAAACTCAGTCCGAAACTCGCTAATTAGATCCTGCTGACCTTCATCTAGCAATTCCCACACCCACGTCTGTAATGACTTGGGTACCTTAGGATAAAATGCCTCAGCCATCCCCCCTGAAATAGCGGCCAATGTTTTTGCATCACCACCCAAGGAGATAGCTTTACGGACAGCGTCTTCAAAATCCTTGGAATGTAAGAATGCAATAACAGCAGCTGCTACGGTATCTGTTGCTAGAGAGCTATATTGATAACTTTGTTGCAGCTCTTTGTAGGGTGCCTTAAAGTCGTATCCAAAAATGTTACTCAAAAGCTCTGCAATCGTTTCCTTAGGCGCTTTTTCCTTAGCTAGAAAGATAGCAGCAGCTGTTGCCTGAGCACCCTTAATTCCATCAGGATGATTATGACTCACCAGGGCAGAGCGCTCTGCTTCTTCCATCACCTCTTTGAGGTTATCAAATGCATATGCAATAGGCGCTGCTCGCAAAGCTCCATCACTACGACAACTGTAGTAAGGCTTTAACCCATTCGTCTTGGCCCACTCACTAAAGCTGTTGTTGTAACCTGCCTTAACGTCAGGATACCAGCCATACCATCGTATGTAGCTTTCTTCATAATCACCCCCATAGAGAAGGTAATCTGCAGTAGCCAGCGTAAAGATAGTATTTTCTGTCCAGTGACTGTTTGGTGTAACTAGTTCAAAGTCTTGGACTTTGCTGCGTTGATGGGCAGAGCCAAGCGCATCTCCAAGGATGACTCCGAGCATATCTTAAAGTTTATTGATTTCCATCGACATTCATCGCCTCAGCATTCTAGCGTATATGGGTTCAACTGGGATAATGTTGCTGGCCAAAGACTGGAAACAGCTTCAAATGTTATCGATTATGAGGCTCTGTAAAGTCGATTTCTGGCCCCATAGGAACAATACCAGTTGGGTTAATGGTTTCATGACTTTGATAGTAATGACGCTTAATGTGGGAGAAATTGACTGTTTGAGCAATGCCAGGCAGTTGATATAGTTCACGCACATATCCCCAAAGGCTTGGGTAATCTACAATGCGACGAATGTTGCATTTAAGGTGCCCTACATAGACGGGATCAAATCGCACCAGGGTTGTAAATAATCGCCAGTCGGCTTCTGTTAGTTGATCACCCGTAAGATAGCGCGGGTTGCTAAAATCTCCTCTATCCAATCAAGTGAGTCAAACAGTGGGGCTAAGGCTTCTTTATGGGCGGCTTGGGTAGTGGCAAATCCACACTTGTAAACACCGTTATTGACTGTGGTATAAATCCTTTCGTTTAAGGCATCAATATCTTGCTTAAGGGCTGTAGGGTAATAGTCTCCTGTTTTAGCACCTATTTGATCAAAAGCACTATTAAACATCCGAATAATTTCAGATGATTCATTGTTAACAATCGTTTGAGTTTGTTTATCCCATAAAATGGGCACAGTCACCCGCCCTGTGTAACCAGGGTTAGCACGGGTATAAATTTCATGTAAAACGGCAGCTATTTTCGAGCACGCTTTAGCACTTCCGTCTCGTCTAATGGACTGGATGGATGATGAGATAGGCAGAGTGAGGTGGCTACTTTAATTGGTGGATTTAAGTTTTCTGAAGCGATATAAAACTGACCTCGCTTTAACTTAGCAATATCATCCCCGTGACCACCACGCTGGCGGATTTGGTCTTGAACGACACTGATAGCTGCTGGGGAGTTAGCTCTTCCATAAAACTGATTAGAACAGTTTGCAATAATGTTGTGGTCAATACTTTTTGGGGCCTGAGTTGCAAAAATAATCCCTAATCCATATTTACGTGCCTGAGCAGCCAGACGATTTAAGCTAGATTTACAGGGGGTAAATTGCTGGGACGGCAAAAAGTCTTTCGCTTCGTCGATTACCAGCAGGCCTCTCAGAGGCTTATCTAGCGGAGCTGGATTCTTTTTGATCCAGGTAAACAGGGTCATCGCTAATTGATTGAGAAATTGCTGTTGTTGGGATAGACCTGGTAACCCAATAAAGTTGATTACAGACAGCCGCGTTTTAGCTGAATTCTCTAACCCAAATAGGGTCGCCGGATCAAGTGCTGTACCGCTTTGGCGCAGAAGCGGATTGTTAGCAATTTCAGCATTTAATAGATCAGCCATTTCCTCAGCCCGTTTGGCGGCATTTTTAATCCTTCCATTGGCTTCTTCTGGTAAATCTCTCAAGAATTCTGCAAAATATTCCAGATTGCCACCTCTCGTTTTGGCAAAATGCTCTAGGGCATTGCGTAAAACACCACGCTTGATCTGGGCAGCATTTCCTTTACCTGCGGCTACAACTCCTTGTAGGCTGTCGCGGGCCATGTCAATGGCCTGGCTCAATTCATCTGCATCATTGACCAATGCTGCAAAGTTAGGTAGCGGATCGAGAGAAAGGGGTCTTCCTGACTTGCGTCCTGGGGTCCAAATGACTACTTCGGTATTGCGATGATAGTATTCAGCCTTATATTGATCGTCTTCACTCCATGTCTCTGGTCGGTTAGGCCATCGGTCACCCATTCTTGCTAAATCATTAGCTCCATCAATGACTATGGCTGGAATATTCTGAAGAGCAGCTTCTTCAACTAATCTGCGAACCAGAACTGTTTTTCCTGCGCCGCTGCCTGCCAAAACTACCGTATGTTTTGTTAAGGCTTCCAGTGGAATTGTAAGTATGTTGCTGATTTGTTGACCAATAATGCGTCTACCTACTGGTAAGCTATTGGACGGGGTTTCTACATCAGAGCCTAATGGGTCAGTGTAGCTGGCTGAGGTCTCATCCGATGTTTCAGTGACAGTGGATGGGGGAGTATCATTAATGCTGATTGAAGAAACCCTTGGAGAAACAGGTTCAGAATACTCACTATTAACTGAGCTTGAATCATCTTGTCTGACTTCACTGCATATTTCATGCCCCAACAACCAGGCCACAGTATCTTGGAGACAGGGAAGCTGAGAAACTGGACGCTGCTGTCGGAGCCAGCTATCAAAGTTAGGTAGATTTTGTATCTTTAATTGATGTAAAGCACCCATCGTTTTAAGCTCTTCATCAGTTGGATAGATAAACAATCCCCCCAATTGAGAAAATTTCTGAGTCAACCTTTGGGTTACCGAACCACCTGGAAGGCTATTATTTTGAGTTCTGACAATGACTAATCGCCGGAAACTTAGTGAACGATCAATACCTGCGGTAGTTATGGCAGCTTTTAACCGGGCTCTGTAGGCAGCGGCATTAGTACGCTGGAGCACTCTAAGACAGAGATGTTTCTCACGTTCTCCTTCTGTTCTGTAAATGAGCCGAACCCGTGCGTGCATTTGAGGGTATTTTCTACCGCCAGGAAAGCTGATATCTAAGGCAGTATCTACATCGTCAGACAAGGGATTTTCTCGTATCAAGCAGTCACCAATCGTCTTTAGCCACTGGCCTAAAATTTTATCCTCACTTTTTTCATCGAGTGCCTGAATAAGATTCAGCTGCTGACGGGCTTTTTGAAATTCCTGTTCAACCTTAGAGTACTCACCATTTAATTGCTTGACTGGTACTGCTGTTTTCAATGAATGCAGCTCAGTAATCTCCTGGTTTTCCAAACAGTGCTGTCGATGCTGATCGCAATATTGCAAAATCTGTCTGGGAAACTTTCCTCTTAACGCTTTGAAAAAATCAGGATGAAAGGGCCATGTCGGGTAAGGTACTTCAAGATTGTTTTTTTGATAAGCAACGTGTAGACGAGACTCTACAAGCTGAGCTGCTATGGTTTTCTGAATAATTTCTGATAATACGTTAGGAATTAGAAACCGTCCTTCGAAGGCTCGAACTGATACCTTTTTAAGTATTTCCCATGTAGAATCTAGACATGAAATAACTGTTAGGGTTCGTGAGGTTTTGTCTGGCAAGGACATTAACCCACTACCAATCCCTTCGATAATTGACTTAGAAAGAAACTGTTCCTCTGATAGTTGCTCGGCATTTGAGAGTACCCTATCATAATGATGATGTTGGGCTACAATTGCATCCAGCTGATCAAATGCCAGAACCCAAGGGGTTTGTAGGCTTAGGAGCCAGGATAATCCTTCTATGATTTCGCTGGGTCTTTTATTGACGGCTGCTCTAAAACGAAAGTCTCTCTTGGCAGAGTCTTCGATTTCTAACCCAGACAGCCAAGAATAGCCAATGTCAGAAAATATAAAGTCATCAGAGTTGAGCAGTATTAGTGATCTAATAATGTCTTGATATTGGTTGGCAGCCTGGGGATTAAGCTGATTAACGGCCTTAAGAATCAACAGAATTCCCTTTTTTAGGTAATTGGCGGGCAGTTTTGCCATTTTCTCAGCTGATACATTAGAGTAACCAGCTAAGTCGAGCAGATATTGTATGGTTTTTCTTAACTGAAATTGGGGTGTACCCTCTTCATCTTCCTCTCGAAGGGAGCTTATGTATCCTTGTAGTGTTGTTTCCCAGAAGTCATGGACATCTGTCATATCCACCAGGATAAAGCCAATGCCCTGACTAATTAATTGCTGTCGTAGCACTGTCAAGAAATGTGTTTTTCCTGAACCAGCAGCTCCTATCACAATTTCTCCTAACGGAGAGTCAGTGCTTTGGGTAGTCACTAGCTTACTAGCAGCAGCAAGAATCTTTATGCGTTCTCGGCGATGTAAACCATCAATATGAAAGGCTGGTGTGTTCCAGACATGCCGTATGCGAGTTGTCCAATTAAAGTCAACTGCCTGTAACGCTTTAAGGGCTAAGTCACGATCAAGCATAATTTTGATTACTTAATAAAAATAAAATAGCGTTTGTCGCCACCGCCCAAGTCGATGGCCGCTTTTTCATCTTCAAGAGCAATCTCTTCAGGGTCTTCCATAGGTCTGAGAGAAAGTGTACCAGCCTGTTGCATAGCCCGTAGTGTATCGTTGACTGTCTGATGCGGTATGTCGTTTATGGCTTGATGAATGTGAGCAATACGCACTCTAAAATCAGAACTAGTTTGAGTTAAACTTGCATATGCTTTTCGAATTCTTTCCTCCAGTAAAGAGTGTGAGGGCTGATGATCTATGGATACGTTTGATGAAGAGAGTGCTGGTTTTAGGAACTCTACTAGCGGAACATCATTGAGGCGCATATATTGTCCCAACCGCATGAGAAACGTTTGAAAAATTGGTATGGCTGTTGTGGCTCTGGGCGAAAACTCTGCCTTAAAGTCTTCTGACTGTAGACGTTCTGACATCCAATCCCAGGCTTTGTCCTCTAGTACAAGATGATTGGCACGCCCTCGCTTCTCTAGCTTAATCAATCCCTGTTGAATCAGGGGTTTACACTCAGCTGTAGTCATTTTTGGTTTGATTTTTGATACCTGGGGTTCATCTCCTGTTAGTAAAAGATTCCAAAGGATTAACTCATATTTAGATTTTAGGGGTTCACTCATGGACGTACCTCGCGCGAAGATAAAAGCTGCTGACGACGAAATTGAACAACGTCACGGATTTTTTCGACAGCTACCTCAGGATCTGCTATCACTTCGTCATGGGGCAACCTCAACACAATATAGTCGCTGATGAGAAGTTCGTAGTCACGATTGCGATCGCAGCTAAATCCAAATCGATTCCCATGGTGTCGATAGCCATCAATTTCGACGACGACACGGCCTTCAGACCAGAGTAAATCAACCACAAATTGGCTTAGACGCACCGACTGTAACCTCTGGTTAAACTTAAACAGTGGTGCTAATTCAGCATCTTGGGCTAGTAAAGTTGCTAACTTTTGTTCTCCAGGGCTAAAAGGATGGGGTTTGCCGTGGATTGGGAAGATTGTATATTTAGCTTCTTGAGGAAATACAGTTTGAGGAACGGCTGTATTGTGCAGTGAAATAGCTCCGTAAAGCACCGACTCTAGCTCATCCGCTGTGGACAAACTCTCTGGGAATAACAGCACCAGACGCGAACGGGTATGATCGGCGATCCATGTAATCGCTTTGGCTAAGCCAAGCAGACAATGACTGGCTGGCTGAGGATCTGCGATCGCAAGAATAAGCCCGTCCGAGTCTAATGCAAACGCCAGCTGAACTAACTGTAAGCTATGGGGTAAGTCGCGTAAAAAAGGAACTTTTTGCTGCTGACACTGCCGGACAGCATCCTTGAGCCAGGGTAATGAAATGTTGTCACGGGTTGCCTGCAGACTAGAACAGGCATATCGATTCATCAGGATATCTGTGACTGACGCTCCAGACTCTATAAATAGATTATCTTGTTGATACCAGGCCGGCCATAGTTCAAAGGCAACCTGAGCAAACGTCTCTACAACATCAGCAATCGCCCGACTTTGGTTAGGTAACTGCTCCCAGAAATGGGTAATTACCCGTTGCCAACGTACATAATTCGCAGCATCGAGTAAATAGGTAAGATTCTCTGTAGTATTCTGACACAAGACGACTTGAGTCTGCCCCGGAGAGAGTTTTTCTAGAGCCTCATGTAATAACCTTTGAGACATTAGGAACAAACACGATATCTCTAGTTAAGTTTATCTAAAAAACTATCGGATCAATCAGGAGATATCCTTAAAGCCATGTCTCAGATACGTTTAATGAGTTGAAATACTTGAGAGAAGACATCTATAGTTTTGAGTAAAAATGAAAATCTAAAAGGGGACTTACGTTAGGCTGCTCTTTAGTTAGGCTATTGGCACGAGGAGGAGACGATGTGCAGAAAGTCTGAAGTGGGGCGTGTGGTCTGGCATGATTTGATAACCCATGATGTTGCTAAGGCAAAACGTTTCTATGCCGATCTGCTTGGTTGGGAATACCAAATCGAGCATGCCTCTGAGTTTGTTTGGAAGCCTGGTGAGGCTGATTACCCTTTAATTTTTGCAAATGGTCAGGCACACGGAGGGTTTGTTGATATTGGAGAGGATGTCTCATCCTATTGGATAGCCTATGTGATGGTTGAGGATGTCGATGCTGTAACAGCGAAGGCAAAGACTTTGGGCGCGTTGATTGTTCGAGACCCTTTTGACACACCAGGAGTTGGCCGTAGTGCAGTGTATCGAGACCTACAGGGGGCGGCGATCAGTCCTTTTTGTCCCTCCCATGGTTTTCCAGCGCCTAATGGAGTTTTTCTTTGGGATGAACTGATCACAGATGATATAGAGTCAGCCAGACGTTTCTACAGTGAGCTATTTGTTTGGAATAGTACTGATATCGAGGTAGGTCAACTAAATCGCTCCAGTCTCTTTAGATGTGCTGACGACACCGATGCGGTTGGGGTGACAACACATTTATTTGATGAAATTGGATTTTCTGCTTGGATAAGTTATTTGGCGACTGATGATGTGGATGCAACTCTTGTTAGAGCAAAGATGCTTGGTGCCAAGGTGATAATGGAAGGAATCGACAGGCCAAAGCTTGGACGGTGCGCCATGCTGGTTGACCCAACGGGCGCTATATTTGGGCTATTGGCATCTAGTGAAGCCGATAAATGAAGTATTGAAAAATAGAATAAGAGTCTATTTAGACTGTCTTCATATCTAGACCTCAAGCTTTTTCACAGAGCAAACTTGAGGTCTAGATATAGGTTCTTTTCATACTAGCTGTACGTTATTCCCGACGCTAATGGTGCCAGGAGCTAAAACGCGGGCATAAAGTCGGCTGGTGCCAGGATTATGTTTTTGGCTGATGCGGCTGTAGCGGCGATCGCAAAAGTAGCGGCTAATGTGGCGACAGGGTTTAGCATAGTCGGTGATCAGCAGACGTACAGTATCGCCAAGCTGGAGCTGCATGTCGGGAATAAGTTTTTCCCAGGGTAGGCCAGTGATGGTAATGTTTTCACCCGCACTACCAGATTCGATCGGGTGACCTTCGGTTTGGAGAATTTGAATAATCTCAGCAGACCAGAGACAGACAGCACGCTCCGGACCCCCGTGATATTTCAAATTTCGCTGACGATCGCCGATGAGACCGTCTGGAGTTATTTGAGCTTCAAGGACTGGGAGTTTTGGTGTGCCGCCGTCAGAGATATTGATTTGGGTGATTTTACCTGCAGATAATGCTGTCATGGATGTTGGGGCATGGCTGTTTGTGGTTATTTGTTGGTGGCTAGCCAGGTACGCCATTGTTCACGGCTGATAACTTCGACCTGCTCAAACTGTTTCATACGGTCTGGAATAGGTGGATGTAACCTTGATTTTAGAGGTTTGACTCATGATTGTCGTGTGATAATCGTAGCGGATTTGTCAGACCTAGATAGTCCCAGAGTGAAGAAATATCTTGCTGCATGGTCAGATAGGTTTGAGGTGTTTGGGAACTATTGGCCTCAGCGCTGGCAATTAAACCGGTTAAAACTAGCGAAAGTAAGAAATAGCAGAGGTGTTTAGGCATAGTAGCGTTGTTGTTGCGACAAAGAGTTTGGAAGAGCGGGCTTTTAGTTCAGATTGGAGGTTTGACGTCCACCCAAGCGTGATTGCGTAGCTACGGGTAATGTCTGAACTGTTAGGGTGGCATAGGGTCCCATGCCTTGGCCGATAATCATGAGACGGATAAAGTTACCGAGATTTTCGAGCAGTCTGGCCTGGCGTAAAGGGCCACAGTCTATAGGGTTAAAGCCGAGTGCTTGAGCGAGTTGAGCAACGGTGTGTTTTGCAGTGGCGTCGTCACTTGCTAGAAAGACAGAAACATTGTGCTGGTCTAGCGGCTGAGGAGAGAGTTCAAATATTTCCTGAGCCATAGTGTTGAAGGCTTTAACAATCTTGGCGTTGGGAGCCTGGTCAGCCAGACTTTCGGCTAGAGAGTAGGGGATTGGTTCGTAAGCAAATTCTGCTGGGATTTCAAAGTTGTTGCAGTCAATTAATATCTTGCCGTCGAGAACATCGATTGTTGATAGCACCTCAGCTGGATTCACACCACGAATGGTGTAGAGCAGAACATCACCAAATTCGGCGGCTTCGGTATTGGTGCCTCCTTGGGTGTTATGGCCCATTTGTTCTGCTATTTGCTGTCCTTTTGCCTGGGTACGAGCGCCAAAAAAGACGCTATGCCCCTGTTCTGCCCAGAGTGTGCCGAGGGAGCGACCCATGTTGCCACTGCCTAAAATTCCAATTTTCATGGTCTTGACTCCTAGTTATTAAAACGAACAGGTCTGTATCTAACTTGTTTGATTAATAACAGACAGGTCTGTATCATGTCAATGGATTTATTTTTTTAGGGCCTATGCCGCGTAAGTCTGCTGCCACTGATAAGCCGCTGAAGGAACACATTCTGGATGTGGCAGAACGATTATTTTATGAATGTGGGCTGCATACGGTCGGGGTGGACCGGGTGATTGCTGAGGCGAAAGTTGCAAAGACGAGTCTCTATCGCTATTTTCCGTCAAAGGATGCGCTGATATATGCCTATTTGGAGCGGCGAAATCAGCAGTTTTGGCAGCAGCTGGAGGCGTTTTGGGCGAACTGTGAGCCTGGGCCGATGGCGCAGCTGACTGGCATGATTGATTTTATTGCTCATCTGTTGGCAAGATCTGACTGCTGGGGCTGCCCGTTTTTGTTGACGGCCAGTGAGTTTGCCAATGCCGATCATGTGTCACGACAGGTGATTTTAGAACATAAAAAGAAGGTTTGCGATCGCATCACCACACTCGCCACCGCTGCCAACCTCAGCCAGCCCCAGTCACTAGCTACTCAGCTAACCATGGTTATTGACGGCGGTTTTTCCCAAACCCGATATCTAGAAAATGAGCAGGTCAGCCGCACCTTTAAAAGTGCAGCCATGGCCCTCATTACCCGGACCTAAAATCAGCTGATTAAGCTACGACTGCGCCGTTTTTGCTGTAGCCATAGCACCACCAGCAGAGTAATCAGAACTAGCGGCCAGCTCATTTGGTTGAGAATCTCCCAATTAAAGCGATGAAATACTCGTCCTGCCAGAAATGTCCCTAAAGCGACAAAGCTAAACATAATAAAGTCGTGGAGCGCCTGCACCTGACTTTTTTCCTCAGGCGTGTGCGTTTCAGTTAGTAGAGTTGTGGAGCCCACATACATAAAATTCCAGCCTAGCCCTAGCAAAAATAAGGCAATGGCAAAGTGCCAAAAGCTAGTACCTGCAAGATTGAGGCCCGCACAGCCAAGGGTTAACACAGCTCCAGTCACGATAATTTGCAACACACCCAGGCGCTTAATCAACCATCCTGTGACTAATGAAGGGGCAAACATGCCAATCACATGCCACTGAATAACCGAGGCGGTCTGCTCAAAAGAATGCGACTCGACAGTCATAGCCAGGGGAGTAGCCGTCATGACAAATACCATGACGCTGTAGCTAACCGTACTACCCAAGGTGGCGACCAAAAATTTAGGCTGTCGTACAATCTTTGCCAGGGGTCGTTTGTGGTGGGTGATATGCCCGGTCGACGTAGCCGGGATTTGTAGCCCTAACAACAATAAACCGGTCAACACCTGCAGCCCTAATATCGCCACGATTGAACCGATATACAGCTCACTGTTGAACCAATCTTTGGCACCAGTCGCGATCCAGGGACCGAGGATGGCCGCAATGATGCCCCCTGCGAGTACCCAAGAAATCGCCTGGGAACGAAATGCCTGATCAGCTACATCTGCTGCGGCAAAGCGATAGTAACCAACAAAGCTATTAGAAACACCGAGTAAAGTTGTGGACAGAACAAATAACCAAAAATCAGTCATCATGAGACTGTAGATGCCAACACCTGCACCGATCAATCCCATCAGCGTACCAACTAAAAATCCACCCCGTCGCCCGATGCGCTGCATCAATAATGATGCTGGAATCGTAGCCATCATCGTAGCCACCTGACGCATGGCCAATGGGACAGTTGCCAGTGCTTTGTCAGGTGCCAGGGCATAGCCGATTAAAGCTGCAACAGTCACCAAGACCGTATTCGTTGTCATCGCCGTTGCCTGACAAAGCGCCAATAGTGCAACCTGAGATTTGGCAGATTTCATAGAGGTGGGGTTGTGGATAGGCTTTGAGCCTATCACGACCGTCTGGTGAAACCCATTGATGGTCTGTATTACGGCCATCGATGGGATTGATTTAGCTTACAATTCCTCCATCCAATTGACGTCACCCTAAAGCGTAGCCCAGCCGCCACCCACTAAAATCTCTTCGCCGAGCATATAAGAAGAATCATCACTGGCTAAGAACAGAACGGCTTTAGCAACCTCTTCAGGCTTTCCAAAGCGGCCAATGGGGGTACGACCCAGCACCTGCGCAGGAACATCTGTGGGAAGCTCCATTTTTGACCAGATAGGTGTTTCGATCGGGCCGGGAGCAACGGCATTGACCCGAATCTGACGGTCGAGCAGCTCTCTGCTGAGAGAACGCGCCAAAGATCGCACAGCCGCTTTGGAAGCACCATAAATACCTTCGCCGGGGAGAGCGGTTTGGTCAAGAACAGTCGTTGTCAGAATAATGCTGCTGCCATCGTTCATCAGAGGCTCTAGCTTTTGAACGGTGAAGAAAGCACCTTTGAAGTTAATGGCAATTTCTTGATCGAAGTCAGCTTCAGTAACGTCGCGGAAGTTGGCGCGTTTAGCAATGCCTGCATTGGCAAAGAGAATGTCGAACTGACCAACAGTGTTTTTGATTTGAGTAGCAAGATTATCGAGTTCATTAAGTGACTGAACATCAGCTTTGATGCCAGTGGCATTAGGGCCTAGGGCAGCAACAGCTTCGTCAAGACGAGTCTGATTACGACCCGTGATTATCACTCGTGCACCTTCAGCAATGAACAGTTTTGCGGTTTCAAAGCCGATACCAGTAGTGCCGCCAGTGATAACGGCTGTTTTATTAGTCAAACGTGCCATGGTGATACCTCCAAAAATAAGTATTAACTGATCGGTCTAGGTTTTTGTAAAAAAAGGCGTTGCGATTAGAAGGGGTTTGGAGACCATCAAAAGACGCAGCTTTTGATGGAGTCTTTTCTAGTCTTCCTCTAAAAGAAGCAACGCTGATTGCACTGCGCCTTGTAGGGTGGTGTCGTCTTCCATGACTCTGCCGAGTAGAGCGATGCCCTGGGTGGTGCAGAGCAGCAGGCGGGCTAGATCCCGTGGATTTTTGTTAGGGCTTAGCTCGCCTGCTTTTTGAGCACGGGTGAGGGCGCTGCTAAAAGTGTCTTCTAGCTGACGCAGGTAGCCGCGCATGACTTTGGCGATGGCTTCATCGTCGGTGTTAAAGTCGGCAATGTTGGTGCCGAGCATACAGCCGCAGCTACCGGGCCGACCGTGCATGGTTTGCCAGTCGAGGAGTAGCTGTTTGATGTGGTTGAGGGTAGACCCCTCTGCCGATAAGCGTTCTTTGATATCTCGCAGCGTAGTATGAGCGTAATGCTCTAGGGCTTTGAGGAATAGCGATTGCTTGTTGCCAAAGGTGTCGTACAGACTCTTTTTGCCGATACCCATTTGCTTGAGTAACTGTGAGAGGCTAGCAGCTTCGTAGCCATGCTCCCAAAACACATCCATAGCCTTGCTAAGGGCGACTTCAGTATCAAATTGCTTGCTGGGTCCGCGTGTCATGAGTCTGGGTAGTTGACGACCTTGATTTAAGAATAACTAACTTAGACTAAATGGTCAAGGTTTATTCCAGATTAAGTTTTGAGCTTTTGCCGGTTTGGGTTTGGCAGAATAGCGAGGATGGTCGTTTTGTTTACTAAGCCATGAAAAGAAGAGGTTCCCTCTTACCTCGACAATCGCTTATGGCGATTGGTCAAATACTGATTAAACCAACGCTCTAGCGCAATCATCCACTTTTCTAGCTGCCGTATCCGATGACCTAATGTCAGCCGTCGCAGCAAAGGCAGTAACAAAATTTGATGACGCTGATGGCCTAAATGACGAAAACACATCATAAAATCTCGATCGATATCCAGCGCCCACTTTTTCTGAAAATAAATCAGACTGTCCGCTTCCCAAGCATCGCTCCAGCGCAGCATAAAATAAAGTAGCTCCGACCACCGACGAGGAGCCTCAGGAACATAGGTGACCACTGAAGCAGGCTCGCAGTAAATTGTGCCACCCGTTTGAGCAACGCTAAGACAAAAATCTAGGTGCTCGCGAGAGTTTAATAGGTTTTCGTCTAAGGTACCAATCTGGTCAAATATGTTTCGTTTAACTAGCATGCAGCTCATTTCCGCATAGTCGCAAGGGCGTCGATGCATTTGGCGCTTCATTAGGGTAGCTGAGCGGTTTACCAAATGACACTTCTTATATAGACGACGATATTCCTGTTGTCCATCTTTTTCATGAAAAATTCTGATCTCTCCCCCTGCCATCAAAATTCTTTCGTGGAGTGGTTTGCCAACACATACAAGCGGTGCAACAACTGCCGCGTCTGTTTCCTGAGCACATTTCCAAAGTTTTTCTAACCACCCCGGTGAGACATGGATATCATTGTCAATAAATAAAACATAGTCTGTAGTTGCATAGCTCAACCCTAAATTGCGCACCTGATTAGGAGATAAAAACCGTTTGGCACGCAGTAGTGTGAAATTTTTCTCAGCGGCTGATTTGGCTAAGTAATGTCGAAGATATCTGGGTGAATCAATATCAATGTAGATTAGCTCAAAGGGTAGCTTGGTATGTTTATAAATACTTTCCAGAGATGGTTGAATATAGCTAAAGCGCTCTCGTGGAGCTACTATAAGGGTAATAGAGGGTGATGGAAGAGTTTGGACGGTAGCGCGTTTGGCAAGAGCTTGCATCATCATTTTCTTAGGAAGAGGTTGAATTCACACAGATCTTTAGCAAGCGGTTAGTAACTAATTTGCTACTGTTAAAAGTGTTCGTACAAGTGGCCAAAAGTCTAATAATCTGAAGCTTATGTCAATGCTAGTGGCAAATTGGGAGAACTCTCAGGAAGCTCTTTATGGCTGTTGGATAACAAGTTTACGACTGACGTATCAAATGGGAGCCTACATCCTAGGCAGGAACATTGTAGCTTTGCAACACAGACTGTCGTAGCTCCTTTTTAGTAGGGCCAGTGCCAGAGGATAGCTTTGTTATGGGTTTGTTGGCTAATCGGGTAAACCGATCGGTTAGTAAATGGCTAAACCACTTTTCTATGTTGACAACTAATCTTTCTAGCCAGCTAATATGGTTGTTACCGGTCAGCTGGTGCAGTAAAGGATATATAAATACTTGACGACGTCGATACCCGACCTGTTTGTATCGTTCTAAGAAATACTGATCTACATCTAAATCCCATTTTTGTTGGAAGTGCATCAGGCTTTCAACTTCCCACGTATCACTCCAGCGCAGCATAAAGTAAGCGAGGTCCGACCATGAATAGGAGGTCTGTAGTACGTGGGTTACGACAGAAGTGGGCTCACAGAACATTAAACCACCGACTTGATTAACACTCAGAGAAAAGTCGATATCTTCCTGGCTGCCGAGTAGTTTTTCATCAAGCGGGCCGATTTGTGTAAAGACATCACGCTTAACCAGAGCGCAGCGCAGTTCTACAAGCTCACATGAGCGTCGATAGAGTTGGTGTTTAATCGTGGCCGCTGAACGCTGGGTGAGAAAACGTTTTTCGTGGATGCGACGACGGATCTGACCGTCTTTGATATCCATAAAAATTCTAGCTTCGCCACCTGCTAAATGAATGCGATCGTGCAGCGGTTTGCCAATACAGCTAAGGGGACAAACCACTGCAGCATTTGTTTCTTTAGCGCAGTGTAAAAGATTCTCTAACCAACCCGATGAAATGTGAATATCATTGTCAATAAAAACGACGTACTCTGTTGTGGCTTGAGCCAATCCTAAATTACGTGCCTGGTTAGGTGAGAGAAAGTGGTCGGTACGTAGCAGGGTAAATCCTAGCCTGGTCGAGGTTTTAACTAAATACTTGTGAATATGTTTTGGTGAGCCAGCATCAATGTATACCAAGGTAAACGGTATTCTAGTGTGCCTGTAAATACTCTCTAAAGACTTCTGCGTATAGCTAAAGCGCTCTTGGGGGGTGACTATAATGGTGACTGATGGCTCTAGCGCGGATATGGTTTGCCTAGGGGGAAGTGTAGCAGTCATGGGAACTATCCAAGGTTTGAAAGCGAGAATAATGGAATAGCGACGATCAAAAATGATCGTGGAACTGAGTCCAGATGCGCTTTTGTTTGTCCCTGATGGCGTTAAACGGTCTGGCTGGAAAACTTGAATAACACCAGTTCAACACTTCAACAGCAGCCCACAATAGGACTGCCTAGTGACAGACTTAGTAAAACCTGATGAATTATAGATGAGTCAGTGGATGCTAACTGAGTGAACAAGCAACTAAGAACACCTTGGTTAGAAGCGTCTCGACTACTTGTCGCTACTTAAGCAAAATCATAAGATAGTTCTCATCAAGAAAACTCAGTATAAATAAGTATTTTTTAAGAATGCTCTCTAAGGTGGGTTTGGCAGGGATACTACCAACTAGCCGGATGAATCTATTGGGTTTTCTAAGAGATTGCTGGGACTAAATATTTATGTATTTCTATATGTTTTTGTAGGCCGTATTTTTACGGGGATTACAAGCAGATGAGTGATATGCGGGCGAATAGCAGTCTGATAGGTCGCTATTGAGGGGAATACTACATGCCCCCTCAATAGGATGGGGTTAGGCCGATAAGGGTAATGCTTGGGTTTGATAATAGTCTTGATACCAGTTGATAAACCTGGGGAGACCTAGCTCTAAGGGGGTGGTTGGGCTAAACCCAACAGCCTGCTGTAGTGCGGTGACATCTGCACAGGTTTCTAAAACATCCCCTGGCTGTAGAGGCATCATGTTCTTTTTGGCCTTAGTACCCAGGTAGCTTTCAATAACTTCAATAAACCGCATCAGTTCTACTGGGCGGCCGTTACCAATATTGTAGACACGATAAGGGGCATGGCTGTGACCGGGGTCAGTGGCTTCTGTCTGATTGGCCTCAGGAATATGATGTAGCGTGCGCACTACCCCTTCAACAATGTCGTCGATATAGGTAAAGTCACGACGCATACGACCATAGTTGTAAACATCTATGGTGCGGCCTTCGATAATGGCCTTAGTAAATTTAAACGGGGCCATATCTGGACGCCCCCAAGGGCCATACACTGTAAAAAATCGCAGACCCGTTGTGGGCAGCCCGTAGAGATGGCTGTAGGTATGGGCCATGAGTTCGTTGGCCTTTTTGGTGGCGGCGTAAAGACTGAGGGGGTGGTCTACATTTTGGCTGACGGCATAGGGTAGCTGACGGTTGGCACCATACACAGAACTAGAAGAAGCAAAGACTAGATGCTCAACGTGCTGATGACGACAGCCTTCGAGAATGTTGACAAAGCCGATTAAATTACTGTCGGCGTAAGCATGGGGATTGTTGAGAGAATAACGGACACCGGCTTGAGCGGCTAAATGAACAACACGCTGTGGGATGTAGCGGGCAAATAGGTGTTGGACGCCGTCGCGCTCGGCAATATCAAGCTGATGAAATGTGAATTGACTGTAGGGTTTAAGCTCTGCTAATCGCCCATGTTTAAGGCTGACGTCGTAGTAAGTGTTGAGGTTGTCAATGCCAATGACTGTATGGCCCTGCCCTAGTAGGGTACGAGCGACATGATAACCAATAAATCCGGCGGCACCAGTTACAAGAATAGTGGCCATAGGTAGACTCTCCTTAGGGTATGAATGATGAGTGTTTAAATGTTGATGGCCTGAATCACAGGTCGATGGTTGTGGGGATAGTGGACAACGCTTAGGTGACCGGGCTTAATGGTGATTTTTGCATTTTTATGCTGATGCCCCCCCAGGGTTTGGAGCAACAGGGTTTGGATACTGTGGGTAGGTGCGATCGCAAGTCCTGTCATCAGCCCCTCCGGTTCTATTGATTCCACTAAAATCTGTTTCCAACTTTCTAGAAAGTCGGCCTTCTCTGCACCAAACTGAGCCGTTTTTGGATGCTGTTGCAACAGTGTTGGCATCCATTGTTGTCCAGCGATTGCAGCAAGACAAAAGTCTAGCGTTACATCAACTAGACGATGGGCTAACTGCACACAGAGAGTATGACTGAGCGTTTCTTCAGGAAGTAGCAACAATCGCAGACCTGTTTTTCCGGCTTTGAGCTTAGGCAAAACTTCTTGGATGCTTGTTGTCTGGTTTAGCTCAATGAGTTGGGTGTCAGTGTCGGAAAATTCTAAAACACTGATGCCACAGTTAGACTGTTGCAGACTATGATGATACTCAGGAGAAAGACCTAATGCCGTGCTAATTAGGGCATGATTGGTCCCCCCATGACTCACCACTAGCATTGTCTTGCCAGCATAGTGCGGTAAGCTGTAAGACCAGAACTTCTCAGCCCGCTGATAGAGATCCTTGACTGGAAAATGATAGCTGTTTTCGACCGGTAGCTTAAACTTATGGGGCTGCTGTTGCCAACACTCATAGCTATCTCGATGATGCTGACGGACATGGTCATAGGTTAACCCTTCCCAAACAGAGAGATCAATCTCCCGTAGCTCGTGACTAACGGTAATTGGTTTTGGTCGTTGATCAACCATTGCTTTGAGAATCTCTTCGGTCGTTTGTTTCGCTCGCAGTAGGGGGCTTGTATAGACAGCATCAATGGTACTGTGACAGAGATATTCTCCCACCTGCCGAGCAGTTTCAATCCCTTTTTGGGTGAGAATAGCTTCATCAGAACTTCCCTGATATCGGCCTTGGTCATTAAAGGAACTCCGTCCGTGACGAACCAGGATAACGCGGCTAGATGGGTCAATTCGCATAGCTTTTTTCAGATGAATAACTACCGGATTGCAATTGATACATTTTGGCGTAGTGTCCTCCTAGAGCGATGAGTTGATCGTGGGTGCCCCGTTCTAAAATGCATCCTTGTTCGATGTAGAGAATCTGATCGGCATGTTGAACAGTGCTTAAATTGTGAGAAATCCAGAAGCTGGTTTTACCCTGAGTCAGCCGGTTGAGGGCATCGCTAACCAGGGCTTCGCTGGTGCTATCAAGACCGCTAGTGGGTTCATCAAGAATGATGATAGGGGCCTGACGGATGGCGGCACGGGCAACGGCAATACGCTGTCGTTGCCCACCCGAAAGTGTGGCCCCGCGCTCTCCAAGAATAGTGTCGTACCCCTGGGGCAGCTCCATAATAAAATCATGGGCATTGGCTAAACGGGCTGCAGCTTCAACCTCAGCATCGCTAATCTTAGTGTTGTTAGTGCCAAGTGCCCCATATGCAATATTGTCGCGCACGCTAGCAGCAAACAACACACTATCTTGCAGAACAATGCTAATCTGCTGTCGCAGCGACGCTAGGGTATACTCCCGCAGGTCGTGACCGTCGATGTGTACGCCCCCTTCAATGGGGTCATAAAATCGCAACAACAGACTAATCAGTGTAGATTTACCACCACCCGATGGACCAACAATGGCGACCTGTTCTCCGGGGCTGGCGGCAAAGGTGAGATTGCGTAAAATTCCCTGTTCTGGATCGTAGGCAAAGGTAACATTTTTGCAGCGTACATCACCCCGAAAGACAGGTGCAGGTCTGGCACCTTTTAGGTCACCCACTTCAGGCTCTATATCTAGCAGGGCAATTACCCGCTCACCCGAGGCAACAGCTTTGGCAATCTGCCCGGTATATTTGGCTAGCTGTCGCATGGGCTTAAAGGCTACCTTGAGATAGGTGAGAAATACAAGTAGGTCACCTGGGGTGGCGCTTCCTGCCAGTACTAGCTGCACACCGCGCCACAAAACCAGGGCTTGCACAATAGCGACAAGTGTTTCCACAAGACGTTCTTGACCCGCCCGCAGACGCTGGGTTTCGGCACTTTCTTTAAGACTTTTACGATTGTTTTTGGCAAACGCTTTACCTAGAAAGTCCTGGAGTGAAAGCGCCTGTACCACCTTGATTGCACCAATAGCTTCTGCTGCAGATGCGGCCATCGCGCCTTCTCGTTTACGCTGGGTGCGGGCCACCTTATGAATCTTTTTTGACATGGTGGTGGTGGTCAGGATGAAAAGAGGAAGGATTGCGATCGCAATCACCGCCAATTCCCAATTTATCCAGAACATGACACCCACCATGCCAATTAAGGTGAGAAAGTGAGTCACCAAAGGTAGTGCAGCGACGACAGTGACCTCACGCAGTCGTTCAATATCGTAGGTGACGCGAGTAATCAGATCGCCGCTTTTGGCCCGATTATGAAACGACAGAGAGAGAGCCTGAATATGGCTATACAGCTGACCTCGGATATCGCTCATCACATGAGTTGCTGCGATCGCCATACCCACCGTACTAAAATAGGCAGCGGCTCCTCTCGCTGCTGAAATAACGACTAAAGCAGCTGATAGACCAGCCAATATGACCATGGGTGAAAAGCCTTCTAAGGCTTCAATATTGTGACCATGGATGTTAAATCCTGTTGGTAAGATTACCCGGTCAAACATAAGTTTGAGAGGCCAGGGTTCCAATAATCGTAGGGCGGTTTCTGCTATGAGGGCAAAGAAAGCGCCGATAAGTAGGCGAAATTGTTTACGAATATGGGGCCAAAAGCGTTGGGCTATACGCTGTATGCCAGGTAAGGATGCGCTTAAAGATTTTTGTTTGGCCATGGGTGTGTTGGGATAACTCTTCGCTGCTTAGTTTGTTTGGTGGTTAAGTAACTGGATGGGTAAGGATTGAGAGTCCTTAGTTATTTTGATGTTGGCGGGTGGGTGATTATCAGTTATCCATGATTACTTAGTGGAAGATGCTATCGATTTTTCTTTAAGGCGTTGGTTATGGGCGGGGGTGGGCTGCGGGGGGGGTTACCCCCGGAAACCCCCCCGTGGGGGGGGGGGGGGGGGGGGGCCCCGGCCCCCCCCCAAAACAAAGATCAAGAGAGACTTATGAGAGTGGGGGTGGTTGGGGGGTGTGTGGGGGGGGGGGGGGGAGCACACAAAAAAAAAATCG
>JBCDIX010000086.1:0-25511 GCA_038748405.1 Cyanobacteria bacterium P01_H01_bin.21 | reverse complement strand
TGAGCCATTTGTGCTCTCCAAGTTGATAGCTCCTCCCCCCATATCTCCTCCCCCCAAATTTATTATAGGAGCAGTCAGTATAATTTCAGATGCGTTTAGAGTTAAACTGTTGGAAGCACCAGAAGAAATAACAACTGTTTCATCAGACCTAATAGTATCCTCTGCTTCAATTGTCACATCAGCATTATTCAGAGCATCCCTTATCGCATTCCCAGAAATTATAAATTCGCTACCAGGCTCATCCCCAAACAGAATTTCATTATCATTCAGTTCACCATCGTTAACTCCAGGTGCCTGCTCAACGATAATCACATTCTCAGGATCCAACAACAGCTGCCCTGCCTGCCCTGCAACTGCCCCAACATCCACTAGCCCATCAAAGGCAAGACTTTGTTTTCCAGATACTTCTACAAAGCCGCCATCGCCAGCTAAGCTACCCCCCCTAGCGCTGATATTGCCATAAAACCCGGTCGCTTCATCTGCCCAAACAATCACTCTACCGCCATCGCCATTATTAACAGCATCTGCATTAATAACCACATCAGGCCCTACATAAGTTCGCAGTGCATTGGGCACTGGCCCCTCCCCTCGATACTCGCCACCGACTAAAACTGTGCCGCCACCGGTCTCACTTGCAACATCAATACGGGCACTATCTGTTAAAGCAACCCGATTACCCAACGCCTGCACCAGTCCACCAGAGGTCGTTAGCGATCCTGAACTTCTGACCGTATCTCCATAGAGCGTCATCTCCTGACCAGCACCAACTGCTAAATTACCAGCGTTAGTAATATCTCCCTGCGCTCCTGGCCCATACTGCACCCCCAGCGGTACGCCCACCGTCAACAACGACGTATCCCCTGGATTTATGGCACTAAACGCACCCCCATCAGGAAATACAATCGCATCTGCCGTGCTTGCTGTAAATGAACCGCTGATATCTAGCTGTGCATTTTCTCCAAAAATAATCCCGTTGGGATTTAATAAAAACAGATTTGCTCCCCCGTCTACCCCCAGCGTGCCCATGATGTCCGACACATCATTGCCCGTCACCCGGTTAAGGATGGTTTCAATCCCCGCCGGGTTGGCAAAATAAACCCGCTGCTGCTCATTAACATTAAACTCAGAAAAACTGTGAAACAGATTTGAACCCCGAATAGCACCCCCGTCGATCTGGTCAGCAAAATCACCCCTAACTTGAACATTCTCATTCACTATTGATTGCTCACTACCCAATGTATTATCAGGAGTCAATTGTGCTGTGGCAGCAGGGGCCAGTAATCCAGCTGTAGCTAATGCAAAAACTCCACAGCTACATCGAAAACACGAAGCATACCAAGATATATTCATGCGGTCCCCACAAAGCACGACTGGAACTATTTACAAATAAGCTATTCCAAGGGTCGACAAGTAAGCTATTTCAAAGGTCGATCCACTACTCTTTTAACTCATATTACGAGAGTAATCGAGAATTATGCAGGTAGTGGTCAAATACAGGCCATATCAGCCACTACGATTAAGTCCAAAAATCACGAAGATTTATCAAAATTGACCATTTAACCCGATTTAAATTCTTAGTAAAACTTCTTTATATAGCGTTTAACATGTCTGTTGAACCTAGATTAGGCCAGTTGATCGCACTCTCTTTTACACTATCTGCAACAGAAGTTTTCTGTATTCTTTGATACCGATCAGCAGAATCGTAATTAAGTGTAGTAACTGATTGATACATCCTAGGAATTGATTAGAAACAAGCTTAGCAGTTTAGTGCCTGAGGACGACTGAAGTGAGCTAAAGAAAACAAGGTTAAACCCTTATTTTATTAGGCATACACACCGCCTTAACCAATGCTACTTAGAGATTAAGGCAAGCTAATTTTGAAAGATGTAAGCGAGCTTTAAAAACTGAGGGTTGGCCAAACATCATTCTTAGAAGATAATGGGCATGCCAACTTATAAAAATCTTGACAGCAAACCCACTGGGGCAACATGTTGCATAATCTCAGCGGCCTAGATCGTACTGAGAAAAATATTCAATGGTGATTTCGTAAGAGACTCTATGGTGATTCGTGTTTTGATTACTAAAAGTCAAGGAATTGCACGGCAGGGACTACGGCTTCTGCTAGAAACTCAACCTGATTTCAAGTGGTGGGTGAGGCCAGTAACGGGCAGCAAGTAATTGATGTTATAGCTAGGCTGTCGGCCAGAGATGAGTATCCCCAGGTTGTTTTGATGGATATTAAAATGCCGATCGCTATCAAGTCCTGAACAATCTTACAAATGTCATAGCTAGAGATGACATTTGTAAGATGTTCTAAATAAACTTGATAGTTACTTTTGAAATATAGTCCATAGGGTTATTTAAGCACTTGCAGCTGAATAATCACCCGCTTGTCTATCCACTCATCAATAGCCCTAGCCTGAGACTTTACTTTTGCGGACTCCCTTTTACTGTGCATATCATATCCAAAGAGAAAAGATGGACAGCCACAATCGTTACAAGAAAGAGCCTCCTAATGCTCTCTATCCTCAAGAAATCTCGCTGAGCGAGACTTACCGCACATTAGAGGGGTTTGATAATCCTTCGATCATCGAACAATCTACAAGCTTTAGCCAACAAGACTTTGACTATTTAAAAATAGTTGCCCTTAAAAAAGATACTAAAACCGTTGCAACCGGCTTTTTCAGTATCTTTTGTTCCCTTTTATTGAGCAGCGTCTTGTTGGGATGGACAACAGCTCAACTGAGCATCAGTTTTCAACATTTAGCTGAAAGATTCTCCTCCTACTCGATTGACGCTGGCTGGCCATCAATGAATCCAATGTTTTAATCGTGTCGATCTCTGTGCTAGAAGTGCTCGCATATTTACCCATTGATCAATTACATGTCCAATTAACTACACATAGTCGTTTCTTAATGCAAGGAGACTGTTGTTATGAATCTAACATACCGTGGTATTCAGTATCAGCCTAGATCCACCCACAGAATGACTATCCCGACAGAAAGAGTCGGCATCTATCGCGGCGCTAGGTTTCAGCTACGGGAAATGGAAAACCTACCAACCCAAGTAGGGTTTTCGGTATTAAACTACAGGGGAAAGACCTATCGGAGCCCCCGATATCTGTAACTACCGAGAGAACCTCAAATCGCGAGATATGTCAAAAGTCTCATATCTCGCCTGACTCCTTATTTAGATTGGGGTAGTTCTATCCCAAAGATCGAAACTATAGGGGCAGTGCTAGTGTTGTTACTTGCAAACGATGTAATAATCATTCACAACATCATGGGGTAATTGTTTAATCTCGATGTGAGTAAAGCCAGCTTTTTGAAGTAACTCAAAGGTTTTCTCTCGGCCAGTGACTAATGCTAGGTCATCCGCTGCTGGCGATACAGTCGCTGCTGGCGATACAGTCGCTGGCGGCGATGTAGTCATACAGTGCATACAGGAGACAGTGTAGAGCAATGGCGCCAGGGGATGATTTAGATTGCCACTCACGTCAGAAGCTGCATGGATTTCTTGCATGAGATAAACACCGTCTGGGCGTAGGGCATTGTAAATGTTTCTGAGCAACTGAGCAGGAGTGGCCTGGTCTTGCATAGCGTCAAAGGAGGTGATGAGATTATAGGTTTCAATCTCTTCTAAACGTGCCGTATCTCTGACTTGAAAGTGAACATTATGCAGCTGTTGAGATTGGGCCCTGTGGATGGCGGTTGCGATCGCATCCTCACTCAGGTCATACCCCGTAAACTGACTATTGGGAAAAAGCAATGCCAGTTTATTCAAAACATAGCCTCGACCACAGCCAATATCCAGCACATCAATCCCTAACCTCAAGTCTTCTAACAAATTTGGTGCGAGAGGTAATATATAGTCTTCTAATGCAGCAACAGCTCTCTGGGCGTTATCTTCTGCCACCACTTCATAAAAGCGATGGAGTTCGCTAGCGGGAACACTATTACCCTCAGCAAAACATCTGACGATTTGATCTTCAGCCGAGGCGATCACCGGAATATATTGAGCAATAGCCGCCATGTTAGTAGGAGATGTAGCAGTCCGAGTCAATAGTACTGCATGTTCAGGCGGCAACGAATAGGTCTTGTCACTAGCGGAATAGTCAAGGATTTTACCCACTACCATGACGTTTAACCATTCCCGTACATAGCGTTCCTGTAAACCAGCAGCATGGGCCACTTGCTCACTCTTAGCCGGTGGCAACAGAGATAACACATCAAACAGACAGGTGCGATGGCCAATAGAAACCATCAGCGATAGAGCACTGCTGTTAAAAATGGTAGTGAGCTGTTGAGAGAGGGCCTCAACCCTAGAATCATCAAACAGTGGCGCAAGCGATTGAGTAGTCATATTTTTTAACTCATTTGATGATTTAACTTTAGAAAAACAGGCGTCTCTAAAGCGTTTGTTTTTGATCAGACAAGCCAGTTTGGATAACTTAAGGATAGGGATTTTATAAGATCCAAAAGTTATACTTTCAGAGTCGTTCCATGGAACGACTGTACATCAGGAAATAGAACCTAATCAAATCCTTATTCCTTAGGAATGAGCATCAAATAACTTCATAACGCTCTAGCAGCCATCATTCCCCAGATCTTCCCTCGCGGGATGAAGACAAAAACTGGAAGTAATTGAATCTTCTTTTCTTACTTTAGTAGCCTATTTACCTGTAAGTCCCTAGGCACATCGAAAATACAATAAGCACCAAGCAGGCATCACAGGTAGAAAGAGGAATAACAAATACTGCAAAAACGACACACTATCGCTAGGTCTAACTGAAATAATATCTTTCAATAGAGGTAACGCGAATGACAGCAGCATCAGGCTAAATAATCCAACGATGAGTCTGCCTCGATTAAGTTTTATCCATCGAAGCCGAGTTACAAGACTGATGAACAAGGTTTCTACCGCTACAGCCACTTGGATATAAAACATGCCTATGATTAATCCCAATGCCCAATTCTCAATCGGCCTCACCTCATCTAGATTGAGTACTCCATACCACCAATCGTGCCACCAGACTGCAAACCCTATCAAGATCAGCACCCCCAACACACTAATTAGCCCAAGAATTATGGCTCGTAATAGCTTGGAAAGAGACATAGCTCAGCAGAGAATTGGAGGACTTAGTTTTAGATATCGCTAGAGAGCACCCATTACCAACTATACATAGTTGGAGGTGGGGTTCCGCTCACTTCTAAGGTCATGTTATCTCTCGCATATTATGGATTTCGCTTCATCGTCCAGAAGGGTGGCGCATCGGGTGCTATTTTTTGGCTTTGTACGATCTCAAATCCATGTTTCTGATAAAACCGTACAGCTTGTTCTGTAAACGTTACCAAATAGCAGACGACACTCTCAGTACTGGCCCGTTGCAAAATTGGCTGTAGTAGCCGACCACCTACGCCTCGTCCCTGACATGTAGGATTCACCACCATGATGCCTAAATACCAATGGGGGCAAGTACCCATATCTTGTTGATGGGCTTGCTCAACAGCCGATAACAACGTCAGGCATCTCCCCAATCGGTTCCAGCGAACTTTTGTGGGTAAAGCATACAGCTGAAGATCCCAGGCCATCTTCAATAATTCAAGCAGATTACTAGAGAGTTTTCCCGGTGGTAACCAGGCGGCAACCCCTTCTAAATCCTGGGTTGTATAAACATGTTTGTACTGAGTAGACTGCGCAATCAGTTTGTTCATCAACCACGTTAAAGACTGTAGCCGAAATTCTCGATCGTCAGAGATTATATATGTAAAAACTGGATCGTCTGCAAATGCGTTAGCAGCGACTACGCCAGCATCTAAAACCTGTGACTGTTGCAGCTGTGTAACATCAGATGATTGTTGCGGTTGTACAACACCAGAAGTTTTCATGATTCGGGCTCCTTGGTTATGGTTCGAAGTGAACTGTTGTCGTTATTCGATGATTTAACTGTAATCAAACCGGTGTCTCCAATGCGTCTCCAATGCGTCCAACCCTTGAATGCTATAGCGTCCAAGGCTGACGCTAATCGTCAACACATCGAGCGGGCTGTCTTGACGAACACAGTGGCCATGACCTGAGCAAATGCAGTCGGGTGGGTTCTACACTAACGGCCTCCACATAAGCGGCCGTTAGGTAGGGATTGTAGGTTTCATCCCCCATTAAAGAGACTTGACCATGGGCAATCAACAGTGTCACCATTAGGGTAAACAGCTGTTGTTCATTCGCGTTAAAGCTTTCTACAATATCACTTCTAGGATATGCCAAGTCTAGGATTGCCCGTGTCAGAGCAGAGGTGTGAGATAGATTTTGAGCCAGATAAAAATACTTTTCAGAAATAGTCAGTCCCTGGAAAGCCGCTAGCTGCTCTTGCACAATGGGAGCCGCGACATCATAAGCTCCGCCCACAATCATCACCGGAACTTGAATTTTTCCCATACCTTTGTCTCCAAACAGATTGCTCAATGGAGAGATGGCAAACACTGAGCCAACGCGGTCATCGACCAGGCTGCCATCGATCAACTGTTGTAGCACCTGGGGAGAAGCTTTTAGCTCTAACAATCGACATTGAATCAGCAGGGCAATATTGACATTGTCAGGGACAAAATCGGCTTCTAGATCACACTGTTCTTCCAGAAGTTCGATATCAACGGTCGCCCCAGCCATCGCTAATACGGTGTACCCCCCAAACGAATACCCGGCCAGACCGACACGATCAAGCTGTAAACGTCCCTGAAAATCAGTTTTGTTTTTCTCTTCTAGAGTGTCAAGAAGAAACCGAATATCCAGAGGGCGATTGATAAACTCCATCACATCAAAGGATTCACGGTTTAGTCCTAAGGCTAAATCATCTTGATAGGCTGCGTTACTGCCAATGTGTTCTGGTACAGCGACCACAAAGCCATTGGCGGCTAAGCTGCGGGCAGCGGCTATCGCCTCAGGGTTAGTGCGGGTGTTGCCGTAACCATGGGAGAACACCATGACCGGAATCGGACCAGGAACGGCATTGAGGTCAGCAGGCAGATAGAGGTCGGTGGGGTAGGTGCGGTTGCGATCGCGATCTTCTAACATCAGCGATTGCGTCACCACATCAAACCGAGGCACGTCCGCCAACATCGGTAGCACCTGATAGTCTAACGCAGGCTCAGTGGCAGCAGCCGCAACAGACTGTTGAATAGTCGCCTTAACTAAACTGTCAGTGGTTTCAATATTGGTTCTAATGGCATCCGATACTGCCAAAATCTGTCGTAAATCTAGCCTGACCCCATTTGTAGGATAGAACCGCAGGATATTAATCAGCGAGAGACCCGCTGAATCTGCTGCTGCTAGAACCATAGACGCTCGAATTGCCTGCTGACCGTTTTGATGTCCCTGGGTCTGAATCAACTGTCCAACGGTCGCTAAAACGAATTCGCCAATGGGAGAATACAGCCATTGCGACAGCACAAACGGATCGCCTATTTCCTCAGGGATACCGTCCCCTAACGCTAAGAGAGGAGTATTCAAGATATGCTGAAATTTCTGGCGATTTTCCGGTGAAATCTGATTCAGATAGGGGGCTAGTTCAGCATCTATGGTGCCGTCTACGGCAAATGTTTCTAGGGATGAGACCGAAATCTGCCGCCCCAAAATACCATAGTCAAGATACAGTTTTTCTGCTGCGCGAACGGGTAAGGTAGCCATCATCCCAGACAGCACACCTAAAGTCGTAGCGTGTACTAACCGTCGCATTACCTTGGGATAGTTTGTTCTAAAAAACATGATAGTTGTTGAAATTAATTCAAAACAGTTTGCTTTTTCTGCGTAACTGCAGACGACTGATTGCTAGCGAAGACCCATCGCAACATAGGAGGAGCCACAAATGTGGTAGCAATCACCATCAACACAATGGCAACATTGAGCGAGCCTGTTAATGTTCCTGTGGCAGCCCCCAGACCTGCAAACACCAGACCCACTTCTCCCCGTGGCACCATACCCGTACCAATGGCCAACCGATTCACGTTCTCTTTAGAAAAGACAAAATATCCAGCGGCTAGTTTACCCAAAATGGCAATCACAGTCAGGAATGCTGCAATCACCAAACCGGTTCGACTTTCAGGATTTGCCAAGTTCAGAACAGTTAGATCAGTTTTGGCGCCAATCGACACAAAGAATACGGTTGCAAACAGAGCTACCAAGGGCTCGCAGGCTTTCTCTAGAGCTGCCGTTGCTTTTGTATCACCAAGAATAATACCGGCTGCAAAACAGCCAAGAATTTCTTCCAAGCCGATCATATTCGCAATCGTGCCCATCAACGATAGAAAGATAATGGAACCAATCAGCACACTGTAAGGGTTGCTGAATTTTTCTAAAAAGTTGATGTAGCGAGGACCAAAAAACTTATTCAGAACAATGGCGGCCACGACAAAAAGTGTAGCACTGACAATGGTGCCAACAACGCTAGAGATTTCCACTGTTCCATGCTCAGCAATGCCAATGGCCACGGCTAAAATTGCAATGCCCAGAATATCGTCTAAGACAGCAGCACCTAAGATAATTTGTCCTTCTTTGGTGTTCAATACCCCCATATCTTGCATGATGCGGGAGGTAATGCCGATGCTAGTGGCCGTTAATGCTGCTGCTGCAAAGATGGATGCGATCGCAGATAGATGAAATATCACAGTCAGCCCCACAACCCCTGCTACAAACGGAATAACAACACCTGCCACGGCGACCGATGCCGCCTGGGGACCCACCTTGATCAGCTCTTTAAGATCAGCTTCCAAACCAATCTTAAATAACAAAACGCCCACACCCATTGCGGCATAGTCATTGAGCACAATTTTAATCGGCCCTGAAAAAATTTCTTGAATTGTGGCAGTATCACCCCCCGCAACAAATTGGACACTTGTTATTGCCCAGCCAGCGACTTCACCGCCACCCTCCGGCATCAGTAAATGAAATCCTGAAACACCTAAAATAAGACCGACAACAAGTTCTCCTAACACCGCAGGCAAGCTAAACCGAGTGGCAATTTCACCAAACACCTGAGCAAATACAAAAACGATAATAGTGACTAAAGAAATGGCCGCAGCCAGAATTTTGCCATAGGCTTCCCCTTCAGCGCCACCCGTTGAAGCCAGTAAGGGGGTAAAGAATGGGAGTGAAGAACTCATCAAAACAGAAAGTGAAGAAAGCATCATAGGTTCAAAAGAAGAATTAAGAGTTGAATCAATCCAAAACCAAACAGCTCATGAACATTTAGGGAAAAATACTTGAGGTAACACTCAAAAGCAGCACCCACCAACGAAGCCAACATCGTCTCCCCTCCTGGGAGGGGCAAAGGGGTGGGTTAGCCATGAGCGCTATCGGTCGAGACCCACCCCTACCCCTCCCGAGAGGGGATTAAATTGCTTGTTCCTTAGAACGATTGGGAGTCAACTGCAAATACAGTCCTGGCACAACCAGCAGAGCAATCAACGTCGCCGACATCAGCCCAAAAATGATCGCCATACACAACGGAAACCACTGGGCATCACTCAAGGCCAACGGGATGAGACCAATAATCGTAGTAATCGATGTCGTCAAAATCGGTCGCAGCCGATCACTAGCCCCCGCTGCAGCGGCATGGCGTACGTCTAACCCCTCTTTTCGGCGCTCATTCATGGTCTCTACCATGACAATGGCGTCATTGACTACGATGCCTACTAGAGCAATAACACCAATCATGGCAGGGAAAGAGAATGAGAGCTGCAGTAAGAAAAAGCCCAATAAAGTCCCAATCAATGCAAAGGGGATGGTGAGAATAATAATCAGCGGCTGCGTGTAAGAACCAAACTGTAGTACTAAGACCGCAAACACCAAGAAGATCGCAACCACTAGCATCTGCCCTGCAGAACCAAATGTTTCACTACTGGTATCTGCATCCCCACCAAAGCGATAGGTATATCCATTAGGCCAACGATCAGGATTATCTTTATCGTTTGGCTCATACTGCATTGCCTGTAGCTTAGGTGTGAGCTCAGCCAAGATTTCCGTATCATAAAAATCTTGCCCAGGAATCACCTTTGCCAGTACCGTAACACTACGCTGAGTGTTACGGTGGGTAATCGCTAAGGGAACTGCACCTGGCACTTCTTCCAATAGCGCGTCGGGAGAGATGGCATCACCGTCGGAATTGATAAATCGCATGGTGGCAAATTCATCCAGACGAGCAGGACCGCCAATACGACCTTGCTGGGATGGCCAGCGGGTACTCAAATGAATCTCGAGGTCCTCTTCACCACTGCCCACAGAAAAGTCCCCCACCTCGTTGTCAATCATCATGTAGCGTCCCTGGGCCCCTACCTCATCCTGGCTAATGTCATAAAAATTTAGCGCTTCTCGCTTGGGTACTAGCTTGTAATCTTCCCGCAGATTACCCAGGTCATCCCTGACATCCATAGTGCCTGAGATCTCTCTTAGAGCCTGTTGTACTTGCCCTGAAATCTCTCTCAGAGTTTGTAGGTCGTCACCAAAAATCTCTATTTGAATGGGATCATCACCGCCACCGGACAGGGGGAAGGCTGTGCTCAAAACCGCACCTGGATAATTGCGGATAATGGTTTGTTCTAACGCTTGTTTGAGTTCGCGTATGTATACAAACGAATCTTGATCTCGCTCTTTGCGGTCTACAAACACCGCCGATATACCAGCAAAATAGTCAGCATTGCCCGGTTTGATTTCACTAGACCCAACTAGATTACTACGCTGCCCCACCAGCTTAACCACACTCTTAAACACCTTTTCACCATTGGGGTCGCTGTAGTTACGCACCATCTCCCCCATGCGGTCTGCCACCTCCTGGGAGGTGGCCAATGTCGCAGCTGGAGGCAGCTCCACATTGAGACTCAGCTTGTTGTCATCACTGACAGAAAATAGCGAACTGGGGAGCTGGCTAAATAAAATGACGGTACAGACAAATAGCCCAATCGTCCCCGCTGTCCACAGACGAGCCACCCGACGATTGGGGATTGTCATCCGTAAACTCCAGTGAGAAAACTTCTCAGAAGCCGCCTCTGTTAGACGATCCACATAGGTTTTAGACTCGCTACCGCCCTGCTTACCTAAGAGAAACTTAGAGAGGGGCACCACCACCAGTAAAGCCAGTGCATAGCTCATAACCAGACAGGTAATGGCACTGATGGGAATCAGACGAATATATTTACCCAAAGTCCCAGATATGGCCATTAACGGGGCCATAGCCAAAATAGTTGTCAGCTGCCCTGTAAACGCAGGCGATGCATAGGTTTTTATAGTCTTGATTGCCGCTTGGGACCAGCTCAAACCCTGAACAAAAATGCCATCGTGTAACCCCTCTAACATCAGGATAAACACATCCACCAATAGCCCCAATGCCAGGATCATGCCTACGGTGACCATGTTGTTGAGGGTATATCCCAGCATCCACAGGACAAATAACACCCCAGCAAAGGTCATGGGAATCGCCAAACCGGCAATCAATGCCTCCCGCCAGGTGAGGGCTACAAATAAAACCGCAAAGACCAGCAGCGATGCCTGCAATACGTTGCTGCCTAAAGACGACAATTCTCCCCAAATTGTATGGGCATCGTTAGTAATCACTCGATAGTCCATGCCATAGAGCCAGAGGTTAGGATCCTGTTTGGCTAACTCCATTTCTGCTAGGACATCTTCGATCACCTGAATGGTGTCACTCCCGGCAACTTTGACCACCTCTAAATTAATAGTGGGATTAAACTCACTCCCTTCCCAGCTTAAAAAGGCTCGTTGAGTTTCCCGCTCTAGCCCCTGATAAACGTCTGCTACTTCTGACAACCGGACAATGCGACTGTCATCTAAGCGGGTCACCGGGAGATTTTGTAAATCCTCTAGCGTCCGAAAACGACCATAGAGACGCACCTGAGCCCCAATCTCATCGTCGCGCACTAGATCCCAGGATTGGTCAATGTTGCCACCCTGAATCGCATCGTAGACCTGAGTGGTTGAAATTCCCAGGGTGGTCAAACGACTGGGAATCATCTGGATGTGAATTACCTTGTCACGCTGACCGCCCAGGTTCACTTCCCGCACGTTTTTGACCGACTCCAGGCGTTCTTGTAAGTCTTCTGAGACCTGACTTAGTAAACCAATGTCCAGCCCGTCTCCGCTCAGCGCCAGGGTGAGTACTGGCGCGTCTTGTTGGGACAGTTGCTCAAAATTTGGTTTTTCACGTCCGGTGGATTCTTCAGGCAGCTCTGACTCGGCATCATCTACTTTACCCCGTAGTTCCTGGATGGATTCAGCAACCGGGGCTTCTGCCTTAAAGGCAACATTAATAATAGAAAACGAATTAAAGGTGGCGCTGGTAAAGTCATCCAGCCCTTGAAGACTTTTGATTTCTTCTTCCAGCTTGTCGGTAACCTGGTTTTCAATGGTTTCTGCATCGGTGCCACCCCAGGTTGTCGTAATCATAGCCCGAGCAATTTTAATTTCAGGATCTCCCTCCTTTATCATGGAGAAATACCCCATTAGCCCCCCCATCAGCAGCATAAAGCAGAGAAGAATGGCAAAGATCTGACGGGTAAAAAAGAACTCCATCCACCCAGGGATGGGTTTTATGGGTCTATTGGCACCTGGTTTAACATCGGTCACGCTGCCTGATGCGACGCTCGCTTGTGGTAACTCTTGAGACTTCACCGGACGTCCTCCTGATTAATAATTTCGACAGGAGTGCCATCTACTAAACGGTTCTGACCATCGGTGACCACCAGTTCACCAGGTTCAACTCCAGCTAAAATCTCTATGCCAGCCAGACCTTCTATCCCTGGGGTAACTTGTCGTTGTTGCACGGTGCCGTCGGCTTGATTAACAACAAATGCAAAGAAGTCTTGCCCTCTAGCAAGCACCGACCCCAGGGGTAAAACAGTTGCATCCTGCTTGGCTTCTGTTTCAATCCACACATAGGCCCGAGCGCCAACTTTTAAGTTACGTACTTGCTGAAAATCTCGAATAATAATCTTGGTACCGCGACTCCCTGGTGTCTGGGATGGACTAATGGCAAAGACACGGCCTTCACTGCCACGCTGTTTAGCAATGTCTAGCAGATCTTGTTGACTGGTGCCGCTGGCTTGAGCTGCACTCACAGCTTCTTCTAAAACTACATAGGCCCGTTGACCAGAACGTACCGCATTGGCATCATCGGCCTGGATTTCCAACTCCACTTCATAGGTGGACGGATCGACAACAACAATGGGAGCTGTTTCAATCAGGTCTTGGGACGTGTTTGTGTTGAGATACTGGGAACTCCAATACTCGCCTTCTTGAATATTGATGTAGGCAATCACCCCGTCAATGGGAGATACTAGCTGGGTATCTTCCAAATCTACTGCTGTGCGAGTACGGCGAGCCTGGGCAGCTTGAATAGAAGAATCGGCTACACGCACATTATCTTCAGCAGATGTGATGGTTTGCTGCGCAATTTTGAAAGCAGCCTGGGCTTGATCCACACGATTTCGATAGACATCTCGTGAGCTGGCAGATACGGCTCCTTGTTCGAATAACGACTGGTAGCGCTGGTATTCAGTTTGGGCCAGAGCTAAATCAGAGTCAGCTTTAGCCAGTTCGGCCTTAGCTTGAAGGACCGAATCTTGTGACTGATTGTGCTCATTAATAGCTACTTGAATATCAGCCTCAGAGGTCACGAGACTAGACGTTTGCCTGCGGTCATCTACGGTGGCTAATAGTTGACCACGGGAAACAAAGTCTCCTTCCTTAAGGGCAATATCATTATTTTTTGCCACATAGGTAATGTCGCCGTCGGCATAGAAGTTTAAGACCCGTAGCTGGACTGGCAGCGAAATCCCTTCATCAAAGATCCAAGCTTGGGCCAGCCCTTGTTGAGCACGGGTGACTCGCACCGGCAGTCGGGCTGGGCTTGTTTCAGCTGTTTCAGTGGGCTGTTGCAACCCTTGATAAATTTTCCAACCTGTAAAGCCAGCTAACACCAACATGGCCAAGGTAATCACTGGCCATAGGGGCTTTAGGGTCCGTGCGGCAGGTGGAGCGTTTTCCACATCCGGCTGTTCTACATCAGATGGCTGAATTTCTTGCACGAGTCCCAGACTCTGGGAATATGACTGAGACTTAGGGTTTTCATCATTCATAGAACTGGTTTGATGTCAACGGTAAGCGATAGATGATGGGGCGTCATCTGTTGGCTGGTTCCACCATAGTTAGATAGGCGTCTCACAAGCGTCTCAGGGCGTCTATAGAACGTCTAATCTTTGTTATGTGGTTATTTCAGAAGGCGTCTAATCCTTGCTATGCAACTGTTTTAGATTATTTATTCAGCGTTGTGCTGTCGTGCCCCTCCAACTCAGCTGCATCGGACTGAATATATGACACAGTTGACATAATTAACCCCGGCGACAGGGTTGGATGGGGGTATAAATCAGCAACGATGAAGGTGAAGATAAATGCGATCGCAAGCCGTTCAAAAGCGAGATGATAGGGTCGTAGTACTTGCAACATTTTTCGAGTCCTCCCTAATGTGTAGTTGTGGAGCTGAACTGTGCCAATAGTCTTTGCCAAGATGTCTCTAACGATGAGGAAAAGCTATGGGACAACCGATGGGGAATTGGCAACCATCCCACCACAGCCGTACTCGGAACTGTGGTCCAACGACCAGCATTAAACACATGCCAGTATTGATGCTCAGCATGGGCCCGACGCCCTAGATAGAATCCACCGTAGCGAGCGCCCTGCACTGCCAAGATAATTGGGCGTTGAGGATCAGATGGTCTACGACATTCTCCATGCCAGGCAGAATCATCCAAAGATGGAATTTGCATTACCAAAGCCCAAGAGCGTTGGCTAGCCCAGCGGTTCCCTAACCAGCAATCAATAGCAATATGGCTGCCAGATACATCAGGAGTTTCACTACATAGACAAAGTTGTCCGGCCCGAATCCAGTTGGGCAATTCAGCAATGTTAAAAGGGCTCCAGTACGGGTAAAGCATGGTTCACATCAGCATGATGGGGGCGTAGTTGAAAACATGAAGTGTTTCTCAACTACCCCAAAGGTAATCAAACAGGCGTCTCTAACCCGTCTCCAATGCGTCCTCGGCCCTGCAGGCCATAGGCCTATGGCTGTCGCCGCGAAGTTTTTGGAACCACACACGACCGATGGCATACCATTAGGGATAGAACAGTGCAGGTACATTAGTATCTCCAGCGGAGTAGATACATCATGAAAGTCTTAATCGTTACGCTAGGCTCTCGCGGTGATGTGCAACCCTACGTTGCTCTCGGCAAAGGATTAAAAAACGCCGGACACGAGGTTACCGTTTGCACAAGTACTCTTTTTCAATCGTTTATCACTGAACAGGGTATTCACTACGGCCACATGAATAATCAGCTCATGCAGCTGATGGACTCAGATATGGGTCGCGATGCGATGGAAAATACCCACAATCTGTGGGGTACCATTCGCACCAATATAAAACTGTTTTCCCAGGTAAAGACAATGTATCGCCAGACTCTACAAGATGTCTGGCAAACCACACAAACGGTTGCACCTGATGTGTTGATTTTGGCATCTAAAGCCGCTTTTATGGCTGAATCCATTGCTGACAAACAGAAAATCCCCTTGGTTATCGCTCTACCGTTTCCTCAGTTTGTTCCCACAGCTCAGTCCCCGGCAATGGGTTTCCCAGATTGGCCGCTGGGCCGCTGGTATAACCGACTCACCTATTGGATTGTGCATACAGCCATTGGGTTGTATGGAGGCATTCCCAATGAATTTCGCCGCAAGGTTTTGCAGCTACCGCCTAAGCCCAAAGGCATAGATTTATTACACCGGGCAGATGGCAGTCCTATTCCTGTACTCCATGGCTATAGTCAGCATGTTGTTCCCCGTCCTACAGACTGGCCAGAGTCTGCCCATGTCAATGGGTACTGGTTTTTAGATCAACAAGACAGCTGGCAGCCTCCGGATGATTTAAAGGCATTTCTGGATGAAGGGGAACCTCCCCTTTATATTGGTTTTGGCAGCATTTCTGGAAGCCATCCTGAGCAATTGGCCAAGGTTATCCTTGAGGCATTACGGGCCACGAATCAACGAGGCATTTTGGCAACAGGCTGGGGCGGTTTGCAGGCAGATGACTTACCTAAAACAGTTTTCCGGTTGGAGCAAGCCCCCCATGACTGGCTGTTTTCAAAAGTTTCAGCCGTCATCCACCATGGTGGTGCAGGCACGACTGCCGCAGGCTTACGAGCCGGGCGTCCTACGCTGATTTGCCCTTTCTTTGGTGATCAGCCATTTTGGGGCAAACGAATTTATACCCTCGGTGTAGGGCCTAAACCAATTCCACAAAAGCAGCTGACGACCGATAAGCTAGCGGTCGCCATACATGAACTTGTTGCTAATGAAACTATGCGGCACAATGCTGAGACATTGGGTGAGAAAATTCGGGCTGAGGATGGAGTGGGAAATGCGATCGCAATTCTAGCAACCACATTCTCTTCATCAGGCCGTTAAACCTCAACTGCTCCTAGCGCTTTTAGAGACTCTTTCTGAGCCTCTGTTAAACCTTGCACATCCGTAATATTCATATTCTCGTAGGGGCGTGCAACCATTAGAGTCCTCAAACACTCACCTGTTGAAATATTCCAAAGTCGAATTGTTTGATCCGCACTGCCAGTGGCAAGCATTTGACCATCGGAGGTAAATGATAGTGAATTGACACGCCCTTGATGTAAATCCAAGGTTCGTAACAGTTCGCCCGTGCGAGTATCCCAAAACCTAACCGTCTGATCGTCGCTACCAGTGACTATGATGCTTCCATCGGGGCTAAAGTCAGCTGCCCAAACAGTTGCTTGGTGCCCTCTCATGGTTTTGAGCAGTTGCCCCGTACTAGGCTCCCAGAGTTCTAATGCACCGTCATCACCACCGATGACTAACTGGTTACCGTCATGATGAAACCCTAAAACCCAAGTTGAGCTTTGTTGACTTTGCAAAGCAGTGACGAGTTCTCCCGTTTCTGTATCCCACAGTTTAATGGCACCATCCATGCCAGTGCTAGCAAAGCATTGACCATCGGGGCTAAAGCGAGCTGTAAACACCCAGCCATCATGGGCATTGATGGTTTTAATTATCTGCCCAGAGGCCACATCCCATAGTCGAATTGTTCGATCAAACCCACTACTCAACAATGTTTTACCATCGGGGCTAAATTCTACGAAATAAACCGCAAAATTATGGCCACGCAGCGTCTTCGAAAGCCGACCTGTTTCAACATCCCATAGACTGATAGTGTTCTCAATACCGCTACCGGCTATCGTCTTGCCATCAGGGCTAACCGCCACTCCCAAAACGGCGTCACTCTGCCCTTTTAACGTTCTGATGAGTTCACCCGTTTCGGTATTCCACAGTCTCACCGTGTGATCGCTACTGCCGCTTACTAAAAGAGATTCCTTAGGATGAAAACGAACCGAGTTAACCCAACTTGAGAACCCCTGCAATACCTTGAAAAGACGTTTTTGAGGCATTTCCCATAGTCTAATGGTGTGATCATTACTGCCAACTGCCAAATATTGACCATCGGGACTAAATGCAAGCGCCCACACTAGGCTAGTATAGACGGTGGCAATTCGCAGCAGCTGACCGGTTTTTGGGTTCCATAACTTGGTTGTCGCATCAGCGCTACCGCTAGCGAGATAATCTCCACAAGGGCTAAAAGCAACAGATGAAACCCAATATTTGTGCGCTTGGAACGTTAGTTCAAGTTGCCCGGTTTGTAGATTCCAAATGCCAATCTTGCCATCATTTTCGCCAATAGCCAAATACTGTCCATCGGGACTAAAACTGACACATTGAGGCTCAGTTTCACAGTGCCAAACAGTGATTGCTTTTCCTGTATGGGTATCCCAAATACGAAGCGTTTTATCAACGCTAGCACTGGCGATCTGTTTTCCATCTGGGCTAAAAACAGCTGAATTGATCTGTTGGGTATGTCCAATTAATCGACGTCGAGGTTCATAGGTAGTCAGATCCCAAAGAATTAAATGAGTATCCAGGCTGCCGCTCACAAGTAAGTTATCAGTGGGGCTAGTATCCATGGTCCAAACGATCCCACTATGTCCCTTTAGAACCTGAAGCAACTGCCCTGTAGCAACATCCCAAATATTAATCTCTCCAGCATTGCCTTCAGTCGCCAAGTGCTTGCCATTATGGATAAAATCCATAGCCATCACCCAACTGGGTGAAGCCTCTTTTATGATTAAGATAGGTCTCTGGTCAATCGTTCGCCAGACAACAACTCGGCCATCCCCTTCCCCCGTTGCTAGCAGTGAGCCATCAGCACTGTAGGCAACACTAGCAACAGGATCTAATGGTTGATTAAATGCCGCTTCTTTAAATACAGTATGGGAAAAGTTAACCTGTCGCAGAGGCACATGTTGTAGATAGGCATGATAAATTATTAGCCTGGACAAATCTAAACCTGTAAAGTCTATATCCAAAGCCCAGGCAAGATTCATCAGATTGCCAGCACTATAGCCAGTGGCTTTCTTTTGGATTGATTGTAGTGTTTTAAGATGGTCCAGAATAGCCTGTTTCGGATACGCTAGCGATTGCTTCAACTGATCAGCAACAGATCTTAAAATCAGCCTTTCTTGACTCTCTCGCACAAAATCTTTAACGGTTGTTTTAATTAATGCGTAGGCAACTGTTGAGAGAGATTTCGGTAGCTGGCTATTGAAACAATCAGAATCGGTCAATTCTTCACTAATCTGTTCAATGAGCCTATCGGTGACATATTCCATGATCACCGGCTGTTGGGTATAGGCATTGCCGCGTCGTTCAATCAGCGAGCGCCAACAGAGTGATTCTAGGGCCTCAATTAATTTTGTCTTATAGCACGATGGATAAATGTCTGCTTTAAGTTCAGTAATTGTTGTCCAGTCTCGATTGATCGCCAGCCAGGTCATGACCGTTTGTTCAAGGGGAGAGAGACGTTCAAACTGAACATCTAACAACTTTTTCGCACCATTGAAGAGCAATGTATCTTCTTCTAAAAACAGCGATATCTCGCCGTCAAACACATCGCGGATAGAACTGCTGATGATCTGTAGCGATAGAGGGCTATGACCGTAGCGATCGCAAAGCCGCTCTTTATCATCTTGGCTGCCCACCAGTTGCTTAGCCTCAATCAGAGCCATTGCCGCCTCGGGCGAACCTTCTAGCTGCAGCACCTGCACTGCAGGGTTTGCTTCTGAAATCGTGGCTACCTCAGCCGGCTTTTCTCGACTGGTGAGCAACAGACAGCTCTGGTGTTTGGTTTGCCCTGCCACTGACACCAGCTCGCTGTAATTCTCATAGCCTTCGCGATACTGACCGGCCCGTTCTTTTCCCTTAAATAGGGTTTCCACATTATCCAAAATCACCAAACACCGTGATTGACGCAGCCAATGAACCAACCGAGTGATCGAACAGGTCTCTTCCTGTTGGTTGGACACAAACGGGACCAAATCTTCTAATAGCGTATTCAGAGGCGGTGCATTGCGTAACGATCGCCAAATAATAAAGTCAAATTTTGTGTGCAGCTCATTAACCACTTTCGCTGTCAGAGATGTTTTGCCAATGCCTCCCATTCCCAGCACCGTCACCAGGCGGCATTGGTCTTGCTCAATCCACCGATACAGCTGATTGGACTCTTCTGAACGACCGTAGAAAAAGCGAATATCCGGTGATTCTCCCCAATCGATTTGGGCCTTTGCTGAAGCAGACTCAGCAGTTGATTGACTAGGAAGCTGACTGGGCGCTGATACAGCAGACGACTCATCTAAGAGCAGGTGCTCATAAAACTGACGAGTCTCTGTACTCGGGTCAATGCCCATTTCGTCGCGCAGCAGCGTCATACACTGATGGTAGACCTGTAGGGCATTGGCCCGTTCTCCCTGCTGGGCATGACACTTCATCAAGGTCAAATAGCCCGATTCGTTGAGGGGGTCTAGCTGGAGCAGACGCTGAGTATGGGCGATCGCACCTCGATAATCCCCCAAGTCAGCCAGCCCCAGACTTAGATCAGACAATGCATTTAGCAATAGCTGATGCAAGCGATGCCGTTCCGATTCAATCCAATCGTCATAGCAGGTTGGCAGCAACTCCCCCTGATACAGCTCTATGGCTTGCTTTAGAGTCTCAATTTTTTCTTTAGAGGGCTGGTCAGCCGTCTTAGCAATTTTGGTCTCAAATGCACTCACATCCGACCAGAACGGTAACTGCGGCTGCCATTGAATCGTTTGTGTAGTTACATGTACAAATTGGTCTGCATTTGGCAAGATTTGTCTAAATCGGTGTAACTCCCTGCGCAGATTAGTTTTCGCCTTTTTGTCCGTAGTCTCTGGCCAAAATACGCTAGCCACCTGCACCCTTGGTTGAGGCGTTTGTGCATGCAAGACTAAATAGGCTAAGAGTGACTGATATCTCTCGGTTTGTAACCCTTCGATAGGTTCATCGTTAAACGTCAGTCGAAAATGACCCAGTAAATTGATGCGAAGCTGTTGAGAGGAGCCCATTTCGATATTCTTAGCCAAGCGTAAACCTAGAACAATTGAATCACTATAAGCTGAGTCAGCTTATCCAAACGACTAGCTTTTAGCACATCTAAACACGTTCAGTATCTATCTAACTAGGATCGAACCTGGCATCACTGAGTAGCTTAGCGCTTGTGTCCTATTTCTAACTGTGATACAACGAGAGCCTATGATTTTGAGCTGGTTTGCTATGAACAAAGGTGAATTGATTGATGCGATCGCAACATCCACAGATCTTCCTAAAAACGTCATCGACAATATCGTGTCAGCCACCATTGAAGCTGTCATGGATACCGTTGCAGATGGCGAAAAAGTAACGCTCATCGGCTTTGGTAGTTTTGAGCCCCGAGACCGCAAAGCACGCGATGGCCGGAATCCGAAAACAGGTGAAGTGATCAAGATTCCAGCAACGACGATTCCAGCCTTTTCTGCAGGCAAGGGATTTAAGGATCGCGTAAAAAACGCATAGCTTGATTCAAAGCTATCCATTCATTCCGGTGGGTGCTCAATGGTGAGCACCCATTTTTCATATTTAGTTCTAGCTAATTAGTTTTAGGCGATAGCTAGAATAAAGTCATAGTTCAAAGATATTGTCCTTAATTGGTCAGCCCCTAAACAACGATAGAAGTTGTATCTTAAGCCTGATAACTCGGGCTCAAGATAGCGTGTCAGAAATCTAGTGCGTTATCGCCTAAAATCTTTACATGAAAAGGGATTGAGAGTGTCAGAAATCAAGTTGAATCAAAGACCAAATAGGGTGTCAGAAAACTTAAAGCAAATCAGTCAAAACGTTTGGTCTACTTAAGGTTGAGGGTGTCAGAAATCTACACATATCCGTTAGAACTATGCTCGAGTCTGGACAGGTCGTCCCCATCAAATTTAAAGATCGCGACTTTAGAGCCGTAATCATCGACCCTGATGGACTTGGCCCCGACCGACCAACCATTGGTGTGGGGTATCGCACCATGAGCCGCCATACCAACGTACCGGCTCAAACCTTTGCCGATAGGGTGTCAGAAATCGAAGGCGTAAACTACCTCAAGCTCCCCTCCGGCAAGCAGTTTAGGGTGTCAGAAATTAAAGCAAATGACGGCAATACCTACCGGGTAATTGAAGCATCGGACTGGGTAGAACTGGTCAGCGACTGGGCCAAAAATCCTGGCAAGTTACGGGCAAAAGCAAAAAACGGACTGATCGACTTTTTGGCCTGGTTTGCGGCTGAGGGGCTATATGCAGAAGCCTATACCTTTCTCAAGCAAACCTATACCCGCGAGGATAGCGAACGGATTCAGCAGTGGCTAGTCGCTCGCCAAGCGGGCAAACCCGCTAGAAAGGATTGGACCTATGCCGTCGCCGAACAAGGAGGAAACAGTCCCTTCAAATTTGGCAAGTGGACCAACTATGTCTATCGGGGTCTCTTTGGTATGGATGCCAGTGAGATCAAACAGATCTGGGAAGCGCCGGTCTCAGGGTCACGGCACATTGCTCGAAACTATATTCCAGAAACACTGGGGCTAGAAATGGTTGAGTACTGTGAAAAGCTAGTGGCTGTGTTTGAACTCGACGATTTAGAACAGGCCCACGATGAGGCTATCCGTATGACTCAAATGAAGTTTAGACAGCGGTTAGACTCTGAACGGTTGGGGGGCTAAGGAAAATAGTTAGCTTCGACTCCGCTCAGCTAACCGTCCCATATCCCCCGCTAGCTGAGCGAAGTCGAAGCTAAAACCTATCCGATGCGTCCTTTCGACTTCGCTCAAGGGACGCTTATGCGCGATCGAGCCTACTTCTTTGAAGAAGCCGTAATCTGCTCCGCATTAATTTGAAACTGGATCAGTGCATTTTTACGCTTACCTGGGAGTTCTTGAGCCCCCGTCAAATACCCTTCGCTCCGCAGCTCCTCAACCGTACGCCAAAATAACTGATTATTACGAGAAGAGTTACTCCCCAACAGGTCCAGATTCTTAAACAAATAGCGCTTGGAAATTGTCAAAAATTGACCATCTTCTGGAGAATCCCACTGTAGCCGACTGGCCAAATAGACCAAGAGCTTGGTTTTGTAATTATGCTTTGTGCTGCCCCCTAGCTTTTGAGTCATATCGAGACTGTTCGCAAACAGCACATAGTCTCCCGTGCGGGCTGGTCCCTCAAAAAACTCCAAAGATACCGTATACGCATCGGCCAGCTCATAGGTATAGTCTGCAGCCTTATCAGGATCAAAATCACGGGGCACATTGTCCACTTCAAACTCTTTGATCCGCAACACGTTTTTGATTGTCACTTTGGCACCCAGACTATCTCCCTTAGGCAAAGACTGAGCAAACACCAGCTCTGTACGATGCAGCGCCATCAAATCACAATGGAGCTGGGAGCGCAGCTTAGCCGGAAAGCCACCGTCCTTAGTGCGCTTATAGCCCATGGCCTCTAGTAAGTCATTAGAGCGAAAACTCACACCGGGACGATTCCCCTCTTGGGCCGCCGCTCGATAAAGATAAAGCACAATTGAAACCTGACGCGGGTTGAGAAACGTCAGCAGGGCCGCAATCAAACGCTGCATCCGTCGGTCTTGGATTTTTTCTAGACCTTTAATGCCCTCTCCTAGATACGTCTCTAGATCTAAACTGTCGTACTGTTCCTTAAGCTCTTCCCACTCCTCTCCAGACAAATCTTCGATGGGAATCCGGCGAGTAACCGCAACTTCACTCGCTTCATCTGGATCCGCATCAACCCGCATCTCCAGATAATAGTTTTCGCCATCTGTTCGCAGTGTCGGCAAGTTGACATCTGGGTTTCTCAATGACGCTCCGGCCCGCGGAAGAACCCGTAAGAGCTGCCCATCGACTGGAAACACCGTATCGTTTGCAGCATCCTTAGTTGTCGACAAAACCGCCACCTTGAGAAACATCAGCCACATAATAAAGGGCTTTTTCCAGTTCTTAAACCCTATAACTTTGGCGTATGTTTTTAGAACAAGAGTCTATAACTTTGCCGTATGAATTTGCCTGTAACTCTGCCGTACAAGAGCGTCAAAAGCCTATAACTTTAGCGGATAGATTTGCCTATAACTTTGCCGTAGGTGATGCATGAAGGCCTATAACTTTGCCGTATAAATTTACCTATAACTTTGGCGTAGATGATGCATGAGGGCCTATAACTTTAGCGGATAAATTTGTCTATAACTTTGGCGGATAAATCAGAGTACAGCTCACCCAAAACAAACGACTTAAGGTGTTTCTCAAATAGAGCCTATAACTTTGGCGGATAGATTTGCCTATAACTTTGCCGTAGGTGATGCATGAGGGCCTATAACTTTAGCGGATAGATTTGCCTATAACTTTGCCGTAGGTGATGCATGAGGGCCTATAACTTTAGCGGATAGATTTGCCTATAACTTTGCCGTAGAGAACTCACATGGGCTTGCAACTTTGCCGGATAAATCAGCCTATAACTTTCCCGTATTAGAGCCCTATAACTTCGGCGTATTAAGCATTTTCGGCGCTTGAGCACAGCACAAACTAGTGCTAACCTCTCAGGTGCCTGGAAACAGATGAACTACTCAGCTGAAAACAGGTAAACAACAAAAGCACCAGCCCTTCGCTTTCTTGCCGGTCCGCTAAGAGCTTGGTGCTATTGACAGTCCCCACAGAGTGGGTCCGTTTTACATGCCTATCGATCCTAGCAACTCTGGTATTGATTTACCAGGGCTGACAGTTTGTGTTGGATTAAATAGGAAAGGAGGTGCATCATCGTAGCCGCCTCCTTAAGTTTTAGCTATGTTCCAGAAAACAATGAGTTTTTGGAGCTTTTTTCCCATCGTCACGATTACATCTACGCACCCCATCCGGCACCGGGCAAACGCCCTCACTGGCAAACAGAAAGTCGGCATCCATTATCAGACCGACTGATTGAACAGGGCACTTATCTATACGGTGTGCGGTTTGGCAAGGAAACCCAATACGCCATGCTCGATATTGATATCGGTAGCGCGTACCATCCCAGACGGGATCCGATTGCCTTTCAAAAACTAATCGAGGCATTGGAACCTTTGGGCCTGGTTTCGGCCATCACCTGCACCTCATCCGATAGCCAGGGCTTACACCTGTACTTTCCCTTTTCAAACTCACTAACAGCTTGGGAAGTCGGCAGCGGCATCACATTACTGTTAGAAAGTCAGGGATTTAAGGTCACACCCGGTCAGCTTGAAGTCTTTCCTAATGCTCGGCTCTACACCATCGAAAGTACGCCCAATTTATTTAACGCCCACCGCCTGCCGCTACAGCGGGGGTCATATTTACTTAATAACGCCTTAGAACCGATCTGGACCGACCAAACCACCTTTGTCGACCAGTGGCGACAGTGCCAGAGCCGCAACAATCTGAACAATGAAACACTGCAGCGAATCATCAAACAAAAAAAACGCCGCAGCTATCGTCTCTCGAATAAAGCCGATAAGTTTCTAAACGACCTCAATGCTGAGATTGAACAAGGCTGGACTGACCATGGCCAAACCAATCGATTGCTAGGCCGCATCACCATGCGCACCTACGTATTTCACCATGTGATGTACGGCGGTGAACCGCTCATTGGCAACAGTTTAATCAAAGAAGTTTTAACAGTGGCAAAAGCATTACCCGGTTACGAACTCTGGTGTCGTCATCAGCATGAAATCGAAGACCGTATTTCAGAGTGGGTCAGCTGTATCGAGAAGAGCCACTACTTTCACTATGGAGAGCAATTTGGAAAATACAAGTCTAAACAAGAGAAACCAAACGCTGAAAAAACTGAACCTAGCTGGAATCAACAACAAATTCAGAAAACCAAGGATAAGATCCAAACCGCGCTCAAAGAACTCTCAGAGAACAACAAACTTCCACAACAGGCAACCGCCAGATTTAACGCCCTCAGAAAATTCGGCATTGGAGGAGGGTCTCTATACCGAT
>JBCDIX010000085.1:0-25824 GCA_038748405.1 Cyanobacteria bacterium P01_H01_bin.21 | reverse complement strand
TCCTTTTTCGACTCCAACTTTTGATGACGAGTCTCAACATCCCAAAATCCTTGTTGTCCCATGAAATGCCTCCTGCCGACCTTAATTCGCAACCATGATCTCATATTGAGACTCTATTTTTGAATTAATCGAGATGCCCAACAGCTCCAGTGACATACTTCTCCAGCCACACCAAATTCTTTTAATTTAGCAAGTTGTACCGCTTAGACACACAAAACTCCAGTTGAGTTTTCTCCCAGCAATATTCTAACTGAAGCTACTCTTTATACGAGAGCCGTTCTTGATTTGTTTAGGGTGCAGAGAAACGATGTCATCTCGCTTGATATCTAGGGGAGTAATCAGCAAACAGTCGTGTACAAGAACATAATGTGTTCAATTGCCTTATGCTTTTGTTCCTAACATTTCGTTCTAGAGACGCTCATTTACGGTTCAGCTGGAAAGCCAGAAACATGCTCAAACTGAGCTTTAGAAAAGTCACGATCTCCCTTAGGGATAACGCTCAAAGTAGCATCATTCTCAAGAATCACCCATTTAGCCTCTGTGACACTGATCAAGCCGTTTTCTCTGAGTGCTGCCATGATTTCTGAATCCATTACGCGCTCTTTTTTCATCGCCTCGTGGATAAACTGGCCGTCATGTACGAGTAAAGTGGGGCGAGCTTTGGCGAGCTTCGTAAGCCTGCCAGAAGCGAAGAGTCCTTTCGTTAAAAGATACTGTGCGCCCAAGAGTAAGGCAATAGCCATAAAGGCCTCAGAGACAGTCACACTATCAAGAATAATGCCAGAAGCCGTAAGCGAGCCAATGGCTACGGTGACAATCCAGTCAAAATTGTTCATCTGGGAGGTAGATCGCTTGCCAACGATGCGGATAGCTGCGACGACAAACACATACATGATAGGAGCCGCAATGCAGATCTTAATAATTCCTTCCCAGCCATCAAACAATGCAGACAATAAATCCATTGACGATCCCCTTAAAGATAGACTTGTTCATCAATTTTGCTCAATAGTAAAAATAAAGTAAAATACGGGAATCATCCTTTAGAAACAATCTTCTACGAAAATATCTCTGCTGGTATAGGCAACTGTTTTCTTTGCTCAGAAACTTAGAGAAAAGCGAAGGGCTGGGGCTGCAATACGGTTGCCAAAGTTCTGCACTACACTATTGGAGAGATTCTTTACGCCAACAGCGACTGACCCAAAACAAGGAGTTATTCTGTTGTCTCAAAACTGGGTAATGCCCCTAATTTATTGATGTCTACGCTAACTTCCATACCGAGATAATCGTCTGGGTTACCAGCCCACGAACCAGATAGAGGAAGGACCTGCCCCGGATGACGTGCGATCGCAACCTGAATCAAATCAAACCCAGCCGTAATTTTGTTGGTCGGGTCATAGCTGCGCCAGCCCGCTCCTGGCAAATATACCTGCAGCCAGGCATGGGTAGCACCGGACCCCACCATACCGACGTCGCCCCCATCTAACGCCTCATCATAGAGATAGCCACTGACAAAACGGCAGGCAAACCCTAATCGTCTCAGTGCTTCAATCATCAGCCAGGCATAGTCTCGACAGGTGCCCGACCGCAGCCGAAGCGTTTCACTTGGAGCTTGAGTCCCCTCCACATCACGGGCCTGGTAGGTCCAGTCCCGCCAGAGTGTGGTCATCATGCGACGCAGCACATCTAGCGTATTGTCCTGATCCCCTGCCACAAAGCTTTTAGCCCAGGATGCCACCTGTCCTCCCACATCCTCTGAGTGGGGACGCATAAAGCTAGAGAGATCCATCCACTCATCTGAGGTATATTGCACAGGCACTTCCTCAGCCCGAACATCCAGGGGAAACTCAGCAATCTTTTTAATGCCAAAATGTTCACCTCGAAATCGATAGTGAACCACCAGTTCTGTTGTAGGTTCGCTAAAGTCGATGAGGGCAATATTGTTTGAGAGGGTGTCCATCATCCAACGCACCTGAGACGGCACATTAGTCTCCAAGGAGTGGCTCAAAATTCGACCACCGTATCCTACACCGGGCAGAAATATTCCTCGATGCTCCCCCAGGGTCACCGGGTTTTTGTAGCGATAGGTAGTGACATGTTCAAGGTCGTAGATAACCGTCATAGTAACGCACCTGAGATAATGGATTTGCCGTTACTGGCTCTCTTTTAATAAAGGGAGCTTTAGGCTAAAGGTGCTGCCTTTACCCGGCTCGGATTTGAGCGTAATTTTTCCGTTGTGGAGCTGTGCAATGCGCTGCGACAAATGTAGCCCCAGACCGCTGCCAGCTCGCATATGGTCTCCCTGGCGAAACCACTCAAAAATTTGACGCTGATCTTCTTTGGAGATCCCCGGTCCAGTATCCTCTACATCCAGACACACTGTCTCATCCTCTGGCTCATCCTCTGGTGAATGTAGCCGTACTGTTATGTGACCGGTATCGGTAAATTTGATCGCATTCCCCACCAGGTTAGTCAGCAAACGCCGCAGCTCCAGCTGATCCCCTCTGACAATGTAGTCGTTAGCCACCTCTAGGGTCAGCTTTAACCCTTTTTGGCTAGCCAAAGGAGCTAACTCTGTAACAACCTGATCTCCTAGTGATTTTAGGGATACGTTTACAACTGCCAGCGACTTTTGTCCGGCATCGTGACGATAGACCTCCAGCAGGGTGTTGGCCATTTTTAATAAGTTGGTATTGTTGGTAATGATGTTAGCTAATGCTGTTTGAGCTTCATCATCAATATCGCCAAAGGTGCCCTTCAAACAGAGATCAAGCACCCGATTGGCCGCCACTAGCGGTGTTCTCAGGTCGTGGGTGAGCCGAGCAACAAAGTCATCTCGCTGCTGCACCATATGACGATGGGCGTCGATACTGCGCTTTAACCGCACCATCGAACGCACCCGCGCCAGCAGCTCATCTACATCAAATGGTTTACGCAAAAAGTCATCTGCCCCGGCATCTAGCCCCTTTACCAGGCTGGATTTTTCATGGGCTGTCAACAGCAAAATAGGAATGTAAGGCAGCCGAGGGTTTTCACGAACCCACTTAGCAACATCATAGCCACTTAACCCCGGCATCATGATGTCCAACAAAATCAAATCTGGCGGGGATTTGGCAATAGTGGCTAGGGCCTCTTCACCATTCTCAGCTAGGTGAACCTGGTATTCGTCAATCTCGTCTAAAAGGGATTCTAAAAGGAATAAATTATCAGCTGCGTCGTCGACAGCCAGGATATTAACGGTGGAAGAGTTACTCATTAGTTAGTCAGGAACTTTACACACAAATATCACAGGACTTTAGTATCGAGTCGCGATCGCACAAAGCGAGGCAATATTAAAGTCGTGTATGCACTAGTGAAGTCACCAGCTAAGTTATTGGCACTTAAATTTATCAAGATATATACTCACTTGATATCCCACCATGGGTAGATCAAGGAATAAACCTATTTCATTTAATTTTAATATTTGGTCTAATCCTCGTCAGACGGTAGCACACTAATTTAACTGAGGTACCACTGATACGGCATTGAAGGGCTGCACGTGCCTGGGGATTTGCACATTAAACCGACTACCCTGGCCAACGTTGCTATCAACCGAAATAGTGCCTTGCATCATTTCTAACAGCAAGTGGGTAATTGATAGCCCTAACCCAGTCCCCTGATGTTTGCGGGAGACTGACTGGTCAACCTGATGAAACGCATTAAAAATGTGAGATAAATTTTCAGCGGCAATCCCAATACCGGTATCAACTACGGTTATCTCAATGCTGTTGGGGGATACTTCCCGAGCCATGATTTTGACAAACCCTTTATCGGTAAACTTGATCGCGTTAGAAAGCAGGTTAGTAATAACCTGACGCAGACGATTTGCGTCATTGGAGATTTTAGTATCAGACAGGGCTAACTCTACTTTCAAATCCAGCTGCTTTTGCTCTGCTAAAGACTGTAGCCCTTCTGTAGTTGTAAAAATTAACTCCTGCAGGTCAATTGATTCCACCTTTAAATCTAAGCGTCCTGCTTCAATCTTGGAGAGATCAAGGATGTCGCTAATGAGTTCTAACAGGTGCTGACCGTTGGTCAACACGCGCTGAACCATATCCAACTGTCGAGCGCTGGCGCTGCCCTGAAGCTGACGCATTAAAATTTGCGAAAACCCAATGATGGCATTTAGAGGTGTTCGTAGCTCATGGGACATTGTCGCCAAAAACTCAGATTTGAGCTGTGAGACTTCAATTAGCTGCAGATTTTTACGTTGAATCTGTTCTCGCTGTCGCTCTAGTTCCTGATTTTGCCGTTCTAAAAGATCGTTTTTTTCTCGTAAACGCTGATTCGTTAGCGCGACTTCCTGCTCTGCCTTATAGACACGCAGAGCACTCTGTATCGTTCGGGCCAGAGTCTCGCTAGACAGCTTTGACTTAGGCAGATAGTCAGATGCCCCAGCCTTCATTAGACCAACGGCTGTTTCCTCACTCCCTTGCCCTGTCAGAGCAATCAAAGGGATTTCAACACCTGAGTCCCGCAAATTTTTAACAAGGGTGAGACCATCGCAGTCGGGCAGCTGATAGTCCAAAAACACACAGTCAAAGGTGCCAGCTTCCAATAGAGAAGTACCTGTCTTAGCGCTATCGACCTCCTGCAGGTCAAAGTACAGTCCCGAACGCTTTAGCGCCCGACGTAGGGCCATGCGGTCTACATCGTCATCGTCGACGACTAGTAGCTTTAATGTCTCGTTAAAAGAACTCATTTAGGGAAACTCACAAAGGGTCCAATAATGATTCAGCACGGTTACGACTTCGACAAACTTAGAGAATGTAACCGGTTTAAGAATGTAGCCTGCGACGTGGAGATTGTAGGCTTCTACTCGATCTTTTTCCTGATCGGATGTGGTTAGAACAATCACAGGGGTCTTATGAAAGTCAGGATCCTGACGTAGCTTTTTAAGAAACTCTATACCGTTCATCTTTGGCATATTGAGATCTAGCAAAATCACACAGCGAGAACCCTTAAATGGATTTTCGGGGGAGCGCAGCAGCTCTAGTGCCTCTAAACCATCACCGGCAATATGGAGCGGATTGGAAACGTTACTCTTTTTGAAGGCACGCTGGACGGTCATGACGTCTACAGCATCATCTTCTACAAGCAAAATGTTAATCGACTTACTTTCCATCACGCTAATCTGCCGGTTTCAGCGGCTTCTCTCAACTGATAACAGCATAGCCTTCCAGCTGTACTCCTCTGTATTCCGGCAGATGTATCTCACATGTCCGTGCGTCTGTCTTTAGATAGAGATTGCGATCGCAGTTTTATATTTCCTTAACGATTAATATTATTTTTTCTTATATATAGAATAAAAACGGATAAGCGACAGCTTAGCACTGCTGCGGCCAGGTGAATCGAAACGTAGACCCCTGGCCCGCTTCAGACTCAACCGTAACTGTTCCGCCTTCGGCCTCTACGGTCTTTTTAACAATGGCGAGACCGATGCCTGTGTTTTCCACCTTATCCCGCGCCTCTAACACCTGGAATATATTGAACACCTTATGGTGAAAGGCCGGGTCAATACCAGGGCCATCATCAGTCACAGAAAATTCATGGAAGCCGTTGTCTAGCAGCCGATAGCTAACCTCCACTCGACCATCGGTGCGGTTATGGTGCTTAATAGCGTTGCTAATGAGGTTACCAAAGACCTGTGTGAGGGCCGGACGGGTAGCCGCCAGGGTAGGGAGACTGGGTGAGATCGCAATCGTAAACTCAGCGGGGGGGTCGAGTAAATCCACCACATTTTGCAACAGCAGATTTAGGTCTATTTGCTCAGCCTCATGGTTGCCGCGACCTACCCGTGAGTATTCCAGAAGTCCATCAATTAGGTTTTCCATCCGATGCACCCGACCCTGTAGCAACGCCAGCTGCTCCTTGTTTTCAGACGGTAGCTGCCCTTCGAGATCTTCCTCTAGCCAGGTGGCCAAATTTGCGATCGCCCGCAGCGGCGCTTTGAGATCGTGGGACGCCACATAGGCAAACTCATCCAATTCACGATTGCGCTCCTCTAGATTGGCCGTCGTCTGCGCCAAAATTAAGTTGCCCATAGCCAGCTCGTCTTTTTGACGCTGCAGCATTAGCTCATTCGCCTTGCGCTCAGTAATATCTTCAATAAAGGCAATAAAGTAGTCAGGGGACTGGTCCTGGTTATAAATAATTGATGCCGTGACATTGCACCAAATAGGTTCACCATCTTTACGCAGATAGCGTTTTTCCATGGTGGCTGTTTCTATTTCTCCGGAGACAAGTGCCCGATAAGCCTCTGCATCTTGGGCCATATCATCAGGATGGGTAATCTGTCGAAAGTCCTTTTGAAACAACTCGCTACGGGAATATCCCAGAATGTCACACAGCTTGTCATTGGCCTGAATCCACTGACCTGCAATATCTAAACGAGCAATGCCCACCCCCGCTTGTTCGAAGATAATTTTAAGCCGTTCCTTTTGCTCAATGTGCGTCTGCTGCTCCTGTCGCTGTTCTGTTACATCTTCAAATAAGACGCCTAGAAACTGAGCTTCCAGTGGAAAGATCTTGACCGCAAAAATACGTAATTCTCCACTGGGAAGAACATAGGGAACATCACCAAGATCCTGCTTTTTTCCGGTGACTACGGCGTGACGGCAGATATCAGGCACTGGTGTTTCAGCCAAATTAGGCATGGCCTCCAACATTAGCTCGCCCAGCGCCTGATCCTCAGGTAAACCCAGCAGCCTCGCCGCCGATGGGTTCGATAGCTGTAAACGAAAACTGCTGGCATCTTCAGAATTTGCCAAATGCCACAGATGAAATCCATCCTGCATGTTTTCCATCGCTTCGGCATAGCGCTTAATATCCACTATGCGCCTTGCGACCCGTGCCTCTAGCTCTACATTCAGCTGCTGTAGTTCTCGTTCAATGGCCTTGCGTTCAGTGATATCCCGCCCCTCTGGAATTAGTAAAATAACTTCACCAGAATCGTCACGCCAGGGCTTTAGGGAAAAGTCAATGGTGGCTACAGCATCGTTTGCACCCAACACATCGACTTCATAACGGATGAACTCACCCTGAGCCGCTTTTGCAATTGATGTTCTGAGTGTTTGTTTAACGTCATCAGATGTCTGCCACCAGGGCGCTTCCCAAAAGGGTTTGTCTAACACCTGCTCCGCCGTGATGCCCCCAAATGCTAAGGCTGTCTCATTCACCTCAAGCAATATTCCATCAGGTGTTAACAACCCAATAAATTGAAATACCTGATTAAAAATAGCCTGAAAGAGCTGCTCACTTTGCCACAGACTACGCTGACTAACGTCTAGCTCCTGCTCACTTCGCCGCAGACTACGCTGACTAACATACAGATCCTGCTCACTTTGCCGCAGACTACGCTGACTAATGTCTAGATCCTGCTCACTTTGCACCAAACTTTGCTGACTGTAATTTAGGTTTTCTTGGCTGGTCTCCAGATTCCGCTGACTATTTTCCAAATTCTGCTCAACCTGGTGCTGCTCAGCAATATCGCGACCAACACAGTAAAGCAGCGATTCACTTCCTACGTCTGCAGACCTGCCCACAGTCCACTCTAACCACTTCCAGCTATCATCTGAGCAGCGGTAGCGACTGCGAAAAACTGCAGGCTGCCCATCTCGGGCAACCTTGGCCATCAGCTGACGACTGTGACTCTGATCGTCAGTATGAATAAAATCACTAAACAATACTCGGGATGACACATCCTGACTTTTCCAGCCCAGCATCTGCTCAAATGCAGGATTTATCAGCTTAAAGTATCCATCTGTTTGAACAACAGCCAGCAAATCAGACGATAACGAAAAGAAAACCTCCAAATCCCCCGATGAGAGCTGTGGTGATAATTTGCGATTCATTAGGAGTGGTTTAGGACAAAAGACAGAAATTAGCTTTGTAGCAAATTATTGCACAGACCGAACTAGCAATAATTTAACAGTAGACCTCTGCCAATTAGGTAATTTTATAACCATCTATGCCTTTAGATAGATACCGTCCTTGAAAGGGTCACTCGTTAGACAGATACTAAGCTATACCCAAGCTGAGATACTCAAAAGACACATGTTAAGAGTCTGCAATCAGCTAATTTAGAATTCATTTTTTTGGACAGAAGTTCATGAGCGACATTCGCATTGCGCTAATAGAAGACCACGATTTGACCCGTATGGGTTTGCGGGCAGCCCTAAAGCAGGCCGGGCTTAACTTTGTTGGTGAAGCTGCCAATGGTACGGACGGGTTAGCACTGCTGGGGGAGCAAATGCCCGATGTGGCGCTGATCGATATTGGTCTCCCTGACATTGACGGTATTGAGCTGGTCAAACGCTTCAAAGAAGACCAACCCGAAGCTAAGACGCGGATTCTCATGCTAACGATGCATGATAGCGAAAAGGCCGTGCTGGCCGCCTTTGCCGCTGGCGCAGATTCATACTCTACGAAAGAGATTGAAACTGACGATCTTGTTCAGGCCATTCAAGAAACTCATGAAGGCAATGCCTGGATTGATCCGGCCATTGCCAGCATTGTTTTACAGCAGGTAAAGCAGCCGTTAGGTACAGGCGTGGGGTTACAGGAGCGTACAGTTGAGATTCGGGCTGTTGAGCCAGAGTTTGAGCAAATTATCGACACCTATCCACTCACTGATCGGGAGCTGGAGATTCTGGAACTAATTGTGTCAGGCTGCAGCAATGCCCAGATTGCTGACAATCTTTATATCACCGTTGGTACCGTTAAAACCCACGTTCGCAACATCCTTAATAAGTTAGGGGCTAATGATCGTACCCAGGCTGCTGTCAGGGCTCTACGCGCCGGTTTGATTAGTTAAACAGACAAAACAACAAATGAAACTACGTACGGTGGCATCACTGCTGCGGTCCACGATTCAAGCCTGGCAAAAGGACGAAGCGTCTCGACTGGCGGCGGCACTGGCCTATTACACTACATTTTCCTTAGCGCCGGTATTGGTCATTGTGATTGCGATCGCAGGCGCAGTATTTGGACAGGAAGCGGTTCAGGGAGAACTGGTGGGCCAGCTCAGAGGACTGGTGGGTCAGCAGGGTGCAGACGTGATCCAATCCCTATTAAGCAATACCCAAACCTCTTCCACCAGCGGGTTCTGGCCTACTTTAATGAGCGTAGTTCTCCTTATCTTTGGTGCTACTGGAGTCTTCAGCCAGCTGCAAACATCCCTTAATCGCATCTGGAATGTCACACCGCCCGATCAGGGTGTGGTTCAATTTGTGCGTACTCGACTTTTGTCATTTGCAATGGTGGCCGTCATTGGTTTCCTTATGCTGGTTTCCCTTATGCTCAGCGCAGGTCTGGCTGCCTTAGACAATATTCTTAGCAGCCTCCAGCTGTGGGCACCTCTATTGCAGGGGCTGAATGCCATCTTGTCATTTGGTGTTATTACAGTATTGTTTGGCCTGATCTACAAAGTGCTTCCTGATGTGGACATTACTTGGCGCGACGTCAGCGTGGGAGCTGCTATTACGGCATTGTTATTTACTATTGGCAAAGCCCTTATCGGTCTATATCTAGGCAACAGCAGTATTGGGTCAGCCTATGGAGCAGCCGGTTCATTGGCTGTGGTTTTGATTTGGGTCTACTATTCGGCTCAGATTCTCTTTTTGGGCGCTGAGTTTACCCAGGTATATGCCAACCGCTATGGCTCCAAGATTGTTGCGAGCAGTCACCATGGACTATCTAACCGGAGATGATTTCTTAGAAGGGCTACCGCTACTAATTGCTGGACCAGTTCTACGACGCACAGAGCCCACAGCCATCACTGTATGGGTTGGGCTCAAGCGACCTTGTAGGGTGACATTACAGGTACTCGAAACTCAAGAGCAAGGGCAGCAGCTAGGCAAAATTTTGCTAGAGGGACAGCGTCACACCACTGCTATCGGCAAACATTTGCATGTTGTTGCGGTTACAGCACGCTCAACAGAAGAGGCTAGTTTGGTGTGCGATCGCATCTATGCCTACGACCTGCAATTTATTGCTGACCAGTCCTACTCTCTGATTCAGGCACTACGTAGTCAGAGAGTTCCCACAGCGACTGTTAGCTATTTTTCACACCAAAAGCCTACATTTACTCTTCCTCCTCAACGATTAGATCAGCTAAAAATTGTTCATGGGTCTTGCCGCAAACCCCACGGCGGTGGATTTGACACCCTGCCACTGTTGGACTGCCTAATTGAGACAACCTCCAATAAACCTCAAGAACGGCCCCACCAGCTATTTCTAACTGGCGATCAAGTCTACGGCGATGATGTTGCCGATTCGCTGCACTGGATAGCCACCGCCTTGGGCGATACGCTGCTGGGTTGGGAAGAACCTTTACCTGTTGAGCATGGAACTACCCGAGCCCCTAAACAACTACCCGCAGGCAGGCGAGATAAATTAGCCACCCACAAAGCAGGGTTTACCGCCGGCTTTGATAATAAAAAAGAAAAAGTAACTAGCCACTTTCTTAGCTTTGGAGAATATTGCGCCCTCTATCTATTGGAACGCTCTCCCGTTTGCTGGCCTGTGGACATTCCCCCGGGCAAAGAAATGACCAAAGGTCGCCGCGCCATTCGTCGCTGGGATAAGGAGCGCGGTCATATGCAACAGTTTATGCACACATTGTGGAAAGTGCGACGCGCGTTGGCCAATGTTCCCACCTATACAGTCTTTGACGATCACGACGTCAGCGATGATTGGAACCTGAACCAGGAATGGTGTTTGCGGGTATTGGGCCGCCCCTTAGGCCGTCGCGCTGTACAAAATGCCCTAGCGGCCTATGGTATTTTCCAAGCCTGGGGAAATACCCCATGGCAGTTTACATCAGGGCAACCAGGGGCTCAGCTACTAGATGCGGTAGAGCGTTGGTCGGCGGCTAAGGGACAAGATGGAAAAGCAGCGGATGCGATCGCATCCCATCTTGGTTTACCTCCTATCGATCCCCATACTGATCTGCCAGAATTTTCTCAAGAAGACGATGTATGGGTTCTAAAGCGCTCAGCCCAATCGCTCACGTGGCACTATACAGCTTATGGGCCGTGTCATGAAGTCATTGTGTCAGACACTCGCACCATGCGAGGCTATCCCGTACATGAAGAACCAGATGCTCCACCGATGTTGCTTAGCCCTAGAGCATTTGAGCAACAGATTTCAGCCCCCCTCTGCCAATCCTCCAATCCATACGCAAACAGCATTAGTCAAGATGCCCCAGTCACATTTATGATTGCATCCACCAATGTGCTCAGCATGAAAGTGCTGGATTGGATTCAAGCCTGGCAGCTCAAGAATGGTAAAGTCTTTTCCGCTGACGTGGGTGATTCCTGGAACTTAAATGACAAAGCCTTAGCGACATTATTAACCACACTCTTTGAACATCGGAAAACTGTTATTGTTCTATCGGGCGACATTCACTTTAGTTCAGCCGTCCGTCTCTCCCATCAAGATTTAGCATCCGGCAAGCAGTCAACGTTAGTTCAGCTTGTCTCTAGCGCTATCAAGAATCAGGAGTTGCTGACCCAAGTTTTACATACTCGTCTTAAACAATGGCTGCTGCCAGAAAAACCACGCCAGTGGCTGGGTTGGTCCATGCCACCTGATATGGTCGAAAAGTCCAGCCACTCCCGCAGCATTCCTCCCCAGTGGCAGTGCCAAACCCAGTGGTTACGACGCCAGAGGTCACAGTCTGCCCTGATCGAGACAGATATGTTCTGGCTAACGCCGCCCCAGTCTACGCCAGCTCTAACTAAGCTAGTCAGGCGGCTGCAGTTTTGGCAAGCCCGCTGGTTCCAAGAGGGCAGTGAAGCAGTAGGTGTCAACAACATTGCCCTGGTTCACTTTCAAACAGGCAATTCTCAGCCCGTTACTGTTTTGCAGGATAATTACTGGTTCTCTTCCTGGTTACCCATCGAGATCATGCGCAGTCGCTTTCAAACTGACCTAGACACTTAGTTGACAACTGGCGAGACTGCCGCTATGGCATCAATTTCAAAGAACATGCCATCACTCGCCAGACGAGGCACTGGAATTAGAGTGCTGGCAGGCTTAACCAGATTGTCTGGCCACATAGCATTGCGCTCTGCTGAGATTAGCCTTTGCTTTTCAGCATTATGATCTACTGAAAGGACAGTAATTTTAACAACATCTTCCGGGCTTGCCCCTGCTGCTGCTAGCGCTTTACGAAGACTGATAAACGCCTGTTTTAGCTGAGTTTCAAAATCGCCCAAATGGCCCTGCTGATCGCGTCCCCCTTGACCGGCTAGAAAAACAAGGGTTTTTCCCGCAGGAACCATAACCACGTTGGTAAATCCATAGCTGGTCGGGTTGCCCAACTCGGCAGGATTAAGACGCTGAATTTTCTGATTCATATGAAAATTATGTTGCCTACAACAATGCTCAAAAGAGTACTAAGAGCTTTCTTTCGAAGAATTTGCCTGTTGTCCAATAATGACGCTGACCAATACAGTCATTACTCCAATGATTTGAACAGCCGTAAACGTCTCCTGCAGAAAAACGTATCCGATCAACGTGGCCATCACAGGGCTAAGCAAACCCAAATATGAAGCGGCTGACGGGCTCAGCTTGTTGATGCCACGAAACCATAAACCGTAGGCTAGCCCTGTACCAATAACGCCCAAATAGATAAAACCCCACAGATTGGTTCTAGTAATCTCTTGAAATGGCCCTTCTGTTATGAGTGCAACCGGCAACAGCATCAGTCCGCCGATGGTTAGCTGCCAGGCAGTAAACACCATCAAGGGCACCGGAGGCTGCCAAATTTTGACCAGCACGGTTCCCAGCCCCATTGCCCCTGCTCCTGCCAGTGCTGCAATAATACCAATGGTATCCAGCTGAGCCTCGGGACCAAGCACCAATAGGCCAACACCGACAAAACCTGCGATCGCAGCAAAAACAGAAAGCCTAGACGGTTGCTTGCTCAGAATCATCCAAGCAAATAAACCAACTAACAGAGGCTGTATAGCGCCCGCAGTTGCGGCTACCCCTCCGGGTAACCGATAGGCAGCGACAAACAATAGGGCTTGAAAAACCCCAATATTGAGACCGCCTAAAATCAACATCCGCCACCACCAGTTACCCCTTGGTAACTTTCTAAACCCTATTGTCAGCAACAGACCAATAGGCAATGCTCTCATAGAAGCAACCAATAGCGGATGTCCTGGTGGCAAAAACTCAGTGGCTACTGCATAGGTTGTTCCCCAAGAAATAGGAGCTAGCGCCGTCAGCAATATGTTAGTTAGACGTGCTGAAGATGTCGTCATATACTGTAATACTTTCCAAAGTTCTTCAAAGGAGAAATCAAAAAACAAAACATAGGGAGGTGAACGCCATGAGCATTCACCTCCCTTCACACTCTCTACTAAGCTAGAACTAATCGTCTAGAGCAGACTCCAACGCCTCTTTAGCGTCACCCTTCACCGTTCTAGCACCTGTTGAATCACCAGGAGACTTCATCTTTTCAGCATCAGCAGTGCTTTGGACGCCATTGAGCCCCTGGGAAGCTTTGCTTGTAACATCCTCCATGCCGCGGGGCTGTCCTTCAGTTACTTTCTTAGCTTCCTGATATACGCCATCTAGTTGAGCAGTACCTTCAGATGGTTCAGCCGAACCTCTCATACCAAAAGCAAATGCTGGTGAACTGCTGGCCACCAACACAGCAGTACATACAAGAGCAATAGCAAAAACTTTTGCAGCACGTACCCAGTTCAAAAAGCTAGTCAAAATCATAATTTCTTCCTCAATCTACTAACTGCTTAGGCTACTGAAATTGAGCTACAGCCTTGTCAAAAGCATTTTGCAGCTCACTAAAAGCGCTATCAACTCCATTTTTCATAGTTTCCCATGCAGCTTCGCTAGAATGTTTCAACTCTTTCAGCTTGAATCGAGTTGTCTCACGACGCTCAGTCAGCAACCGTAACTGTTCCTGATATTTAGCTTTCAACTCAGCATTAGCCTGTTCAGCCTTTGCCTGCATCTTCACTATCTGGGCGTCTAGGGTCTCCAGCTTAGCCTCAATCTCTCTTTGATACACTTGCTTAGAACTCATGTTTATCTCCTTTTTGTGTAGAGTGACTAACCTCTACTCGAAAAACAAGCCCAACAACAACGTTGCTTACCATCAAGATTCTGAGGAGTCACTGATGCTTTTCAGTAGCTATTTAGCTATGTCTACAGATCTATCTCATTTACCAAATGAGTCGAATCTATCTAGAGAAAGACATTCAATGTAATTTACTAGACATTGGTTCTGCCTTAGTAGGTATTTCATTTGATAACATTTTCAACTCATCCCTAGGGTAGGGTTTGCTGAATGATGATCTAGAACCGATCTGGACCGACCAAACTACCTTTGTCGATCAGTGGAGGCAGTGCCTATGTATTTCATCATGTGATGTACGGTGGTGAACCGCTAGCTAGTGACGGTCTGATCAAAGAAATTCTAACGGTGGCAAAAGCATTACCGGGCTATGAGCTGTGGTGTCGCCATCAGCATGAAATCGAAGATCGCGTTTCAGAGTGGGTCAGCTGCATCGAGAAAAGCCACTACTTTCACTATGGAGAGCAGTTTGGAAAATACAAATCTAAACAGGAGAAACCAAAATCTAAAAATACTGAACCCAGCTGGAATCAACAGCAGAGTCAAAAAACCAAGGACAAGATTCAAGCTGCACTGAAGGAACTCTCAAATAAAAATAAACTTCCAGAACAGGCAACTGCTAGATTCAATGCCCTCCGAAAACTTGGGATTGGAGGTGGGTCTCTATACAGATACAAAGAACTTTGGCATCCCCTCTCACAGCAGAAATCCCCCCAGACCCCCCAACTTAATAATGAATCTGGACAGTTTGGTCATGCTAACGCAACAAACTGTCATAGCTCCACAAGCTTATTACAAGGGATAAGAGGAGTTGCGATCGCAATTCTAAAAACCTCACATTACCACTGGCAACAGCTAAAAACTGAAGCTTAGGCTGCCCTCAGAAAAAGTCTACACACCAAGTATCAGTAGGGTAATCAAAACAGCCATCAGAGCTATCAACATAAAACCAGGCAAGTTGCCAGTAGATAAAGCTAGCTCGTTAGCAGCCATCAAATTTTCTCCTTTAAGGTTATCAAAAACCTTGAAAATCTTTAGCAAAGGTCTCACGAGTAACAGGCTGCTCTAAAACAAGTCCCTCACCACCTAAAGGATACGTGTCACTGATCATGTGACCTGTCACTGAAAGATAGACCGCTGCATCCGGATCTAGGCTGGTCGCAGTATAAATGACCTGAGCCACCCGATAAATCATTGAGCTAGAGCCGCCACCCCCAGCAAACTCTTGGGAAAGATCGACATAAATTCCTCGATCATTCATACTCAAACTCCTTAACCGTGTGTCTTTGGGAATAGCCGTAAACGCATTATCTGGCTTGACTGAGTCACCAAGCAGAGTTTCCATAGCCGTGGTTAACATCTCTTCTGAAGACGCCTGAGTATCCAATAAAAGTGGTTGAGGTAACAGCGTTTCTTGCTGCTCTACAACGCTGACCCAATAGGCTTGAGGTTGAACCGTTAGGACGTTACTCAGTTCCGGTGGTAGCGATGATTTTAGCTTTGCGATCGCAGCAGATAATTCAAGACTTTGAACCGGTATCACATCCTCTGAAGTATATGACTGTTGAGACGTCCACCAATATCCCCAGCCAGCGGCAGCACCCAAGAGGATGGCCACTAGATACATTTCCAGCGTTCGTAAATTGAGAGGAGGCAGTGTCTTTTGTGCGTTCATAGCTTTCTCCAGAAACAACCATGCTTGAATCCATCCAAGATAGCTATCGACCAAAACAAGATCTTAGGCTTCACTAAGCATATTCCCAGCACAGCTTTTACCTTCAGACTAACTCGACAATTTGAGGATGTTGTGTAGATTCAACGGCGACGTGCTAATAATCTCTAGATGCCGCAAGAGGCTCCATAGCTCAACCAGGAAACCCCATGACCTCATAAGTTCCTCACACTTGAACACTAACGTTACAAATATCCAGCGTTGAGGGGAGTATCCATGGCAGCAGATTACTTAATCGTAGGTAGCGGTCTATCTGCCCTTGTGTTTGGTGCACTCATGGCCAATACTGGCAAAAAAGTCCAAATCCTAGTCAGGTCAATGTTACAGCCTCGCCTTTAATATGACAAACCTGATTGATAAAAGCAAAATCATTCATATCCAAGAACATCACACCCCACTTTACACAACTAAATCATTTCATTATCGCGATCAGATTGTAGAAACCAATGGCGAGAATAATACATATCATGCAGGGGCTTATCTTGGCGATGGACTACATGAGGGAGCTATTACCGCCGCTATGCGAATCGCTCAACTGATTCGAGCACCCCATTCAGTCACACTGCCGCAGCAACAGAAAGCTACTCTCATAGCTCACTGAAGACGCCACACTTTGTCAGCCTGATAAAAACTCTCCTCGCTATTCTAACTGAAACCCACCTCACACCACCCAATCCGTACCTCTATCAAGAGAATTTGCTGCTGCTGAAGTCAACTAACCGCTGCGGTACTTGACTCTGTTTTGTTGCAATCTCAGTGATCCAAACGAGATTTAGACCTTCCCCCCCGTTTTTCTTATTCTCATCTACAGCTGCCAAAGAACGATTGCTTTCCCCACAGCTGGTATTCAAGATAGCAATTAGATGGAATTTCCCTGATCTACACCCAGCAATTTTTGCAACCTCACAATTTCTTCAAGTTTTTTGCTTACACTAGTAGTGTGATCTTTCCTAGGAGCTTTTGTGGGAAGAAACTACCAAGGAGAGAATAGTCCTAACACAATCAAGGCTCCGTTGATAAGAGAGAGTCATCTCATGAACTCTCTCTTATCTAAAGAACAGTTTGTTTATTCTGCAAGTTTTGTGTCGCCTTTGTGTTTAACACAATAGTCTTTTTGTGACTCAAGACTTACGAAGCTAAAACGCACTTTAGATCGACTCCTAATCAATCTCTTTTGAAATAAAAGATTAACTCTCTTTAGATGACTTATAGGAGATAAAACTGTGAATTCAACTGAAAATAAAATGGGCAATATGGCCGACTCTAACCGGGGAAAACTCGGTTTTTGGATGGCCACTGCCCTGGTTGTTGGCAATATGATCGGCTCTGGAATTTTTCTATTGCCAGCGTCACTCGCCCCCTATGGGGGAATGTCGATTATTGGGTGGTTATTTACGGCAGTCGGGGCTGTCTGTCTGGCGCTAGTGTTCGCCAAACTCGCCGCTTGGGTGCCGAAAGCGGGTGGTCCCTACGCTTACGCACGGCAGGGGTTTGGCGATTTCATTGGTTTCTGGATTGCTTGGGGCTATTGGATTGCCGTGTGGGCGGGTAATGCGGCGATCGCCGTTGCCTGCGTCAGCTACCTCACCGTGTTTATTCCGATTTTGGGTAGCAGTACATGGATTGCGGGACTGGCCGCAATCGCTCTAATCTGGGTATTCACCTGGATTAACTGTCGCGGTATCCGAGAAGCCGGGATGACTCAGTTGATTACGACCATTATCAAAATTGTGCCGCTGGTAGCAATCGCTACCGTTGGTTTGTTCTGGATGGATGGCAACAACTTTGTGCCCTTTAACCCCAGCGGCGAGCCAGCTTTTACCGCAGTTTCCTCGGTTGCAGCGCTCACGCTGTGGGCCTTTATCGGATTAGAGTCCGCCACGATTCCAGCTGCCGATGTCGTCAATCCCAGGCGCAATATTCCCCGTGCTACAGTCATTGGAACCCTTGTCACTGCATTAGTTTATATTCTTGGGACGACTGCGGTTATCGGTATTTTGCCCGCAGAAACCTTGACCAATTCTGCTGCTCCTTTTGCCGAAGCGGCCCAAGCAATTTGGGGTAACTGGGCTTATTATGCAGTCGCTTTTGGTGCCGTGGTTTCTTCCGCAGGTGCGCTCAACGGTTGGATTATTTTGCAGGGGCAAGTGCCGATGGCCGCGGCGATGGATAATCTCTTTCCGAGGGAGTTTGCCCGTATTTCTGATCGAGGGGTGCCAGCCTTTGGGATTATCCTCTCTAGTGTGTTGATTACGGTATTGATGGTATTGAACTATTCGGGCACCAAAACCTTAGTCGATGTCTTCAACTTTGTGATCTTGTTAGCAACCCTAACGACACTGATTCCCTATGCCTTTTGTGCGATCGCAGAGTTCATTATTTTCCTGCGTGACCCAGCTCAATTTGGGGGACGACGGCACTTTAAAGGGTCTGGTATTGTCGCTGCAGTTGCCTTTGTTTATTCAGTCTGGGCCATCTACGGCTCTGGTGCAGAAACCGTTCTTTATGGCTTCATTCTTCTGTTGTTAGGAATTCCCGTATATGTTTGGCTCGACAAACAACAGGAACAGCCTATAGAACAGTCTTTACCTAACAGCGATCCTCCTCTCGGTGCAACGGAGCATTGATGCTCCGACTAGAGTCGAGAGATTAAAAAGCAGTCAGGAGGCAAAAACAATGATTTCTTATGGTGTTTACTCAGAAGTTGGCAAACTGCATAAAGTTCTCGTGTGTCGACCCGGATTGGCTCACCTTCGCCTAACTCCCCGCAACTGCGAAACGCTGTTATTTGACACTGTCTTGTGGGTACATGAAGCCCAAAATGAGCATCACAATTTTGTTTTACTGATGCAGGAGCGCGGTGTCGAAGTCTTAGAAATCCACGACTTATTAGTGGAGACATTGGACAACCCAACCGCTAGAGCCTGGATATTGGATCGCAAAATCACACCCAATCAGGCTGGTGTCAGCGGCTTAGCCGAACTTCGGGGTTGGCTAAATGAGATGCCTTCCGAACCCCTGACAGAATATTTAATTGGTGGTTTAAGTGCACAGGAAATTCCCTTTCCTCCTTACAATACTCTGGGTAAATTTGTTGACCCTGAGATGTGGATTATTCCGCCTTTACCGAATCTGTTGTTTACCCGTGACGCCACCTGTTGGGTTTTTAATGGCGTCACGCTCAACGAACTCCACTACCCTGCCCGTCGTCATGAAACGCTGTTGATGAAAGCGATCTACGAATTCCATCCGCTCTTCAAACAGGCTGATTTCCACATCTGGTGGGGCGATCCGGATGTTGACCACGGCTTTGCCACCTTGGAAGGCGGCGATGTGATGCCCCTGAGTAATGGAGTTGTATTGATAGGGATGGGACAACGCACAACTCCTCAAGCAATTGGACAAGTCGCACAATCGTTGTTTCAACATCATGCAGCGCAGCAAATTATCGTAGCCCAGTTGCCGAAGAATCGGGCTACGATGCATCTCGATACGGTGTTTACCTTTTGCGATCGCGATTTAGTCACTATCTATCCTGATGTGGTCAATAACATTCGCACCTATAGCCTGAGACCCAGTGATCAGCCCTCTAAGTTTGATATCCGATTAGAAGAAAAGCCCTTCCTGGATGTGGTAGCTGCAGCCTTAGAATTAAAGGAACTGCGCGTGGTGACCACCGGGGGCGATACTTTCGAAGCGGAACGCGAACAGTGGGATGACGGCAATAATCTCATTGCCCTAGAACCAGGTGTGGTCATTGCTTATTCCCGTAACGTTTATACCAACACCAAGCTACGCAAAGCGGGGGTTGAAGTCATCACCATCTCTGGTTCGGAGCTTGGTCGGGGACGGGGTGGCGGCCACTGCATGACTTGTCCAATTTTGCGCGATCCTGTTGCGTAGCATCGCAAACTACCCATCCGCACTGTTATAGACCCCAGGTTGCTTTGCCCAATACCCCCAACATTGATCTCAACCTTCACTAGCAACCTGGATTCTCGTAATCCTTCAGAGGAGCTTTCACTATGTCATTCAATCTTCGTAATCGCAGTTTACTCAAGATATTGGATTTAAATCGGCGAGAGCTACTTTATCTCCTCGATCTTGCAACGGATCTAAAACGAGCCAAATATTCCAAAACCGAGCAGCAGCACCTCAAAAACAAAAATATTGCCCTGATTTTCGAGAAACCTTCTACGCGGACTCGCTGCTCCTTTGAAGTTGCCTGTTTTGATCAGGGAGCTAGTGTCTCTTATTTGGACCCCTCCGGATCGCAAATGGGCCGCAAAGAGACCATTCAAGATACCGCTCGGGTCTTGGGTCGCTTGTATGACGGTATTGAATATCGGGGCTCTGGGCAAGCAGTTGTCGAAACCCTGGCTGAGTACGCAGGTGTTCCTGTTTATAACGGATTAACGGCAGAATCCCATCCTACTCAGGTATTAGCCGACCTACTGACCATGCGAGAGCACAGTGACAAACCGCTTCATGATGTGTCTTTTTGCTTTATCGGTGACTGTCGCTTTAATATGGCCAATTCGCTGCTGATTGGTGGCTGCACTATGGGTATGGATGTGCGTCTATGTGGCCCCAAGCCGTACTTGCCGGATGCCAAACTAGAAGCGATCGCCCGCGATCGAGCCCAGGCTTCTGGTGCAAAACTGACGATTACTGACGATCTGCAAGCAACTGTAAAAAGCGTCGATTTTATCTACACCGATGTCTGGGTTTCAATGGGAGAACCCAGCGAAGTCTGGGCGGAACGCATCAAGCTGTTAAAGCCTTATCAAGTAACAGCGTCACTGATGGCCGCAACGGATAATCCGCGCACGCAATTTATGCACTGCTTACCATCATTTCACAATTGCGATACCCAGATTGGCCACCAGATTTTTGAGCAGTTTGGGCTTGAAGCGATGGAGGTCACCGATGAGGTGTTTGAGTCGCCTGCCTCAATCGTCTTTGATCAAGCAGAAAACCGCATGCACACGATTAAGGCCCTATTGGTCGCCACACTAGGAGATTAACAGGAGGTTTCCAATGCAAATTGTTGTTGCACTCGGGGGGAATGCGCTGCTGCGTCGAGGAGAACCCATGACGTCCGAAAATCAGCAGGCAAACATCCGCACAGCGGCTCAGGCGATCGCGTCGTTAGCCCAAGAGCATGACTTAGTCATTGCCCATGGAAATGGGCCACAAGTGGGATTGCTAGCGCTCCAAGCAGAGGCTTATAAGCAAATTCAGCCCTATCCCCTAGACATTCTCAATGCTGAAACTGAGGGCATGATTGGCTATCTGATTGAACAAGAGCTACGCAATCAAATGCCGGATCGCCAAGTCGTGACGCTGCTGACTCAGGTTGAAGTCGATGCCGCAGATCCGGCATTTGCCCACCCCACCAAGCCCATTGGTGTAATTTACACACAGGCTGAAGCAGAACAGCTTGCCACCGAACGAGGATGGGCGATTGCCCCCGATGGCGACGCCTACCGTCGCGTTGTCCCCTCACCGGAGCCACGTCGAATTATTGAGTTGGCTGCCATTCAACTGCTTGTTCAAGCAGGTGCATTGGTGATTTGTGTTGGGGGCGGTGGTATCCCTGTTGTTACAACCCTCACCGGGACAATTCATGGAGTCGAAGCGGTAATCGATAAAGACTTGGCCGCCGCACTGCTGGCCACATCACTGGGTGCTGATGCCCTGCTGCTACTGACCGATGTCGATGCTGTTTATACCGATTGGGGTACACCCCAGGCGCAGCCGCTCCATCATGCTTCTCCCCAACAATTGCGTCAGTATGCCTTTGCAGGGGGGTCCATGGCTCCAAAAGTAGAAGCGGTCTGTCGATTTGTTGAGCAGACGGGTGGAGTTGCTGGCATTGGTCAGCTAGGAGATGCCGCTGCGATTTTGGCCGGTCAAACAGGCACCTTGGTATCAAGGGATATCCCAGCGATTTAAGCAGCTAAAGGACCACACCTCGCCTCTGCTTAACAAGGAGCGGTGCCACAGGTAGCGGCACTGGTTCTGTGTAATGGAAAAAACGGCTGCAACGCTTGCAGAACGAGAATTTCAGCGATCCTCTTCTGAGATGAAGGAATTGAACAGTTGCCCCACCCAGGCATCTAATCAAATTGACTGCGAATCTTGCCGTTTCTCGAGTAAACGCTCTAGCCGCTTAGCTTCTGACTAAATATCAGCATTATGAACCCGTTCCCACCAGCGTGTCATCGTCTAGTGATGGTAGTTGCTCATCATGGGAGCTAACGTGCTGAGATTCAACACTGAGGTCGTGATGGAAACGCTCTTTGTCAAAGTGATAGCCGTCGCCAAGAAACGTCACGATCCTCTCGGCGTCGTCTTCTGCAGTTTGTAGACAGGTGGACGCACCCGGAGACGGTGTGATGTTGAACAGAATACCCTCTCCTACTATCTTGGCTTCCCCAAGCTCAAGTTTGCGAGTCTTCATATTGACAATCTGAGGACGGATTCCACCGTAGCCCTTGGCATATTCCAAATCTTTCAGCCTCATGTCGGGCACAATGCGTCTGACTTCATGAATGAATAACCGTCGACCAATGAATGGAATATCGTACAAAAAGTTTCTCACAATGTATTTGAGAATGGTCAAATCAAGCAGAATGGCCGCAAAGCTCAAGATGGCGGCAAGACTCAACCCAGCCGTTCTGAAATAATCGATTATTGTCGAACTACGATACCGTTCTAATTGAACCAAGATCTTCGCCGTGGGACCGAACCGGGTGATAGAAGGATCATGAACCTCTGGATCTCCATGAATGGCCGCAAAGGGCAGTTTCTTACTTTGCATCGTATAGACTTTACCGTTCAGCATCGAGCGAGATCGATAAAAGCTGCCAGCAACACTAAGGAGAGCATAGTCCTTGCCATAGCCAAGAGATTTGGCAAACAACAGACTGTAAGCGCCCGCTGCAATGACAACTGTTTTAGCTAACACAGATTCACCGTTGGTATCAATACAATATCCATCAACGACTTTCTGAAGGGTTATAACCTGCGTATTGAAGCGAACATCAACCGTTGTATTCTGACTACCCGCCGCATTTTCTAAAAAGGATATTGCCAATTTTTGGAAATTGACCGTAAATCCGTCCTCTGTGAACAACGCGCTAATCTCTTCATCAGGATCTCTCCCTTTCAGGATATTGGGTTCTAATTCCTGAATCTCTGCACGATTAATCAGTCGCAGAGAGGGAAAAAGCGCTTTAAACTCACGATAGCGCCGCTCCAGGATACTGATCTGTTCTTGACCCACTGCCAGCACCATTTTGGTATATTTGCTGTGTATCTCTCGATAGGGGTCATAATTTAGCAAATATTGCTTGACGAGAGACGATGCCTGGTTTACTTTCGTTGCTTTTTCGAGCGTATAGTTTGTTTCGATATCACCAAAATGAAGCGTTTGGCTATTGTTCGATACTCGAGAGTTAATGGTTGCCGCATCATCACATTTTTCTAGAACGACAATGCGTTTGATGTTTGTGTATTTTGACAATAGGTAAGTCAGAGCAGTGCCGCACACTCCTGCGCCTACAATCGCAACATCATACTGGTTTTGAGTGTGTGTCATAGGGGTGTGATCTTGAAAAGGTGGGTCAGGTAAGGGTGGCTATTTGAAAAGCAAACATCCTGAGTTCGCTGTGGCTACCTACAAAACTATGGCAAGTGAACAATCCAGCTTATCGTATCAGGGTTAGCCGCATCGCTCCTACGAGCATCACCTAATTATAAATCGTGTGAGCTCCGCCTACATCTCCATGACTACCCAATCCCCTCAGAAGCCCTAGACGCTCGTACCAAAAACACCGTCCATAAGCTACGATGTCTGTTGCAAACACTCTTCAACATCCGCTAAGATTTGATTCGCCGCCAAGATATTACGACCTGCAAGCCAAACGTCAAGAGTCACTTCACAGACTCGACCTTGTTGTACGGCTTGCAGCTGAGACCAAACCGGATGAGTCATAAATTCAGCTTTTTGTACTCCGCCAGGCCGATAGGTAGAGTGAATAAGAAAAATATAATCACCATCAAGCGTGTCTAATGCTTCAGAAGATAGCGGTAAGGAGTACCCTTGTTCATCATCTTGAGCGGAGGTACGAGAAAACCCAACGTCTTGAAGAACCGAACCTGAAAAACTCCCTGTTGTAGACGCTCGAACACTATCTTTGGTAACAATCAGCACGGACAGCTCTAACGTCTGAGGCTGGCCAATGGTGTCTTGCAACCGCCGAACGTTTTGTTGATACTGTTGTAAAAGCTGCTCTGCACGCTCTGACTGGCCCAGGGCTTCTGCATAGAGCTTTAAGTTTTCCTGCCAGTCACCCGTTCGTCCACTCCCCTCAGTCAACACCGTTGGCGCCATTTGAGATAGTTGAGTATATTGTTCTTCAAGACTAAGTTTTGTCCCCAGAATTAGGTCTGGATTGAACTGTAAAATTGTTTCCAAGTTGGGTTGGCTGGCATCACCCAGGATTTCAATGCCATCAACTTGATCCCCCAAATACCCAGGTAGCTGGCCATAGATAGCGGTACCGACCGGCTTAATTCCTAGGGCTAGCGCTGCATCTAAGGGAGCTGTATCTAGTGTCACCACACGCTGAGGAGAAACGGACACTTCAACATTTCCCATCGCATGTTCAATTGTTCGGGTAGGCCCCGATTCAGCCGCTGGGGGGACGACTGCCTCCGACTGACAGCTGGCTAGCACTGTCCCCATTGCTAGCCAGACAACAACGTTTCGACAACGCAAATCGAACATATTATCGCTTAGAACTGGATGGAATATCCTAGATTTAGGCTGATACCTGGTGCGGCAAAGCGTCGATCTTCAGTACTTCCCACCCGTTCTTGAGAACTTAGGGGCAAATACTGATTGTTCAAAAGATTTTGCACGCCAACCGTTAGCGTACCATCCCCTACCTGAATACTGCTAAGTAAATCCAGGGTTATATAACCGTCAACATCAAAGCTATCGACATCATCGTCAAAGGCGCGATCGCGACTGCCGACCCCCAAAAACTGTAACCGGTTAGTCCAGCCAGGGGCGGTGTCGTTTTCCACATACAACCCCACCTTATAGGGCTGCACCTGCAAGCTACTTAGCGCTAAAAAGTCACCATCGTCATCCACATCACTTTCCCCTTCGTTCCAACTAAAGTAGCCCCCGAGCCGCCACACAGTACTGGGCTGCCAGTCTAGAGTCGCTTCTACACCATAGTTACGCTGGGGAGCCCGCACCAACTCAGTCAGGCCATCTTCATTCACCTGTAGATTGCTGCCAAGATCTGACTCGTTATAAAACCCCGATAAACTGGCTTGCACCTGCCCAAATTCAGCCCGCACACCCAATTCAAAGTTGTCGATCTGCTGGGGCTCTAGCTCCACATCGTTACTAATATCCACATCTACGGGCAGTCGAGTCCCAGAACTCAGACCAATATCAGGAATCGAAAAGCCCTGAGAAAAGCTCGCAAAAAGACCAATCTCGGGGACTGGCTTGTAAATGATCCCTGCGTTAAACGATACATCATCGGCCTGGATATCTCCCCCAGTGCGGACATCATCTTCATTACTGCGAAACGCCAGGACGGTATCATCAACAGTCGCATCAAATTCGTCATAGCGCAGTCCGCCACTGAGCTGCCATTGCTCGCTAATATCCCAAGTCGCCTGGGCAAACAATCCTAAGGTTTCCAAGTCATATTTGGGCGTTTGACCTAGTTCGTCTGCGATCACCAAGCTACCCGTTTCATCAAAGATCGCCCCGTCCAAGTCGAACACTAGACGCTCATTTTCCTCCTGACCATAGTCAGCGCCCCACAGCAAACTAAAACTATCGCTAAACTCAGTATCAAACTGGGCTCGCCCTCCCCACTCTGAGGAATCTAGAGCGGTTTGGAAGAGCTGT
>JBCDIX010000084.1:0-26101 GCA_038748405.1 Cyanobacteria bacterium P01_H01_bin.21 | reverse complement strand
TTTTTACAAATGCGTATTATTTTGATGACTGGAAAAGGGGGAGTGGGTAAGACCTCGGTTGCAGCAGCGACTGCCCTGCGAGCAGCAGAACTGGGATATCGCACGCTGGTATTGAGTACTGACCCAGCCCATTCCTTAGCAGATAGCTTTGCTCTAGACTTGTCCCATGAGTCAACGCTGATTCGGCCCAATCTGTGGGGGGCTGAACTCGATGCCCTCAGAGAAATGGAGCAGAACTGGGGAGCGGTGCGACGCTACATTACAGATGTGCTCCAGGCTCAGGGGATGGATGGAGTACAAGCAGAAGAGCTATCAGTCCTGCCTGGAATGGACGAAATTTTTGCCCTAGTACGGATGAAACGCCATTACGATGCGGGAGATTTTGATGTTCTGATTGTGGACTCAGCTCCGACAGGTACGGCACTGCGTCTGCTTAGCTTGCCAGAAATTTCTGGCTGGTACATGCGTCGCTTTTACAAGCCTTTTCAGGGAATGGCCAATACCCTGAGCCCTGTGTTTGAACCTATTTTTAAGCGTGTGACCGGTTTCTCTCTACCCGATCGAGAGGTAATGGATGCCCCCTACGAATTCTATGAACAAATTGAAGCCCTAGAGCGAGTTCTCACGGATAGCACTCAAACGACGGTGCGATTGGTCACCAACCCTGAAAAAATGGTGATTAGCGAGTCTCTTCGGGCTCACGCTTATCTGAGTTTATACAATGTGGCAACTGATCTAGTGATCGCCAACCGCATTATTCCTGAACAGGTGAGCGATCCATTCTTTGCGCGCTGGAAGGAGATGCAACAACAGTATCGCCAAGAAATTCAAGAAGACTTTCAACCATTACCTATCAAAGAAGTTCCGCTTTACAGTGAAGAACTTTGTGGCTTGGCGACCCTAGAGCGACTGAAAGATACTCTCTATGGCGATGAAGATCCTACTCAAGTTTACTACCGAGAGACTACACTCCGAGTCGTTCAACAGTCTGAAGGATATTGTCTAGACGTTTATCTTCCCAATATTCCCAAAGAGCAAATCCATTTGCATAAGACAGGGGATGAACTCAACATTCGCATTGGCAACCATCGTCGCAATCTAGTTCTCCCACAGGCGTTGGCAGCGTTGCAACCAGCAGGAGCTAAATTAGAAGACGATCATCTGATGATTCGTTTTACGACAAATGCTTCTATTCCCTCTGCTGCATAATCTTGCAAAGCGCGGCGGTGGAAAGAAGGATCGTGCCGTTACGTAGTATCAGGCGTATGAGCAAGCAGAGAGGTAATCTGGTGTGGGCTAAAGGCATTTTAAAATCTCCTAATGCTGGAGTTTGGCACACTTACTGGCGTGATCCTTACCATTTATTCTTGCTCATTCCCTGGCTAGGGTTTCTGGGTTTAATCGTAGCGATATATGGTTTGCTCAATGCGGGTTTTGCTCTCATTTACTTAGCTGGGGGAGGGATCGCAAATGCCCAGACTAACTCCTTTTGGGATGCATTCTTCTTTAGTGTGCAAACCCTGACCTCCATTGGCTATGGTGTGATGTATCCCCAAACTCCCTTTGCCAATACAGCGGCTGCAGTAGAGGCACTGGTTGGATTGATAGGATTTGCTTTGGTGACAGGGTTGGCCTTTGCGCGCTTTTCCCAACCCACAGCTCGAATGATCTTTAGCCAGTTTGCTGTGATCACTCCCTATAACGGTCTGCCAACCTTGATGTTTCGGGTTGCGAATCAGCGAAGAAATCAGATCGTTGAGGCTCAAATGCGAGCATATCTGTTGCAGGATGAAATTAGTTCGGAAGGGCAATTTATGCGACGGCTTTATCCATTGCGACTTTTACGCAGTCAGACCCCCGCCTTTGCTCTGACATGGACAGCCATTCATCCTATTGATTTCCAAAGCCCTTTGCAGGGGCAGACGGCTCAATCGCTGGCGCAACTTCGAGCCCAAGTTGTGATTTCCTTAAGTGGTATTGACGAAACTGTTTCCCAGGCTGTCCATGCTCAGTATCTGTTTCATGGCGAGGAGATTTTATGGAATTATCGCTTGGTGGATATTATTCATGAAACCCCAGCGGGTAATCGCTACATTGACTTTGCTCACTTTCATGACGTTGTCCCACTACAAGCCTTGGCTTGCTCTGATGTATCACCCTACGAGCACAGCATCAACCTATGATTTGCTTCAGAAAATTAGGAGATTGAAATGTTTACAAAAATTTTGGTCCCTCTGGATCGTTCTCAACAAGCGGATGACGTTTTTGCTAAAGCTATAAAAATGGCTCTAGACAACAACAGCCAGCTGATAGTATTCACTGCTCTGGATTGGGACTTTCATATGGGCTTAGGATCGTTTGAGGCAATTGAAATGGAGACGGATTTATCGGGCGCATTTGCCAACTTTCAACAGAGTCAATTAGATGAGAAGCTCAATGAAATCCGCCATTGGCTAAAGGGCTATGTAGACAAAGCAACCGATCAGAATATTCCGGTTCAGGCTCGATGTGCTATTGGTCATCCTGGTCCCCTGATCCGCAATCTAGCTCAGGAATGGGGAGCCGATTTGATTATCTTAGGGCGGCGAGGTCTGGGAGGTGTTTCCGAAATGCTCCTGGGCAGTGTGAGTAACTATGTTCTACATCATGTTGCCTGCTCAGTATTGGTGGTACAGGGAAATACATAATGCATAATCCAGCTGCCTACCACATGCAACGGCGGAATGGTCAGAGCAAGCCACTCACCATTCTGTTACTGGTAACAATAATGGCAAGAAAAGCAGGGATTGATAGCTTGCTTATATAACTTATTGAGTATGTAGTATGTCTGATCTTCTTAAGTCCAATCAAAATAGATAGCCTTTAGCCTTCGGAGTATAAAACTATGGCCGTAGCTGAACAGCTGCATGGGTTAGTATTCGAAACCTTTACGACTCATGAGATACATGTACGATTTGAACGCCATGAGATTGTTCTGATCGATGTGCGTACTCCTCAAGAATATGCGTTTGAGCATATTCCTGGAGCAATGCTGTTTCCCATGGCCTCCTTTGACCCCAGGAAACTACCAATGCAAGCCGGTAAACCCATTGTCTTGTATTGTGGGTCAGGCAGGCGATCTCGGCTCATTGCTAAAAAATGTCTTCGTGCAGGGATTGATAGAATTGCCCATATGGAAGGGGGAATTAATGCCTGGAAAGCAGCTGGTTTGGCTTATGTCTCTATTGATCCAGCAACGGGTGGCTATGTGCATAATCTTAGCACTAGAGAGAACTAGATGGGAGGGAGCGTTGTTGAGCCATAATTGTTTGCCTGAAGCCTAGCACCACAAAACAGCTTCTGCGCTCCTATGGAAAAAATCAGCAACGGCTTTAACTGTAAAGGCATCTATGATTTGGGGTATAGTCTCCTGCCAAGGCTTGCAGTCGCTGAAAATCAAGAATCCTAATTTTAGGGCCATCGACTATCAACAGACCGTCATGGCCCATTTTTTGTAATGCTCTAGAAAGGGTTTCAGGAATCGTACCCATAAAAGCAGCTAGTTGTCCCTTCGTGATTGCCAACTCCACATCCCTGCTATTAGCTGACTGATGACTGAGCAGTAAAATGTAAGTCGCCAATCTGCCGGATACATCTTTAAGAGATAGAGCTTCGATTAATTGGGAGAACCGGCGCAATTGACGTGAGAAAATGGTCAGTAGGTTAAAGGACAGAATGGCATCTTGTTGCAGTAGCTTTAGAAAGGCTTCGCGCGGGAAATACAAGAGTTCAACAAACTCCAAAGCCACAGCAAATGCTGCATAACAATGCCCATCAAAAGCAGGGACGCCAGCCAGACAATCTCCGGCACCTAACAAGCCCATGATCTGCTCCCGACCTGCCCCAGACATCTTAAACATCTTTATTCGTCCTGAGAGAATAAGAAAAATCCCCTGGCACCTTTCCCCCTCAGAGAAGATTAAGTTTCCGTTCTGAAAGGTTTGTATTATTGCAATCTTGGCAATTCGCTCAAGTCTCTCACCTAAAAGGTTTTGCAAAAGCTCGGTTTTCTCAAGTAATTCTCTTAATTCCTGAGATAACTGAATCATATAGCCTCCAAAGTCTTTAAAGCGAAAAAACTATCTCTAAATTGACTTATGTCAATGTAGTTTTTCTTAACTCAACTTATAGTTTCAACATAACTCAGTCACACATGAATTGTGGCCAACGTCTAGAATCTCTTGTCCAGTCGACGCTCTTCTGAAACCTCGGCTGCCACAGGAGAACACTCTAATGGAGTAAGTCTGTTGGTTTAAATGTTTCTTAAATTTTGGAGTTTGAGCGATGAGTAATCTCTTTTCAGTCGTTTTTATAATTGCGATCGCGACTATGCTTGTGAGTCTGTTTCGCATAAAACAAAAAAAGCTAGTCCAGACTTTGATGGCGCTATTCGGAGCCGTTATCTTAACGTTTCCGATCATGAGCTCACCTGCAATTGCCTTTCCACAACCCGTATCTTCTATACCGAACACTAGCCATCAACTGCCTAGCCAGGAGACTTTTAGGTTTGAAGAAGATCTCTATATTTCACCCGGAGGAAATCAGTGCAGTGGTCTTTGCATAGCACAAGAACAAACAGGCTTTCAAAGTGACCAGGATCTTATCCAAACTATCAGTTCAAAAGTATCTAATGAAGATAACTTAAGGGTCAACGTAGATAATGGTGCGGTTTTTCTATCTGGCTCTGTCAAGGATGAAGCCACAGTCCACAGCATTATCGAGCAAGTTGAAACTATCCCCGGTGTTTATTGGATTACTGTAGAGCTTGCCTTAACCGATCAGGCTCAGCCAATTGTTGGCTAATTGCAATGTTGATGGAATCTTGGCGTCTCATCGCTGGGATTCCATTGACTCTAATTGCTGCAGGATATTAGGAAACAGACTGGTATAAAAAATTAATCAATTTGTTGATTAAATAACTGATTGGTTGTATAGTGATTAAGTTGCTCAACTTCGTCCTGTCACTTACTTAAGGCTTCTTAGCCATTATCGATGCATCTAAGGCTAAGTGGTTGAGTCAATAAGGCTGAGGTTACTTGACTTGAGATTAGCTTACACGTTGGATAATCAGTGTTTGCCCGAGGCCCGTCAAAGTAATCAGTCAGGTAGCCCCTTCAAACTCTCTTATACATCTTGGAGGTTTAACTGATGAATACACTAATAGGACATAAACGACCATCTGTCTTTGACCATCGTAGCCTATGGGAACAATTTTCTGAGTGGGTTACGAGCACGCAGAACCGTATTTATATTGGTTGGTTTGGTGTGTTAATGATTCCCACCCTTATGGTTGCAACCCTTGTGTTTGCGATCTCACTTGTCTCAGCCCCATCCGTTGACTTAGATGGCATTCGTGAACCCGTCTTGGGATCAATTTTAAGTGGTAACAACCCGATTTCTGCCGCTGTTGTGCCGACTTCGGCGGCTATTGGTCTTCACTTTTACCCTCTATGGCAGGCCAGTTCGGTGGCTGAGTGGCTCTATAATGGCGGCCCCTATCAGCTGATTGTGTTTCACTTTTTAATTGGGATCTGGTGCTATCTCGGTCGGCAATGGGAATTGAGCTATCGGTTAGGAATGAGACCTTGGATTGCCGTGGCCTTTTCTGCTCCTGTTGCAGCTGCAACCGCTGTGTTGTTGGTGTATCCCATGGGTCAGGGTAGTTTCTCAGAGGGTATGCCCCTGGGAGTTTCCGGTACTTTCCACTTCATGCTAGCGCTGCAGGCTCAGCATAACGTCTTGATGCATCCGCTTCACATGCTAGGAGTGACTGGCATCTTTGGTGGTGCTCTTCTCAGTTCTCTCCATGGCTCCCTGGTTACCGCCAGTTTGCTTAGAGAAACATCTGAAACAGAGTCCGCTAATGTTGGCTATCGCTTTGGCCAACAAGAAGCGACCTATAATCTGCTTGCCAGTCATGCTGGATATCTGGGACGATTACTCATTCCTGGCACGGCTATGCGCAACAGCCGCTCAGTTCATTTTCTGTTAGCCGCTTTACCCACCATCGGCATTTGGTTTGCTGCTTTGGGCATTAGCACTATGGCCTTTAACTTAAATGGCTTCAACTTTAATCAGTCCATATTAGACAGCCAGGGGCAAATTATTCCCAGCTACGCCGATCTGATTAACCGGGCAACCCTGGGCATTCAATCCATGCATGCCCCTAATGCTCACCACTTTCCTCAGTTATTAGCGAATGGGGAGGCAACACCCGTGGCCCTAAAGATAACAGTTTCTCTCACAGCTAACAGCTAATCCAAATTGGCGCGTGCGATTGTCTTGTTCTGACTTGATGTCAAGATAATCGCACATACCTGGAACACTCTTCCTAAGGAAAACCTCTATGGTATCCGCATCATCCCCTAAGCCAACTATCATTGACATGTCCCCAGAAGACTTTGTTCAATCCGCTAAAGTCTTGCAATTCATCGATGTTAGAAGTCGGTTTGAATATAATCTTTTTCATGCTCCTGATGCCATTAACCTGAGCCTACCGCGCATTTTGATGGCTCAGATGCCTCTGTTGCGTAATCTGGTAATACCGCAATGGTTTTGGGAACTGCCCAGAGATGAACCTATTGCAGTGATTTGTCTCACCGCTCACCGCAGTCCAATGGCGGCTCAGGCTTTGATCAAACTGGGCTTTAGCCAAGTGTTTAATATCACAGGCGGCATGATGGCCTGGCAAAAAGCAGGTTTGCCCACCCACCGAGATCGCTTGAAAGAGTAATTCACGGATGTACTCGCAAAAACTTGACGAAAAAGGAGACTAATTGTCGTGTGGAAGGTATTGGGGTTCATCCAGAAAAATTTGGTCTGGTCTGTGCCTGTATTTATGATCGCGGGTCTGGTCTTTGGGGCTATTGCTAATCCATCTCCTCTAAAGGCTTTGATCATTCCTCTGACTTTTCTCATGGTGTACCCCATGATGATTAATTTGCAAATTCAGAAGGTGCTATCGGGAGGAGACTCTAAGGTTCAATTGCTCACCCAGCTAATTAATTTTGCGGTAATTCCGTTCTTTGCCTTTGGCATGGGAAAGCTATTTTTTGCGGACCAACCCTTAATTGCCCTGGGTCTTTTGCTGGCCTCCCTGCTACCCACCAGTGGCATGACCATTTCCTGGACTGGCTTTGCCAAGGGTAATATTAGTGCGGCCATTAAGATGACGGTAATTGGATTAATTCTAGGCTCGGTTGCCACACCATTTTATGCCAAGTGGTTAATGGGAACAGTGGTGGAGATTCCGTTGGCTAGTATTTTTAAGCAAATTGTTATTATCGTTTTCTTACCCATGCTCTTGGGGTTTGTGACTCGGATTACCTTGATTCAACTTGTTGGAGCGGATAAATATAACAAGAACCTCAAGCAGAAATTCCCAGCTTTTTCTACATTGGGTGTCTTAGGGATCGTTTTTGTTGCGATGGCCCTCAAAGCAAAGGATATCGTTGCCAATCCCCTAGTATTGCTTTCATTTTTGATTCCGCTGGCGATCTTGTATGTGGGGAATTTTCTCTTTAGTACATTAGTCGGTAAATTCTTCTTTAACCGGGGAGATGCGATCGCACTGGTTTACGGTACCGTCATGCGTAACCTATCGATTGCCCTAGCGATTGCCATGACCGCCTTTGGTAACGAACAAGGATCTGAAATTGCTCTGATTATTGCCATGGCCTACATCATCCAGGTACAGGCTGCAGCCTGGTACGTTCGCTTTAGCGACAGAATTTTTGGCCCCGTTCCAGACTCCTCACACACAATGCAACAATCGGCTTAGCCAACATCAAATATTATGCAACTTTCTCTCCTTTCGCAACTACAAAAGCGCTTGATAGCCTGGGGTATGGCAAAAGCAACGGCGGGCGATCTGCGGGCAATTAAAGTAACAGGCTGTGAGCACCATGCGAATATGGGCGACCTCAAGCAGGCGCTTTTGAGTAATCTACACGGCAGTGTTTTAGAAATTGGTCCCGGTACTGGAGCTAATCTCAGCTATTACTCGACAGACATTCATTGGCTGGGTGTTGAACCGAACTGTTTTATGCATTCTTATCTACATGAGGAAGCTAAACGACAGGGATTGCAACAGATTGAACTCCATGAAGGCACTGCCGAGAACTTACCTACCAACAGCAACACAATTGATACGGTTGTCAGTACCCATGTGCTCTGTTCAGTAACCCACTTAGAGCAGACTATTCAGGAGATTCAACGGGTTCTTAAGCCCGGTGGGACATTTATTTTTCTCGAACATGTCGCTGCCAAATCTAATACCTGGTCTCGCCACCTTCAGGACACAATTACCCCTGCTTGGAAAACCTTGTTTGATAACTGTCATCCCAATCGTGAAATTTGGAAAGTCTTAGACGGAGCAGGGTTTGTCCCGATGGATTATGACCATTTTCAGATTCCATTTCCGATTGTGGGTCCTCATATTGCAGGCGTTGCAACGAAACAGCTAACTCCTATAGGCAATGCCACAGTAACCCTGTAAGTCACTTGAGTTTTACATCAGGAGAACATTGAATAGCGGCTACTATAAGAGATGGTGTCTTTATTCATATTAGCCGAGGTTCAGAAAATCCTCAATTGAGGTTTATGGCAGTTCGGCACCTTATGGTTGTTACCATTAACCATCAGTCCTCACAAATTCCTCAAGCTTTTCGCTTAAAACTAAGGCTACTGCTGTTCATTCTTTACTGCTGATTACTGTCTGGATAGTCTGGAGAAACGCAATAAAGTATGTATTCTCTGTTGCCAGAAAACGACAACGATTGGCCATAAGTCTGTTAGTAGAATATTTGAGCCTAGTTATGATCGTGATGACTCTTTCCCAGCGCTTTCTGAAAGGCTTAACTGCCCTAGCCATAGCTTGCCTGTTGATGTTCACTTTTTTACCATTAGAAACACCAGCTGATCAGACTACCCTGGATGTTTATTTCTTTTACAGTGACACCTGCCCTCACTGCGCACGGCAAGCACCGCTGATGCACGATATTGAACAACATAATGAGGATGTTGATATTCACTTTTTGGAAGTATCTCAAAATCTTCATATTTGGCGAGAATTTGTAGAACAGTATAATATTGCCTCTGGAGCTGTTCCTAGAACTTTTGTAGAAGATACTGTTTTTATTGGCTACAGTGAGAGTGATGGCCCTCTGGAATATAATCCTGTCTATAGTGGGTACATTGGCTACCGTAACCAGATTATTCAGGCAATTGCCCAGGCCGTTAGCCATGAGATTCGGTTATCAAACAAGAGTGAAGATCTGGCTGCCCAGTTCCCGTGGTTTGTCTTAGGTGTTCCGTTGCTCTACCTGGGTAGTCTTCCTTTGATTAAGCGACGATTACAGCAACCCCAAACAAGACGGTACTGGTTTGGTGGATTCACTGCTATATGCCTCCTCAGCCTTTTCCTGATTGTGAGTCTAACACCAGAGGTGCTGATTCGGGAATTTGCTCAGGGACTCCCCTTTCCCTTATTTGTATCGACCATTGCATTGGTGGATGGCTTTAATCCCTGTGCCTTTACGGTACTGATTATTTTGCTCTCCCTACTGACCTACACCCAGAAGCGACATGACATGATCTTGGTGGGGAGCACCTTCATTACTACCTCAGCTGTGATGTATTTCTTGTTCATTATGGTCATGATTGGGGTGGGAACAGTCTTGATAGAACAGTACGGTGCTCTCTTTCTATGGATATTAGGCATTGGAATTGCGATCGCAGGGTTGATCAACATCAAAGACTACTTCTGGTTCAAGCAAGGTATCTCCCTTTCTTTATCAGAGACCCAACAGCGTACCATTAGCCAAAAGGCAGGCAAAATTGTTCGAGATTTGAGGGAGCCAACTGCCCATCGACTGCGGTTTCTCACTGCCTTAGGTGGCACAATAGTTTTGGCCATTTTTGTCAATATCGTTGAGTTAGGCTGCACTGCGATTTTACCCGCCGTTTACATGACTACATTGGTCAACTATTGTGCAGCCAGTGCAATCGGGGGAGTACTGCCCTGTTATTTTGGCTGGACTGCTCTATACGCAATCATTTATGTGATTCCTTTGCTGCTGGTTTTATCTAATTTTATCTATTCTTTCGAATCCTCTCGACTGACGAAAAACCAGGGCAGAAACCTTAAACTTGTTGGGGGTCTATTCATGCTGTTCTTTGGGTTAGTGATGATCTTTAAACCGAATCTGTTGCTATTCACTTAATAGCGTCTATCGATTCAGCGGGGTAGAAAAAGAATCCTAACAGACCACTGACTAGGATATCCCCACACCAGACAATACTAGCGCGACGCAGTTGGCAGATTAATTCATCAAGCTTACCTTCAAGTCCAACTCGAAATAGCAGGAAGATAATTCCAAAGTTTGATTCAATACAAGGGCGACTCCCTTATTCAGTCAATGTAAATGAGAGTCAAATTCAACTTGGGGAGCATCGGATTGAAGTGTTTGCCGAGAAAGAGCCGGTACAACTACCCTGGAAAGAGATGGGAGTGGATGTTGTCATTGAAAGTACTGGACTGTTCACCAAGCGAGAACTAGCTGCCAAACATCTAGCGGCAGGGGCTCGTCGGGTCGTCATTAGTGCCTCTGCTGCCAGTGCTGATATCACCCTGGTGTTAGGTGTCAATGATCATCAGATTGATTTAGCCAAGCATCAGGTTATTTCTATGGCCTCTTGTACCACCAACTCCCTGGCTCCTGTACTCAAGATACTGAACGATGCCTTTGGGGTTGAAAATGCAATGGTGACAACGGTCCATGCTTACACGTCTAGCCAGGGCTTAGTGGATCGACCTGCTAAAAAACTGCGTCGTGGGCGGTCTGCTGCGGTCTCTCTGATTCCCACCGGTACGGGGGCTGCCGTTGCAACCACTATGGTATTGCCAGAATTAGAAGGACGAGTGGATGCCATTGCAATCCGAGTGCCTGTGCCCGATGGTGCGATTACAGATATTGTCACTCACCTACGTGAAGAAGTCAGCATCGAGCGGGTAAATGCAGTGCTGAAAGCTGCCTCTGAGAACTCACTAAAGGACATCCTGGCCTATAGCGAAGAGGAGTTAGTGTCAGCTGATATTTTAGGAGATATCCATTCTAGTATCGTAGATGCCCTCTCTACTCGAGTGATTCGGGGACACGTTGCCAAGGTTTTGGTTTGGTATGATAACGAAGTTGGTTACGCTCAGCGGTTATTGGGTGTTGTCAACAACTTATCTCTTTAAGCACTCCATAAAAGGTGACTCATACAATCCTCAAAGTTTGTTGTTTTAATTGTCTCAGAGTTCAGGAGATATGCAATGGACAGAGTAAAAGACAAAGTGGTGGTTGTCACAGGCAGTGGAACAGGTATCGGTCGTGAGGCTTGTCTAATGCTGGCCAAAGAAGGCGCGAAAGTTGCTGTGACAAATATTCATGACGAGCCTGGTCAAGAAGTTGTCTCCAAAATTAAAAGCGCTGGTGGTACGGCAGAATTCTGGCGTCTTGATGTTACAGATAGTGAGAAAGTGAAACAGTCTTTCTCTACTATTAACAAGACTTTTGGCCATATTGATGTGCTGGTTAATAATGCAGGCATCTCAGGTGTAAGCAAACCCACCCATGAGATCACGGAAGATGAATGGGATCAGGTGATTAATGTGAATGTAAAAGGGGTATTTCTCTGCACCAAATATGCAATCCCATACATGCAACAAGCTGGAGGTGGAAGCATCATCAACTTATCCTCTATTTACGGGCTTGTGAGTGCTCAAGATATTCCCCCTTATCACGCGTCTAAGGGGGCTGTACGATTGATGAGTAAGACAGATGCACTGTTTTATGCCAAGGACAATATTAGAGTCAATTCTGTTCATCCTGGCTTTATTTGGACTCCTCTGGTTGAAGATCTCGGGCGTCGCTCACCTCAGGGCGTTGAAGGATTCAAGCAACATCTTGATAGCCTGCATCCTATTGGACATGTCGGTGAACCGCAGGATATTGCCTATGGCATTCTCTATCTTGCCTCCGACGAATCCAAATTTGTGACGGGTAGTGAGTTAGTGATAGACGGAGGTTACACGGCTCAGTAGGTGAATATCTGCCGACATTCATCTAGACTTTGTGCGGTATCACTGGGAATAACAAGCGTTCCTACCTGATTAACAAGAATTCGAACAGTGTTTCAGGTTAGCTAAGTGTTAAGGCTTGTCACGATCAGGACTGAAGTAATGACTATACGGAACCTAGAGTATCTTTTTCAGCCTAAATCGGTCGCGGTCATTGGGGCTTCGAACCATCCTCGCAAGATCGGGGATGTCGTGATGCGAAACCTCTTGCACGGCAACTTTAGTGGTCCTGTCATGCCAGTCAACCCAAAGTACTCTGCTGTTGCAGGCGTGCTTTGTTACTCTGATGTCGCAAGTCTGGCTCTCGCACCTAACTTGGCGATTATTTGCACACCCCCGGCAACAATACCTAAAATTGTGGCTCAACTGGGTTGTCTAGGGACTAAGGCCGCTGTCGTGCTGACGGCTGGGCTAACAACTCAAAAAGACACACAGGGTCGTTCTTTACAACATTTGACGCTTGATGCGGCAAACTCTTTTGACCTGCGTATTCTTGGTCCTAACTGCCTTGGTGTAATGGGTCCTAGTATTGGACTGAATGCTAGTTTTTCTCATACCAATGCCCTGGCAGGCAAAGTTGCTTTTGTGTCTCAGTCAGGAGCCCTCTGTACAGCTGTAGTGGAGACCCTAGCCCGATTAAGGTCTCCCAAAGGTAACCGCCTGATGATTTTGAGCAATGGCGGCGGGCCTGGCGTAATGGCTACTGACTCCCTGATTGAAGGCGGTGGAACACTTGCAACACTTTCCGAAGAAACACTTCAACAACTTAATGAGATCTTGCCCCCAACGTGGTCTCACAGTAATCCAGTAGATTTAATCGGCGATGCCGATCACCAACGATATGCTCAAGCTCTCAATATACTACTGCAAGAGCCGAACATGGACGCTCTTTTGGTGATGCATGTGCCCACTGCGATCGCACCCAGTAATGAAACCGCCCAAGCAGTTGCTGAGGTGCTAGATACTAAGACGCAACCAAGAATTACTGATGGAGACTCCTCCCTCTATTCCCTCAGATTTCACACCCGTGACAACCACGGCAAGGCTGGTTATTCAGCAGGCTCTAGCCGAAGAGCGCACCCTACTTAATGAGCCTGAATCTAAAGCAGTGCTCGCAGCTTACGGGATTCCAATTGTCGAAACACAGATTGTTCGAACTGACGAAAACACAATACTTGCAGCCACGGAAATTGGGTATCCTGTCGCCCTTAAGATTGTCTCTCCCGATATTAGCCATAAGTCTGATGTTGGGGGGGTTGCCCTCAATTTGGAAACCCCCGAAGCCCTAAATCTTGCTCTTAAAGCGATGCACTCTCGGGTTGCTAAACAATGTCCTACTGCCCAAATAACTGGCGTTACTGTTCAAAAGATGGTGCATCGTCCAGGTGCCCATGAGCTAATTGTAGGGATACACACAGATCCGATTTTTGGCCCAATCATTTTATTTGGTGAAGGTGGTAAAGCAACAGAAGTCATTGGCGATCGAGCTGTAGAATTCCCCCCCCTCAACATGACTTTGGCAGATGCCCTAATTTCTCGCACCCGCATTGCACGGCTTTTGCACGGCTATCGTGATGAACCAAAAGCGAATCTAGAGCAGATTAAGCTAACGCTGATTCAAATTTCTCAATTGATCATTGATATTCCTGAGATTCAAGAACTCGACATTAATCCATTACTAGCTGACTCCAATGGGGTTCTAGCACTGGATGCCCGCATTAGAATTCAGCCAGCGCAGCAATCCGGGTCTGAACGACTAGTCATTTGTCCCTATCCGAAAGAGTTGGAAGAGATAATTAGTCTTCAGTCAGAACGTAAAGTCTTGATGCCCCCCATCCGTCCGGAGGATGAACCCGCCCATTATGAACTGTTTAAACACTTTACCCCTGAGGACATTCATTCGTTTTCTTCCTTATACAGAAGCTGCTGCTGCGACCTATCGTTTGATAAGAACAAAAATTGCGATAGCAAGAACAAAATAGCCAAAGCCCTTTTGCAACTGCTTAGCATCAATAAATCGAGTCAGATAGGAGCCTGCGATCGTACCAGTGCTCGCCGCCAGCGTAAAGGAGGTGACTAAAGCCCAATCTATGCTCACCTGGTTTAAGTAGCCCAGAAACCCCGTCGCTGACTTCGCGGCAATAATTAATAGTGAGGTGCCGATGGCTTCTTTCATGGGAATGCCACCCAGTAAGACTAAGGCGGGGATAATCATAAAACCACCCCCCACACCAACAAATCCGGTGAGAATCCCCACTCCGAGCCCCTCTACAGGGATCAAAAGCCAGTGATGCCTTTTTTCTGCAGCATTATCAATCGGTATTCCAGCATGGGCTAAAGCCGATTTCGAATGGCTTTTGCGAATCATCAAAATGCTCGCAACGACCATAACCACTCCAAAACAAACTAGCTGAAAGGTGCCCGTAATAAACGGTAAGCCCGCAATCCGAGCTCCCATATAGGCACCGAGCATAGCAGCTGGTGTAAAGATAATGGCTGTCTTTAGGTTGACATTACCCTGAAGCCAATGGGGAATGGCACCAATCAGACTGACCGTGCCCACAATCACAAGACTCATTGCGATCGCATCCTTAGACCCCAAACCCATGACATATACCAGGATAGGCACTGCCAGGATAGAACCGCCGCCACCAATCAGACCCAAACTCAGACCAATACAGACCGCTAAAAGATGCCCAATTAACCAAACCATTAAGCAGGAAGTTCCTTTATATCAACAGCAATATCATGCTGTAACAACAACTTTGCCACATTGCTCATTAGCGGGAACCGCTTCCATAATTCTCTTAGGATCCGGCAAGTTGAGATTATTCATAAAATGAATAAAGCTGGCCCGGTCTTTGCCAACGAACCGAGGGTTAAAGCGTTTCTCTTCGCCAATTGTAGAGACCGTCTGGCCTTTATAGTCATGCCCTGGATAAACAAGCGTCTCGTCTGGCAACGTAAACAGTCGCTGGGTCACATGGTCATAGAGCGTACCCGCATCACCACTCTGAAAATCTGTACGGCCACAGCCGCGAATAAATAAGGCATCCCCCGTCAACACATGGGTACCATTCACCAGATACGACATATGGCTATCAGTGTGGCCATGGGTTTCAATCGCTTGAATATTAACATTGCCAACCACCAGGATCTCGCCATGGTGAAGATAGCGATTGGCACAGGCCGCATTGGCATTCTGGGGTACAACGCCTTCGCACCCGGTTAACTCTCGCAGTTTACCCGTGCCTGTGATGTGGTCAGCATGGATGTGGGTTTCTAAGCAATAGTTCAGCGCCAAATCTAATTCATTCAGGAGCCTATAATCACGGTCTACTTGCTCTAGAACTGGATCAACAAACGCCGCCTCTCGGGTCACCAAATCTGCAATTAAATAGGTATAGGTCCAGGTTGATTGATCAAACAACTGACGAAACAACATCGTTTGTACCTCATTCTGCTTGCAAAAATTTAGAAAACAATGACTATATCCCGAGACTAGACATCACCAACAACAAACAGGATCGCGACGACCACGACCAAAGAAAAAACTGCAAGGTAAGCTTGAACCATGTTAGTAGCACCGATCTAGTCTAGAGAGACAAACACAATAGCACGTGATTTATCAAAATCAATCCTATTCAAAAGATTATATCACCATATGATGATATAATCAAGTTTTAAGTATTTGATGTTTTTGCAAGTGGCAAAGTATCTGAATCTGATCGCAAAATTTACAGCTCTTGAGACAATTGTAGTAATTGTAAACGGCAATCAAACCGACTGGGAGAATTGACGAATTTTGGGCTCTCTCAAGTAGGTATCAAACACGGCGGCAATGTTGCGTATCAGCAAACGTCCGGCGGGGGTTACCTCAATATGATTCGGTGTCAGCCGCAGCAGACCATCGGCAGCCAGGGTTTCTAAATCTCGACGTTCGCGAGCAAAATACGTATCAAAATCTTGCTCAAAATTGAGGTAATATTTCTCTTCAATCGCGGCTTTCGATAGCTCAAACTGACACATTAACTCCATAATTACGGCCCGTCGTAAACTGTCGTCCCGGCTGAGGACAACACCACGTTCGATGGGAAGTTGGTGAGTGTCAACCTTTCCCCTTGGCGCAATGGCATTATAAAACCCTTGCAGCTGTTTCTGATTCTGGGTATAAACATTTTGGAACATGCTAATGGCCGTCATGCCAAAGGCCAGCAGATCGGACTCTGGCTGGGTGGTATACCCTTGAAAGTTACGATGTAGCTGCCCCGTTTGTTGCGCCATGGTTAATTCATCATCCGGTTTCGCAAAATGATCCATGCCAATAAACTGATAGCCATGGTGAGTCAGCTGATCAATGACCATGTGCAAAATATCGAGCTTTTCTGATGGAGACGGCAATGTGGCCGGATCAATATGTTTGCGCTGCACCGGTAGCATGTGCGGCAAATAGGCAAAGTTAAACACTGCAATTCGGTCTGGATCTAAGGAAAGAGTTTTAGCAATAGTGTCGCTAAATGTAGCCAGGGTTTGGTAGGGAAGACCGTAGATCAAATCAACATTCACACTGTCAAAGTCGGCTTCTCGCATCCAGCCCATCACCTGAAACAGCATCTCTTCTGGCTGTAGCCGATTAACTGCCGCCTGCACCTGAAGATTAAAATCTTGGATGCCAAAGCTAATCCGATTAAAGCCAAGCTCTCGCAACCCCAGAACATAATCGCGCCTAAGCGAGACGGGATTCACCTCAATCGAAATTTCAGCATTCTGAGCAAAAGAAAAATTCTGGTGTAATACCTGCCATAGACGCTTTACCTGCTCCAGGGTGAGATAATTGGGAGTACCCCCACCCCAGTGGAGTTGGTTAACAACTCGGTTTGAATCCGTCAGAGCCGCAACCTGCTCAACATTACAAATAAGAGCATCCAGATAAGCATGAGTCATTGCTACATTCTGGGTGACAATGGTATTACAACCACAGAAATAACAGGCACTTTGACAAAAAGGAATATGACAGTAGAGAGAAAGTGGTGTCTGTGTATAATTGCCTGTGGTAAAGGCCGCATCAACCGCTCGGGCATCAAAGTTCTCTGTTAGCTCAGTTGCTGGCGGATAGCTGGTGTAGCGGGGTAGGGGCTGATTATATTTTTGAATTAAATCGGCATTAAATTCAACGGTTTGCAGTAAAGGTTTCATTGTCTGAGCAGATTTAAGGGCTAAAAAAATCCCCCTTGCGGGGGATGGGAAGCTTTATATAAGAGGAGGAATCCTGGAGCAAGGTGAGTTATTCTGCGGATACCAATTCAGAGATCTGTTCAGGAGACCGATGGTGGCGTTCCGTACTACCCGGCTTGTCCTGGCGAGTAATCAGATCAAAAACATGATCACCAATGGCTGCTTTCACCAATGGCTCCAGCCCATGCATGACATCACGATTGAGTTGAAATGCTAGATTGGCTTCATCCACAATTTGATGTGCCAGGCTCTTTTCAATTGGCAGAGAGTTGAGCGCGGTTCTATATTTTTTCTTAAAGGCACGCCGAGCCTCTACCGTTGGGATATCCATAAATTCATAGAAGGCGGTGCCGACACCCTCTGGTAACTCAAGGGCTGAGCGAATAATTGTCTTTAAGCCCTGTCCTCCAGAGAGATCGCCCATATAGCGAACATAGGCGTGGGCCACCAGCAACGAAGGATTCTGGGTAGATAGCTCACGAATGCGTTCCACATAATGGACGCCTTCGGAGGAGGCCATAATCTGATTACGCCAATTGTCACCATAGTAAAAGGCGAGATCTTTTTCTAGTTGAGGCACCCGCTCTAATAAGGAAAAATACATCGGACCCACTACGGAATGATGGGCATGACGGCGTATTTCTTTTTCTAGGGCACTATACACAAAGTATAGGTTGGCCACTAATTGACGAAAGGGTTCTCTTTCTACAATTCCTTTGAGAAAACATTTCATATAGGCCGTATTTTCTGCCAGGGTATGGGACTTTTGGGTTCCTTCTCGCAGACAGGATGCTAAATTATGGTCCATTGGAAATAACCTCAAATGATTACTGTTGATCAAGCAGAAACAATCTTCAAAAGAATGTCTAGAAGAAAAAAGGTAAGGGTCCCTGGCAAGGGTCCCTTGTCAGGGATCGTAAAGCTGCTTACTCAGGAGTTGGGAGTTCTCTTTCAAATCTACAGATGATTGGAGATTCTCCTCGTTGATAATGTCATCAAGGTGTAGACACCCAGTTCACCCAATTCTGGGGCTTAAGAAAGAGATTCGTCAGCTCAGCCTCTGGAGTATTGGCTTCGGGCTCATAACCATACTGCCAGCGAGTTAGGGGCGGCAGCGACATCAAAATAGATTCAGCCCGACCGTTGGTTTGTAGACCAAATACGGTGCCCCGGTCATACACCAGGTTAAATTCGACATAGCGTCCCCGGCGGTAGAGCTGAAACTCGCGTTCCCGTTCGCCATAGGGTCTATCCTGATTGCGTTCGGCAATGGGCAGATAGGCGGGCAAAAACGCATTACCGCAGCTTTGCACAAAGGCAAACCAATCTTCCCAAGTTTGGGTCACGGGACCGACCTGTTGACTGTAGGTAGCCGCATCCCCAGTTAAATTAGGACCGGAGTAGAGATTGCCGCGATAGTCCAGATAGTCAAAGAAGACACCACCCACACCCCGTGCTTCTTGGCGATGCTTGAGATAAAAATATTCATCGCACCAACGCTTAAACGCGGGGTAGAACTCAGGATGGTGGGCATCACAGGCTTGCTTGAGGGTGGTATGAAAGTAAACCACATCCTCCACGGTGGGATAGTAGGGGGTTAGATCGACGCCACCCCCAAACCACCAGACGGGACCGGCTTCAAAGTAACGGTAGTTGAGGTGCACGGTCGGCACGTAGGGATTACGCGGATGCAACACCATGGAGGTACCCGTCGCATAAAATCCATGGCCTGCCGCCTCCGGGCGTTGGCTGAGAATGGCTGGAGGTAGGGTGTCTCCCCACACTTCTGAAAAATTAACGCCACCCTGTTCAAATACTCGCCCATTCTGAATTACTCGGGTGCGGCCACCGCCACCATCATCACGCTGCCAGTTGTCTTCTTGAAATTTTGCCTGGCCATCTAATTGCTCTAGGGCAGAACAGATATTATCTTGCAGTGTTTTTACATACTGCTTAAAGCGCTGGCGACTATCGGTGGGTGGCAATGCGGGGGAACCGGAGATAGCCGCGGCTGCATTAGCCTGCGATCGCTTAACTTGAAGACTCATGGGTAAATCTTTTTCAACAGATTTCACTTTAATCACCATATAGCGATTAAGTGATTATGCTCTGTTTTTAGTTTCAAAACTTTACCTTGCAAGGTCGAAAGTGTTCTCTAAATAGAAGCATTTCCATAGAAGCCGCTTCTTAAAAATATGAAACCTAGTATATCTATGTCAATTCGTATTATTCTTTTAATATCTATAAAGCCATGAACAGATATTTAAAAACTCTATGGTCAGTACTGCTTGCTGCCAAGCTTGCCACAGGTTCCAAGTCCCAAGTTGAAGAGAATCTGTTAACAAACCAAGTTTTATGAAATGCTGGGTCTCGATGCCATTCAGAATATAAAGAACTGTCGCACAAAGTTCTGCAGCCAATAGAATTAGGCAGTGATCATCAACATACACCTGTTTAAAAAGTACACTCCCCATACAGCTATGGATAGCAATGAACTTCTCAGCGCCTATAACGTTGGTAAACGCGATTTCTCCGGATTGACACTTTTAGAATTTGAGCTGCTACAGCTTGATTTAAGTGATATTAACCTAAGTAACTCTGACTTAAGACAGTCTCGCTTAGGTCGTACACTCTTTTGTCGTGCCAATTTTGAAGGTAGCAATCTCAGTGAATCTATTCTCTGGGGCAGCGATTTACGCAATGCTAATTTGAAAAGTGCACAGCTACGAGAGACAGACTTAAGTAGCGTACTGTTGCGTGATGCTAATTTAGAGCGGGCCAGTCTGGTTAAAGCTAGTTTATGTGGTGCAAACTTGAGCAATGCCAACCTAAAAATGGCGTGCTTGCTTGATGCTGACCTCCGTTCAAATACAGACCAGAGAACCGATTTAGGGCATGCCAATCTCAGTCAGTCAGATCTAAGCTATGCGCTTTTAAATGGTGCAATTCTCCGAGGAACTGATTTATCTCAGGCTAAATTGTGCCGCGCTAAATTAGCTAAAGATTATCGGCCCGGGAGTTTTCCGACTGATCTTAGTGAGGCTAATCTAAAAGGGGCTGACCTCAGCTATGCAGACTTTACTGGGGTTAATCTAAAAGAGGCTGACCTAACGGGCGCTGATCTAACAGGTACATTACTACATCAAGCAAATCTATACTGTGCAATTATGCCAGATGGTCAGCGTCATGAGTAATTGAATGAGGTTGAGGTTAAAAACTCATTCAATTGTTGTCGAATAAACCATCAGCCTTTGCGATATTTGCTAGGGGTCACACCAGTGGCTTCTCGAAAATGTTTAGTCATGTGGCTTTGGCTGTTGAACCCACACTGTAAAGCAATTTCTGCGATCGCAAGCCGGGTTCCTTTCAACAATTGCTTTGTCTGCTCCACCCGTTGCTGCAGCAGATACTGATGGGGCGTCACCCCCATGGACTGCTTAAACAAGCGGCTAAAGTGAAACTGACTCATGCCTGCAATATTAGCTAGATCCGCTAGTCGGATGGGCTGGTCTAAATGTTCGTGAATATAGTCTGAAATTTGCAAAATCTTGCGATCGCCCAGTCCCCCTTCATATAGAGTAATGCGGGGCTTCTTGGCAGAGTAATCTCGCAATAAGTTAACAGCTAGCACATTGGCCAAAGACTCAACATAGAGCTGGCCGACCCAGCCATCACCCTTGTGAAGTTCCGCACGCAGCATCAGTAAGATCTGCTCAAGCTGAGGATTACGGATACGAAATTCTGTTGCCAACTCTAACCGAGCCGGGTCAAGTTCCGCTGCAGACTGAGCAACAGATTGCAGAAACTGAGTTGGAATCTGCACATGAAAATAATGGTCATCCCCTTCGCTTTTGTAGGAAGCCGGAATATGGGCTGGGGTAATGGAAATATCTCCCTTAGTATAGAGCCCGGTGTAATGACGGTCGCCCACCAGCTGATGAATGCGATGGGGACGTGGGGCCAAACAAAGGGCAATGGCGTGACCTTCCCAAGTAGATGGAATATCGCTGGCACCAGGCGGTTGCTGAAATTCTTCGGCTAGTAATGGCTGCCAGCCTAAATCTTGACTTGATGCAATCGGTGCTAACGGTAGGCTAGGGGGCGGCGTATTTTCGTGCTGAGATACCTTTACCATATACGTTCTGGTCTATTTCACAATTGACAGCAAGATTCTGACAAATACGCATGTTTCAAGTATAGCGTTGCTAGCAATTTTCGTAGCCTGTAATTGTGGCCAACGCAGTTTAATTGCTCAGGCTATTGGTCGTGAGATTAATACCCCAGCGGTGGGTATTTCTTTTGAGACGGCTGTTGCCAAATGGGGGCGTGGTATTGCCACATTTTTCTCCATTAATAATCAAGTCTCAGCGACTAAGGCTCTAAAGCAATTAGGGTGGCAGCCACAGGCAACTATGTCTCTGCTTGAAGACATTGTTCAAATCAACAAGGCATAGCTTGCCAAGTCAAGAACGATAACAAAAATCACTTTCTAAAGCTTCACCACTGGAAACAAAATTATGCAGTCCGTTAAAACATTCTGTTCATCAACAGAGCAGGCCATCTCATCATGCTATCAGACACAAGATTCTGAAAATAAAGCTGACACTAGTAAAAAGCTGGATCGTGAAACACTGGTCAGCTGGTTGTTTCTTGTTGGTTCTCTCATATTTGTTTTAGATGGCATTTTAGAGAATATCCAGGGGGTTTCGTTTTCATCTATTTTGCACTTATCTGCCAGTGTGCTGTTCACCGTTGGCTCGGTATTGTTTATTCCTCATAATTCGCAGCAGAGGTAATGACATCATGGAAGCAACAAATTCTATAAGCCTAAGCTTTTTGAGCCAGTTTGTTCATCCTCTGCTAATGCTGGGGCTGTTTGTATACCTAATTTATACGGCCTATTTGGGTATTCAAGTTCGTCGTACTCGTAATGCGGATGGCGAGATCAAAAAAGAGCTGATTCAGGGTAAATATGCAACACGTCATTACCAATCGGGTGCAATCATTTTGGCCGTAATGGTCGTGGGTGCATTTGGTGGTATTGTCAGCACCTTTTTGAGTGAGGGAGAAATACCTGCGATCGCACATCTATTTGTGGGTCTAAGCATGACGGCACTGGTGGCAGTGTCCGCCGCCCTTGTTCCTCTAATGCAAAAGGGACGTACTTGGGCACGACAGATTCACATTGCCATCAATGTCAGTTTGCTAGTGTTTTTTACATGGCAGGCCATTACGGGTCTACACATTGTTCAAGAATTGCTGGCTTAGTTTCTGATAAAACTCTACGACCGGAAAGTAATCATTATGGTGAATATCGCAATGCGTTCCCCTCTTAAAGTAGAGGCGCGTGAATTTCTGAAGCTTGCTGTCCCCCTGGCCAGTGCTCAGGTGGCTCAATCAGCAACCGGTTTTGCCGATACTGTCATGATGGGCAGAATGGGACCTGAAGCATTGGCTGCAGGGGGACTAGCCGCCCTAATCTTTTTATCAACTATGACAGCCACCACCGGTATTGTTATGGGCATCAGTCCTTTAGTTGCAGAAGCGTTTGGGGCTGGTAAAAAGACTCGCATTCAGCACCTAGTTAGACAAGGTCTGTGGCTAACGATTTTAGTGGCGATACCCGCCATGATTGTGATGGGTCACTTTGATCGCTGGATGCTCCAGGCGGGGCAGTCTGAGTCTATCGTAAAACTGGCCGATACATATCTCGATAGTATTCTATGGGGTTTGTTCCCTGTGATCGGTTTTGCCGCACTGCGGGCCTTTGTCTCGGCATTGTCTCAAGCTCGTCCGGTAATGACCATTGTGGTCATAGGTACTGCGTTTAATGTGGTTGGTAATTATATTCTCGGCTTCGGTAAGCTGGGTTTCCCAGAAATGGGGTTGGCAGGTCTGGCGTTAGCCAGCGTTTTGGCCCAGTGGGGTATGTTTGTTGCACTGGGGCTATATGTACTGCTGCACCCCCGCTTAAAGGATTACCACGTTTTTCGAGGGCTACATCGCATTCGACCTCGGATTCTCTGGGAGCTAGCCTGGGTGGGGGTACCTATTGGTATATTTTCAGGATTGGAATCTGGCTTTTTTCTCGTAATTATGTTCTGGATGGGAACATTGGGAACAGAGGCTCTAGCCGCTCATCAGATTGTTCTTCAAACAATTGTGGTGGTGTTTATGGTGCCGTTGGGGATTTCATACGCCACCACCGTCCGTGTGGGTCAATGGTTAGGTAGACGTGACTTTATTGGCATTCAACAGGCTTCTTGGGTCAGTGTGACGGCCAGTACTCTATTTGTTCTGGTTGTGTCGATATTATTTTTGCTCTTTCCCAAACAGGTGATTGGCATTTATCTGGATGTGCAAAATCCAGACAATGCGGCTGTGATTGGTTTAGCCTTACCGATGCTGATGGTTGCTGCGATCGCACAGGTGCTGGATGGGTTTCAAAAAGCGGTCTATGGCTCTCTGCAGGGTTTGCAAGATACTCAGGTGACGATGGTGCTCAATCTGTTGGGCTATTGGGTTGTGGGTCTGTCTGTGGGGTACATCCTAAGCTTTCGGTTTGGTATGGGCAGCACGGGGCTATGGATGGGGCAGTCAGTTGCGATCGCAGTCGTAGCAGGTCTACTTATGTGGCGACTGCGCCAGCTGATTGTGCAGCAAAAGGGCGCTGTATAGTCTTAGTAGACAAAAGTGCTCCTTGCCATACTGGATAAAAACATTCAATGATGGAATACCGAATCTTACGGGCTCAACCCACCGACTGGCAACAGGTTCGTTCTGTACGTCTGCGGGCACTGGCAGATGCGCCGGATGCGTTTGGTAGTACGTTTGAGGAAGAACAACAGCTCACTGATAAGGAATGGCGTAGTCGTAGCAAAAACCTTAATGTTGCCCAGTTTCTTGCGATCTCACCCAGTGGTCATGGACTTGGAATAGCCGTTGGTGCTCCCTGTAGTGAGCAAGAGCAGACGGCAGGATTGTTTAGTATGTGGGTTGCTTCGGAAACTCGAAAGTGTAGGATCGGGATTGCTTTGGTTAAAACCGTTATTGATTGGGCACAAGCTGAGGGCTATCGGCGGATTATTCTTGATGTCGGCGATGCCAACACACCAGCGATTCGGCTGTATCAGGCCTGTGGCTTTGTTCTGACGGGGCGGACGGGCTCACTACCACCGCCACGAGACCATATTCGTGAACTTGAGATGGAAAGAGTTTTTAGCTAAGCGATGCTGAGATACGATATGGATAACTACGAGTTCCCTGGTTAAGAGGTGAGTGAACCGACACTACTGTTACGACAGTGGTTGTTTTTAACAGTCATCGCTATAGTCATATTTAGCAGATAATCAAGGGGTTCAAATGAGTCGTATCACAATTCAAGAGTTGTCTTTCTATAAGTCTCGCGGGGAGCGGTTCGCGATGCTGACAGCCTATGACTACTTGACTGCGACTATTTTTGATAGAGCCGGCATCCCACTAATTCTAGTCGGAGATACACTGGGCATCTTTGTTCAAGGGCATGATACAACGCTCCCGGTAACCATGGATGCGATGGTCTATCACTGTGAAATTGTGGGTCGTGCCGCGCATCACGCCCTCGTTATTGGCGATCTCCCCTTTGGTTCATACAGCACATTGAAAGAGGGCGTCCAAAACGCTGGCAGGCTTATAAAAGCTGGTGTTCAGGCCGTAAAATTGGAAGGCCGACATGATGAATTGGTTCAACGCTTAACTCAAAGTGGTATTCCAGTTATAGGTCATTTGGGCCTTACGCCACAGTCTTATCACCAATTGGGTGGCAATAAAGTACAGGCCAGGACAACGGCAGCCGTTGAAATGTTAGTTCAAGATGCTTTGGCACTGGAGAATGCCGGAATATTTGCCCTTCTTTTAGAGGCAATTCCAACTGCGGCGGCTAATAAGGTGACAGCCGCCCTTAAGATTCCTACAGTTGGGATTGGTGCAGGCTCTGATTGTGATGGTCAGGTACTTGTCTCAACTGAAATGTTGGGTTTATACGAGGGACAATCGCCTAGGTTCGTTAAACGATACGCGCAGCTTCATCGGCATATCACTACAGCGGCAGAGCGTTTTGCCGAAGAGGTTCGAAACGGAGCTTATCCTAGCTCTGAGCATTCCTATGACTGGATACTAAAAGATGATACTGCCTCAGTTTGAGCTGTCGTAAATTAGGATTTTTAGCAAAACAGATGCAAATACTCATTAAGTCAAACATTGATCGCTAATAGATTTTTTGCGATTGCTGATTTAGGGGATGAATCGATCTAGAGCATCGCCATTCTACGACCTCTCATAGAGAAAACCATCTCGAGGATTAGCAATGCCGATTTCTTAACCTTGATTGTTTTAATACGAGAGTTTGTTTTATGAAACGTGTTTTCGCCAAGGTTGTTTTGAGCTGTGCTTTGATCACGGTTTATGTGTCCACATTAAAAAGTGTTCCAGCTGCTCAGCAGATTAATGCAGGAGGGCTATCAACTATTTCAACCGCTGAAGAAACTTCTGAAGAAAACATCGAAAACCGTACTCAAACAACGGATATTGGTAGTCCTAAACAGGTAAGGACGCATTGTAATGGTGGATAAAGAGCCAAATCGCACCGATATGATTTTCCAACTTCTTCGAAAATGATAATGTCTTTCTCACCAGGCGCGATACTCGCTGCCGTAGGGTGCAGTT
>JBCDIX010000083.1:0-26708 GCA_038748405.1 Cyanobacteria bacterium P01_H01_bin.21 | reverse complement strand
CGACAAACTGCCCATGGGGTGGGATGGGTTTAGCTGTCAAGCCACAAAACAACCCATCCCTGTAGTCTATAGAGCAACCGAATTTATTGGCTAGCAGCTAAATCTCCAGGATCGAACATGACGACAAACTGCCCATGGGGAATCAGTTGCCTCAATGACCGTATATGTTCATCGGCGTCATTGCCTTTACGAAATCGCCCTACAACGACGCGCTGCATTTTGGGTAATAGGCGCACAATGCACCAGGGATGGAGTTTGGCCTGATAGCCGTTGAGGCTGGCGGGCTGTAAGCAGGCAGGTTGAACTGTCATCGCACTATGCGATGGTTGGACTGATATCATTAAATTACCTCCGAATTTGTTTCGGTTGAAATTGACAGTCGCCCTTCAGTTTCTGAGGCCGGGGGGCGATTGCTTTTGGTTGGGTAGGTTAGGTTAGGACGAATACTCGTCTTTAATCTAGCCTGATAGTAATGACGAATACTCGTTCTTGTCAAGTCTGTGTGATGGGTTTAGTTAAGCTGCGAATTCGTGAACTGGCTCAGCAGCGAGGCTGGAACCTTAAGGACGTAGCAGAAAAAACAGGAGTGCCCTATACGACGATTACGACCTATGCCCGTTCGGAAGGTATGGCGACGGCGGATATTACAGCCATAATGAAATTGGCCAAGGTGTTTGAAATATCGCTTGAGGAACTGATTGAAATTGTAGAGGAATAGAAATATACACTTTGCTTCGCTTGCGAGACTTTCAATCATGAAAAATCTTGGATTTCACTAACTATATTGAAATCTAGCAAGTGAATTTTCTGATATCTTTACTCGCCAAATAGGTTGATTTTTTCAAAGTAGGCGTCCTTGGCGAATAATTGGAGGTAAGCTCCTCACATCAAGATGTCCTTTTGCAAACTTGATAATGTCTGTATCTTCACTGTAAATACATTCGGCTTTTCTGGAGATGGCAGTGGCGACTATCATGAAATCTGTTTTCATTTCTGCTCTGGTTGGCTGGCGCTTCTTCTTGCCATCATTAGGATGTTTATCACGCCATTTTTTCCATAGAGTGGCGAAACGAGCAGCTGCACTGGTATCAAAGGGTATAATCCTAAATCTTCTATTCATTGAAGACAAGAAATGCCCATATCTTGATTCGTGAATGGGCATCATTAACTCTGCCAAAACTAAAGCAGGAACAATAACTTTTACTTGTTGCTTCTCCAGCTCATGGATTAGATGTTCAGCTTTGGCGATCATGCCTTCTTGACCAGGGGAAGACTCTTTCTTAATGCCCCAAATTATCGTCTGTGTATCGAGACAGACAACCTTCATTATTGTTTATTGCTCCCTTTAAACACCATGTCTAAGTTCTTTTACAAAAGCATCAACGTCCTCAATTGCATCAAATTCATTACCATATGTGTCTTTTATTGCTTGAAAAGCTTCAGACAGGGGAGCATCTTCGTATTCAGTAATCTCTCTTACATGAAAAGATTGTATTTCGAGTGTTTTTGCATCCCATTCAGCATCTCCAGAAAGACCAATTTCTCTGTAAAGATGTGTTGCTGCAATCTTAGCGTTAGCTTTGTTAGCAGCACAATAGATTAGCTTGCCATCAATGGTTCTAAACTGAATAGTTGGTTTTTCTTCATTAGCACCTCCTACACGAGTGACTGTCCCATAAATTATCGTTTCGCCTATCAAGGGCTCATATTCCAGAATTTGTGTCTCAGGTGTAATAATAGCTAGAAGCTTTTTGCGTCCATTAAGTTCATAGAGTTCGGCGTTACAGTCACGGTTTCTTGTGAATTCTGATATTGATTTAAGAGACTTTATGCTTTCTTCAGGCAGTGAGTAAAAGTCCTGGCTTTCTATCGATAAGGCAATACTCTTCGTAGCTTCAGAAGTTAACTTTTCAAGACTTGAGGTAAATTGCAATCTAATACTGCCGTCTTCAACGTTTGATAATCCAACTACAATCTCACTTTTCATAAGACCTGGATTCTCAACTATCACTTTTGCTGAAATCATCTCTTCAACAGCCACAATAAGCTCAGCAATCTCCTTCGACCGGAGACTTCCAGGTGATAGCTTATTACCCGTGAGACGCAACTCGATAGAATTATGTTGGGACATGCTGAGCTATAACCCCGCCTAGTTGCTCACTCTTCAAGAAGAGCCGCATTCTAGATCATAATTGTCCAGATATTACAGGTTTGCAATATCTCCTATTTTATGGCTTCTCAAACTAAATCGTAAATGATTCTTCATTGAATACTTATCGAGGAACTGTGAGTTAACCTCGCCAGCTCAGAGCAACGATCCCAAACGCTGTAATCAAAACGCCAAAAAAACGATTGACCCATACCAATCGCCCAGGTGTCAGCCAGTGCCGCAATCGCGACACACCGCTGCTCAGCAGCAACCACCACAGCGCCGAACCCAAAAATACACCACCGACCATAATCACAGCCTGACCATAACCCAACTCCGCAGGTGCAAAACCAGCAAATAGCAATACAAAAGTCAAAATTGTCGCTGGGTTCGTCAGTGTCAACCCAAAGGTGGATAGATAAGCACCCGCCAAGCCAGTACGACTAACCTCAGCGGGTTTATCAGCAGGCTTACTTAAAAATGTAGTGATGCCCAAATAACAGAGAAACAGACCGCCGATAATGCCAAGCCATTTGGCCTGCTCGGTCAAGAAATTAGAAACAATCGCAAGACCAAAAGCGGCTACGGCACCGTACACGCCATCCGCTGTCGCCGCACCTAAGCCTGAAAGCAGCCCTGCCATTGCTCCATAGGTGAGACTCCGCCGAATACATAGCAACCCAATGGGGCCGACGGGGGCTGCGATCGCAACTCCCAACACCAACCCGCGTAAAAATAAAGAAATCATGGCAATACCCCTGTAAATCTACGTAGACGCTCACAGAGTGAGCCGCTCACGCTAAACCGACAATGCCGTTGTTTCTTTAACCGTCGATAGCGCTATGGATGTCTTGGTTTGCAAAACCCCTGGCAGTCCCTTGATCTCCTCACTGAGAATCCGTTCTAAATCCGCCATCTTGCCGCAGCGCACCTTCAGCAGATAGTCACCATCCCCGGCAATGTGGTGACATTCCTGGATGGATGGCGTTATCTGCACATAGTCCAAAAAAGTCTGTCGATGGTCTGGGTGTTCTAACACCACCGCCACAAATGCAGTGATGTCATAGCCCAGCTGTGCCGGGTCAACAATCACCCGATAGCCCTGAATGATGCCGCGCTTTTCTAACCGCCGTACCCGTTCGCCAATGGCGGGTGATGACACCCCACAGCGGCCGGCCAGATCAGACCAGGTGACCCGCCCGTCTGCCATCAGCGCGCCTAAAATTTTGCTATCGAGGTCATCCATAAAAAATAATTTTAATAACCTTTTAGCTAATTATGACTTTCTTTTAAAAGAAGAATGTTGTCTATGGATCAAAAATAAAAGAAAATATCTCTAATAGATTTTGTTATTTAAATAAAAGCGTTTTCCCGTGTAGGGTCTTCCCCCCCATTGGGGGGAATGATCGGTAAGAATTACTACTATCAAGCCAGGGTGCAGTACGCAGGATTGCTTCTTTACGCCTGGTCTGCACTACCTAAAGATGTCGTTCCTGATGTACACGGTTCGTTTTGCATGGCTTAGCTGCATCGCAGAGCCCACCGTGTTGGGCTTCAGTAACGCAAAGGAACTGTATGTTTGAGCTTCTTTCTGACGTCGTCAAATCTGCGACGGTATCTGCCGATTGGATTGGTATTCGAGCCGTTAAAGACACTACTAAAACCTGTGCCATTCGAGATGCGCATCCGGAGCGTAATGCTCAGCATTTAGGTCATGGAGCCATGGTAGAAGTCCTGGCCCAGGGCCAGTTTGGCTACAGCGCTACCAATGATCTCAGCCCTATATCTTTGGCTAGGGCTATCGTGGCGGCCCATAACCAGGCCATTGCGGCGAGTGATTGGGCTGTCCACAGGTTTACAACAGCTGCGCGACCCAAGGCCACAGGTAGCTACACCTCTCCCCATCGGAAAGGGTTAGATGTGCTCTCCCCAGCCGAGCTAAATCAGATTCTGCTGCAGGTGTGTGAACGGCTTAAGGTATCAGACAAAATTGCTCAGACCAGCGCGTCGGCCCGGAGTCACGACATTGAGTCCTGGTTTGTCAGCAGCAATGGTTCAGAAATTTACCAGCGTGATTATTTAGTTGAAACCCACTTTGGCACCATTGCCCAGGATGGGCCGATTACCCAGCTGCGCACCGATCATGGTTATTTGGCTAATAGCTATCAGGGAGGCTGGGAGCTATTTCCGGGGCTGGATCTGTGGCAGCGAGTACAGCGTGTGGGAGAACAGGCGGTGGAGCTACTGCATGCGGATAACTGTCCCGATTTGGCGACTACGCTGGTGCTGGCTCCCGATCAAATGATGTTGCAAATTCATGAAAGCATTGGCCATCCGCTAGAGCTGGACCGAATTTTGGGCGATGAGCGCAACTACGCTGGCGGTAGCTTTATCAATCTGGAGGATTTTGGTGCGCTTGAGTATGGTTCGCCACTGATGAATGTCACCTTTGACCCAACGGTGCCGGGTGAGTTGGCCAGCTACGGTTTTGACGATGTGGGTACTCCAGCAACCCGCGAATATTTAATCCGTCAGGGCAAGCTGGAGCGGGGGCTGGGTGGTTTAGAAAGCCAGCAACGCTCCCAGGTGCCTGGGGTGGCCAATTCTCGGGCGTCTTCGTGGAATCGACCGGCTATTGATCGGATGGCGAATATTAATTTGGAGCCTGGCGATCGCACCTTTGAGCAGATTATTGGCAACATTGAGCACGGTGTCTATATGGAGACCAATCGCTCCTGGTCGATTGATGACCAGCGCCATAAGTTTCAGTTTGGCTGTGAATATGGCCGACTGATTGAAAATGGTCAGCTCACCCGCACCCTAAAAAACCCGAACTATCGCTCTGTGACGCCGCAGTTTTGGCACAGTCTTTCTCAGGTTGGAGATCGCAACACCTGGGAGATGTACGGTACGCCCTTTTGTGGCAAAGGGGAGCCCAACCAGCTGATTCGGGTAGGTCATGGGGCTCCAGTGTGTGCGTTTGACAAGATTGAAGTGTTTGGGGGTGCGGTATGAGCAGTGCTGTTGCGACAAAAATCGATGAGAAAGTGGCCGAAACGGTCTTTAGCCAGCTGGCGGATGCAGTGGCTTCTGTCTGTGCGGCTCACCACACCCTGACCATTAGCGGTGAAACCAGTCAGTTTATGCGGTTTAACCGGGCGCGGGTGCGACAAACCGGGCAGGTCAGTGACGGTAACCTGACCCTGACGCTGATGCAAAATGAGCGGACGGCATCGGCAACAGTCCCCTTTGTCGGAGAGTTTGATGTGGACTGGCCGCTGTTAAAAACGGCATTGGCAGATCTGCAGGCTCTAGTACCTGAGTTGCCGATGGATCCTTTTTTGGTGCTGCCTACAGGGTCGGCCACCAGCCGTACTGTCAATCAAGGAGAACTTTTAGCGGCGGATGCGATCGCATCCACGCTATTGTCTGCTGTCCAAACCCTCGACTTTACCGGGATCTATGCAGGCGGGCTGATCTTTCGGGGCTATGCCGACTCAGCCGGTCAGCGCCACTGGTTTGAAAGCACTAGCTACAGCCTGGATTTTTCCTTGTTTGATGCCCAAAATCGAGCTGTTAAAGGCACATTTGCCGGTAATCAGTGGCAGCAGCCTCAGTTTTTGGACAAAATCAACCAGGCTAAACAGCAGCTGGCCATGATGAGCCACCCGGTCAAAACGATTGAGCGGGGGCAATATCGCACCTATTTGGCTCCGGCGGCGGTGGCTGAGCTACTGCACATGTTTTCTTGGGGCGGTGTGGGCGAAGCCGACCTGCAGCAAGGTAACAGCGCTTTTGGGCTGCTACGTCAGCGCCAGCGTCAGCTGTCGGCTAAATTTACCCTACGAGAAAATTTTGAGGCGGCCAACATGCCCAGGTTTAATACCTATGGCGAGGTGGCCCCGATGCAGCTGCCAATTATTGAGCAGGGGCAATTGGTCAATAGTCTGGTCAGCTCCCGCAGTGCTAAGGAATATCACACCCCCTCTAACTTTGCCAGCCGTGGCGAGCAGCTGCGGGCTCCCGAAATTTTGCCAGGGACATTAACGGCGGATCAAATTCTGTCGACCTTAGATCGGGGGCTGTATCTATCTAATTTGCACTATCTCAATTGGAGCGATCACCCCAACGGTCGAGTGACTGGTATGACCCGCTACGCTTGTTTCTGGGTTGAGCATGGGGAAATTGTCGCGCCGATTGAAAATTTGCGGTTTGATGAAAGCCTTTACCATTGTTTTGGCGATGGTCTTGTGGCTCTGACAAATTTTCAGGAAACGATTCCCAATATTGACACCTACGATCAGCGCGGTCTTGGTGATTGCCGAGTTCCTGGAATCTTGGCGGAGGACTTTACATATACGCTATAAAGGCCAGTAGACTAAACAAGACTAAACTCTATTGCCACTTTATGGCTAAACAACCCTGGGTCGAAAAGTTGGACCCACCGCAGCAGTTCACCCTCTCCATAAGCAGTGTGGTGCTGTTGATAGTAGCGATTCCAGTATTGGTGCTACTTTGGCAGCTAAAAAGTTTGCTGCTGCTGGTGATGATTTCGGTTGTCTTAGCCTGCTCAATTGCGCCAGTTGTAGATTGGGCTGAGCAGTATCGCATCCCTCGCTGGCTCAGCGTCATTTTGGTATATCTCACCCTGTTTAGCGGGCTAGTGCTGCTGGGGGTGCTGATTGGTCCCACCGTGTTTGAGCAGCTAGAGCGAATTATTCGGCGGGTGCCGGTTTCTTTGCGGGGTCTGCTAAATGAAGCAGATGCCTGGCTGACGGCGTTTACAGATACCCGCTCGTTTACTACCAATGAACTGTTTACCCAGCTAATAGACGTTCAAAGCTTAATTAGCTGGACGATTAAATCTAGCCAACAGCTGCTGGTGCGTTCCTACGGTGTGACCACCGGTATTTTAGGCGGGGTGCTAAGTCTGGTGCTGTCGCTATTTGTGTCGGGCTATATGGTGGCCGATAGCCGCACTCTGGTAAAAAATCTCACACGGCTGCTGCCGAGCCCCTGGGATGAAAAGCTTTTGGCCCAGGCCCCCCTGATCGGCCAGCGAATTGGGGGCTATCTGCGCGGACGGTTTGTGGTGTCTGCCTTACTGTCTGTGGCCACTAGCGTGGGGCTAAGTTTGTTGGGTCTAAAAGATCTGGCGGTAGGTCTGGGTGCGATCGCAGGGGTTACCAATCTAATTCCGTTTTTAGGCCCTATTTTAGGAGCCGTTCCTGCCTTATTAGTGGCGATTCCTCAGGGGGGCTGGACGTTTTTATGGGTGCTGCTGCTCTATGTTATTGCCCAAAATCTGGAGACCTACATTCTGGATCCGTTGTTAGTAGGCTCGACAGTTGGTGTACACCCGCTTTATCAGCTGTTGGCGGTGCTGGGTGGTGCCCAGGTACTGGGAATTATTGGGGCCCTAATCGTGCCGCCCTGGATTGCCGGGGGAGCGGTATTGCTAGAAAACTTATACCTTCGTCCAAAGTTGCGGGCAGAACGTCAGCAGCGTCGCGGCGGAGTACTACCAGAATTAGCCGGTTTTCAAACGGATAGCTGACCCAACGCTATGTAGTAATGTCGAATACTGTCAGAGGTATCGCTCTATGAGGCTTTAATGAAGCGCTGTGGATACTGATGACGTCTACCCCTAGATAACTCAGCATACCTAGGGAGTACCTATCATCAGTGTGTGGCGTTCGTTTTCAGTGATAATAACTACGGACAGGCTATGGTCTAGGCTAGCAGAGTGATACATCAAGTTAATGTGATGCATTTATGGTGTTGGCAACAAAGAGGTTGCCTTGCCGTAGGTTAACCAAAGACCCTAACCTTAAGTTGGATATCAGTTGGAATAACCACCAAGTGCGTCATCCATGTGATTGGATTATGTTTTCTAAAGCCTGAAGGCAGGCTCTAATGGATTCTTTGAGTGCTTAGAGCTACTTCTATATATTTTGAACCTTTTATAGCTGAGTGTTTACGCTACGACTTACGTTTTATTGGTCTGGCTAGCAATGTATGACTATTGATATTCAAATTCTTATGACCCTTGGGGTGACATTCGTTGCCCTGGTCTTGTTTGTGGTGGAATGGCTGCCTGCTGACATCACGGCCCTTGGGGTGATGGTAGCCCTTATGTTATTGGGACTGGTAACCCCTCAAGAGGGGATTGCGGGCTTTAGTAATTCCGCGACAGTTACCGTTATGGCCATGTTTATCCTGAGCGCTGGTATTGCCCGTACCGGTGCTCTGCAGCAGGCCAGTAACTGGTTGATTCAGTGGGGGGGGAAAACCTGCCGACGTCAGATTTTTGCTCTGGGACTGATTGTGGGGCCAATCTCCGGGCTCATTAACAATACGGCGGTTGTGTCGGTCTTTTTGCCAATCATTGAGGACTTCTGCCAGCAATATCGGCTATCGCCATCAAAGCTGCTGATGCCGCTGTCGTTTGCCACTATCTTGGGCGGCATGCTGACGGTGGTCGGTACTTCAACGAGTGTGTTGGCGAGTGGTCTCTCCGATCAGCTGGGCTACGGTGATTTCTCGCTGTTTCAGTTTGTGGAGCTGGGCGCCATCATTTTTGTGGTGGGGCTACTCTATCTCACCTTTATTGCTCCGCTTTTGTTGCCTAGCCGCGACGCATCTGGGGATGGCCTCAGCCAGGAATATGGCCTAAAAGAATATGTGAGCGAAGTGGTGGTCACACCGCGCTCTAGTTTAGTCGGCCAGACATTACAGTCCAGTCAGCTCCAGCGTCGGTTTGATTTAGACGTGCTGGAAATCATCCGCAATGGCAACCACTTTCCGCAACCGCTGGGGGATAAACCTCTGTGTGCTGGGGATATTTTGTTGGTACGCTCCAGGCGGGATGATTTGCTCAAAATTCGCGATGGTGAAGGTATTGAGATTTTGCCCGATGTTCAGTTTGGGCAAAAGTCCTGGCAGGCGGATTTAAGTTCAGGGCAAGAGGGGGTGGCTGAGGCTCTGGTGATTGCCAATTCAAACTTGGTGGGGTCTAATCTTAAGGAACTACGGTTTCGACAGCGCTATAACGTGACGGTGCTGGCGATTCGTCGGGGTCAAGACCTGCTGCGTGAGCGTATGGGGAAAGTCCGGCTTAGGTTTGGGGATTTGTTGCTGGTGCAGGGGCCAAAACAGAGTTTGTTGGGTTTGCAGACTAGCCGTGATTTGCTGGTGCTAGAGCAGCGCGATCTGGAAAGTTTGCGGTCTGACCGGGCCAACCTGGCCATGGGGATTGGTGTGGGTGTGGTTGCGATCGCAGCCTTTACTCCCATTAATATCCTGGTATCAGCGTTGGCTGGCGTTATGCTCATGATCCTGACTGGCTGTCTTAAGCCTGGAGAACTGTATCAAGCAGTTCGTTGGGATGTTATCTTTTTGCTAGCCTGCTTAATTCCATTGGGAACCGCCATGGAAAGTTCCGGGGCAACGGCGTTGCTGGCTCAGCAGTTGATTAAGATTGGGGGAAACCTCTCAGGCTATGCCTTGCTAAGCGCCTTGTATGTGCTTACCACTGTGCTGTCTAGCATCCTGTCCAACAGTGCGGCTGTTATTTTGCTGTTACCCGTGGGTCTGAGGGTAGCGTCTGAGCTAGGGCTAAATGTGTTTACGGTAATGTTTGTCATTACCTTTGCCGCCTCCAATAGCTTTATGACCCCCATTGGCTATCAAACCAATACGATGGTTTACACGGCGGGGGGCTATCGGTTTTTAGATTTTGTCAGGGTGGGAGGTCCGCTAAGTTTGTTGTTAGCGCTAGTCACGCCTCCATTAGCAATTTGGTTATATGGTCTCTAAAGGAGAAGTTTGTTATTGGCTATCTAAAGCTTTTTGCGATCGCTGACGCGCAAAGCCATATTTAAAGCTAAGGCCCTAAACGAACTTAATTCCTGTAAAGTGACTGTAATCGACCAACATATGGATCGTTACTTAGGCTACCCCTCTGTAAAGATTAGTAACGTATAATACTGCTGCGTGACTATGGGTAGCGTTCAAATATAGTTGTTAGGAGTAATTTTATATGCAACATCGTGGTGTAACAATTTGGTTTACCGGTCTAAGTGGTTCTGGTAAAACCACTATTAGTCAAGCTATTGAAAAGAAACTGCGGGCAGCTGGTACCAAGCTAGAAGTTCTAGATGGTGATATTGTTCGTACAAATCTCACGAAGGGTTTAGGTTTTAGCAAAGAAGATCGCGACGAAAATGTTCGCCGTATCGGCTTTGTTTCTCACCTACTGACTCGTAACGGGGTGATTGTTATGGTCTCGGCCATTTCCCCCTATCGCGCCGTGCGTGACCAAGTGCGTCAGCGCATCGGTGACTTTGTGGAAGTGTATGCTAGTGCACCGGTTGAAGTGTGTGAAGAGCGCGATGTAAAGGGCCTGTATAAGAAAGCCCGCTCTGGAGAGATTAAAAACTTCACGGGTATTAGCGACCCCTATGAGGAGCCTCTAAACCCCGAGGTTACCTGCGAGACTGATAAAGAGACTCTTGAGGAGTCTGTTAACAAGGTGATGGCCAAGCTTGAAGAGCTGGGCTATCTGTCTCCTGTAGCTGCCTAACTTTTGTTTGGTTAACAAGCTTGGCCTAAACAGTCAATAGTCTTCTTTGGGATAAAAGCGGGATAAAGAGACATTTGTCTCTTTATCCTTTTTTTTAGCAATCGCGATTTTTAGCAATCGCGATCAATTTTTTCTAACGCCCACCGGGCTCTAGCTTGTACAGCGGCGGTAGGATCGTGATCTTTGAGCTGGCAGAGACAGTGGTCAATTTTTTCTCTGTCCTTAAGCTTGAGGGCCAGGGCTTCTAATCCAACGATGGCAGCATACCGTACCACCCATTCTTCATCCTGGGTGACCTGTAGGAGTACGGTTTGAGATCGCACCATGGCGTCATCTCGTTCGGTTTCTTGGATTTCATGCCAGCGGATAGCCCCTAACCCTCGAGCCGCTGCTCGTCGGACGCTCAAGGAAAAATCATTGGCAGCAGCATTCAGCAATAAGCTTTGACCTCTAGGATCGCCAATACCGGCCAATGCTCGAATTGCCCAGGCCCTGGCACCATAGTTATAGCCGTCTAGCGTTTCTAAGATGGGAGAAACTGCAGGAATACCAATCTGTATCAGGCCTTCCACAGCAGCAACAGCAGCCCCTGGATTGTTAAAACCCAGCACTTGAATCAATGGGTCAATGGCCCGCTCGTCCTTGAGCGCCGCCAAATCTTCCACCGCGTCTAATAACCCCTGGGCAGAATCTGCATCATTCACTGCCTTTAAGCAGACATCAAACGTTTTTAGGGTGGCCTCCATCACAACAAGCTATCCATTAATGTCATCACCCGACGGCTATGGGCCGATAGGGAATTTCCTTTTTCGTCCTTTGTTAACTGATGTTCTAACACCCCTTTTAATGCAATTAACTTCATGCTGTTTTCGGCTAGGGTGTTGGCGATGGCATCTGCGCTAGCCAGGTAACCCACTGCACCCAAGTCCATGAGGGCAGCCCGTCGTAGCTGCAGCTGATCGTGACTGAGCACATCAACTAATCGCTCAGCATACTGAGCCTCGCCAGTTATTTGATACATAGCCCGTGCCGCTGCATTACGTACCTGAGGAACATTGTGATCCAAAAATGGTGCAATGGTGTTAGCTAACGTTTTATCGCCTAAAGTGCCCAATGCTTCCAAAATAGCGTTGTACGGATGTATTAAGTGAGGTTTACCAGGTGCTTGTACCGCTTTAGCAACACCACCATCCAGCAGCGCGATCAGAGGATAAACTGCAACCGGGTCACCCAAACTTTCAAGGGACTGAGCCGCTTTTTCTCTTACATAGTAGTCATCGCACTGGAGACAATGAATCACAGCAGGCACAACCCTGTCATCGCCTTGGCCAATTTTGCCCAGCGCTATGACTGCATTACGCCGTAGGGGATAACCACCATCTGGTGAGCGATTTGTCTTATCCTCTAATGCTAGAAGCAAGGCGTCTATGGCCTCGGGCTGGCAAGTGCGCATTCTACCTAACCACCAGGCCGCATAGTAACGTAACCCAGGATCGGCGGTTTGGTTGATATTGATTAATGCTTGCTCAACGGTTAACGGCTTACCGTCTGGATTGTGGGGAATGCCGCTCACAAATCACCTCAAATCTGTAACCTTCAAATAGAACAAACCCAGAGATATTGGCAAACGCTAGTGAGCGATCGCAAACATCTCTGGGTAACAATTGAAACTTAACCAATGCAGCAACTCGCTACAGGCTAGAGATTCAATTAGCTTAGAGTGTTGATAGCGTAATCGATGTAAGAGTTAGCTTCAGTAGCAGGATCGCCACTCAAACCATGGCTAGCCTTGATATACTTCAGCGCCTCAATGTACCAGCTAGGAGACAATTCGTAAGCACGATTAATCTCATCTAGACCAGCTACCAAATACTCGTCCATAGGGCCAGTACCACCCACAATCAGGCAGTAAGTAACCATGCGTAGGTAGTAACCGATGTCACGCACACACTTGTCCTTACCACGCTGGTCAGCAGCATAGCTGGGGCCAGGAGTGGAAGTGGTGTAAGGAAACTTGCTGTAAACTGCCTGAGCTGCACCAGTGCAAAGACTGTCAGCCTTAGCAGTTAGTGTTTTAGCAGCTTCCAAACCAGCGCTTGCTTGACGGAAACGGCCAAATGCAGACTGGACTTCAGTGGAGCTTAAGAAACGACCTTGCGAATCAGCAGCGGATACTGCTTCAGTCAGAGGGGTTTTCATTACTTGAGATATCTCCCAATGTTTTTAAACAGACGGACAGAAAAAAGAAGTCGTTGATTAGAGAACTCTCTTTACCTGCCACATACCAAACTCACTAAAAGCAATTTAGAGAGTCGATTTAGGCAACAGCAGCAGCTGCACGGTCAAAATAACCGGAAACTTCAGCCATTAGGTTGGAGCAGTCGCCAGGAGTAATACCGTTGGAATCATTAGCGATCGCAATGGCAGCTTCTTTCATTTTCTGAACGCCAACGGCAACCGAAGCACCGGGAGTACCAAGAGCCAGATAAGTCTCACGTAGACCGTTCAAGCAACGGTCATCAAGTACGCTAGCATCGCCAGTGAAAATAGAGTAAGTCACATAGCGTAGGATAATCTCCATGTCGCGTAAGCAAGCAGCGTTACGACGGCTAGTGTAAGCATTACCACCGGGAGCAATGAGTGAGGGCTGCTCAGCAAACAAAGAACGAGCAGCATTAGTCACGATAGCGGACGCATTGCTAGTAATACGGTTAACCGTATCCATCCGCTTGTTGCTGTCAGCAACCATTGCAGATAAAGCATCCAATTGAGCACTGCTGAGATATTCGCCTCTTGCATCAGCCTGGGAGACGACCTTAGCAAACGCATCAAACATAGATAAACTCTCCTAAATTTGATTCGTCGAAGTTAGGTTTCCAAAAAAAAGTGGGGACGAGAACCCGTCAAGCAACTGCATCAAAAACAGTTTTAAATCGATAGGCGAATGCAGACAATTTGAAACATCTTTCACAGAAGCCAACAATCATCTCAGCAAACTTCGCTCTCCCCAATTTGAAGATTAAAGCGAATAGGGCACGAATCTAAGAAACTTAAAGAAACTTTACCCAACGTAATTTGAGGTTACTGAACATTCTGTGGAAAATGGCCGCAAGGCTGTCTGTCAAAAGCCGTCAGTCTATTTTATATACCGCGAAGGGGTCGCAGTATATTACGAATTATAAGGGTTGTGGGCAGTTGATAACAGACGTAACCGTCAAAAATAGGCTATTTTGACTCGCTGGCTATGTGCGGAGAAGTCATTAGACCAAATACCGCATTTAATGGGTGCTCTGTCAATTAGAATGCAATAAATTGCCATGCCCCTCATTAGGGCTAAGGCGTTTCTTCTCTCTGAGCCTATGGTCAGATAGCTAAGGACCCTGCTGGCTAAACCACCTGCAGATGACGCTCCAGATCAAATAGAAAACCGTGGATATATTCTTCGGTCCATTCTGCGCCATAGTAGCGGGTCAGCATGCCACGAGCCGGGTCTTTTTCGGCTCGATAGCGAATATAGCTCAGCTGAGCGGCTTCAATCGCCTTGAGCCGCTCTGGGTCGGTCACAGGCTGGGCTTTTTCCACAAAGTCGATGTAGGCGTTTAGATAGTCTTTAAATGCTTTAAATACATGGGTGGTAACCGCCTCTAGCTCGGTGGGTCGAGTCCATAGAAATGCCGGAGAAAAGAAGGGTTTCGCTTCTTCTGGAAAGTCTCCACCCCAGGGAAGATGCTGCTGATAGCGCTCAAACATGGGCATGATGGGGTCGCTGTATCGGGCCTGATAGTCGCGACTCTCTCGGAAGAGAGGCTGCATGTCAATGGCGATCAGATGCCCACCGGGGAGGGTCACTAAGTCTCCACCAAAAAAAGGCAGGTCATATGCCAACTTTGGGAAGATAACAAAGTTGAGTACTTGCAAACTGTCTCCGGCCTGCACGTGGGCGGCCCGAATCTGTCTGAGTTTGGGTGAGCAATAGCCATGACTGGTGGTGCGCACAGTGACCTCGCGCTTACCTTTGCCAGTGGTGGCCACATTGCCCTCAAAGCCAGCAGGAATCGGATAGGGAGATAGCTCTAAGCGAGCTTGGAGAGTTGCGATCGCATAGTCTAAAAACGGTTGGTATAAAGTCATATCAATAACAGTAGGGCACCCCTATGGACGCCCCGTCGCAACAGTATGGAAAGTATGGGTTGACAAAGTATGGGTTTACTCAGCGAGCCTGAACCGCCAGAGGCACAGCGTCCTCAAACAAAAACTCATAGAGAAACCGATCGGCCCATTCTGAGCCAAAATAGCTGCTAAATAACCCATGGGCCGGGTCACGCTCAGCGCTGTACTGGTCGTAGTCAATCTGAGCTTTTTTGACCCTGGCAATTTCCTCATCCGTTGTTATTGGGTCGGCATCTGCCAGGATTTGCCAGTAGAGATCAAGATAGTCCTTAAAGGCGGCTAAAACACGTGTCGAGACTGTGTCAGCATCCGTTTTAGCAAATAACAGATATTTGGAAAAATACTGATTGGCGTCATAGAATTTCATCTCTAACCCCTGAGCCAGCTCAGCATAGCTATCGCGCAGTTCCTTAAGGGGAGTCAGATATTTAGCTTCATAAGCCTCATCCTGAAATAGGGGCTGGAAGTCTAAAACAATCAGGTTTTTGATTTTGCCAAATGACAAAAAGTCAATTCCCAACAAAGGCACGTCGTAACAGTGATTGGGGTACAAAACACTATTAAATATCTGTGCGCCTGCGCCAGCATCTATATAGGTGTAGCGAATCTTGCGAAGTTCTGGCGATTGATAACACCAGCTCTGAATCGATGCTGGATTCCGCCCTCGCTCGCTAATCTTGCACTCTAAACCCTCAGGAATTGCTCGCGGCTGCAGTTCAAACTTTTCTTTTAAGGAGGCTTCTAAATGTTCTAGAAAAGGGCGGTACATTTATTTTCGCCTTTGATTTATAACGGATACAGCAGAACCATCTGCCACTCGCAGCATAGGAGATTGCACCGGGCCATGTCCTGATTCTTAGAGACAAAGACACATTCCGTTACATCACCCGGTGCGAAGCCGTTCAGCATTTGCCTGCACCATTGCTGCCAGGGCATCCTGGGTGACAAACCGACGTTCTGAACAATAGGTCATCAAGTTAATGCCGTTGGCCAGCCGAGCCGTACTTACCCTCACTCGAAAGTCATCCGAGAGAAACCAGCAGCGTTCTTGACCTTGATTTTTGTCGTATTCGTTGTCGATGGTTAACACGCCATCATTGGCAAAGCCATAGCGGCCTACAACGGGCATGTTTTCTACATAGCCCCGATCTCGTAAAAGCTGACCCGTTTGTCCCTGGTCGCCGTTGGGAATATCCACTAGGATGGCCGCATATTTTGAGTCGTAGGTAAATTCTTTGGTATTGGACTGCCAGGAAAATTGAGCCCCCCCAGCTGCTTTACTGGGGTCTACTCCCTGGGTCTGGCAAATCTCTACAATACGTGGGTCCTGAGCCTCAATCACATCCACGATTAAATTAGATTCTCCTGACTCATCTGCGACCGAGTCAAAATGGTGCACGGCGCGCTGAATAAACCAGATGCCTTCGCTTTTGCGAAAGAAATCCATCATAGTCATGGGACTCTGAAAGGGCATAGGAGATTTTGTGTGGGTATTTACTGAGCGTTCAAGGGCGCTGGTACACTGGCCTTAACACATTCAAAAACCGTTTTTATGGATGTTGAAAAAGCTTTAGTCTGTTGTCTGAATTAATCCAGAACGTCTCAGACTCGCTAAGGCTCAGCAACGTTCAACCTTATATCTAAAAAGTTTAGCCATCTATGAGCCATCCTGAAACTCTAAGTTTAGATGCGTCGTTACTAGAGCGTCTTGCCGTTCAGCGGGATTTATCAGGAACCGATCTCTCCGATAAAGATCTGCGCGGGTTTGATCTCTATCGAGTTAATTTGTCAGCTGCCAATTTAACCCATAGCCGTTTGCAAGGGGTGACCTTAATTGGCGCTAACCTGACCGGTGCAGTTTTGCAGGGGGCTCAGCTGCAGCAGGCAGATTTACGGGGCGTTGAGCTGCATGGAGCAGATTTAAGCCATGCGGACCTAACCGGGGCGTTTATCCATCGCTCAGATCTGCGGGGGGCAAATATGACTGGGGCCGTACTAACGGATGCCAAATTAAACATTGCGCTCTATGACGAGCACACCCAGTGGCCAGAGGGGTTTCGCTATAAAAGCTCAGGGGCTGTCGGTCCAGAAGCCGTGCTCAACGGTGCTTTTTTAAATACGGCCTATTTGCGGGGGGCGAATCTGCGGGGGGCAAAGCTGTTGGGAGCCTATTTAAGCGGGGCCGATCTGACTGGGGCAATTTTGGATGATGCCAGTCTGAGCGGGGCTAACTTACAAAAGGCATTTCTCACGGGCGCTAGCCTGCGCAATGCCCGCGTCAGTGGAACCGAGTTTCAACGGGCTGATCTGCGAGCTAGCGACCTGACTGGTGTCGAGTTTGACATGGTGGGCAATATTGCCGGGGCTGACTTTACCATGGCCCAAGGCTTGACCCAAAACTCACGGGGGCAGCTGTTACGCCGCCCCACGACCGAGCTAGATGTGTGGAATGGCCTCACCCGCAGCACCACACGGCGGAGTATAGAGGCCGTCCAAATTGAGAATTAGAAAATTATCAATTTCAAACCTACGCCCGCGTCTCCAAATACTGACCGATCATAATTTCCTGGCCAGCGCGCGAAATAATGGTCTGACGGGTGCGGTAGCTTTCGCCCACTAGCTTAAGCTCTTCGTCAAAGGCGGAGCCGCCGTACTCGGTGTGCAGCTGCATGGTGTTGCGATCGCGCAGTTCATAGGTGGCAAACACAGGCTTAGTGGTGGCAAACCCGCGATCGCGGTACAAAATATTGCCCTTAATACCAAAAACAGTAGAGCCCGTTGCCTGTTTGCGACTGGGGCTAATGTAGTTGCTTTCCCATGACGACCTGACACCGCAAATAATTGTGCTGTCTAAATCATGCATTTTGGCCAATGCCAGAATGTCGGGGTGGTCTGCGTTGAGAAACTCAACATTCAAATTGCTAACAACCTCTTGAGTTTCGCCGCTTTCAAGGGTGTAATAACGTCGCTGAGACGTCCATTGACCCACTGAGCGCTCAAAAAAGCGAGTGGCTAGAGTCTCTAGATTTTCAACAGGGGCGGTAATCACAGACGATGACATAGGAGTTAAGACCTTGGATTAAGTGACGCGCCTGAGCGCAAGCTATAACGAAACAAGTTTATATTTATTTACATTAAAGGTAGCGAAAATCTCTAAAAACAACAATAGAGTTGATAGTAGAGTTTTTAGACAGCGGGCTAGTTAGCTCCTAGCCCAGGCAAATTTAGCAGGGCGCTCAGGTTAAAGCTGTAGCCATCTCTACAGTTCTGCCAGCTACGGTTCAGCGGTCGCTAGGTCAGGTGCGTCAGGGTACCAGTCCTTCTAGAGCAGCGGCCGCTAAGTCAGGTGCGTCAGGGCACCAGTCCTTCTAGAGCAGCGGTCGCTAAGTCAGGTGCGTCAGGGCACCAGTCCTTCTAGAGCGGCGGCGACCACCTTGTGTTGTTTGTCCTGACGTAGCTCTATTAGCGCGTCCTTAGCTGCTGGTGCATCAAATCGCTTGAGGGCATAGGCGACGTGCATGCGGGTGTACCAGTTTTCAGCTGTTTTGAGGTCTAAGATGGCCTTGAGCGCAGCCTCGGTCTGATCGGTTTCTGCCAGCAGGCTGAGGTGGTCTACACCCGCATTAACGACCGTTAAGTCGGAGTCAGCGATGGCGGCGAGGCAAATGTCTAGCATGTGCTTGGGGCTGTTGAGGTCAATCATGGCAGCCAGTATGCTGCGACGGATCAGCCAGTTGCTGTTGGCATGGAATGTTTTGACCAGGTAAGGAATTGCCCCCTCGCCGTACATCGCCAGAGAGTTGGTGGCCTCTGCTCGAACATTGGCATCTGGGTCGCTGTCGATCATGGTCAGCAATGCGTCAAAGCCGGTGTCGCTGCGTTTACGCCCCAGACCCATGGCGACAAACGAGCGCACTAAAAACTCAGGGTCATCCTTTTTACTTAGCAGTAGCGGGCTGGCCGTCTCAGCGTCATAATCTTTGAGGGCCACGATACCCTTCAGGCGCTTCTGGGAGTCGGCATGCTCAAGGATGGCTTGAATATCGGAAAGTTCCATAGGTAAAAGGGCGGACTATTGGCACCGGTCTGCTAATCAAGCGTTACATCAAGATGACCGTTTCTTTGATTGTAACAGTATGTAACAATAATTAAAGAGCGTTGGGGTAATCATGACTTCCTCCCTTAGTCCCCGAGTTAAAGAGTTAATTGTTAAGGCGCGAATTGTTAGCTTTGATGGCTGGCAGGATGAATTTGGCGACGATGCGATCGCACATCTCAAAACCGCTGACGATGAACGCCTGTATCTAGATGATGCTGTGCTAGAGCCCATGCCTGCCGGAGCTATTGCTGGCCAGCTGCGAGACCATGCCAGCACCCTTGTCGATACTGCCCGTGCCCAGGTTTTAGAGCAGTTTCCCGGCATTACTGAGCCGGGGGGTGGGCTTTATCCAGCTGTTCGTGCCGACGCTTGCTGGCGAGACTTTTGGCAATTTTTACGCTGTATCACCTATGGCATTGCCGCCCAGCGCACGGACTATACCAGCGCCATTGGTCTGTCCTACATGGAGCAACTTTATCAAGAACTACAAGTACCCCTGGATGCCATGGTTTACGGGCTGGAATCCCTCAAAACCGCGAGTAAACAACAGCTAGTCACCTTGGATATGGCGGTTGATGCGACGCAAATCGATCCCTACTTTGACCATCTCATCCAGTCCCTGAGTCAGTTTCAATCGGTTGTATAGCGTCAGTCCAATATGCCCTCCTCTACTCATGAACCCCTGGTGAATGCCTGTATCCGTGGTGATATAGCCACTGTTAAACGGCTCTTGGTTGCAGGGGCTGATATTGAAGGCATCTGGCGCAGTTGTACCGGGCTCATGTGGGCGGCTGCCGAAGGGCATCTCTCCATTGTTAACCTGTTGCTCAGTGCCGGAGCCAATGTCAACGCCCGCAATCAGGTGAACTATACGGCTTTGCTCTATGCCGTTGAGGCTGATCAGCGAGAGGTGATATTAACCCTTCTAGACCATGGAGCCTCCACTGATGCCAGCATTTGCAACCGTTATCAGGAAACAATCCTGCTGTTGGTTGCTCGCCAGGGTCATACCGACATTGTCGAGCGGCTGGTCCGACAGGGAGACGACTTACACCACACTAATAAAATTGGCGATACTGCCCTCTATCTGGCTGTTAGCAATGGTCATGCGCCGACTGTTGCCAGTTTGATGCGGCTAGGAGCCAACGTGAATACGGCTAACATTGGTGGCTGGACTCCCCTGATGATGGCCTCTGCGCGTGGCGATATCGACATTATTGAAATGCTGCTGGCCCAAGGAGCTGATGTCACCCCTCAAAATCGTTGGGGCGGCACTGCCTTAAGTGAAGCCAAACAGTCATTTCGTTCCAGACAGGCCGTTGCTATGCTCCGTGAGGCAGGGGCTGATTAGGTGAACTCATCGATAAGCCATCAATCACGGAAGGCAAACAGGCTCTATGTGTCTTTAGAAAAATCAACTATTTGGTGCACACCTATTACAAAATCTTGGATTTCTGGCCATAAATGTCTCAGGTTTTACCAGAAATTGTATAGTTTTGTATCTTTGGATTAATTGGTACGGCTGCTGGAGAGTCGCGATCGCTGTTGATTGAATAGGCTCTGAAACTTCCTGAGTGAGAGGGGTTCAGTTCACTTCGTCAGGCGATAAAAACAATGCTCTCGCCTCTGGTAAATAGCACTTTGTGCAATTTTCGTGGGGTTCATAATTCTTGATGATTAGAAGCTGCTTTTATATACGAAGATATTAGCCAGTGAGTGTTTATGCCCAGTTTTCGGTACGACTTGTCTGAGCTGTCCGCGCTAGGTTGACAGGCTAGAGCCTGCGATCGCAGCGACTTATAAACAACTTATACAGAGAATTCAGCAATGTCTGAAGGACATAGTCAATCCTAAGCTTCTTAACATTCCGAGATAATTTATTTAGACCATTGTTGTCATCTAGGAGATAGCATTAATGGCTTTTGGACCAGCTTCACGATTGGGCGTCAGCCTTTTCGACGAAACCCCTCCAGTTGAGTGGGTTCCTGGCCTCGATAGTGAGGGCCTCGAGTCTATTATCAAAGCCGTCTACAGACAGGTTTTAGGTAATGCTTATGTGATGGAAAGCGAGCGCCTTGTAGTGCCTGAGTCACAGTTTAAGCGTGGTGAGCTAACCGTGCGTGACTTTGTGCGAGCCGTAGCAAAGTCTGATCTATATCGCGCCCGCTTTTTTGAGAGCTGCCCCCGTTACCGCTTTATTGAACTTAACTTTCGTCACTTGCTGGGCCGGGCTCCCAACAGCTACGACGACATGAAAGCTCACAGCGCTGTTTTAGATACAGCAGGTTTTGAAGCTGATATCGATTCCTATATCGACAGCGATGAGTATCAAGATGTCTTTGGTCAGGATTTTGTCCCCTACATCCGTGGCTATAAGACTGAAGCTAGCAATATGGTTGGCTTTACCCATACGTTTGAGCTTGTGCGCGGTGCTTCCAGCAGCTCTTTGAAGGGCAGCATCAATGGTAAGAAACCTCGTCTAAACTCGTTGGTGATTAACGCCACTCCTACGCCCGTAATCTCACCTGCTTCTGACGGTGCTGCCTTCCGGAATCCTGATGATGCAGCAATCACTCGTCAGGGTGTGGGTGCTAGCTCTAACGGTAAGGTTTACCGGATTGAAGTTACTAGCTATCGTTCGAAGGCTGTTAATCGCGTATCGAAGTTCCGCCGTGCCAACAAGGTATACATGGTGCCCTACGACAGACTGTCTCAGGAGTACCAGCGTATTCATAAGCAAGGTGGTGTGATTGCCAGTATCACTCCTGTTTCATAACGTTAATTGTGCCTGGGGCGAGCTGCCTCAGGCATTGTTTGTTTGCGTGTTGAGAGTTTGCGGTTGCTGATTTAGGGGATGACTTGATCTGGAGTGGAGGTGATTGAACCACGTCTCACAGGTGAAACCATCCCAAAGCTCAGCAATGCTGAGAGTTTTTAATAAAAACAGTAGGAGATCTCCGATGACAACGTTTGAGCTGTGGCCCAATAGCAGCAATGAAGAAAAGCAGGCTGTGATCAAAGCTGTTTATCGTCACGTTTTGGGTAACCCCCACGTGATGGAAAGCGAGCGCCTGGTAACGGCTGAATCTCAGCTATGTGACGGTAGCATTTCGGTACGTGATTTTGTTCGTGCTGTTGGTAAGTCTGATTTTTATCGCAGCCGTTACTTTGAGAAATGTGCTCCCTACCGCTTTGTGGAGCTTAACTTCATGCACTTCTTAGGGCGTGCTCCTGAGAGTCAGGCTGAGCTTTCTGAGCATATTCGCCGTTGTGTAGAAGCAGGCTATGACGCTGAAATTGATTCCTATATCGACAGCGATGAGTATCAGGCCCGCTTTGGTGAGAATGTAGTGCCGTTCTACAACGCTAATGCGACTCAGGTGGGTCAGTCTCAGGTGAGCTACAACCGTATTTTTGCCATTGACCGTGGCCCAGCTCAGGTGAGCAGTGCTGTGAAGTCGGCTCAGCTGGTCGCTCAAGTCGCCGGTACTGAGAAGGGCAATAAGGTCAAGCGTGCAGCCACTAACTTGAACTCTGGCACAACTAAGCGCTTTAAGATCAAGACAACAGCGGCTAAGTTTGATTCCCCTCGCCGCATCAGCATGAATGAGTACATCGTTTCAGCTGATAAGATGACGCCTCAAATTCAGCGTATTCATCGTACTGGGGCAAAGATTGTCAGCATTACTGAGATTGTTTAATTGTTAGTCATCTGAGTTTTGGGGTCACCTTGACAACAGGGTGGCCTTTTTACGTAGTCTGGCATTCTTGTTTTTGACAGCATGTAATACCGACAATACTTTGTCGGTATTACATGCTGTCAAAAAATCATATTTAGAACATTAAGAAAAGTAAAGTTGTTCTCATCTAACCCACAGAATCCGATATCTGTCTAAGTAGGGCGCTGAGCGTTGGATTGAGCAGTGAGCAGTGGACATAGGTTCTGTTCTGACTCCCCTTACGTGTCTCTATCTAGGTTTCTGGCTCGGTCTGAACATATTCAAACTGATGTTGAAGACGGGTGGGAAAATTCTGAGCGTCACTAAAACTAACCAGGTTAGATTGGCTCTGGCCAGTGTAGCCATGGGAGTTTTACCGTAATGTTTGCTGTTACGGAATCATAATCATCACTATAAAATTTAGGAGAAACGGTTATGTCACTTTGGATTAATGATGCAGCTGTTGAGCTGCGTCCCAATGCGACTGAAGAAGATTTACAGATTGTCATTCGTGCAGTCTATAAACAGGTTTTAGGAAACGCCCACGTCCTAGAAAGTCAGCGTCTGAGCAGTGCAGAATCCATGCTTAGAAATGGAGAAATCACTGTGAAAGGCTTTGTGCGTGCTGTGGCTAATTCAGATCTATACAGAACTCGCTTCTTTGATAATTCTTCTCCTTATCGCTTTATCGAGCTTAATTTCAAGCATCTGCTAGGTCGTGCTCCTCAAGATCAAACTGAAATTTCTGCCCACGTTCAGACCTATAACGCGGATGGCTACGAGGCTGAAATCGACTCTTACCTTGGCAGTGATGAATATGTAGCCGCGTTTGGTGAGAACGTTGTGCCCTATACTCGCGGTGCCAGTACTCAAACCGGTCTCAAAAATGTTGCCTTCAATCGATTGTTTGCCCTAGACCGTGGTTATGCCGCCAATGATACGGGTAAGTCTGCCAAACTGATTAGCGATGTTGCGGGTAATCGAGGCACTAAGATCAAGGCACCTGCCAGAGGTTCGGGTGCTTACAGCAACACTGGTAAGCGTTTTCGCATTGTGGCATCCAAAGCCAATTTTGGGACGCGGGTTACTAAGAGCAACTACAGTGTAGAAGTGGGTTATGGTCAGCTGTCTAATCGCATTCAAAATATGCAGCGCTCCGGTGCCAAAATTGTTAGCATCTCAGAAGTGTAGGGATGCAGCAGCAGGTAGGCGCAACTGAAATTGTTGTGTAGGCTCCAGTCTAAAAATTAGCCCCATTGTTGCCCAGATGTAGCGATGGGGCTATCTGTAGCGATGGGGCTATCTGTAGCGATGGTCCTACTTTGGAAGCAGACAAGGCTTTGGCGATCTATCTCGAATGCTTGGACATAGTAGAGCGAACCTGAAGGGGTAGAATCGTAGGCATTGCTGACCCTCGGGATGGTTTTAGTTACGAGAGGCTGTTAAGTAACCACTGCTCTAGATCGATTCATTCCCTAAATCAGCAATCGCAAATTATAAACTAATTCAAATTTGTATCATTTCAATGGATATTGAAACCTTTGTCGAACGCTCTTTTGGAGAATGGCGATCGCAACGTAGCGCGCATCACCTGGCATTTGCTCATTTCGAAGAAGTCCGCTCCACTATTAATATTGAAGCGTTGACGGTTAATGAACCTGGTGTTTTAGAGCTTTGTCAGCGCTATAAGGTTTCTCCTAATGAGGTGGTCAGCCCGTTTAAGATGAGCTGGGAGGGGGAGTCTGACTGGGATGAAGAACAGGTGATCGAAGGCTCTACGATCTTGGTGCCTGTACCCGACAGCGCAACAACAGGGAAATTACTGCGAGAACAGGGATATGCGGAAACGATGGAGTCTGCGGGCACTTACTGTATTACGGACGACGGGACGTTTATTTTGACTACCGCCTATGAGCGGGCTGCTGCCGAAGAAAAGATTTGGTTTGCTACACCCGATTTACGATTTCGAGTTTCGTTAATTAAAACTAGCAGCGGTAAAGGTGTAACGACCGCTAGTTTTTCCTCTGAGGTCAGACGCGGGGTTAAAAGCTAGGTTGGCGTCAGGGGTGATCTACTGGCAAGGTGACTAATCTGCCTAGAATATAGCCAAAAGTCCTATATTTTTGGTGATTAGGCCTTTAAGAGCACTGACGGTGAATAATATTGGTCGCTCTTGGGCGGCGTCATCGAGTGTTGATATTTTGCAGAGATGTTGTTGTCAACCTAGCGCTTTTATCAATTGCCTGCTTACACTGAAGCAAATGGCCTGCGATCACGCGACACCTTAGAAAACCAACAACACAACTTTTATATTTTTTAACAAATGGTGCTTTCTAGCAGTGCTGATGTCTCCTACTCTCAAAACTTTATAACCCTGGCTCGTTGGATGTCTGGGGATTTTAGCAATCAGCACCAGGCCTTTGATGATCCAACAAAATTTGCCCATATTCGAATCTTCTTTCGGCCGCTGCCCTACGATTTCTTTTCAGGGATAGGGCTATATTCAGAACAAGCCCAGGACTATGATCTATGGACTCCCTATCGCCAGGGTGTTCATCGACTTGTGGATAAAGGCGACCATGTTTATATTGAAAACTATGGTCTAAAGGATCGGCTCCTGTATGCAGGCGCTGGTCGTAATACAGATATCCTTAAAACAATCACACCTGAATGCATTGAGCGTCGTGAAGGCTGCTCCATGATGTTTAAGCGTGAGGGGGATATGTTTATCGGCAGTGTTGAGCCGGGTAAGGCCTGCGTTATTCCCAAACAGGGGCGACTGACCTATCTCACTAGCCATGTAGAGATTACCAAAAGCACCTGGATGAGCATCGATCAAGGGATGGATGTGGATACCGATGAGTATGTGTGGGGCTCGACCGAGGGCATCCTGCAGTTCCGGAAGCGCGACAGCTTTGATAATGAATTACCTTTCTAAAACACTTGAAACAAAAGCACTTGAAACAAAAGCGCTTGACATAACCGTTGACATAGACCACCCTGATGCGATTCTGATTTCTATGCTGCCGCCTCAAGCACAAAAGAAAATGAAATCGTGGATTCGCAGCCGTCACCTGATTCGGTCGGGTAATTTTTTCATATTTGAAACCGTTGAATATTCTACGGTAGAGAAGTTTCAAGACTGTCTAAAAGCCTTGGGGGGGACGCTCATCGCCGTTGACCCCATTAAAAAAATCTGGATCGGTCAGCATCGTCGGGTTGTGTTGTATAGAGCTAAGGCCAGTCTGCACACTCCCCACCACGACCTACAGCAGTATTGGATTAAGTACGGCAGTTTCCATACACGCTTTGACGAACGTATCTAGAAAATCAAACGCCTGGCTCAAAAATTAGAAAACTGTGTTTCTTGTAACGGAATGTTGCTTTCTTTTCATTAATTGAGACAGTGGTGGTCGCTATTTCCTATTGTTCTTTTGGTGGTCAATTCAAACAAAAAGAGTTTGTTGCCATCTACAAAAAGTTTTTAACAAAAACAAGGAGAGCTCAATGCTTGACGCTTTTTCTAGAGCGGTGGTATCCGCTGATGCCAGCACTGCACCTGTCGCTGACCTCGCGGCTCTGAAAGAATTTGTTGCGAACGGCAACCGTCGACTCGATGCTGTAAACGCGATTGCATCCAACGCGAGCTGTATGGTGTCTGACGCCATTGCAGGGATGATTTGTGAGAATCAGGGCTTGATTCAAGCCGGTGGTAACTGCTACCCCAACCGTCGCATGGCTGCCTGCCTGCGCGATGGCGAAATCATCCTACGCTATGTCACGTATGCTCTTCTTGCAGGGGATGCCTCGGTTCTAGACGATCGTTGCTTGAACGGTCTAAAAGAGACTTATGCGGCTCTAGGCGTGCCCGCTACTTCCACAGTACGTGCCGTACAGATCATGAAGGCACAAGCGGCTGCTCACATTCAGGACACCCCCAGCGAAGCCCGTGCGGGTGCACGTCTGCGTAAGATGGGTGCCCCGGTG
>JBCDIX010000082.1:0-27073 GCA_038748405.1 Cyanobacteria bacterium P01_H01_bin.21 | reverse complement strand
GTCCTTTGAGCTGAGCAATTTCGCGATCGCTGTATTCAATCAGCTCATCCAACTCCTTCTTTAGATTGTTATAGTCCCCTCGTAAAATAGCCAGCCGCATCAGCAACTGTTGATTTTCCCGTCGCTGCTGCCCCGATATTATCCTTAAAATAACCTTCAACCGTTGTCCTAACAAAACTAGCCATTGGTGTAACCAACGGATTACCTGATAGACCATTGTATCTACCTCACAGACCTACAGTGATTCGCTATCTCCTCATCCTTTTACAAATTTGTTGTCTTCACCCAAGCCGCTGTATTTTCAACCAAACGCCCCAGCGCTGCAAAAATAGTCCTATACTGCCCCAGCAGGTCCTGTCCAACTTCGGTATTGAGATAATCACATTCCACCGCAAAAGCAATCCAGGTTTGTACTTCAGCAGCTTCGCCCTCAGCGTCATTGAGCTTGGCAATAAATGCTTTACGGTAGCGCCGCTTACCCCAGGCTTCGGCCAGATTGGTACACACTGAACGTGACGCCGTCACAATCTGCCGGGTTAGCATCTCATCTTCTTCTGGTGGAAACTGCTGCGACAGTTGATAAATCCGCATCGCGCTTCTAAACGCCAACTGATAGACCTGTAGCTCCTGATAGGTCCTAATAAAATCTTGACTCATTAGTCTCTCCTCTATCAAATACTTTTGCCATTGCCTTTTGGGACAGGGCAGGCACAAGGCCAGCCCCTTAGGTCCCTCTCTCTCCTGCTCTTTCTTTTGTTCACCGAGATATATCTCAGTGAGGAATCGCCATCACCCAAGCTTCTGCGTTCTCGATTAACTCTCCAATCCCGACAAAAATGCTGCCATAGCAGTCACTGTGCGCTATGCCCTCATCAGCCTTTAGATATCCACATTCCACTGCAAATGCTAGCCAGGTCTGTACAGCTGCTGCCTTTGTCTCGGCCTCATTCAGCTTGGCAACAAATGTCTCATAGCACCGTCGCTTTCCCCAGGCCTCTGCCAGATTAGCGCATACCAACTGAGATGCCTCTATCAACTTATGGCACAACAGATTGCCTTCCTCTACGGGCATCTGTGGCAGTAGCCAATATAGCTTCATAGATGCCTCAAATGCAATCTGATAGACCGTTAGCTCCTGATAACCCGCCATTAAGTCCTGTCCCATGACTGTTTTCTCCTAAAGAACAAATTTTCAAACAATAAACGCTACGTCATCCACTTCTCGCTCTGGCTGAAAGCCCATTACCGTAACCTTTTTTCGGTAGCGTGGCGACATGGGATAAAAGCGCACCTGGTCTTCTGTATCATCGATATACTTGGCCAGCTTCTTGTTCAGCATTTCTCGCTGGTCCGGCGTTAACACACACTCGAACACCGACTTCTGTACACGTAAGCCATAGCCTTCCAAGATGTGTGCTACTTTATTGCGGCGACGATCCAGCACCACGTCATAACAAACAAGGTAGAACACGAGAGTTCCTCCTATCCCTTCCAAACCATCGGTCTATAGCTCTCTCGCTCCCCCGTAATGCAGGCCGCATATTCCCAAACTTGTAGCTCAAAGCACCGTCGATAGCTCACCTTGTACCCCGTGTGTGGGTGGGTCACCGTTTGCTGTAGCTTCTCTTCCCAGTGCTTAAGAAACCGCTTTAACCCATCTGGATGTAGATATACCCCACCCCGTCCATCGGGTGGTGTAAAGTCTTCTGGCTTATAAATGTCAGAGTTGATCAAATAGGCAACTAGCGCATCGACCACCATGGCCCGAAATTCTTCAACAAGATCGCATACGAGCGAAGGCCGGTTTGGCTTAGGGATATGCAAATTACCAAAGTGGGTATGCAGCCCAGCCGCCTCAGTCATCGCATGCACATTTTGCGATAGCAGCGTATACCCTAGACTGAGCAAGCTATTCACCGGATCAGTGGGTGGACGGCGAGTACGCTTATCAAACTCAAACGGACCTTTCAGCAATGAGCCATAGGCCTGAAAGTACAGATTTGCCCCATGTCCTTCGTAGCCCATCAGCGCCTCTACAGTCTCTGCCTCTGGCAACTTTTTGATCAGATCGGCCATCTCCTTGATTGACTTAACTGCCACTTCTGACTTGGGCTTGCGTCGTCGGTTGAGCTTCATCAACAGCTGTCGCGAATTTTGCAGCTTTCCCACGATCACATTGATCGCTTGCTGACGGATAAAGTCCTCATTCTGAGACTTCGCCACCTGCTGTACCAAATAGTCAATCTTGGCCTGTCCGGTCGTTTGCAGCCGCCCAAAATAACGGCCCTTATTCGAAAGATACAACAACGGAATCCGTCGCTGTAGAGACAAACGCACCGCACCATGGGACACATTGCAAGCACCAAATAGCACCACATGGGTAATGCTATTGGCCGGAATACTACAGCGCAGCTCTCGCTCGTGAAACACTTGAAACTGTTGATGCCGTACCCGTAAATAGGCTCCCTGTTCTGTTACATATAGTGTCGTCATATCATCTCTCCAATATTCATCGGTTAATTTTTTGTTCTTTGGGTCTTTTTTTGCATCTCTGACAATGCTGCAAGCCTTCGGTGGCCCATACACCGGCTGTGCTACCTTCTTCTGCTTAGATTTCTTTAGCCATTTACGCTCTGGTGCAATCACCTGCTGCGCCTGAAACTGATGTCCTAAAAAGACAAACTCCTCATTCGGTGCAATAATTCGCGTCTTTTCAGGATTTAGCGTCAGGTAAATATCTTCTAACCAGTCATGCATCATCCCTAGCGACCGATTTGCCTGTAAATAGCTCTGGCAAACCGCGATACAGTCATCCCCATAGCGAACCAAGGGAATATCTGCCGCCAGACACAGCCGATCAAACTCACTCAGGTATAAATTCGCCAGTGCTCCCGAGAGAATGCCCCCTTGTAACACCCCCTTATTAGGCCGATAAAACTGCCCCTGCAAGACCATTCCAGCCTTGAGCTGTTGCTCAATCAGCCGCACCCAGCCCGTTGAAATCTTCAGTCGCTCTAGCTGACCCATCAGTACTCCCCAAGAGAGATTGTCAAAGAACTGATGAATGTCCGCCTTAATCACCCAAGTGGGCTGCCCACCATAGTCAGCCATTACCCGATCTACTGCGCCGTAGATCGATAGCCCTGGTCGATAGGCAAAGGCACCATGACTAAATGTTGCTTCTAGCCGAGGATAGATAGACTGGAGCAAGTAGCGTTGAAGGACTCGGTCCCGCACCGTAGACAACCCAATCAACCGCTGTCCACCATTCTTTTTCGCCACAAAGAATCCTTTAGCCGGACTCGCCTTGTAGCACTCACGCCTCAGCTGCCGATGCATTTGCCCCAGCTGCTCCTGGGCTACCCCAGCAAACAAATCAGTGGTAATGCCATCCACACCAGCAGCTGGACTTCCTCGCTGCACTAGCCCCCAGGCTGCGTGAAGGTGTTCTGAATAAACCTGCATTGGGTTACCTCGTTGGTTGACAATTGCATCGTGCCAACCACCTACATGAGGTCATACCCGAGTTTTAGAAAGGGATACCTGAGTTCATACCTGAGTTCGTGCCCACATTGCTCCCTTGCTAAAATCTAGACACATACCCAATCGCTCGGTCCCATGCCCCGCTCCGTTTGCGTCCATCCCGATCACCGTTCCACAGTGGCCCTATCCTTAGAGCGCAATGGCTTCTTAACCCAGAGCATTTTGGCAGGACACTTAGAGATAGCACTCTCGACAGTCAATAACTTTTGTCGAGGTATCAAGGTTTCTGTTGCTAAGTTTGAAGAAATCTGCGAAGCCCTTGGCCTCGACCCACGAGTCATTATCCAGCCTCAAGAGAGGACGGAAAATTTATCAAGTTCCAGAGCAGTTGGCGAGTCAAGTCTCGAACATTTTTTTGCCTACGATCCATTCTGGGTCGGGCGAGAAGCTCTAACTCTTGAGCTAACAACAAGGCTTGATAGTGCCTGTCGCTTAATGTTGATTACAGGCATGGCTGGCGTGGGTAAAACGGCCTTGGCTGAACGGTTAACGGTTAACCGGCAAGACAATACTATTCAACTGCTGCGAGAGAACTTTGATGATCAAGAGAAATCAACAGACTTTATCAGCGTTGCTGCTCGACTATTAGAAAGCTGTGGACAAGTTGTCACCCCTGAAGAACGAACCGATCCACAGTTATTGACTCGTCGTTTAGTGCTGCATTTACAAAAAACGCCATATCTGATTTTGGTAGACTCCCTGGAACAAATCTTAAAAGGCAATGAACAAGAGGGCTGGAGCGAATTTAGAGACGATGGCTTTGTAGCCTTCTTCAGAGCTGTCTTAGCTAGTGAAACGTTCCAAAGTCGCTTTATTTTGACGTCCCAAGAACTCCCTACCCAAATTGTAGAAATAGGCTCTCGCTATCAAAATTTTTGGCACTGCCAGCCCCTAGTCGGTTTATCTGAAGCGGAGCAACAGGCACTATTTGTGAAAACAGGATTTACTCTTGAATCTTCTCCCGAGCTACTTAGAATCGGAAAAGCCTACGAAGGTCATCCCCTCGCTTTGCGCATCATCATTGGAGAAATCGGCAGCCATCCGTTTTATGGCAATATTGCCGCCTACTGGCAACGCTATAGACCAGAAATTGAAGCGGTAGAAAAGGCCATTGCAGAGGCTGCCGAAGGTCACACCACAGGCGCAGATGACAAATGGAAACTCGATCGCTTTACCCGTGCCCTACGTCGCAACGTGCAGCAGCGTCTGGAGCATACCTTTGACCGCCTGCGTCAGGATGCCAAATATGCTTACATCCTGCTGTGCGAGTCCTCCGTCTATCGCTGCCCGGTACCCGACAACTGGTGGCTCAGTCATTTAGAAGATTGGCAGCAGTCCGAAACAGAGCAGATGGCAGCGTTGGATATATTGTGCGATCGCTACCTGGTCGAAGAGATGACCGAAGGTACTCAGATACTGCTCAAACAGCACAACCTCATCCGCAGCGTTTCCCTGGCCCATCTTAAACAGCTAACATTTGATGTCTCAGAGTTATAAACATTGAAATAGGCTGATGGCAAGGATTTTCGAACCCCCTGTGAAGTAGGCTATGGTGGCTTAACCTCAACCTCGATACAATAAGGTCATTCCCCACCAGAGGTGAGATCATGACCCAAACGACTGATCCGCGTGTGCGGTGGACGACTACCGATTTGCAACTGCTACCTGAAAGCAGTAATCGGTATGAAATCATTGACGGAGAATTACTGGTAACCAGAGCACCCCATTGGGGACATCAAAAAGCCTGCGGTAATGCCTACGCAGAATTAAGGGATTGGTCTATAGCCAGTGGTTTAGGGGAAGCAGCTCAAACTCCAGGTGTAATCTTTAGTGATGCGGATAATGTGATTCCTGATGTGGTGTGGATCAGTAAAACTCGTCTCGCCACATCGTTGGACGAATCGGGTCATTTAACCGTTGCTCCAGAGCTGATTGTTGAAGTACTTTCTTCTGGTGTAGACAATGAGCGCCGAGACCGTGAGACAAAGCTGAAACTCTATACTAGTCGAGGTGTTCAAGACTACTGGATTCTCGATTGGCGCTTAAAACAGATTGAGGTATATCGTCGTCAATCGGGCCTTTTACAACTTGAGAGTACGCTTTTCCCTGGTGATACCCTAAGTTCTCCTCTGTTGCTGGGTTTTGCTTGTGATGTAGAGCGTCTGTTTCTGTAGAGGGCGATCGATGGTTACCTTACAGCTTCGTCAATTGGATGTTCCTCAAGGGCAGCGGCTACTGCTCCACGATGTTAACTGGACTGAGTTTGAGGCCATCCTAGAAGAACTCGGCGAACATCGCAGTACTCGCATCGCCTACGACAACGGTCTATTAGAAATTATGGTTCCTTTACCCGAGCATGAGTCTGATAAGGAAATCATCGGAGACCTGCTCAAGGCACTACTAGAAGAATTAGATGTTGAGTTTCTTACGCTGGGTTCAACAACGTTTAGAAACGCAGATATGCTGAAGGGCATTGAGCCAGATCAATGTTTCTACATTCAGAATGAAGCTGCGGTACGCGGCAAAAAGCGCTTAGATCTAACGATAGATCCACCGCCAGATTTGGCCTTAGAGATTGATATTACCTCTCGTACTCATCCAAAGACCTATGCAGCCCTGGGTGTGCCGGAACTGTGGCGACGGGTAGGGCAGACAATTCGTATCTATCAGCTACAGGCAGGGCAATATGTAGAGGTTTCTGAAAGTCCTACATTTCCAGGTTGGTCCCTACAAGCTGAAATACCGACCTATGTAGAACAAAGTCGGATAGACGGACGCAACAAAACAATGCGAGCATTTCGACAATGGGTGAGGAGCCGTTTGGCCGAGAACGGTTGAGAATGTCATAACTCCCTCCAACTTTCATTCAAATAATATTTGACCTTTAGACAACTTAGTCATGTCTACTCCTTTGCCAGTTTTAACCGATATGACAGATTAACCTTCATTACCTCAAAGCCTTGCAGCTCATTTTGGTCATCATAGCGACCACTGATGTATTGCAAATGCCGTTCGGGAGTACTGCAAGCCAATACAACGCCTGCCGTCATGGATTTGGTACCGCCAGTGTAGTCGGCAATTACCTCCTGAGAATTGATTGATAGGGCTTTAGCTTGGTCATAGATGCGTTCGACTAGCCGTCGCATATAGTCAGGGTCATTAGCGGAAAAGCGATCGACACGAATCAATTGCAGTTGAAGTTTTGGACCGACTTCCCAGGTGGGCGCGAGGGCGACGTCTGGATTATCAATTAGCATAATAGGTACTTTTGTTTGAAGGGACTGTGATACTAAGGGTTGCAATCGATTGCGAGTGGTGTCAGAAACGTCTTCGGTGCAGATTAACCAGCAGTACCGTAATTGACCTTGGCCTTGCTGCCAGTGAAATTGAAAGGCTTCTTCGGCAGGGGTGGTTTTGTCGGGTCTGGGAATGCTTGCGATCGCAATTAGTCCCCAGTAGGTGTCTGTTAGAGGGGTGACATTGGTTTGACTTTGTACACGGGCGCTGAGTAAGGCTTGCATGCGCTCGTCTAGTTTGGAGAGATAAATACCCAGGATGATTAGGGTTGCGACTATCGCCACCATCACCAACTGCACTATCAATTTGGGTAACCCGATTTGTTGCGCCAACCAACTGGCTAGGTCTTCTAAAATTAAGTTGGCTACGCCATTGCCTAAGATCCCCAAGCCCAAAATACCGACCAGGAAATACATCACCCAGCTCTGGCCAGGGTCATTTGCTTTTTCTAGAAAACGACTACCTTTCATTAGGATGGAGTTAACTCATCATAAAAAACTAAAACTAAGAAAAAGATTATTTCCGTTTAGGCGGGCGGGCTCCTCTCTGCAAAGCAGGATTGAAACCCGTATCGCGCTCATTTGGGCTATTGAACTTTCCTTTATTCTGTTTAGGTTTAGGTTTAGAAGGTTTGACTTTGTTCGAAGGTGATGCTTTAGGTATTCTTCGATTATCTTCAACATCCATTATGTCTAATGGTGTTGGTAGTACCCGACGATCTTTATACTCATTAGGTTCAATTTTCATATATCGAGTTTCAGAAGCAGGTGGTGTTTTGTCGAAGCGCAACATTGCCAATAACATTTCAATGCGAGGAACTTCTCTAAGCGTTTTGGCTACTCCAGTTTTTGGATGATCTTTCTGACTGATTCCTGTATCTGGATGAAGTATAAAGTCGTTAAACTCTTTAACAAATCCTTTTTGTTGGTCTAACGCCCCAGTAGATTCAGCTTCGTTCCATACGTTACCATTGAATAAAGAGCCGTAACGTTGGGTGCGATTGCTCAGATATAAGTCATAATCAATTTTTACAGCACCCATACCCAATGGCTTACCCATGCCTAACGACAAGCAATACTGCTCATTTGTTTTTCCTGTATCAAGCGACTTTGACTTGTCACTATTTAGACTCAAGATCCAAATTAATGCCCCTAGCTCTATCTGAGACAAATTTTCAAATTTGATCTCAAAAGTAAAGGAAACACCTGATTTAACAGGCTTAATTTCAGTGTACTGGGACTCAGATTCATTGATATCTGATGGCTTAGCTTTGATTTTTGAAAGCTGTACATCACCCTGATGCCAGTAGAGTTTATGCCCTCGAATGACAGTCTCTTCCAGTGTATTGGCGTAATGCTTAAGCTCACTTTGCTTCGCTTGTGTCTCCTCAGGCTGTACTAAATAGTGGGCAACTGTTGTTGGCTTTGGCCCAGCAAGGATATTGGGTGAAATAGCATCTGATGTCAACCAGATGCCTTGTGTATTATCTGAGTAGTCAGCATCACTAACAAAGACTCTTCCTGCAAAACTTTGTTCTTGATTCTCCTGCTTCTCATTTTTAACACAGCCAAAAATAGCTTCCGTTAAGTCAGTAACTTCAGGATTCTGTAAATCTCTAGGCACAAAATCTTTAGTAGTAGATGCGTGCCCATTTCCTTTTTGGGAGTATGGAATTCGGAAATTAGGACTTTGACCAAAGAAGCCGACTAATTGACCCTCTTCCGGTGGATAATAGAAGATAGCACGATCTTCTTCTAATAAACCTGATTTTTCACTGAAAGGTGTTTTCTTTTGAAAATCAGTCAGTGAACTAAGATAATGCTGGACAGCAATAGGGTCAAGTCTTAGCTCCTTTTTACTTGAATCTTTCTGCTGAGAGTCAGCTTGGAACACCAAACAATGATTACGACGAAGTGAGTCTCCATCACCCTGTTTCATATTTCCACTAGTTACAAGTTGACCTTTATTTGTATACTTCTGAAGAGAACCCACATTTTGTGCAAAAAATCTTTTAGCGCGATCTTTTTGATCTATATCAACTCGATCAAAACTAACGGAAATATATTGAGGATGGTATTCCAGGTCATCAAACTTCTTTAAATCTCCTGCACTGTCTAATTGAACTTGGGTTTGCTTAACCCAAGCAAATGTATGACCTTTAATTTCTCTAGCTGGTTGAACATACCAGCCTTGGTTATCTTCCCTTAGATAGCCTGCTCGGATGTTCTCTGCATTAATATAAAACTTATATTCAGCTGCTATAGAGTCTTTTTTCGGAACCATAGCAACTGCTCTAAAGAAAATCTTTTGCGCATCTGATACCTTATCAATTTTACTAAAGCTAACAATTTCTAAGAGGCCTCGCAACATGCCACGTAGGCTGCTACCAGGAATTTTAGGGGTTTGTGTATCGGGAAGCTTAAAGAAATCTGTACGTCTTGTTCGTTCTTCTGTATCAAGATGCGTTAAATCTTCAACACTTGTCGATTTATCCCCATGCTTCTTAAAATCTTGAGGAGTAAGGCCATTACGAATATAAAGTGGGGATTCTGTGGTTAGAGTGCATTTGAATTTACCTGTATATCTTTTATCAGCACCGCTGCAAATGTACTGGTTATGCTGAAGGAAGGGGGCTGCTGATAAAACTTTATTAGGTAACTCTACAAAGTTGTAGGGTGCAACCGCTCTACGTTTGACATGCTCTGTAACCAGCTGTCCACGCCTTCTTATTTGCTCTGAAATAGTTTCAGGTACTTTAGAGATATGTTTCTTATACATTGTTTAATTTCTTCTAGACGGTTGTTAATTTCACAAGGCGGCTAAGATTAATGTGAGCTAAACCATCGTCGTCGTAGTCAATATAGTGATGAACGACTAAGCATATTTTGTTAGCCAACTTTTCATTGTTATCAATCTGGAGCTCTTTTGTTAGTGGGACACCATGCTTAAGTCCTTGGGAACCATCTCTCAATAGGGTAAAATTACCATGCTGAATGCCGTGAGTACCCCAGAGCAATTGATGCTCCCGAATAGGTTTTGGATTAAGCTGCTGATCAGAGTTGCCAGAGATAAAACGAGCACTAAGTTTATTGCTACTCCGCCATAGTAAGACTTCTCCTTGTTCACCAAAAATACGACATTGCTGCAGCGTATCTAAGCGCAACTTTGGAAACTGCTTAAACTTCTGATCGTTGATTTCATCAGCCGTAACTAACTTCTTGTCATTAAATCGGCCCCAAATGACGCCATCGTCTGCATGGGCTAGTAGGTATTGCAGCTTATGAGCATCGGCTTTCTTTTCTATCCAGGCACGTAGACTATCTTTATTTGGCAATTCCTTAATGTCTTTCAGTTCAGGCTGATTATTCACTATCACGATCCTCCTTTACGTCAATGTTTGCCTCAGGTTTAGAATAGTTATTGAGTGCTTGAACATAATCTTCTAGACTCTTTCTTACAGTTTCTTCAGCTTCTTCTGGATTAAATAGATTTTTTACTTTCAGATTTTGAGATCGTTGTTCAATTTCCCAGCCTTTTGGTTCACTGTTCTGCCAACAAACTTTAGCATTTTTACCTTTTAGCCGGCCTCGCCCAATGCTACTGGTTCCTCCTACAGGTAAATCTTCAGTCCAGAGATCTTTGATAAGTAAGAGTAGTAGACCAATTTCATGATGTTTGGGATTTCTCAATTCAAGTTCTATAGTTGCCTGAGGATTACCACTATGAAAAATTGGCTGTTCTTGAAATAATGCTCCCGAATAAGCCCCACCTGTAAAACGATCAATCGCAATGCGGGTTTGCACTAACTCGGTTGGTTTAGCTTTTTTCTCCGAGTCAGTAGGCATCTTGATCTCACATTCATGAACAATCAATCGACTTGCAGATGCCTTGTTTTCAGAAGTGCCAGAACTATTAGCTTGAGTCTCTTGCTCATCGACAAAGCCAAATATCTGGTTTATCAAAGCAGGCGGCTTTTCTATGGTATTTCCTATGGTATTAACAATACGCTCCGCTCGATGACGTAGAACGCCCGCCAAACTGCTACCTGAAATGATTGGGACTGGCTCACCATGGCGATATGACTTGAGATGTACTGTATCAGGTGCCACTTTGGCTTCAAGTTCCCCTGCACGAATCAGAATAGGACTTGATAGCTCAAAGGTAGCTTCAATTGTGAGACGCTCACGATTATCACTTATGCCCGCCCAATCAATGTTCAGGGCATTCTTAATGGATGTTTGAGTTTGGGGAGGAATTCCTAAAAATCCGGGTGTCCAGTGCTCATGACTGAGCCAGTCTCGAAGCTGTTGAATATTTGTTAAATCAAAATCCTGAACCTGCCACTGTTCCACTTTGCAACGCCCAAAGCCTCGGCGCTTTTTCATTCCCAGACTGATATCACCGTTTTCTAAGCCGTGAAGTGCGATCGCAAGCGCCTTAACAAGTCGTTCCACTGCCGCCTGGGTCTTAACAATACTTGTATCGATAACTAGCTCAAACTGGAGCGGGAACTGGGTACCAGCAGCTAGCAACTCTAAATCATATTTAGCCTGTTCCTCAGCCGTTCTTGTCGCACTATTTATTTTGACGCCGTCTCTTAACTCCACGATGGGCGGCTTTGTGCTAGGCGCATCATAAACAATGAGAGGGCTTTGATCACCATCATCATCCTGACGAATAGCGCCAAACAATGATGTAGCTAGAGCACTCTTTTTTTCATTGCTTCCATACCCACTTTCATATTCGTGCAGGTAGTTACGTAGAGCTCCAGCTATCGATGCTCCAGTCAATAGTGCTCGTTGCGAAACACTATCTTTGACGAGTGCTATATCAGTATTACTGTCAGTATCACCATTACTGAAACAGGTGGGTGACTCTAGCACCAGGAGTCCTCGAACAATGATACGACGGATAATCTGCCGCTGGTTACGAGTCATACGCTGGTATGCGGTACTATTCATTGCGAGTTCTCCTTATAAGCTTGTTTCGCAACTGCTGCTATTAAGCGCAATGTATATTCAATCGCTAAGGGATCTTGAGGATGATTGACATTAATTTGTCGAGTGACGTTAGATCCAATTGAAATATTGAGGTTAGATAAGTCACCCATCCAATGGCTAGGCTGCTTTATCCATTTCCTTAGTTGTTCATATAAGGAAGTGTTATCACGATCCATGTAGGTTGTCTCAAACTGATCTCGGGAAATCTTGGCTAAATTATCAAGTAAATCACTAACAGGTTGAAAGCTTATAGGATCGCTACTGAGTCCTGTTCGTACTGCTGTGCTTAAACGGGAAAGCTGACTATTTGAGATAGGGAATTTCCCTTCAGCATTACGTTTTAGTTTGGTAACTTCTAACGTCCTCTTGAGCTGGCGATCTAACCTTTGACGCAAAAGCCTCTCTGCCATAACCAGTGCTAACTTTCGAGAACTTTCATAAGTGATAGCAGGACTATCTCCAGAGGAATCTTTTTCAGGTACACGTATTGAAAAAGAACTCTGTTGATGACAGTTGACTACAATGCGTCCAAAACCTTCATTGAGGCGATCACCAATACCGTGCCATTCCAAATGACGAATTTGGTCTGTACTGAGTTGTACATCTTTGAAAACGACAACTGTTCCAGCAGCGAGGGCTGGTAATTGAGGAAGAGGTAACCCCCACTTACGATTAAAACCTCCAATCAAAGTACTGCTGCTAAAAGTATCAGCAGCTGGAAGCAAGATATCATTACCTAAAAGGTCATTAATGGCTTTTTGAAGAAGTTTTGGATCGGCAGTAGGTTGCCCCCATTGGTCTCGTAGCAAAGCATCACTCAGAAGTGTGATGGTTAGTCCTTCTTCCTCAGCTCTTTCCTCCAAGGATTCATCAATTTCCTGCCACTCTTCTTTAACTTCCCACCACCTGTTATCAATTTGATGGCTCAATTTTGCGTGTCCATAACCTGCGCTTCTAGACCCGCCTAGCCATATATTTTGATCGTTGCGATTATTGAGTAATTGCTCTAAGATTTCAAGCTCTTGCTCCTCACACAAGATTACAGATTGAAATGTTTGGTCTGCAGCAAGTGCGTCATAGCGAAAGATTTCACCTTCACTTTTAGGATTGCCTTCTTTCTTACTAGAGCGCCCTTTGGTGCGATCTCTCTGGTTATGAATATTTACTCGGCGACTGGGTTTATGTAAGTAAAAGCAATCATTTGCTTTTATCCAAAACTGATCAGATGCCTTTTTAGGAGATTCCAATTGTTTATTATACTCAACGGTAAAGTCGTATATATCTAGAGGTGATGACTTCGATAACTCTGTGCCTTTTTCCTTGTACCAGGATCGAGGAATTGGCAAAGAGCGATGTTGTTGACTCGCTAAATAACCATTAAGGTAGCGGGTATGCTGATCCGAGAAAAACAACCTTTTGACTTGGTCATTCTCTAAATTTAGTTCCCGTTGCTTATGATGTCTTAGATAGCGACCAATTAATGCTCCACGGAGCATGCTACCAGGAATATAATCATAGGACACATCACTGTTGGGATCTCCTTGAAAAGAAGTCGCCAATAGTGGTGTGAGTGTTTCTATGGTGACTAAAATAGATGGCATTACGACACCTCAGTTGTAGGCAAAGAAACGTTTTGGTGATTAAAAAAAATATCGAGATATTGGCTGAAGTCTTTCGATAGTGGTTTTCTGGACTCATTAAGTAAGCAACAGCGCACATGACCACGACCACGGTTGCGTCCGTTGCCCAGATATCTCAATGCAGAAGCACCCACGGTTAATAAAGCTAAAAGATGATCCATCTTAATATCTGAATCAAGCGTGTCATTGTCGATAAGTAGAGTAGCTGTAAACGTTAATTCCTGCAGAGCTACCCGAAGCGATCTCAAGCTACCTTCATCTGGAACGCCCGTTTGTGGATCAATTGCCGTTTGGCGACGGATTGTAGTCAGTGATTCTAAGATCTCTGCACGGGTAAATTGTTCATTACGAACCTGGTGGGCTACAGCTGTGCGTAAATCGTCAGGTAGTTGAGCATCTCCAAAATGAGCTTTGGCTATCGTATCCAGGCTACTACCTGCTCTACCAAATAGTTGGCAAGCGACCCGATTCCAATACTGCCGCTGTGCCTCTTCGGATAAGCATGTTATCAGGTTGTCACATTCTTCACTAAGGAGTCCTTTTAGAGTACGCCCTCTTAGATAGGGCAATCCATAGCGATCATGCTCTACTTCTTGATCTACAAGCCCTGCTACACCATCTCCTCGACCAAAGGTAGTATCGCTTAACAACTCTATCTGAAACTGATAGTGACTCATGCCTCACCTCCGATGGGGACATAAAAATCTAATGCTTCAATTACGTCAAAGTAGCCACAGACATTATCCCGCCAACCTTGTTTCGCCAGATCGACTCTGGCCATTTGTCCAACTGATGTTGGCAGTTCTGGTAATTTCTCAAGCTGGTAGACTGTCAGGAATTCTTTGGTGGCCGCTTTGCCATCACGTAAAACCTCTCGCAGAGCAGCGATCTTATTCTGTTTGCTTTGCCAGGATGGTTTCTTAAATTCCTTAAAGAGATGAGTTGTGTTTTCCCAGGTTTGCCAATCATGAGAAGCTGCTGCTTTGGGCTCCAGCAGTAATGGACGCATTGTTAGAGAGCCATGATCCTTACTTTGATACTCTCGCTGACGAATCTCGCTAAGTGAGCCTGTTAAGCCACTAGTGGCAATATGCCAGTCTATTGCCGACAAATTCTTTTCCCTTTTATTCTTATTTCGACGCTCATATTTAGCTACTTTCTTAGCCGATCGACAGAGTTCTTCACTCAAGGTGTAAGCACGGGCAAAGGGATAGTGGGCTTTAACAATACAAACACCTGCACAAGCAGTTAAATTTTCACCATCCGCTGCTTTCTTTTGGGTAAATAATTCTAGATAACGAGCAGCCAAGCTTAATCCTAACCGTCCGTCACAGACAAAAGTAACATCATCACCACCATAGACTAATGGTCGAAACGGTAATTTTTTAGGATCAATATCAAGTATTTTTTCAAGCTGAGGGATAGCCTTGATTAGTTCTGCAGTCAGTTCCTTTAAACTATCTTTAGCTGCTTGCTTCACACTATTAGAAAGCGCTCGTATAGCTTTGATATAGGCCTCATTCTTTTTATCTTTGCCATAGTTTTGGAACCGCTCACCCATGCTGTTGCCATCAATATGTATCACCGCGATATAACTCATTTCCCCTCTAGAACGTCCAAAATCATCGAAGTCTAGGGGGATTCTCCACTGATTTGGTACCTTTGGATTGAAAATAACTTCTTTTAGTGATGTATTGGCAATGTTGTTCTGTTTATCCTTTGGATCATCGTTTCTGGATTTGACGACGTCTAGCTTGGCGACTATTTCCCTAGACACTGGATATTGATCAGGTGAACCATGATTGTTACTATCATCTACCGCTACTAAACGAGTAGATAAGCAGTCTTGAGTAACACTTAGCCCTAGCAGCGGAGAAGAGGGAGTACGAGATCGCTTTTTATGATCCATGTCAGTTTTCATCATGCCCTGAATGATGTCGTGTAGTGAGTCCTCATTCCAATTAAAGTCATGATGATGGGTGACTACTAGATTTATTCCTGGTGCATCCTTTAAAGTTTTTGTGCTTAAGATACGTGTAAAGTCTTTTGCTATATCGTGGGACTTAAATAGCAGAATCGTATTGCCACCTCCCATGTAAACAATTTCTGCCTTTTGTCCAGAAGTTACAATAGGTAATATTGGATCAGTGACTTCAAAATAAAATTCTAGTATCTGAGTCACCCACGATTCAGTTACTTGTCCTACAAGGTAGGATGCACCAACGTTTTCTCTCAAACGGTTACTACCAAAGATGTAGGGTTGAATACCAGTTGTATCGATTACTGTGATGGTTAGATTCATCGATTTAGCTCCGCATCGTTGTCTTTAATCCAAGTAGCAATTTCATGATCCAAACTCATTAACTGCTTACGTCCAAACACTTTGATTTGTTCGTTTTTAAGGAAGTTTGCAAGCTCTGACTTGATACTACCGGGCTCATCTGCAAGACAGACTAGTGCGACTCTGGCCTCTGTACCTCCCATCTGTTGAGCTCGGATATAAGCCTCCAAAAACTTCAGTTTGCAAGCACTTCTTTGACCGTCTTGATCACCAAAGGTTGTACACGAAATTGCAAAGAGTTGATATCCATGAGTGAAAGCGACATCAAACTCAAAACCGTCTTTAGTACCTTGCAGCTCAAAGTCAAAATTTAGGCCATAGTCTGCAATATTCAATATCTCAGACAATGTGATAATTTGTTGCAAGACATAGTGCTCAAACCAGAAACCATCTAACCAGCTACAAAATTCTGTAGCTTTATTGAAATCCCCAATCTCTTTTATTTCGGCTAATGATAGGCGATCTTGTGAGTTGATATATCCTTTATCTCTGAGAACATTTTTTATTGCTTGAGGCATATCATTTGTTGAAAAAAAAAGCTCTCCTAAAGCTGTTTTAGATTTCCAGTTCCCTGGCTTTCCATTACTTTTTCGTGGTTTTCTAGCAGCTAATTTTTCTGTGCCACCACCTTTACAAAAGACTTCTAAAAACCAATCAAACCAATGCTTTGCCGTTGTCCTATCTGCTACTGTCTCTGCCAATGCAGTAGCTAAATTTGGCATATGTGGTGTCCGAATAAATTTTTTTGAGGATTTAGATTTTCTTCCATGAAGCTCAAAAATAGTTTCTAGCTGAATTTCTAAATCTTGAGGTCTAACTGGAATATTATCAGAATCATTATCTAGTCTATCAATACATATTTTGAGCTGTCGTGGATTGAGATAGCTAAAAACGACTTCCTGTTGTTGTTTACTAGAATGTTCAAGTAAAGCTCTGTAAGCATGAACTGCCATGGGTTTAGTTCCACCAGAATAATGCAGTCCAATACTCAATTGATTAGCCGGTGGCCTCAGGCATTCTTGGATTCTCTTTTTAATGCGATAAGCATCGGATTCGTAATCTTCTAGAGAAACTGTTTCAGTCTCAAATTGCTCAGTTCTTAGAATTTTATCTAAACGCTCTGCTTGATTTGTTGTGCCTTTGGAATATACAAGGTAAAGTGTTCCTTCTTCTTTCAAAAGTAATTTGGCTGCAACGTAGTTTGGTAAAGGATTTTCACCTACAAGTAGAAACAGATAGTCCGTTTGATAAGACCTAAAAGCATCAGTCATGATTCGCTCAATACAACTAGTGACAAGCAAAAAAATAAGGTTATTGAAGTTGCTTTATCTGTTTCAATAACATTTCAGGTACTTGAGTAGGCTCTCCTTGCACCCATGGGCCACAACGCATCTCTAAGAACGGCTCACGCTGTAAAACTTCGACCATAGACTCTAAAACACTGTGAATAACTGCAATCGGCTGTAAATTTCCCTGATTTCTACAAAAGTCATGCCATGGCTCAATCTCTTCAGGCTTCGAACTAATAATCAAATAATGAGTACAAGCATCTAAGATTGATTGTTTTTCAGGCTGCACCATGCCACCTGCATCGACGATTACCAACGCCTTCTGTCGACGCAGATTGCGAATCGCCTGTCCCTGGTAGGGAAAAAATCGGTCAGTTAGAATTCCTTTATTAGCCAGCTTAAATGCCTCTCTTTCAGCCTCAGTTGCATTTTCCGGCAGTTCCAAAATCCAGTTCCCTTCCCCGTCCCAGTGCGCACGTTGCAGATAAATATCCGGATAGTCTTTAATCAATGTCACAAAAAGCTGATGAGACAATACACTCTTACCACTGTCTGGTGGTCCTACTACCAATAGAGCAGGTCCTAGCTTGTTCGGTTGGATTGATGGCATCTCCAGATTTAGCTCATCCAGAGGAATCACCTGGCCAACACTGACTAACTTAGAATGAGTTGTCGTAACAACTGCTCCTAGACGTGGGTCAAAGCAAGCAACCCAAACTGTGGGGTGACATTCATGGACCAGGTAAGCATAGAGCCATACAGGAGCACGCCCAGAAATCACTACGCCTTTACGTGGATCAAGGCCACTGGGCAAACGAAGTGTTGCTAGGTCTTGTGGTTCGATAATCCGATCGCAACTCACCAACGCGATCGCTACTAGCTGATAGGCCAGTCCTTGCGTCGTTTCATGATGGCTCAGCGTCAGTTGAATTGAAGCATTGGCCACAGGCAATTCTCCAAAAGCAAAGGTTAGATATGGAAACGCAAAATTTTAGAATCATTGAGAGGCAGCAGATGCACTGTGGTTTTTTTTCACCACTAATTTCGCTATATGGTTTCCTTTTGCTAATTATGCATACACTTTAGAAGAGGGGTCTTCAAGATCAGGTTTCGTTAAGGTTTTGATGGTGTTTAACGACTTACCTACGCCGGAACTGTTGCATGGGTTAGCCAGGGGACGCTTGGCTGATCGGTTACAGCGGGCTATGCGGCTTTGGGTCTTGCTGCATCAGCTTTATGGTCCTGATAACTGGGCCGATCAACTACCTCAGCCGTTTCGCTATGGCGATTTGCGCGATCGCATCTTTGCCAGTACCCACGGACGTAGTGAAACGGCGAAAGTAGCAGAGCTAACCATGCATTGCGCTCATACCTGTCGTTGTCAGCGCTCCCTGGAAACTTGGTTGATTGAAAGTACACCTGCGTTTTCGTTGGATGAGTGGCAGCAGGGTATCAGAGAGCTGAGCGATCTGACAGAAGAAACCCTTGAAGTGGCCTTAAAAACGTCTCCGTTTGCTACAGTTCATCGTTCGATTCGAGATGATTTGTCTTATTTGGTGGAGCTGGGGTGGCTGACACTGGCAGGAAAAGGGCGGTTTTGTACCCTTAAGCCACATCAGTGGCCTGGGCTGCCTGCTCAGTCGCCGATGCCGTTAGGGAATTTGTCGGTGGCGCAGACGTGGGAGGTGTTGCGATCGCTAGAGTCGATTGCGTTTGTACAGCCGGATTTGCATGTCATTGTTCAATCGCTATGGGAGCAGCTGACTAGCCAGCAGTTAATTGCTTCCCCAGAGCCAGAGCAACGTATCTTTATCCATTTGGACTACATTCTCTCGGCAGAGATGCAGGAGTATGTGGACACTCTGCAAGAACAAATCGAACAGCTTTGGCGAAGAGGGGGCGGTGTTGTTGGGTTTGACTATTGGCACAATGGGAGGGGCTCTGTGCCGATTAAGGTTTATCCGGTATGTTTACACTATTCTCGGCGGGCTAAATACCTTAGTGCCTTTGGACATGATCCAGCTGGGAGTTTTGGTTGGCATAATTATCGTCTAGACCGAATTACGTCATCACAGCTAAAGGTGTTTGTCTGGGGTGATCCGCAGGTGCCAGATTTGCTGCGAGAGATGTGGCGTACAGGGCAGCTGCCAACAGCAGAGGATGTGAGTGCTGCGATAGATGAAGCTTGGGGGTTTAATTTTTATTTACCCCGACGGTTATTAATTATGCGATTCCCGGCTGAGTTTGCTCGACGGTATGTCGATCAGACGGATCGTCACTGTACTTTTCAGGCAATTGATTATGGGGCGTTGCTAAGGCTGGTAAAACAAGAGATTAAGGACGCTACTGAGCAGATGAGATTACTAACTATTTTGGCTCAGTGCAATCCGCAGGATGCCTATTATCGGGCATGGATACGTTTGGGAGATATTAACATTGTGATGCGGTTGCGAGACTGGCGACCCAAGGGAGAGGTGATTGCGCCGCTGGAGCTACGTCGACAGATGCGGGAAGAGGCTGAGGCTGAGTTGAGGCATTATGAAGAGATGAGGGCTGAACACTGATATGTGGATGTTTGTTTGCTCTGCTAATTGTAAATAGGTGTAATGGCGACTTTAATGTCATCGTTTATCATGTTTATTTCTGCCTTGTTCTGTACTTTTGCTTCCTTGCGAGACAAGAGATTTTGGACCTGGCAGGACAATGAGATCCGTCGTATTTTGCCAAAGTTTCTGGCGTCTCGCGGGATAATGGGTTTTGAACCTTCTTCAGCAGAAGGGGGTGGTGAAAAAGTATCTGACGGCTTCCATCCCCTCGTGGGGTAATAGATTTGAACGACTCCAGAAAAGCCGGAGGTAGAGGCTTTGGCCAAGATTTCCGTCCCCTCGCGGGGTGATGGATTTTGAACCGTTAATCCGAAGACTAAGCGAATCAAGAAGAATGTGTCGTTTCCGTCCCCTCGCGGGGTAATGGATTTTGAACCCCCGCCTCCGCCGCGGCCCTCAGAGCCGCCCCCGAAGCCGTTTCCGTCCCCTCGCGGGGTAATGGATTTTGAACTCTGTATTTTTATCCTGGGTTGTGTTTACTGCCTTGGTTTCCGTCCCCTCGCGGGGTAATGGATTTTGAACCCTAGTAGAGTATTTCGCCTCGCGAAATAGTCGGATTGTTTCCGTCCCCTCGCGGGGTAATGGATTTTGAACTCGTTCTGGACTAATCCTCTATGGTGGAAACCATAGAGCGTTTCCGTCCCCTCGCGGGGTAATGGATTTTGAACCTGGCAGAAGAGGTTGAACGGCAATCTGCCGAGTAAATGTTTCCGTCCCCTCGCGGGGTAATGGATTTTGAACGATTATAAATCGGGTGAAGGAGAGTGTAAGGAGTAAGCGTTTCCGTCCCCTCGCGGGGTAATGGATTTTGAACGCCATTTGAACGGTGAAGGCGAGGTACGCAACGGCCCCGGTTTCCGTCCCCTCGCGGGGTAATGGATTTTGAACATTGGGGCACGAAACTTGAGCGCCATCAGAAAGAAAAGTTTCCGTCCCCTCGCGGGGTAATGGATTTTGAACAAGTCTGCTGGAAAAATAGTCGATGAGTCTGACTTGTTTCCGTCCCCTCGCGGGGTAATGGATTTTGAACCGTTTGACGGCCTCCTCACAACGGACGGCTCGGAAGAGTTTCCGTCCCCTCGCGGGGTAATGGATTTTGAACTGGGAGATTTTAAAGTTGTGCCTGGTAATCATTTAGAGTTTCCGTCCCCTCGCGGGGTAATGGATTTTGAACCGGTGATGTGATTGAGCTTGAGGAAAATGGGCAGCCAACGTTTCCGTCCCCTCGCGGGGTAATGGATTTTGAACCTTCTTATCTTTGTTGACGAGAGATTTGATTGAACGTTTCCGTCCCCTCGCGGGGTAATGGATCTTGAACTTGACGAGGTGTTGCCGTTTAATACATTCGGTAACATGTTTCCGTCCCCTCGCGGGGTAATGGATTTTGAACCGTCCGGTATCTGGCTCCTCAGGCTTTCAGGCAGAGCGTTTCCGTCCCCTCGCGGGGTAATGGATTTTGAACGATTTGGGGAACCGAATCCAGCAGGGGCATGTTTTGTTGTTTCCGTCCCCTCGCGGGGTAATGGATTTTGAACGATCAACAATCAGAAGCTCTTCTGCCCTAAAGTTAATGTTTCCGTCCCCTCGCGGGGTAATGGATTTTGAACTTTGGGTGTGAAACCTGCAAACGCATTCTACCAGGCGTTTCCGTCCCCTCGCGGGGTAATGGATTTTGAACACAGTCGCTGCTCAACTACCGGGAGAATGGAAAGTTTCCGTCCCCTCGCGGGGTAATGGATTTTGAAAGGAAAAAGGAACCCAGCAGCCAACACGATCACGGCTACAGTTTCCGTCCCCTCGCGGGGTAATGGATTTTGAACGAGTATGGTGATGACGGTCTTGTTCTTGACAGCTACCGGTTTCCGTCCCCTCGCGGGGTAATGGATTTTGAACCGCTGCCCGGACTGCGGCCGTCGACTCATAATAGAGTTTCCGTCCCCTCGCGGGGTAATGGATTTTGAACTGTTACCTAATGATGCAGCCTTAGCCCTAGCCTAACCCGTTTCCGTCCCCTCGCGGGGTAATGGATTTTGAACACATTCATTGATCAGCTGGTCCAAAATGGTGAAACGTTTCCGTCCCCTCGCGGGGTAATGGATTTTGAACGGCTTCCCTCGAAACGTTCTCCTCTTGGAGCGTGCGAGTTTCCGTCCCCTCGCGGGGTAATGGATTTTGAACTGGGTCTCTGATTCCGGTGGACCTTCGGGCTTAACATTTAGTTTCCGTCCCCTCGCGGGGTAATGGATTTTGAACCATTGCCAACATCTTTGGTGTTGGGGCGCAGTTTCAAGGTTTCCGTCCCCTCGCGGGGTAATGGATTTTGAACCAGAGCACGTGCTCACGTATTTGCTGGTATGGGGTTTCCGTCCCCTCGCGGGGTAATGGATTTTGAACTCCTGTTGAAGAAATTAACTTCACGGGAGGAGGCGAGGTTTCCGTCCCCTCGCGGGGTAATGGATTTTGAACCAGAAACACAGAAACTGTTCCATACACTATGGGCGTTTCCGTCCCCTCGCGGGGTAATGGATTTTGAACGTTCCTGGTCAGTCTGTTTTAGTAAGCTGCTCTGCGGTTTCCGTCCCCTCGCGGGGTAATGGATTTTGAACCCCCACCTTCTGGAACCCTTATCAAACAGGCTTTCTGGATACCTATTTCTGAGGGGGTCTGAAAATACTCAAATTAATGAGAATCAGTTCTATTAAGTCATGCTTAAAAATGGCTGAAGCTCTTTCCTAGCATGCAATCTGAGGGGGTCGACGAAACTATAGGGTTTTCAAGGTTCTTTACACCCCCTCAGAAATGGGAGCTTATCCTCAGCTTAGCTGGCCTTTTTGTAAATGTCCATAGTCCCGGTCAAATGAGGTCTATGGTCCTCACCTCACTCAGCCTCATTCCCTGCTAGCTCCCGCATCGTTCGTCGTGCCAATTTTGAATACGTTTTTGCTGTTTCATAGGCTAGCTCCATATCATCAGCAATCTCTTGCAATGAGTCCCCCATTTCTCGCCGTGCTAAAATTGTTGCCCAGGTTTCTGCTGTATCGATAGCACGCCGTCCACCCTGGCGCTTTTTCGTAGAGAGAAATATCTCTGTTAGCTCGTCCATGCGTTCGGCTAGGAGTCGCTGCTGAGTCGGGACCTGGGGTGCTGCTTGTGATGTGTGCCAGCCTAATTGGGTTTCGCCTAGGCCAAAGGTGGTTTTATGTCCCGTCCCGCAGTAAGGGGCTAACTGGGTCAGGGTATAGAACATATCGACAAAGGATTTCTCTGTGATACCGCGTCGGTCAATGGCATAGGTGACGGCACCGGTAAAGCCGATTACAGAACCCTGTTTGCCAGCGGCTACTTTGGCCGTGGACATGTGATGCTGGTTGATGATCACATAGGTATCGACCCAGTCGAGAAAGTCTTCTTGATTAACGGGCTTGTTAGAAAAATGATTCCAGCGGCGTAGGTAGCTGTGAAATACATTGGCAGGCCAGGGTAAGGGAAGATGATGACCCTTGCGGCGAAAGCTGGTAGGACTATGAAAGCTCAGGTTAATGCTACCTTCCCCTGCTTGCCCCTGCTCTAACAGCTTGGCGTAGGTGGTGGGCGGATGGGCAAAGCTAACTGATTCTATGGTCAGGGGTGAGTCTTTAAGGACAATCTCTTTTGGTAGATTTCTTAACCAGGTGGCAAAACCCTGAACCACGCGTTTGTTTAAGGCCTTGACTCGCCAGCGATAGTGTTTGTTGCGCTGTAGCTGTAATGACTGACTTTGAGGGATGAACTGCCCATCCAGCCCGGTCATGCTAAAGGATTTCTCTGACTCTCCATCGTGCATGTAAGCGGACAGATCTGGATCGATGTCGCGTATTTGATGGAGTAGCCAAGCGTGAAGGCCAATGGTGTACTGAGCGTAGAGATCGGTATTAGAGGTTGGTTTGAGGATAAATTCTAAGCTAACTAGCTCTGTGGTCTTGGGCCAGTAGGTTTTAGCCGAGAGATTGAGGGTAGTATCTGTTTTTTTAGGACGAGGCATAGCTCCGACTTCGCTCAGCCGAGCGAGCAGAAGGATTGAATTGGAGCTATTGTATCCCCTACGGGGGATTTTAATCGATGATTCGATACTGTCTGTTATTACGTTTGGTGAACAAACATACTTCAGACATTTCACTAATGGAGTTCAGTGAAGTAGATAACAATGGTTTTAAAAATCTACGGTCGACGGTAGTCTAGCTGACTGACAGATAATAGAGGTCGCTGCATTAGTGATAAGGAGACTTACTATGTCTACGATCTATCTCACACATCAGGGCAGCAAAGTTACCAAACAACGAGTACAGTTTTCATTTCAGATGCCGGAACAGTCAAGATTGGAGGTTCCTATTCGAGAAATTAATCGGATCTTGGTATTTGGTAATATCCATTTGACTACACCGGTTATTGCTACGTGTCTACAGACAGAAATTCCAGTAGTATTTTTGTCACAGACTGGTAAGTATAAAGGCCATTTGTGGAGTGCCATCTGTGAAGATCTGACAGCTGAAATTGCTCAGTTTGCTCATTGGCAGCAGGCGGAGTTTCAACGGACGATTGCTCGTACCATCGTGCGGGGGAAGTTAGAGAATTCCAGACAGCTACTGCTGAGACTGAATCGTAAACGTAAGCTGCCTAAGGTTGCTGAGGCTATTGTTGGTATTGCTACAGACATTGAGGACTTAGACACTGTCGATGAGCTTGATCAGCTTCGAGGTTATGAAGGTGTTGCAGCAGCGCGATATTTTCCGGCGTTGGGGCAGCTGATTACAGTAGAAAAGTTTCGCTTTAGTCAGCGTAGCCGTCGGCCACCCAAGGATGCGACCAATGCCATGCTGAGCTTTGGTTATACGCTACTTCACAATAATGTATTGAGTTTAATCTTGGCAGAAGGTCTCAATCCGTATTTGGGAAATCTGCATCGGTCGGAGCGAAAGGAAACTCATCTGGCATTTGACCTGATCGAGGAGTTTCGCTCGCCTGTGGTCGATACGCTTGTAATGACAGTCGTTAATCGTGGGGTTATTAAACCAGATGAGTTCAGCCCATCAACCAGTAATGGTGGGATTTATCTAACTGATGAAGCGCGGCGGCGGTTTATTCAGGAGTTTGAGAAGCGGCTTAGTAGTGAAACAGCTCATCCGATGGTGAAGAAACCGGTTAGTTATCGACGGGCGATTCAGCTACAGGTACAGCGTTATAAAAAATGTCTGCTAGATGGTACAGCCTATGAACCATTCCTACGGGCGGTGTAGCAATGTTAGTGCTGATAATTTATGACATTCCAGATAATAAACGTCGCAAGAAGCTGTCAGACTTTTTGGAAGGTTATGGCCGCAGGGTGCAGCGGAGTGCATTTGAATGTTTTTTGAGCTTGAGCGATATGAACAGGCTATATGACCAGCTGGCCAAACGTGTAGTACCTGATGAGGACAATGTGCGGCTCTATTGGATTAATGCTGATGCAATGCTGCGTACATTGACGTTGGGCAGTCCACCACCCCAGCCGCCACCGGATGTTTACGTTTTGTAGGGATGCTTGATCTGGTGAATTAGACGCCTTATGTTTATGGGGTGCATTGTTAAAATCGATGCACCCTGACAGAACCTTGAAAACCGCATAATTTCGTGTAGGTCCGTCGATAGCTTATGGGGCAAGACATTCAGACGTTGAGCATTGGCGTTACTGATGTGTCAAAGTATGTTTTGATACTTGCCATTTTAAGGTCCGTCGATTTAGGGCCTGGAAGCTATATTTCATCAATGTTTCCAGACGAAGGGTTCCAAACCCATTACCCCGAGAGGGGACGGAAACTAGTACCTTGTGAATGATTGAAGAATGTTTGAAGACCTTCAATCGTTCCAAACCCATTACCCCGAGAGGGGACGGAAACTAAAGCCAGGGCTCAATGCGGATATACGAGATGTGTTCCAAACCCATTACCCCGAGAGGGGACGGAAACGTAACACTTTCAGCAAGCTCTTCGAAAAGACCAATACTAATTAGTTCCAAACCCATTACCCCGAGAGGGGACGGAAACTTGCTCGGCTCCAGTCCTAGTCCTGGTACCTGAATCTGAGGTTCCAAACCCATTACCCCGAGAGGGGACGGAAACAAGCAAAATAATCCTTCAATTGTTGAGCGCTTGCTTAAGTTCCAAACCCATTACCCCGAGAGGGGACGGAAACAGGTAAGGGAGTAGCTTGTTCATTAACTCTAAAAATAGTTCCAAACCCATTACCCCGAGAGGGGACGGAAACACTAACTTAGCTGACAAACATCATTCTTTATTTAGTTCCAAACCCATTACCCCGAGAGGGGACGGAAACTTGTAAAAATTTGAGTAATTAAACGTTGCCCCGCTCCCATCGTGTTCCAAACCCATTACCCCGAGAGGGGACGGAAACGGTTTTACTAGTTGAAGGAAAAATTTGACCATAGGAGATAGTTCCAAACCCATTACCCCGAGAGGGGACGGAAACGTGGATACTTTTAGGAGTTCTGTGTCAGGGTCTAGAGTGGTTCCAAACCCATTACCCCGAGAGGGGACGGAAACAGTTTGAGCCAGGATCGGTTGAGTAGTTTAGAGACAGTTCCAAACCCATTACCCCGAGAGGGGACGGAAACCCTTGAAGAAATAGTCAATCAAGATAATCAAACTGTGAAGGTTCCAAACCCATTACCCCGAGAGGGGACGGAAACTCCACTGCGCCTGCCGGTGGTCCGTTTGTCACTGTTCCAAACCCATTACCCCGAGAGGGGACGGAAACCAAGGTGGTCATCCCCATCACCACCGAAAAATAAGTTCCAAACCCATTACCCCGAGAGGGGACGGAAACACAGACCGTAGACTCCCCTTAAGTCTGCTGCAACCTGTTCCAAACCCATTACCCCGAGAGGGGACGGAAACTCAATCACCACAGTGGACATAAAAAAGATCTGTTTGGCGTGTTGTTCCAAACCCATTACCCCGCGAGGGGACGGAAACGCTTACAAGTTCTGTCTCTGAATAGCCCCTGAAATAATCGTTCCAAACCCATTACCCCGAGAGGGGACGGAAACCACTGCGCTGTGCCCCAATCATGCGCTTGCTTTCCTTTTGTTCCAAACCCATTACCCCGAGAGGGGACGGAAACAATACAAGGTATCAGTATTAGTCAAGGATTCTGGTAAGTTCCAAACCCATTACCCCGAGAGGGGACGGAAACCAGGTAATTGTAAAATAAACAAAATAACTTTTTCTAAGTTCCAAACCCATTACCCCGAGAGGGGACGGAAACCCCATAACTGTAGGAGTCGGGTAACCTCTATCTCTAAAGTTCCAAACCTATTACCCCG
>JBCDIX010000081.1:0-29039 GCA_038748405.1 Cyanobacteria bacterium P01_H01_bin.21 | reverse complement strand
GGACGTAACAAAGGTGGTGCCAGTAAGCCAGCCGCCGACGGCCAAGAAGGCGCAGGGGAACAGCAGCAAACCGGACCAGCCGACGAAGACAAATCTATCGCGCTTGAGCCAGTCATCGACGACGTCGAAGACGCCTCGATTGGCTCCAGCACGGCCCATTGCAATGGTCATCTCAAATCCTCGAATGTGATCTTTTAACTAGTAGGAACAAGTAAAAATGCTCTTCAGACGACCGAGGGCATGAAATAAAAATATGTAATCCGCATGGCGGAATAATGCCTTAGGCTATTCGTTCGTCTTTCTGAGCAGATGTTTACTTATCTTTACTATTCTTCTCATTATAGGGGGATCTTTCTTAAAGGCTACTGTCATTTTTAGAAGCCGCACTTTCTTTTAAGATTCTGCAGCTGGTGTTTCTTTGGAATTATTGGTGCCTTAGTTGTCGGCCATTTTTGACATACTAGAGACCGGACTTCTCAGAAAGATTAATTTTTTGCTCATGTACATAGTTGAACTATCAATGAAGCATACGGCCTTACCCATGTCGGTGCAGAAGAAGACGTTAGACGCCGCAAATGAGTCTTACGGTAAGGTTGTCGAGGCTCTTAAGACCGGTCAGCCCGTCATTTTGGAGATGAGCTGTGATCAGCAAGAGGGTAAAAAGCTTTCTATCTTAGTGAGTGAGCTGGCGGCTGTGCAGGTTTATGAAAAATCTGGGGGCACCTCCTCATCTGGTAAGGCGGCTGGCTTTTTTGCGATGGCTAATGAGTAGTGTCTACCAGCGCTAAATAGTTTGGTCGGGGCAGCTAACACTGAGAACCCATTGCATTGTGATGTTGTGAGGCGGTCGTATCTGTCTGTTGCCCTAGCCATAGCTCTGACAACTGGTCTTGATATGCAAGTGGGTGCAATGCTTTTGATGAGATGCTTTACAAACGACTTAAGGTTTGATGATTGATTCGTCGTATGCGATCGCAATTGACGATTTGCACTTTAGTTGGGAGTCAGGGGCTTCAGTGCTATCTGGTTGTTCATTGCAGGTGCCACCAGGGGAGTTTTGCATGCTGTTGGGGACAAACGGCAGTGGAAAATCGACTCTGTTGAGACTACTCGCTGGGTTACTAGACGCTCCTCAAGGAGCAATCTATCTAAAAAAACCCGTAGGATTTGTCTTTCAAAACCCAGACCATCAGCTAGTGATGCCGACTGTCGGAGCCGATGTCGCTTTTGGGCTGGTTGATGAGGATATGCCCTATGAAGTGGTGCGTAAACGAGTAGACGACGCCCTGGCAATGGTCAATTTGCTACATCTCAAGCGACGCCCTATCTATGCCTTGAGCGGTGGTCAGAAACAGCGAGTTGCGATCGCAGGCGCTTTAGCGCAGCATTGCCGCGTCCTTTTATTTGATGAACCCACTGCTCTGCTTGACCCTGATAGCCAGCTAGAGCTAGTCGCTCAGGTCCGCGACTTAGTAAAGCATCAAGGGATTACGGCCCTGTGGGTGACGCATCGATTAGTCGAGTTAGATTATTGCGATCGCGCTATTTTGCTTGAACAAGGCCGTGTTGCAACCCAAGGCGAGCCCGCTCAGGTCAAACAGGCACTGCAAAATCTGCATCTAGCCTAAGAAAAATCGTCTGAATCGCTTGTTTCGCTGGTAACGAACGCTAAGCTAGAGGAATGATTGGCTTACACGTTACTCAGGCACCCACAGATGAAGCGTTCCACCTCACAGGCAATTTTGTTGGTTGACGGGTATAACGTGATTGGTGCATGGCCTGAGCTAACTGAGCTACGTGATCTACAAGGGCTAGAATTTGCCCGCACTAGCCTCGCTGAAACATTAGCGAACTATAGCGCCTACAGTGGATTTGAGACATTGTTAGTGTTTGATGCCTATGGTCAGCCTCAAGCCCATCGCATTGAAAAATATACACAGCACCTGTCCATTCATTTCACCAGCTTTGGTCAGACAGCCGATAGCTACATAGAAATATCCTGCGCTAAGTTTCGAAATGACCTTCGTAAGTTTGAAAAGCGTCTGATTGTAGCGACTTCTGACCGGGCTCAGCGGCTTACGGTCGTTGGCTATGGTGCCGAGTGGATGTCAGCTACACAGCTAAATGCGGATGTCAACCTATCTGTTCAAAAAGTGAAGCATCGCCAAAAACCCAAAAAGCAGTCCAAACAGCGTTTTCTGGCTAAGTCTCTAAATGCAGAAACCCAGGCTAAGCTGGCAAAGCTGCGTTCTAAATTGACAGATTGACTAATAAAGTAAGGCTGAGACGCTTTGTCATGATGTTTGTTCTTCTAGAGCTGCATCAAATTTTTCTAGGAAAGGTTAAAAACCTGCTTGCGAAACGGACCTACAATTGCCTATATTAGTAAAGCTGAATAATCCTCAGTAGCTCAGTGGTAGAGCGGTCGACTGTTAATCGATTGGTCGTAGGTTCGAATCCTACCTGGGGAGTTTTTAAGATTTAATACATCTAATTTCATCGTTTGCGCGATTTGGTTTCTTTTGGCGACGCGCTTTTTGGCCTGCGTGCTAACGGGTGATGCCTGATATAAGCGAGTTAGCAGAGTTAATGGCTGTAACCTTGGGGGTTGGCCCTGCAGCCATAACGTGAATTAAACCTTAAGCTATCATTGATGTAACTGATTGTAGCGATATTATACATTTGGGATAAAATTTGTCTCTCATTACTAAAAGTATTTTATTTCTGAGAGAGCAAATTAAAAGATGCCTTCACCCAGAGGGTTTCTGAATTCCATATTAAAAACTCTCTGTCTTTTAAGATGCCTCGTATACTTGTCATCGATGATGATCCGGCTATTTCAGAACTGGTGGCAGTTAACCTGGAAATGGCTGGATATGATGTTAGTCAGGCTGAGGACGGTGTGAGGGGACAAGCGCTGGCTGTGCAGCTCCTGCCCGACCTAATAATGCTTGATTTGATGTTACCTAAGGTGGACGGCCTTACCGTTTGCCAACGTGTTCGCCGAGATGAGCGAACGGCTGATATTCCGGTCTTAATGCTGACGGCTTTGGGGCAAACCCAAGATAAGGTCGATGGGTTTAATGCTGGTGCGGATGACTATCTAACTAAGCCGTTTGAGCTTGAAGAGATGTTAGCCCGTGTAAGAGCATTGCTCCGACGCACCGACCGTATCCCTCAGGCGGCAAAACATAGCGAAATTCTTAGCTACGGACCACTAACGTTGGTGCCTGAGCGCTTTGAAGCCATTTGGTTTGAGCATACGGTGAAGCTAACTCATTTAGAGTTCGAGTTGCTTCACTGTCTTTTGCAGCGACATGGTCAAACTGTCGCGCCCAGTGAAATTTTGAAAGAAGTTTGGGGATATGACCCGAATGACGACATTGAAACTATTCGTGTTCACATTCGTCACCTGCGTACCAAATTAGAGCCTGACCCACGGCATCCGAAATTTATTAAGACTGTCTACGGTGCTGGTTACTGTCTAGAATTACCCCAAGACGAACAAGCGTTTGCTACTCGTGCTGCCAGCTAGCGCGAACATGGCGTTTTGGTTTTACCTTTTGTAAGCTGCTGTACATCTGGAGGGTATGGCGTCACAGCATGTCAATAGTCTTTAAGGGGAGGTTGATGGGGCCTCCCTTTTTGATGGGTACCAAACAATAAAATCAAAGCTTTTGTGGTCTGAAGCTTCTAGCCACTGTTGTGAACTATGTGCGCAAAACTATATAAAACCCCGCTCGATAACTTTATCGAGCGGGGTTTTAGTCATCAAAAGCTAAGGCTTTGTTTACTTAGTAGTGACTTCTACTGGGAAATACTCAGCTGGAGCTAGAGCGTTACCACGAATCAGACTGCCAATGGTTTTGGCCGTAATCTTCATCTGAGTCAGAGGGTTGGCGGGTACGACAGTCTTATAAAGATAGCTGTCGAATGTCAGCTTCTGAACGTCGATGTCAGAGCACATTTCTACAAAGGCTTCGCGAGTTGCGTCAGAACGATAGAAGACTCTCTGCAGAATATCCAGTACGAGATAGGTAACTCCATACTGCTTATCCCAGCGCTTGATGTAAGTCTTAAGCTCTTGCTCGCTCAGAGCGCGCTCACCACTGTTGGAAAGTTCAACGATGGTTTCTGCACACATGCGGCCAGACTTCGCTGCAAAGTAAATGCCTTCACCGGAGGACTTGGTTACGGTCCCAGCAGCGTCACCCACTAGAGCGACACGACCTACAACCCGACGAGGTCTGGGATGCTCAGGAATTGGATGTGCTTCTACTTTAATAATTTCACCGCCCTCAAGACGGTTGGCTGCACGCTCGCGGATACCCTTCTGTAGCTGCTTAATTTTGGCCTGGTTTACTCGCATGGTGCCAGTACCGACGGCCACATGGTCATACTTGGGAAATACCCAGGCGTAAAAGTCAGGAGAGACGTCGTCACCGACATACATCTCAGCGAGCTCTTCGTAGTAGCCCATTTTGTCTTCGGGCAGACGAATGCGCTCTTGGAATGCGATCGCATAGTTATAGTCACCCGCATCAATGGCTCGAGCAACACGAGAATTAGCACCGTCAGCACCAATTACCATGTCCACCTGTAGGGTTTTAGCATCGCCCTGCAGCGTACCGTTGGAATGATCAGCGTAGTGAAGTGTGTAGGGATCTTTATCGTTGGATGGGATCTCTAGCTTGTGAACTGTGCCATTAATGACCTTTGCGCCAAGCTTTTCTGCACGCTCACGCAGAAAACCATCTAGCACCTCACGACGACACATGCCAATGTACTCATCGTCCTTGAGGGTGCCGCCAATATTCACCTCAATATTTGAAGGAGAAATCATCTTCATCTTGCGTACGCGACGGTCGATGATTTCAGGAGGCAAATCAAACTCATCCACCATGCATAGAGGAATCGCTCCACCACAGGGCTTAGCGTTGTCTAACTTGCGCTCAAAAAGATAAGTTTCAATACCTGCTTTTACTAATGTCTCAGCAGCAGAAGACCCTGCTGGACCACCGCCAACAACCGCAACCCGAAGTGCCAAGGTTTTTCTCCAAATCGATTAAAAGCTATGGTCAGTATGCTATCACGCAGATTTGAGACGTTAGGAAACACTCGCCTAGATGTAACAAAAATGAAACACGATATGGATAATCTCAATGGTGTTCTTAGAGCCTGGGCTGATTGAAAATCTGGTTGTTCAGAGAATATAAATGCTCAGAGAATATAAGCGCTCGGCGTAGTCAGCGAGAGAGTTGGTCAGATTGTTTTATCTGCAGCTGTGTTTGTAGGGAGCGCAAAATCAGACTGCCCCCCAGGGTACTCGCCACTAACCAAAGCCAAAATTGATGGGCCATGGCATGGTCTAAAGCCCAGCCCCCCAAGGGTGGTCCAATTAAATAGCCCACCGCCCAACACATAGAATTTACTGACAGATATACCCCTCGCAAGTTAGTTGGGGCAATGCCCACCACCAGGGCTGAGGCAATTGGTGTGTAGGCCACTGTCCCCAGGGCCATGGCTGTTAGCCCGACAATCACAAATAACAATGGCGGGATAAACTGTTGACCCACTAGCCAGGTAGTTAAAAAGGTGATAGCCCAGAAGATTAAAGCAATCATCAGGGCATGGGGCTGAGTAAAGCGATTGAGCCAGCGCACCATCGGTAGCTGACAGAGTGCCGTCAGGACAATGGCCCAGGTGAAAATGCCGCCCACTGCTGCGTGATTATCGAGACTGGTAAAGCGATTGAGATAGAGGGGGAGCGTGCTCTGAGACTGTGAGAGATATAGGGTAAACAAACTGTTGACGACGACATAAATTTGGAGAGTGCGATCGCAAACGGCCACGCGCCAACCCTGCCAAAAACCGCCTGAACTGGTTTTAGTGCTAAGCGTCTCACGGATGGCAACAGCAACAACGACATAAAACACCAGAAATGTGATGCCATCTAGGGCAAATAGAAGGCGATATGCCTTAAATGCCGCAATAACAACGCCTCCCAGCACTACACCAGCGCTTAAACCCAGACTGTCTGCCAGGCGTACGATTGCAAATGCCTCATTGCGATTTTTGTCGCTGGTGAGATCGGCAACGACTGCTTCGGTGGCAGGCCAATAAAGACCCACCCCTAAGCCCATTAATAAATTGGCAACAACAAAGCCAGCAAAGCCAGTGGTGAGAACAAAACAACCATCGGCTACAGCTGAGATTGCGGCTGATAACAACAGGGTTCGTCGTCTACCCCACCGATGTGAGTCGGCCATGGAGCCCCCGGCAAATCGACCGATGAGCCCAGACAGAGACTGGCTGCCTAACCCTAAACCAATGGCTGTAGCTGATAACCCGACGTCATCAGTAAAAAATAACGGCGCATAAAACAGGGTAAATCCGATGCCAATCTGAGAGAGTAGGCGACCTGCGGCCAAAATCCAAAGCCGACGATCAAGGTTAGGAAAAAGCGTCACTACTGGCTAGAAGATAGGGCAAATCTGACTGACGATCTTGATTGTCATTGTTTTTAATCAAATAGCCTTACTCCTTACGGAATAGAACAAGCAAGCTTTATGACTGGGATGGTCAACCTTTCGTTATTTACCCAATGACTGTCCATTTTTAATAGAACTAACCATAGTATTAGATGGGCTTGCTTGGATTATGGCTACCAAAAAATTGCAGAGCACACGGCTGATTTCCTCAGGTAGAATTCAGATTGCTTAGCTGGCATTTTTTATCGAATAGTACGCAAACCCTATGGCAGAGACAATTCCAGACAATATACGGCAGCGGACAGTGGAGCTGCGATCGCAGCTGCAAAAAGCTAGCTATGCCTACTATGTTCTGGATGCGCCTGATTTGCCAGATGAAGTCTACGATCGGCTCTATCGCGAACTGCAAGATTTAGAAAATCAGTATCCAGATCTCATCACACCCGATAGCCCGACTCAACGGGTGGGCGAACGCCCCGCTAGCCAATTCACAGCGATAGAGCACAATATTCCGCTCTACAGTCTTGAGAATGCCTTTGATCTCGATGAATATCGTCAGTGGGAAGCACGCTGGCAGCGCCAGGCACCTGATATTAACCAGGCTACTGTCGTTGCTGAACTAAAAATTGACGGTAACGCCCTGGCCCTGACCTATGAGAATGGCTTGCTAACCAGAGGCGTTACTCGAGGAGACGGTATCAGCGGTGAAGACATTACCCAAAATATCCGCACGATTCGCTCTATTCCACTGCGGCTGCAGATCGAGAATCCGCCGCCCCGAGTTGAGGTGCGGGGTGAAGCCTTTATCCCTAACGATGTATTTGAGCGCATTAATGCTGAACGTCAGGCAAACGATGAGGCGCTATTTGCCAACCCCCGTAATGCCGCCGCCGGAACCTTACGTCAGCTAGATTCGCGAGTGGTGGCACAGCGTCGTCTTGATTTTTTTGCCTACACACTGCTGCTGCCTGAGGGGACGGGGGGGGTAACGCCGCCCCAAACTCAAGAAGATTCTCTAATAGCTCTTCAAACCCTCGGATTGAAGGTCAATCCCAACCGAAAACTATGCCCGGCTACTGCAGATGTGGCCCAGTTTTATGACACCTGGGACCAGGCCCGAACTGAACTACCGTATCTGACCGATGGTGTGGTGGTTAAGCTCAACGACCTGGCGCTGCAGGAGCGGTTGGGGTTTACCCAAAAATTTCCCCGCTGGGCGATTGCTCTAAAATATCCAGCTGAAGAAGTGCCAACCATTCTTCAAGATATGACGGTGCAGGTGGGACGTACTGGCGCGGTTACCCCGGTGGCTGAGTTAGCCCCTGTGCAATTAGCGGGCACGACCGTCTCGCGCGCTACATTACACAATGCCGATCGCCTTGCTGAACTTAACTTGCACAAAGGCGATACGGTTATTGTCCGCAAGGCTGGCGAGATTATTCCAGAAGTGGTTAGGGTACTCTTTGATCTGCGTCCTGCCGCCGCTGAACCCTGCCGTCTACCCACCCACTGTCCGGAATGCAGTGAAAAATTGGTGAGGCCAGCCGATGAGGCTGTAACCCGCTGTATTAATCCATTGTGTCCGGCGATTGTGAGAGGCGATCTAATCCATTGGACCAGCCGTCAGGCGTTAGATATCGCAGGTTTGGGTGAAAAGTGGGTGCAGCAATTGTTGGAGCAAAAGTTAGTGCGCTCTATTGCCGACCTCTATGATCTGACTGTAGAGGACTTATTACCGCTAGATCGTATGGGTCAGCAGCTAGCCCAGAAACTGATAGATGCCATCCAAGCGTCTACGTCACAACCCTGGTCACGGGTGCTGTTTGGATTAGGCATTCGCCATGTCGGTGCTGTCAATGCCCAGCTGTTGGCTCAAGAGTTTTACACAGTAGATCGGTTGGCGGCAGCAGAGCCAAAGGAAATTGAAGCAGTGTACGGTATTGGTCCAGAAATTGCCTATGCGGTGCATGAATGGTTTCAAAGCAGTGCTAATCAGCAACTAATCACGCGTCTGAAAGAAAAAAAACTCAATCTAGAAGGGCCCCCACGAGAACCCGAAGCCACTGACCGACCCATGGCCGGAAAAACCTTTGTACTCACAGGCACTCTACCGACTTTGAGCCGTCGTGAAGCTAAGGCAAAAATTGAAGAAAGCGGCGGTAAAGTGACTGGGTCAGTGAGTTCAAAAACAAGCTATGTTGTGGTCGGCATAGATGCCGGATCAAAGCTATCTAAGGCTGAAAAGCTGGGTATTCAGCGTTTGAGTGAAGACGATTTGTTGGCATTGCTGGAAAAAACGGCATCTGCCTGAGTTTGTTTCTGGGTGTGATCTGGCTACAAATATACGGTTATCTATGAAACGAGTGTGCTTGTCGGCGGCAATAAAAGGCTTTCAACGTTTAACTCTAGGACTGGGAATGGTCTGTGCGGCGGCCTTCCCTAGTGCGGCTGCAGAACGAATTACCTTTGCATTTGGCCCGATTGAACGATCTATTGAGCTAGCAGACTTAGATCAGCTGGCTGAAGAGGGTGTGCTCAGTGATGATCTGGCTTACTACGCACAGTTTTTGCCAGAAGACTATGGCATTGAAGAAATTAGACAAGCCCTTACCTGGCGCGTAGAGCGCGATATTGACACGATTGATGTTGATGTGGTCCTGCTGGATCGATTTTTCTATACAAAGCAGGGGGAATATCTGCTGAATATTGCAGCTGACTTTATTCGCACCGAGGCTCGACGTAGCGATTTTAGAGCCCTGCGAGGGTCTATTTTGGTCGCTGTTGCGGATGAGAACGAAGGGCTTACACTGTTAAATGCTATCCGTAAGTTTCCCTCGCCAGCGATGCGTATTGAGCTAGATCGAGGGCTAGAACTACTGCGGGAGATTAATCGTGCTGTTTATGAGACGGATGCTTCTATTGCCCTATTAGAAAGCTTGGGAACACCAACAGAAGAGCTATCAGAGGTGCAGCAAGCTCGTCTTTTGGCCTTGGCGACTCAGGCTCGGCAGTCGGGCACGTACCAGGTTGAGCGCCAGCAGCTATCAGCAGATGCACCGATTCCTGCCGATATTTATTTGCCCACACTCGGTGGGCAGCGTCAGCGTAATCGCCCAACAGTGATTATTTCCCATGGTTTAGGGAATGATCGTACGTCTTACGCATATTTGGGACGACACCTGGCATCCCATGGGTTTGTGGTGCTAGCTGTAGAACATCCAGGGAGTAATGCGGCTCAAATTAATGCGCTACTGGTGGGTCGGTCGGCTGATGTAGTGCCCAATGAAGAATTTATCGACCGTCCACGACAAATTTCTGCACTGCTCAACTATCTAGAGCGAGAGGCTACTCAATACGGCAATCTGATTAACTTTGCCCAAGTAGGGCTGGTAGGCCAATCGTTTGGCGGCTACACGGCGCTGGCGTTAGCGGGTGCCAGTCTTGATTTTGAGGTGTTGAGGGAGAGTTGTCCACCCAGTTCGCTGTCGCTGAATGTATCTCTGTTGTTGCAGTGCCAGGCCAGTCAGCTCGCCGAGCCGAGTGAAACTACCCTGTCATTACAGGATGGAAGAATCCGGGCTGTGATCGCAATCAATCCCATCACCAGCGTGCTGTTTGGGCAAGAAAGTATGGGACAAATCACCACCCCCACCATGATTATTTCCAGCGGAGCCGATACCGTTGCACCAGCACTTCAAGAACAGCTCGTGCCCTTTACCTGGTTGACTCAACCCGAGCGCTATTTGCTGTTGATGCGTCAGGGTACCCACTTTTCCACGATTGCTGTGACTGAAACCGGTAGCGAAGCCTTTGACCTACCCACCGAGATTATTGGTCCCGACCCAGAGCTGGCGCAAGACTATCTCAACGCCTCTAGCTTGGCCTTTTTAACGGCCCACCTCAGTGATGAAACGACCTATCAGCCGCTGCTGACAGCAGAAGGAATTAGCCAACTCAGTCAAGCGCCAATTCAGCTAACAATGGTCCAAAGCCTTACCGGCCCGTCTTTAGTCGAGCAGCTTGGTGGGCCACCCCGGTCAGCTGCAGATGTCATTGAGTCGCCAGAATCCTCCGGTGAGCCACCAACGTTGCCCATCTCACCAGATGCCGAACCCCAGCTGTCACCCGAATTAACCACACCGTCACCTCAGCAGCCCTGATACCATAGCTGTTGTCCTGTGTTCTTTTACGGTTACTCCTGTGACTGGCCTCGACGGCTTTCTTAATCTCTACAAACCTGCCGGTTGGACATCCCACGATTGTGTTGCCAAACTGCGTCGACTGCTTCAGACCAAAAAAATTGGCCATGCCGGTACCCTAGACCCGGCTGCTACTGGTGTTTTACCAATGGCTGTTGGTAGAGCCACCCGTTTGCTTCAGTATTTACCCAGTGATAAAACATATCGCGCTGTTGTCCGATTTGGAACTACGACAGATACAGATGATTTAGACGGCACTGTTTTAACCCAGACTCCGGCCACTCACCTCACCAAAGCCGATGTGGTCGAGCAGCTGGTTCACTTTCAGGGTGAGATTCAGCAAGTTCCCCCGATGTACAGCGCTATCCATGTGCAAGGTCAGCGGCTTTATGATTTGGCCCGTCGCGGCAGTGTTGAAACAGCCAATATTCCCAGCCGTATCGTTGCTATACATCGGGTTGATGTAGTGGGCTGGCAAGCGGGAGAGTCACCCGAAATTACCTTAGATATTGTCTGCGGGGCCGGTACCTACATTCGCTCCATCGCGCGAGATTTGGGTCAGCGTCTAGCTGTTGGCGGGACACTGGCTTCGCTGCTGCGTACCCAAAGCAGCGGTTTTCATCTAGATACAAGTATTTCACTTGAAACCTTATCATCTCAGCCAGACCCAGTGAATTTGATTACTCCCGCAGTGGCAATGCAGCATTTGCCTGAGATTGTGTTACCTCCTGAACTAGCTCGTCGATGGTGTCTCGGCCAACGATTACCCAGTGTGCCAACTATCGCTCTAGAGCAGCCTCTACGGGTTATTACTGAGACCTCTGAGTTCCTTGGCATCGGCGTCTTTCGATTAAGAGACGAGCAACTCTGTTTGGCCCCTAAAATGGTATTTGCTCAACCCTCCTAGTAACCTCTGATTACTCGCCACTGCCTTAAACTTAAGTGATTACCCTGAGTCGTAAGAAAGGACATGTAGACAATAGGGAAACCAAATTTATATTAGATGTGTCCTTTGACTGTGCATCCCCGTGATTTTTCTTAGCTAATTATTGTCGTTCACTGGGTGAGACATCCATGTCTAACTGGGGTTCCTCCTCTGCGCTCAAGCACTTTCAGATGGGTGAGACTATTTTCTCTGAGGGAGACCCCGGAGATTTGGCCTACATCATTGAGTCGGGTCGGGTAGAAGTTGCCGTCAGCGTTGACGGTCAGCCATTCCCACTACGAATATTAACCAGCGGCGATGTCCTGGGTGAAATGGCCGTTATGGACACTGCGCCCCGCTCAGCATCCGCTAAAGCACTTGAAGAGACCGTCTGCGTCGCGATTTCTAGCCAACAAATTTCAGAGCGGGTACAAGATGCAGATCCCGTTGTAAAACTTTTGGTAAACACGCTGCTGCATCGTATACGGAACACCCCCCAGGTGGCCTCGTCGTCACACTTAAAAATTCCCATCAGTAAACAAGACCAACCGTCCTCAGAAGAGGATGATAAGGTGCTCGACAAAATGCGCCTTGAGTCAGAACTAAGGGCGGCGCTGGATAATCAGCAGCTACGTCCCCACTATCAACCACTAGTCAATATCCAAACCTGTCAGATTCTAGGGTTTGAAGCGTTAATCCGTTGGTTTAGCCCAACTCGTGGTCATGTATCACCGGGTGAATTTACAAGTATTGCTGAAGAAACATCATTGATTATCCCCATCGGTCAGCAGACGATTGAGCAAGCCTGTCGCGATCTGGTGCAGTTTCAAGCTGTTTGTCCAAATAGCTCATTGTTTATGAGCATTAATGTTGCTCCTCGACAGCTGTCAGAAACTGATTTTTTAAACGAATTGCAAGCTGTAACCAATCAATATGCACTGGAACCATCTCAGGTAAAACTTGAGGTGACTGAGCGGGTTTTTATGGAAGACCCTGTTGCTCTAGCAACCCTCAAAGAGTGCCGTCAGGCTGGTTTTCATGTTGCACTAGATGATTTTGGCACCGGGTTTTCTAGCCTTAACTATTTAACTCGTTTTGAGGTAGATGGGTTCAAAATTGATCGGGCGTTTGTTCAAGAGATTTTAACGAATCAGCGTACTCAAGTATTGCTAAAGAGCATGCTAACCATGGCCCATGGATTGGGTATGCAAACGGTGGTGGAAGGGATTGAATCGCCAGAACAGCTTAAGGCACTGCAGCAATCTGGCTGTGATATTGGTCAAGGCTATCTGTTTGGTAAGCCGTTGCCGTTTGATGCTGTGAAGCAATTGCTGAGTCAAGCACTCGTTCACAATTCAAGCAAGCTGTAGCGATTTCCCTGGTCAATCAGCAGCATCGCTGGCTGTTTACTATTCCTTTCCATAACCGCTAGCAACCTATGTTGTTGATTAACGTCGCTGTATAGCAGATTGCCAGAGTCGGAGAAAATCAAGGTTTTACCCTGGGGTAACGATAATTCAGCCGGTACCCCAGGGCTAACTGAAAAGATATGTTCTGGCGTTAAATCGGCATTGATATCTAACCTGGCATAGTCCAGATAGGGGTATACCTCTGCTGTTTGTTCGGCGGTTAGTCCTAACTGTTGCCCAATGGTGTCAGTCATTCCACCATTCGGGTCAAGTGCTGTCAGCGGTAATGTGTCATCTGCCAACGTATTTTCAACAGCAGCAGGCAGTGCAGGGGCTGTTTGCCATGGAAGCGTTGGTAACCAGCGCAGACTGTTGCTAGCAGTCACCAATGTAGTCCCTTCCACCTGTGGACCAATGGCTAACAGCGATAGCCGAGAACTACTGCCCTTGACACCATGGATGGTAATTCCGCCAGCCAGCTGATTGTTGTTAAATAGCTGGGCCTGACGTCTTAGGGACAGCGACTCGGCCCAGAAGTTGGCGGCTGTAAGATTTCCTGGCAATAACCCCCAACCCGAGCTGTCTTGAAGCAGCTGGACATCAATCTGATACCAGGTTTGTCCAGGCAGCGGATTGGGAAGTGTTTGCGATCGCAACCACCCATTTCCCGGAGCACTCACCGCCGTGGCCTGACCAATCAGACTGAAATAGCGCCCAGCTGTATCGGGTAACGGCGCAGCTGCCACCTGAGATGCTGGCAAGGTGTCGGCAACGTCATTATCTGATTTACCCAGTGCCTGCAGTCGCTCTAGCGTTGGTTTTGACGATGTCTTTTTTTTCAGCCAGGCTTCACCCGCTTCTGGTGACTGGCGCGATGTCACGAGCATTGCCCCCCAAATCTGGGGGCTGACATCGTTCGGGTGCACTTGCAAATGGGTGGTTACCCCGCGCCACAGTGAGTCAAAATCACGTTCTAAGCGCTTAAGGGTGGCATCATAAATGGCTGGCTGATCTTCGAGGGCTTTTAATGCCTGATCCCACTGACCATCAATTAGATAGGCCAAAATGTGCTGCTGCTGACTCGACCAGGTCTGTTCGGTCTGAGCCTTGGTTCGCTGAGCATGAAGCTGAATTAAATCGAGTTGGGCTTGCGCCCCGGCAGACCAGTCTGGCCCAATGGCGGCTTTAGCAGACTCCATCATCTGCAGACTGTGGAACCATACCGCTCCTTGGGCTAGTTTTAAGGCTTTGTCATAGAGAGAGGTGCCCAGCTCAGAGTTGTAAACTGAGCTGTACAGTGAGACTTCTTTGAGCTGAGGCGGATCGTTGGGCACCAGCTGATATAGCAGAAAACTGGGCCGCAACCCCACCGTTTGATTGATCACCAATTGATCGCTACCCGTCGAGCTGGTTTGCCACTGGGGCGGCTGCCCGGCAGAGCTCGACCAGTTGAGTAGGCGATGTAAGCGCTGGTTTTGGGGGTGATAGCTCAAAATTTGGCCATAGCGCATGGTGATATTGCCATAGCGCCGTTGGCCTTCTAATAAAAGCAAGGGGTCTGACTTACCAGATGCCTGGCCAGAGATTAAGCGCACTGAAGAGAGGGTGGCTTTACTGTCTACACTGGCAACCTGCGAGGCGCTCCCCACCAGCGGTGTCGTGATAAACGACTCCCGCATAGGGCGAATGGACACTTGGTCGACTCGCTGTCGCCGATTGCCCCGCACCTGGTAGACCCAGAGTTCTCGAATGGTTTTGCCATCTGGACTCAAAATCGGATAGAGCCAAGCTTTGGGGTTGTCTGCTTGGGGCCAGGGGAGCGGCTGATCGGCTGTAATATTTTGCGATCGCAGCTCAGCTTGAATTTCTTCCGCCGTTTGGGGATCCGCCTCAAAGCTATTGACCAAGCCAGGGAAAGCTGTCTTTAACCAGTTAGGGCTGTAGGGATCGATAATGAGCTTTGCCCCCGACAGACTCACAGCTGTCAGAAAAATCGCGCCAGTACCCAAAGCTAGCCAACTTAGCAATGACCAGGGGATCCGCCCCGATTTTGGACTGACTAAGAGCTTTACTTGAGCGGTGGGTGGATTCGATTTACTCAGACCCATAGAACTTTGTTGCGGCCTACGCAATTTTCCCTAGGAGGATAGCACCTGGGCGTATCGTTGCCCGAGGCTCTCCCAGTTAAATTCCGCTTCAATCATGTGACGCGCATTCTGGGAAAGTTGCTGACGCAATGTGGCATCTTCAAATAGTTGCCCAATGGCCTTTACATATTCCTGGGGGCTATTGGCCCGTAGTGCTCGTAGCGGCATATCTTTTACATCAACGTTCATGCCTTCTAGACCGCGATCGCTGCCCACAACGGGCACACCCACTGCCATAGACTCCAGGGTTTTGGTTTTGATGCCAATCCCCGCCCGCAGCGGCACCACACTGACGGTTGACTGCTGCAAACATGCCGTAATTGACGGCACACGCCCGGTCACCGACACACCGGGAATACTATCCAATTCTTTTACCGCTGGCACAGGACGTGTACCTACAAGACTTAGCGTTGCCTCAGGATACTGCTGTTTGACTAGGGGAAAGATCTCCCGCGCCAGATAGCAGGCTGCGTCGATGTTATGGGAGGAATCCATCGCTCCAATAAAAATTAACGATTGCCCACCCGGATCATGAGAGCGATAGGGCGAGGTTTCTAAATCCACACCCGTTGAGACAATATCGATTCTGGCATCTGGCACCAACCCGTGAATGTGGCTACGGTCGTCCGGTGTGGTGACCACTAACTGGGTAAATTTAGCGCAATATCGCTTTTCATACCGAGCTAAAAGAGGCAGATAGAGACGATCGCGTAGCGGATTCTCAGAGGCCCCAGCTTCTAGATGATCAAGCACCCAGCCATAAACAGAGCTGTGAATATCCGCCACGGTTTTAACGCGATCGCGAAACTTAGGATGCACGTACATCTCATTGACGCCGTGTTCACAGATCACTGCGTCGTAGTTGCCAGTATTTACCTGTTCTATCACCCAGGTATAAACCTCTGGTGAGAATCGAAAGGTCACGCTTGGTGGTGTGCCGGTGATGACAAACTGCGCCAGTCGTAGTGCCTGCTTTAGTGGATTTCGATTTTGGTTGGGGTCTTTTTTATTAGGGACTGGAAACGTCTTGATTTCCTTAACCCATTTTTTTAAGGTCTGAATATTTTCCTCAGTGGCATTCTGGGTTTTGTGGGCCACAAGGGTAATGTCATGCAGCGGACCAATTTGTCTGAGTAAATTAAACGTGCGCACCTCAGCCGCACCGTGGCTGGGGGGATAGGGAAACGTGTTTAGAGAAAGAACAAGCAGACGCATTGGGTGAGGGGAGTGAGTAAGGTTTGAGTTACAGGGTCTGAGTAAGAGCGTAGGGTGGGCACCGCCCACCGCTTAATTAAAAGATTCAGAAAAGGCAGCGGTACCCAGCATGTGATCCAAGAACAAAAAACAATATCGGAGCGAACACTGCCCAATGATTAGTTCTTTAATCATTGGCTAACCAGGCAATAGCTTCAGCATTTTCCGGCAGTCTTGATTCTCTTTGTCCTAAAGTCCGAGCGCGAAAGCAATATAAACCCACAGGGGTCATGGCTAAATCAATGAGATCGGCTTTACCCATAACCAGTTTGAGCACCCCTGCAGGGAGTTCCTTAAATAGCCAGCGGGCCGTGGTGTAGCGCACCTCGCGAGGCATCAGCGGTCGGGTTAGCTTAATGCCATGGAGCTGATGAAGATAGCGATTTGAGCGGCCATAGCGGTACCACTGTTTGTAGAGTTCTTTGAGCGTGGCGCGGTGATGGTGCTGAACTACTGCAGTCTTGGCATAGTGTAGCTGCCAGCCACCGTCCCGTTGCAGTCGCCAACAGATATCCGCATCACCTCCTGTGGTCATGTACGGTCGAAACAATCCAATTTTCCTAAAGGCGCAGGCCCGTACGGCGATGTTAGCTGTCTGGCCATAGGGGCAGAATGGGTGATTGAGAGTGTCTTGCTGGGACATGATATTTTTGCGCTCGGCGTAGCGCTCAAGCCAGGTGGTGCCGGGTAATGCTGTAATTTCTCCGACACAGAGTCCAACGGCATCATCCTTAAACCCTTGCACCAGATTTTCAAGCCAGGTGTCAGCGGGATAGCAATCGGCATCGGTAAAGGCTAAAACGTCGCCTGTTGCTATCCGAATAGCCGCATTACGAGCCGCATAGGCACTTTGGATTTGGGTCTCGCTAAGATGCTTAACGTTAAGATTTTGGGTCTGGGCCTGGGTGACGGCCTCTTTGAGAATTTCGGGGGTGCGATCGCAGCTGCCATTATCGACTAGCAGATATTCCACCCTATCTGCCGGGTAGGTCTGGCGCAGCAAACACTCAATCAACCCTGGCAAATCATTTTCGCCGTTATAGATAGGTACGATAACTGAAACCGTCGGCAGACCCTTGACCGACTCGACGGATATTTCGTTGGCAACCATAGAAGCTTGGGGCATTGGTTCTCAACTTAATCTACAGCGACATCCATAGGTAGTTTTGCCACCAATTGCTTGAGAATCAACATAATTTATTCTCTTTGGGGCATTGCTTTATAAACTGCACCAATTTTGGCAGTTCCCATAAAACCAATACATTGGCTATAGATGATCTTTATGTAATCCTCACTGACATTAAGCCGGTTCAAGGGTCAGTAAACTAGCCAATATCGCTCTAACCCATATATCGAAATTTGCTGTGCCTAAAGTCAGTGTTTGTATTCCCACCTATAATCGGGCTCATATTTTGCCTTACGCCGTAGAGAGCGTGCTCAATCAGACCTTTACGGATTTTGAGCTGCTTATTTGTGATGATGCATCCCCCGACAATACTGCTGAGGTTATTGCCCAGTGGGACGATCCGCGTATTCGCTATATCCGTCATCCACAGAATATTAAACGTAGCCGTAATATGCGCTCAGGGTATGACGCTGCCCAAGGCACCTATTTCATCAAGTTTGACGATGATGATGCCCTAACACCAACATTTTTGGAACGCACAGTTGCGGTAATGGAAGCTCAGCCTGAGGTCGATTTTGTTTGCACCGATCACTGGGTAATCAATGCCCGTAATCAACGAGATGAGGCGGCTACAGCAGCTAATTCTGCTAAGTGGGGGAAAGATCGGCTATCTGAAGCAAGGATTGACGATTTGCTCAAAGAAACCTTTGTCCATCAGAGTTTGCAAGTGGGGTCTACGCTCTTTCGTAAAGCGTGTCTGAGCGAGGTGGACTTTATGCGATTTGAGGCCGATGGTTGTGAAGACTTTGACCTTTTAGTTCGCGTAGCGATGGCTGGTAAAACCGGTTATTTTATTCCTGAGCGGCTGATGGAATATCGATTTCATGGAGGGCAAACCAGCCTCAAGCAAGATATTCACTTTCTCTCTGCCAAAGTATTTTGTCTAGAAAGCTATCGGTTTACCGAACGTCCTGAGCTAGAAACTAGTCGCGTCTATAAACTAAATGGCCTTAAGCAGGTGCTAGCGATGCGTCTGATCGAAAAAGGTGAGACACAGCGAGGACGTCAGCTAATTCAAGAGCTAGCCACTAATGGAGCTTTGTCATCCAAAGCCAAGTTTGGCAGACTTTTGTCGTATCTGCCCCTAGGTTTGCGTCAGCTAATTTTTCAAGGGGTTCGTCAGCTGCGCCCTGCAGACTACAGTGAGCGTGTCCGCAATGCAGCCGGATAAGCGGTCTGGTTTGAAACTGTCCATTTGTATGGGGTTAGCCCTTCTGCTGACCCAGTGTGCCGTGTCGTCTGAACCGACTCTCGTACCTCAAGAATCCGCTGTTACCCCATCTCCAGAGCTGCCAATCGCCGACCCTACATTTAAAATTCAGAACTGGCCTAGTGATGAGACACCGGTTGCCCGTGTTCATGTAGTCACCATTCCAGCCAGCTTGTCACTGGAGATAGCGATTACGGATGATCTTAAAACGGTTGAAACATTTGCTGTCGAGACCGAAGCCATGGCCGTTATTAACGGTGGCTTTTTTGACCCAAACAATGCCCAAACCACTTCGTTTATCACCGTTAACGGTGCTCTGGTGGCCAATCCTCAAGACAACCGACGATTAATCGATAACCCCGTTCTGACTCCCTATCTTGACCAAATTCTCAACCGCTCTGAGTTCCGTCGCTATACCTGTGGGGAAGCGGTCCGTTACGACATTACTCGGCATAGCGAGCCCGTTCCTAGTGGTTGCACGCTGCACAGTGCTCTGGGAGCTGGGCCGCAGCTTTTGCCAGAGGATACTTCGCAACAAGAGGGCTTTACTGACTACGCTGACGATAATCTGATTCGTGATGCCATCGGTAGCCAGCAGCGCAATGCTCGCAGCGCTATCGGTATTGCCCAAGATGGCACAGTAGTTTGGGTAATGGTGGCACAGGCTCAGCCATTGGGGGGAATGACCCTGACTGAGCTAGCCACGTTTATGACCACGTTGGGAATTCAGCAGGCACTAAATTTAGACGGCGGCAGCTCAGCATCACTATATTTTGCCTTGACCAAAGAAAGTCAAACATACTTTGGTCGATTGGATAATAATGGCCAGCCAATACGCAGACCCGTTAAATCCGTACTACTGATTAAATAAATTGGCCGTAGCCTAAGAATCTTTGGGGTATACATCAGCTTGCTGCAGATATCCAAGCTGAACCAGTACCCAGCAGATGACACCATAGAGGGCACCGGCCGTAATTAGAACTCTGTACCCTGGGTCGAAGATAGCCTGCATCGCAGGTGGAGTTAAAATCAGCCCCGCCAACGTTGATGTTGTGATAGATGTGAATACAAACGTAAATGACCCAATCCCTCGTCTAGAAGTTTTGGTAGGGACTTGATAGGAACGTTTAATGCGCTTAGGTAGCGACCGAATTTTGTTCATTAGCAAATTTGTCTGGGGCCACAACCGCATACCTGCCATAAATGCTGTCGGAAACATCAAAAAACCCACAACCCCTGACCACTGAGAATATGGAGCAACTGTGGCGGTTAAATGAGTACCGCCAAAGCTGCCACCAAACAAGAGGAGAGCCGATGTAAAAAAATTAACTGTTGGCCTTGGGGAGGGAGAGGAAGACATGAGGGAAGGTAAACTTTTGTTGCGTCTTTTACGTTTACAGTCTCATCAAAGCAATGTACGGAAATCCATCATGAACTTATGGATAAATGTTCTTTGAACTTCAAGCACCCGGTCAACGTAGCCACGCTTGTCAACTATACTTTCGGCTAATAGGCATCGATTTGTTAGGAAATATCTCTGAGGGTCAGGTCGACGGTGACCTAAAACAGGCGCTCACTGATGGCTAAAGGCATAGGTAGAACCAGCAAGACCAGCAATGCCATGGCTATCAGTCCAAAGGCATCTCGTAACCCATCTAGTTCACTGACATCATCCAGGGCTGGGTCATCGCGACTGGGCATAAAGATGAGGAGTAATGCCCACAGCAGATACTCTGCTTGGATAAAGGCCATAGCCGCAACCAAAACGCGGGCGATATTGCCGATAGCTGCTCCGCCCCAACGACCATACATGGCATGAACAATGTGCCCGCCGTCTAGCTGCCCAACAGGCATGAGGTTTAGGGCTGTGAGTACCAGACCTAAACAGCCTGCGATCGCAACCGAATGTAACGCCAGCCCCTGATCCATCTCTAATGTATTGCCCAGGGCCAGCTTGCTGAGTAGCGCCAACAAAATTGAACCCCTTGGATCTAAGGACTGAAAATTAAATAGACTCGATTCCTCAGTTAAATCCACGACCTGAGAATGGGCCAACCCCCAAAGCACAACTGGCAGGGTGACAACAAAGCCCGCCAACGGACCGGCTAGCCCCAAATCAAAGAGAGCCCGACGATGAGGTGCAGGGGCCTTAATCCGCACAAAAGCGCCGACAGTCCCTAAAAAGTAAGGGACAGGAATAAAGTAGGGCGGTGAGGCTGGAATATGATGACGACGAGCCATAGCGTAGTGGGCAATCTCCCGTACTGCCAAAATCATCATCACGGCCAGGCTATAGCCCAGACCTTTAACCAACGTTACGGGTTGCGATCGCAGTTCCGACAGCGACAGATCGCCAACCAGCAATAGCCCTGCCAGGGTAGTAGTCCCCAGGGTCAAGACAAATAGCACTATCGATAGCAGCCAACTGCTGTTTTTAGCCGAGGTTTCGTGTTGTCGATTGGGCACCAGGGTAAACACCGGATGCCCGTTACGTTCCTCTTGCAAAACCACCAAATACTGATTGCCAAACTGCGATCGCACGTTTTGTTGCACCGTGCTGTGAGCAACCGCTGGTGCCGCTTTGAGGCGACCGCGACAGATCATCATTTGTTGGCGATGTTCAATCGTCTGCAAAAAATAAACAGACCATGGAAAACATGCCCGCAAGCGCTCTTCGGCTTCTCGCTCCAGAACGGGAGGTGGTTCTGGCCGGGGTGTAACGGGTGTCTGGGGCTGAGGGCGTCTTCCCACCAAGACAACCCACGTATACAACAGTGGGCAAACGATAAACAGCCCCAGAATAAAAATATTAGGAGGCGCATATCTGCCATATCTTAGAACCCAGACAGTCAGCGCTAAAATCGGCATCATGATGATCAGCCACAATAGCCAGACGGGTGAGCGCGTCATAGTCGCTACACCACGGCGAATGACCCAGTAGGTCAAGATTCCCAGTAATATCGATAACAGTACAAACGTCATAAACCCACATTGCCACCCCTGCTAAGGCTCTGATTTAACATACCAGGCGGGGCCTGGGGTTAAAGAGAATGGCCTTTTTTGGAGAGCTTGTGTCTATTTCAGAAACAAATTTGGGCAATAGCCCCGCAACTAGTGAAACAGCTCGATCAACCACAAAACTGCCTCAATCAGTATTTGGTATCGATACTGCTGTCTGTGCGTTTTCGCCTAATCGCGAAACCTTAGGTGGCACAGCTTATTTAATAACGGATACCTCTGCATCAGATGGCAATTCTTCTATAAGAAACAACATTTTAGTTGACTGTCCTGCCTGGACCGATGCCAACGTAGACTTTATCGCCCGGCGGGGGGGGCTACGCTGGTTGGTGATAACCCATCGGGGGGGGAGTAGCCGTGGGCGCGACTGGCAAACTCGGTTTGAGTGCGACGTCGTTGTTCAGGAGCAAGAAGCCTATCTGCTGCCGCAGGTTGATACAAAAACCTTTCATCGAGACTTAGTATTAACCCCTCATCATCGTTTGCTTTGGACCCCCGGACATTCGCCTGGGTCGGCTTGCCTCTACAGTTCAGAGCAAGGGGGCATCCTGTTCACTGGACGACATATTTTGCCCACTCGCCAAGGCGACGCTGCCCCGTTACGAGTATCCAAAACGTTTCACTGGCCCCGCCAGCTCCAGCACATTCAGCGGCTGGTGAATGAATTTACACCGCAAACCCTCAGCTATATTTGCCCAGGTGCCAATATTGGCTTTCTCCGAGGTCAGCGATTTATTGACAGAGCGTACGACCGTTTGGCGGCTCTAAATTTTCAGGAGCTAGCTAACAATCAAGCGCTGCTCTGAACAGTTTTGCTCCCTCTCGGTTTAGCCCCCTAAGCTCCAAAAATCTCTATCTCGAGCTTTGCCAAGGTTCCATAACTCAAAATTAAGAACTTAAATCTGAGAACTGGTATCAGGCAGTGTTGATATCTACTAATTCAAACTTTTGTAGAATCTCAGCTGTTGGCATATCAGCTGGATGCAGTAGCCACGTTCGATGACAGGGTTGAATTAGCGTCTGCACCAGGGGAGATAGCTGACTAATGGCCACCAGCCCTTCAGGGGTTTTGAGTTTGATACCGCGTTGATAAAGTGTGTAGCCACGGTTGCGTATGTGGCGCAGACTAACATAGACATCAGTATCTGGGACCTGCGGATATGCCTGACACCGTGCTGCTGACAGAATGTCTTGCTGTTGTGCATAGGTGTATTGGCTAATGTCTGTTGCCTTGGGGAGACGGCGATTAACAAATCGCTGGCACAGGTCAGCCAGTATTAAGTCCTTGTGGGTCTGCCAGCGCTGCAGATGGTAGTACAAACCATAGTCATCTTGGGCCAAGTACTGATCTAGCGGCAACGTATCAATCTCACAGGTCAGCCAGGCGGTCATGGTGTCATCTGCCTCCAGCTTGCCTGCTGCCATCATTAATCGTGCTCGATTAATGAGTTGTTCTAAAACCCAGGTGGCGACTAAATTTTTGGGATGGTTGTAGATCTGTGCGTACATAAAGTAGCGCACCACCAGGTAATGTTCGATAGCCCCCAGCCCTTTCCTGGCCACAATTAGCTGCTGGCTGGCTGGGTCGTAATCTAGGGCCAAGATAATGCGGTCCAAATCTAGCTGACCATAGGACGCTCCAGTGGAGTAGCTGTCACGCATAAGATAGTCGATGCGATCGCAGTCTAACTGACTCGACACCAGCTGCCAGACACAGGGCACAGGATGCTGATGTTGATAAATTTGCTCAATCTCAGATCGCAGCGTGGGCGAAAAGTGATCTAAGCGCTCACGTATTTCGGCAGCCTGCTCCAAAATACGCACCGTCCAATGCTCATGATGCCCTCCAAATACTTCTTCCGCCGTGTGGCTAAACGGACCATGACCCACATCATGGAGTAATGCCGCACACAGGACCGCGGCACGATGACTCCTCAACTCTGAGTACATTGCCGCTAAGCGATCAAACGCTCGGCGAGCAATCACCATAACCCCTAAGGAGTGAGTAAATCGCGAACTTTCAGCCCCATGAAATGTCAGATTAGCCGGACCCAGCTGCCGAATACGTCGTAGTCGCTGAAAAGGAGACGTATCAATTAATCCTATGAGCAGCGCTTCCACCGGATCGGTCCTATCTAGCGTGATAGCCCCATGCAACGGATCATGATACGTACGAGTTTTTGACGACACGGTTTATGTCATTGGTTGCACTAACGTTTGCACTAATGTTTCAACGGCGGCTTGATATTGCTCATCTTCGCTGGTAGCAAACTGGCTGCGTGTGAGCGGCTCACTGGTTACAATGCGATCTGGCGTAATGCCAAGCTTATTAATATCGTGGTGGTCGGGGGTCTCATACTTAGCAACTGTCACTGCTAGGCCAGAACCGTGGGGTAAATCAAATAGAGATTGAATCAAGCCCTTGCCAAATGTAGTCTCACCCACCAGCTGAGCCCGATGATTATCCTGAAGGGCTCCAGCCAAAATCTCACTCGCGCTAGCAGTGCCATTATTTACTAGCAACACCAGTGGCTTTTGGGTCAAAGCATCAGGCCCCGCATCAAAACTCTCCAAGATGCCCTGACGATTGACCGTATAGACAATAGTGCTGTCATCTAACCATAGGCGAGCAATCTCAATGCCTGCCTGCAGTAATCCCCCTGGATTGTTCCTCAAATCCAGAATGTAGCCAGCTGCATTTTGCTGTTCCAACTCAGTGAGCGCTGTACGAATATCTACCACAGCATTCCCATTAAACTGACCCAACCGGATATAGCCAACTGAATGCCCATTTTCAGAATGCAATTCCGAAAATACCGGGTTTAAGTTGATCAACTCACGGGTCAGATTGACCTCAAATGGCTCAAGTCCAATTCGTTCGATCCCGAGAGTAACAATCGTTCCTGCGGGTCCCCGCATCCGTGCAGCCGCTTCGTCTAGGGAAAATGACTGGGTAGATACCCCATTGATGGCAACGATCGCATCCTTTGGTGATAACCCTGCCCGCTCTGCTGGAGACCCTACAATGGGGGCGATTACCCGCAAATGCTGATTGTCATCATCCTTGGCAATCTGTAAACCAACTCCCAGGAGTTCTCCAGACGTGTTTGTCTGCAAGCTTTGATATTGCTCAGGAGGTAAGAAGCGTGTGTAGGGATCATCAAGCTTTTGCAGCATTGCCTGTGCTTCTTCATAGGCGTCATCCCAACTATTGAGGGGACGCTTGAGCGTCTTTTCGCGAGTAAACCACCAGTTTTGATGATTAAAGGTTTCGTCCAAGTAGGCGCGATTCACAATTCGCCATACCTCCATCACTAGCTTCTGCTGCTCTGTAAAAGCAAATGCTGGTGAATTAACAAGCCCCAAACTCAGGAATGTTGCGATTCCCACCGCGCAGACACCCAAAAGAACCACATGTAGCAGCCCAGTTTTTCTCATTCTTCGCTACAGCTCAAACAACACCGTTGCTCAATTACCTGGAAAACCTTTGGCATTGAGCTAATTAGGACACCTAATCTTGACGTTCCTCTTAGCAGGATAACGACTTCCTCAGAATACTGTGATCCTTTCAGTACCGGTGGCCTGAATTTGTCGAAGTCTTAATTCGTTGATGTAGAGTTAAGCTTTGTAAAGTGCTCTCATCAAAATAATCGTTGCTTCTACTGGTGGTTCGCTTGGCGTTAACCGTGCTGAGATCCTTGATTCTTAAGCAATTTCGGTCTGTGTGCTGTGTTCGTGCCCAGTGTGAAACTTTCAAAGTAGCCAGTTTCTCAAGGTTGGTTGTGTTACATTTTTTAGTAACGGCATAGATCTATTTTTATATCCGCGCTTCATGTTTACTAAGCAAGTCACCGACTCTAAAGCCTACCAATGGTTTAATGAGCGTCTTGAGATTCAGGCTCTTGCCGACGATATCTCCAGTAAGTATGTGCCGCCCCACGTCAATATTTTCTATTGCCTTGGCGGTATCACTCTAACCTGCTTCATTATCCAGTTTGCTACTGGTTTTGCGATGACCTTTTACTACAAGCCAACTGTAGTAGAAGCGTTTAATTCAGTTCAGTACTTAATGACTGATGTTAGCTTTGGTTGGTTGATTCGCTCCATCCATCGCTGGTCTGCCAGCATGATGGTGCTGATGATGATTCTTCATGTTTTTCGGGTCTATCTTACCGGTGGATTCAAGAATCCCCGTGAGCTGACCTGGCTGACCGGCGTGATTATGGCCGTCGTTACCGTCTCCTTTGGGGTTACCGGTTATTCCTTGCCCTGGGACCAGGTTGGTTACTGGGCTGTGAAAATCGTCTCCGGCGTACCGAGCGCCATCCCTGTTGTGGGTGGTTTGATGGTCGAGTTTATTCGCGGTGGTGAAAGTGTTGGTCAGGCTACCCTGACGCGCTTTTATAGTCTGCATACATTTGTGCTGCCCTGGCTGATGGCCGTGTTTATGCTGACTCACTTCTTGATGATTCGTAAGCAGGGTATTTCCGGTCCTTTGTAAGGAGTGGATAGAGCTAACCTTGAGCTAAGGCTTTGTAACTTTCTGATATAGGCAAATATTTTAGTTAGTTGCTTTGAGTAGCTTCGAATTTAGTTCAGGGTTAAGCTGTTACTCGAATCTCACATTCTTTTCAGAGAAAAATTAGGAGATAGTTTGAGCTATGGCAACGATTAAGAAGCCTGACCTCAGTGATCCTCAACTTAGAGAGAAGCTGAAGCAGGGCATGGGTCACAACTATTATGGTGAGCCTGCTTGGCCTAACGACTTGCTTTACATCTTCCCTGTAGTAATTCTGGGTAGTATTGCATGTTGTGTGGCGTTAGCAGTTTTGGACCCTGCACTTGTGGGTGAGCCTGCTAATCCCTTTGCAACTCCCCTCGAAATTCTTCCTGAGTGGTATTTGTACCCTGCGTTTCAGATTCTGCGAATTGTACCCAACAAGCTTCTAGGAATTGTTTTACAAACGGCTATTCCTCTTGGTTTGATGCTGGTTCCTTTCATTGAGAATGTGAACAAGTTTCAGAACCCGTTCCGTCGTCCTGTAGCGACTGCTGTGTTCTTGTTTGGTACTCTGGCCACTCTTTGGTTGGGTATTGGTGCAGCTCTTCCCATTGACAAATCTTTGACTCTAGGTCTTTTCTAGTCGTCATTAAGGCTGTCATAGGTTAGTTATTTGCAGGCTTCTTGAAAGTTCGCTCTAGAAATGCGAATTTTCAAGAAGCTTTTTAATGTGTCAAGATACGGCTAAGACATCTGTTTCTGCAGACCTATCTATCGATTTTTTGGTTGATTTCGGGCAAACTATTGGTGCGAACGTGCCGGCTAGTCGGACATGTTAAAGCAAGATCAGTTAATAGTTCAAAGTAAGCTAGAAGAACTCACTCAAGTACAGCAGTGGTTTGATCGTTTTTGTTCAGCATCACAGCTACCCTGGCTTGAGACAGTCTTCGATCAAGTCAATTTAGCTCTGGCAGAAGGATTTACCAATGCTGTCAGGCATGCCCATGCCAATTTGCCAACGGATACTCCCATCGAAATAGATTTGTTTCTTTGGAAGGAACGATTGGAAGTGCAGGTGTGGGATATGGGGGAGCCTTTTGATCCTGATAAGTTAGCTGAGCCAGAGCCAGGAACTCTCAAAGTAGGCGGTTATGGCTGGTTTTTGATGCGTCGATTGGCGGATGTGAATTATGAACGCAATGATTTAGGGCGGAACTGCTTGCGCATAGTTAAGTGTTCAACAGCTGTATAGGCGTTTGCTAAAGCCCTTGCGTTTGCCATGATTTTCTTGGGCATTTCTGAGCTTAAGACTATTCTATTTGTCCAATTCGAAAATGATGGGCATCCTACATAACCTTATAAAACTGGGGCTTTGCAGATGCAGTTAGCTCGTCGCCCATGGGCAAAAGATACATTCGTCTTTATTGAAGTATTTGGTTGTGAAGGTGGCATTCAGTCATATATCAAGGACGTTCTGGTAGCCTATTCGTCCTTAAATATCGTTGAGACAGCGGACATTTTTTTGCTTCGCGATCGCATCGAAAGTATTCCACCTGAATTTACCTCTCGCTTCAATATTTACTGTTTTCAATCGGGGCGACCCATGCTGGACAGGATTCGGATGACCCTGGCACTAGCGCTACACCTGCTGCTAAAGCGGCCACGACGTCTATTTTGTGGTCACATCAACCTGGCTGTGATGGCAGGTCAGTTAGCCAAACTGACCCGAATTCCCTACACCGTACTCACCTATGGAAAAGAAGTTTGGTTTCCCCTAAAACAGTCTGAAGGTAACGCTCTACGCAATGCCGATCATATTTGGACCATTAGTCGGTATAGCCGTACGTTAGCTTGTCAGGCAAATCAGCTAGATGCCAAGCGTATTGATATTTTGCCCTGTACTGTTGATGGTCAGGAGTTTACCCCAGCAGTGCCATCTTCTGAATTCCGGCAACAGTATGGGCTTTCAGATGCCCGAGTGCTAATGACGGTAGCCCGTCTTTGGAAGGGAGACCCCTATAAAGGAGTTGACGTAACCATCCGAGCGCTACCTGCGATCGCAAAGGTTTTTCCAGCTGTTAAATATCTAGTCATTGGTCGTGGCGATGACCAACCACGGTTAGCCCAGCTCGCCCAGGATCTAGGAGTGGCTGAGCGAGTTGTCTTTGCTGGCTTTGTCCCTAGTGAAGATTTGGTCAAACACTATCGCCTTGCAGATGTGTATGTGATGCCCTCCCAAGAAGGCTTTGGCATTGTCTATTTAGAAGCAATGGCCTGTGGTATTCCTGTGATCTCTGGGGATGACGATGGCTCAGCTGACCCACTACAAGATGGTCGTTTAGGTTGGCGGGTGCCTCACCGTAGTCCGGAAGCTGTCGCGAGTGCCTGTATTGAGGCATTACGGGGAAACGACTGCCGCTGTGATAGTGCTTGGTTACGAGAGCAAACACTGGCTAAATTTAGTAAGGATGCTCTAGCGGACCAGCTAAAAAAGCTTTTAGACGATCAATCAATGTCCAGAGCGAATACCCTTAGTCAATCAGGCAGTCGCATCTAAACTAGGGCAAACGCATATTCGGAATGGGAATATCAAGGGGGTTGCGCGTTAGGTCATCCCCCATGTCTACCCCCGATGAGACTTCAAGTACCCTGTTTGAGCACTTTAGAGACCTTGACGATCCGCGTGTTGACTATCTAGT
>JBCDIX010000080.1:0-29983 GCA_038748405.1 Cyanobacteria bacterium P01_H01_bin.21 | reverse complement strand
TTGGTTGTTTTTTTTTTTATTAGTGGTGGTGTTTGTGGGGTTGTTTTTGTCTCGCTTTGGGTGTGGTTATTTCATTTTTTTCTCCCCCGGGTGGGGGGTGCACCCCACCCCCCCCTGGGGGGCCTCGACGGTGATTGTTAAGGGTTTAGAACCTGGGCAAGGGCAGCTAATAATTGATCGTTCTCTTTAGGCAGACGAACAGCAATGCGAAAATAGTTCTCTCCAAGTTCAGGGAAACTCAGACAGTCACGGATCAAAATTTGATGAGATTTGAGTAAATCTCGCTGAAGTTGAGTACCGGCGATATCTGTCTTGACCAGGAGAAAATTGGCGGCACCTGGGAGGGGGCTGAGCCCCGGTAGTTTTTGAAGTTCTGCTGTAAGGGCATCGCGGCTAGGAGGTAGCCAGTCTAAGGTTTTTTGTTGGAAAGGGCGATCTTTAAGAGCTGCGATCGCAGCCACTTCCGCCAATGTATTCACCGGCCACGGGTCGCGCCAGCGTTGCCAGCGTTTTAGGTAGTCGGGATGACCCACAGCATAGCCTAGACGCAGACCCGGCAGACTGTAGAACTTGGTGAGCGATCGCAACACAATCAAATTAGGAAAGTCCAGCACCAGATCCAATAAACTCTGTTGCTGATCTGGCGGCAAAAAGTCCATAAACGCTTCATCCACAACTACTAGAGCAAATTGCTCAAGATAGGGCAACAGATTCTCATGCAGTGTGAGTGTGCCAGTAGGATTGTGGGGGTTGTTAAGCAACAGTCCACAGTTAGCAGATGCCACAATGTTTGCCTGGGGTGACACGGTCTCCAAAGCCATGGGCACAGGAATCACCTTGGCGTTAAAAGCTTTGAGACCTCGTCGGTAATCGGCAAATGCAGGCGTCACTAAGTAGGTAGCGTCTAACTGGGCTAGTTCTCGACCCACCCAGGTCAATAACTCTGCTGCTCCATTGCCTGGCAAAATCCAGTCTATCGGCAGATTATGGAAATTGCTGATGGCGGACCGCAGTTGATCATAATTGGGATCAGGATAGGTCGTTAGTTTCTGAAGATTCTCCGCCAGTATCGTCAGTACAGACTGAGGTGGTCCCAACGGGTTAATGCTGGCAGAAAAATCTAGAATCTCCTCTGGTTTGCAGTTGGCAAGCTGAGCTGCCCAATTACGATTACCACCATGGGTAGGACGAGCTGAACTGAACTGAAAGAGCGCTGTAGTCATAGGGTTTCAGGTAGCCAATTATAGATACCTAACTGCAACATATTAGGGAATGTATAACCGACCCGTCCCAAGGTATTTGTCAAGGTCAAGAATAATTGCGACAAGACGTTCAGCACATTGCTCTCGATAGTGACTATTCCCCAACCGTCTCAGGTTAGATATTGTTACGACTGGCAAAGAAGTATTTGTGTTTTCCTTACGAATAATCTCTTCTAATGAATTGTCTCCTTTCATATTCCGATTTGCTGTCAATAAAATCATCTGATTAGATTGGGCGAATTGCCAGACAACCCGGTCACTGCTATCAAAAGGTAAGCCAACGTCTTCAAATGTGACTAAACGAATGGTTAGTAACTCTAACCACCCTTCAGCGGCAATAGTATTGGAAATCAAGACTGCATGACCTTCGAGATTGTGATCAACTACATAGCTCATGCTTATTGGGCGTTCAGTCTGTTTTTCCAGGCTTGCAGCTTTTTATGAGCTGCAGTCAATTCATCCTCAGATTTTACAGATTTTCTATAAGCCAGGAGCTCTTGATTACGGGTTTCCCAGTATTGACGGTTTACTTCAGCCTGCTCTAAAACCTGGTGATACTCACCAATAATATCCGTATGATGAGCTGCAATATAGGTTTGAGCGGCATCCCACTGAGCCTGAGTTAAGTTCAGCATCTTACGGATAGTCTCATTGTCATACCCGGCTGTTAGATAATCCATTACGTCGTAGAGGGTAATGCGAGTACCTTGAATCGTTAGTCCGCGTTCGGTACGGATAATATCAACTGATTCACTATCTGATTCATTTTGTAGGGCATGGGTAATTAACTCAGTCACTATCTTATTTAGATCTTGACCTTGCTCGGCTGCCTTTTGACAAAGTAAGGCCTCTAAGGCGGGTTCTAGAGATATTTCTAGCGTCATGCCCCTAAGATTAGTCAACAATATCTAGATCTTAGCACCTGTCAAAAGGTTGCTATATAGCGATAACACAACGCTTTCAGTATCCTACTGTTACCAGAACTGACTAACACTTAACCAAATACTGAGCCATAGCAAGAAACAAACCCGATTTAACTGTAAACACTCTCGAATCACCTCAGGTGTAATCTCCCGCATCGGATTGCCCATCAGGGGTTTTACTTTAACCACTCCTTTATAGGTATTTTTTCCGCCTACTTGCACCCCTAAGCTGGCAGCATAGGCACATTCACTCCAGCCGGAGTTGGGGCTAGGGTCCGCCGCTGCATCTCGCTGGCAAAGGGCAATCACCTGCCGGGGCTTTTTAGAAAGTAGAGCTAGGGTTAACACCGTCAAACGGCAGGGCAACCAGGTTAAGGCATCTTCGAACTTGGCGCTAAACCAGCCGATGTGGGTATAGGGCGCTTCTCGATAGCCCACCATGGAGTCCAGGGTGCTGGCGGCTTTATAGGCTAGGGCCAGGGAAGCGCTACCCAGAGGTGTAGCAGCTCCGACTAGGGCATAGAATAAAGGCCCCATAATGCCATCGACGCTATTTTCGGCCACGGTTTCAAACACAGCTCTGAGGATTTCGGGTTGGTCTAGCTCCTGGGTATCGCGACCGACATAGCGGCTCAGCCGCTGACGAGCCATGGGCAAATCTTCTTGCAGTAACGGCATAAGCACATCTTCTGCCGCATCCCGCAGGCTGCGACCGGCAAAGCAGGTGGCTACTAAGATTATTTCCAAATTAAGGCCAAGCAAGGGATTGAGCCAATGTGAGATCGCAACTATTCCCCATCCTACAGCCGCACTACCCCCCATCAAAAGAATGCTTAGCAATACCCCGAGTCCCTTTATGAGCATCGCCGATTGTGCAGTCTTAAAAGCCAGGTTGGTATACCGCTGAATTAGCCACCCCATCCCCTGCACCGGGTGGGGCCAATGCCACGGGTCCCCGACAAAAAAGTCAAGGACTGCCGCACCGATTAAAACAATCGCGGCATACCCATCTGTCAATTCGGTCATGGTTGATCCATCATGTTCCTTGGTCCACCTCCATCAACCCATATCCTCCGATACGAATGAAAGCACTGTCTGTCCTTGGTACCTCCTCAAATGCTGGCAAAAGCTGGATTGTTACGGCACTGGGGGCCTGGCTGCGACGACAAGGGGTGACTGTGGTGCCCTTTAAGGCACAAAACATGTCCAATAATTCCTACGTCACCCTGGAGGGTGGGGAAATTGGTCGTGCCCAGGCGGCCCGGGCAGCGGCCTGTGGAGTGCGGCCTGTGGCAGAACATAATCCGGTATTGCTAAAGCCATCAGGGAATGGCACCTCTCAGCTAGTGTTGCTTGGAGAACCAAAACAGCATATTCGAGCGGGAGACTATTATCAACACATTGAAGATATCTGGCAGGTGGTGGCGCAGACGCTAGACTCTTGGCGCGATCACTGTGATGTGTTGTTGCTAGAAGGTGCAGGCAGCCCGGTGGAGCTGAATCTCATGCACCGCGACATTGTTAACCTGCGACCCATCCAATATTTACAGGGGCGCTGGCTTTTAGTGGGAGACATTGAACGGGGTGGAATCTTCTCCCAAATTATTGGCACCCACACATTAATACCTGAACCGGCAAAGTCTCTGGGGCTGGGGTTTATTGTCAACAAGTTTCGCGGCGATCTGAGTTTGTTTAATACGGCGGGGGAGCATTTTGTTAAGCACCTACCAGATTTTCCCTATCTGGGGACATTGCCATACCGGGGGCATCTGCAGCCCGAGAGTGAAGACAGCCTCTGCCAAGAAGCGGAAGAATCGGGCAGCGGCGCTAAATTTGCCTGGATTCGGTTTCCTCGGGTGTCGAATTCTCAGGATAGCCAGCCCTGGCAGCTGGATACGGGGATTCGGACCTGTTGGGTAACTGACCCAGAAGATCTGACAGATGCGCAAGCGATTATTTTGCCAGGTAGTAAGAATACGCTGCAGGATCTTGAGTGGCTGAGGCAGACGGGTCTGGCAGATGCGATTCAACGAGCAGCCCGACAAGGAGTGCCCATTGTGGGTATCTGCGGTGGCTATCAGATATTGGGTCAGTCTCTTTCAGATCCTAAAGGCTATGCGGGGTTGGCAGGGGAGGTGCCGGGTCTGGGATTGTTGCCCATTAGGACTGAGTTTGTTGCCCAGAAGGAAGTGCGGCAAGTAAGTGCGATCGCGTCTTATCAAGGCAGCACCGAAACCTGGCAAGCTTACGAAATCCACATGGGTCAAACTCACGTCTCCGATATTTCAACTCCACCCTTACTAGAGATTAACATTCATGGAATACAAAGACCTGAAGGCACCCACTGCATCCACACCTGGGAACAAACCCAAAGCCACGTATGGGGTACTTACCTCCACGGACTGTTTGAATCTACCGCTATGCGTCAAACACTAGCCCGCCTAGCCCAAGTACAAGACTATCGACCAGGCACCATATCCTGGCAGCAGCAACAGTTTCAGCTATATGACCAGATGGCCGATTTACTAGAGGAATATTGCGACCTAACACTGATTCGCGAGTGGGTTGGCCTTACCCTATGAGGAAACACAAACATGGCGGAGCTTCTATTTAACCATTGATATCCTACTGCATGTGCTTCCTGACGTCGCATTCAGCGGCTGATCTGCTGCAATACTCTATTCTGTTTGCTGAGCCACCAGTTCAGCCTCGTGTCTTCTTTATATTTTTGTACTTTTGGGATTCCCTCACAGCGCCATAAACTCAGAGTATTTAGATTTGAAACGATTGACCATAAAGTACCAAAATTTTCTTTTTTAAGATTAAGACAAACACAGCCATCGGTATCACAGAGAATATCCTTTACATCATCAATACTTGGCTCCTGACCAGAAGAAAGCCTAAAATCAATTGTCTTTAAACGCTCTTCCGTTTTACTCCAATTGGGTTTTTCTCCTTGTTCATCTTCCATCTCTTCACATAAAAAATGATTAGTGCAAAAAATCACATCCTTAGATTTTCTCACTGCATACTTGCGTGGTGATTTTTCAACGACTGCAAGACTCCCAGCCTTATCAGCAATCAAAAAATTATTGGATTGAGACGTGTCGACATTGGCAATAATATCAACTGCTTCTTCAGTTGTTTGGCAATGCTCTAAGATATATCGAACTATAAAATAAAAATTCACACCCTGTTGTTTCTCTTTGCCTATAACAGTAGTCATAGCGATCGCCAGACCTGCTGCGTTGACGCCATCTTCGCGCCCAATAAAGACATCTGATTGACTAATGTATGCCAGTTTGTTGTCAGGGCAAATTAGGCTACTTTCTGTAAATTTTTTAAAGTTCAACAAGAAATCATAATTTCTCCCAAAAATAACCCCGTTCTTGGTGTTAACTGCCAGTATGCTACACTGACCTGCATTTGATGTTACACCTATGCTAAGGAGAAAGGCAGCTACCTTTATTTCCCTTACTTTAACTTCTTCCGAAAAAGCTTTTATCTCTTCACAAACGCCTGGATAGAAATCTTGAAGAATAGGATAACTTTTTTTCCCAAATTCTATTTGATCATTACTAACGTTTGGAAATATGAAACCATTTTTATATAGTAAAGCACCATATTTTTTACCCATTTCGGCATAACTGCCTTTCAGTCTTGGATGGTACATTTTCAGTTCCTTTTTATCGCTACTCTATATTCGAAAACTTTGGGGATAAACACCCCATAGCACAGCGTCTAGAAGCCTTCTGGATATTACTCCGAGTCTTAGAGTTATTCAGAAAACTTAAACCCATCTTTAGTAGTTCAAATGAACTTTTCTTAAATTTTCTGCGCACTCGCTTGTGGCTACTTATTGGTTTTATGACTATGCGTTGGTGTCAGTGTGATGCTTTTTTTATTGCGATTTTATCAGCTTATATTGTCTATTTTCTATGCTTGACCACGGCGAACCCAATGGTTAAAGAACACAATTAGCACAGGTTATTGTGGGCACTGCCTACCCTACTCCACTATGCTGACACGGTGAAAACCTTGGGCATAGGGAACAAGCCCGTGGACGAGCAGTAGACCACCAACCAGCACGGTTCAGCTCATGTTTTTGTTTCGTCCTTTTTTCCCAGCGCCTTGGTTGCCAAGATTCCTATGCAGACGCCGGGAAACATCAACAATAATCCCTGATAGAGTGCCCGCCCGCCGTGAAGAGGGAACAGGCCTGTCGATCCGGCGATACAGAGGAGGACGACCAACGACGTATAGGTGATTGCGATCGCGTCATATACGTTATGGCGAATGTACCGACCAATCCCGGCTCGAAGGTCCCGAAAGAACTCTTTAGTTGATTCAATGGTGTACGAGAAATAGAAAACAATCCAGATCCCTGTGAGAATTCCCAATCGAAGCAGGAGATGGATGTAAGCAAACCGTCCTTCTTTCGGTGTGTCGAGGCCGGTCACCATCATAAAGCTATTGGCAACAGTGACGATCAAAAACGCGTCGGAAATTCCGGCGACTGCATTCTTCTCGGTTAAGAAGCGTTTGATCGCACTGATCACTTTTGGAGTACGAAACGGCATGGGTATTTACTTTACTACTGACTCAAACACTTGAAGAGTAAGCATTTCTTTAAGTCTCTCGTAATTATACATGTATCTAGGCAGTAGAATGAGCACCGCCCACTGACCTTTTGCTATAGAAACGATTGAGGGTGTCAGTGTGGAGGAAAAAATGTTGAGTTAGGAGATTTTTGGAGAATAGCTGAATGTGTCGAGGAATAGAAGGATTGAATATTTGCATAGGTATTGTGGGCACTGTCTGCCCTACTGGATCTTACTGTTGAGATATACAGACAACTTCTGATTTGCTACGCTTAATAAGCATGATATCCCTGAAATATGCCGACTATTTTGAGAGTAGGACCCTACAGGCTCTATTTCTATAGCCATGAACCTAATGAGCCACCTCATATTCATATTGATCGTGATAGTTCATCAGCCAAGTTTTGGCTTGAGCCTGTTAATCTAGCATCGAATATTGGATTTAGCCCAAAGGAGCTACGAAAAATTCAAACAGTTGTTGAGGAAAATCAAGAAAAATTATTGGAGGCTTGGTATGGGTACTTCGGCAATTCAGGTGGATGAGCGAGTTAAAGCAGTTCGATTCACAGAAGAGACAATTAGCGTTGATCTCATGGATGGACGAACAATTATAGTTCCACTGGTGTGGTATCCAAGATTATTAAAGGCTACTCCAGAACAACGAGAAAAATGGGAGATTTGTGGCGGTGGCTATGGTCTGTATTGGGAAGAGATTGATGAAGATCTCAGTACATCAGGGATGTTACGTGGCGCACCTGCTCCAAATGCGACATTAGCCAGATAGGATGGGCACCGCTTGGCGTCAATCACACAGCACAAAAATGGAATCATCATTGTTGATTGCAGTTCGGCATGCCTCGCGGAGTTGTGTGATCATGGCTCGATGGGGTGAATCGGACGCGAGCTTTTGGGCAATTGTGTCGATCTCCATTAAAAGGTTCTGGAGATCATGGCCCGCAAATGTGCAGTCAGAAAAATAATCATTCATTCGTCGAAGTGTTGGGCAAGTCTCAGTTAGAACAATACGATCACTAAAGAACGCGGCGTGAACGTCTAGGTCAATGCGAACAATAGGCTCGTTGCGAGTGGCGGCATCAAACGAATCTGCGATGTGAACGTCAAGCATTGTAGATCTATATTTGGGGTGCTCTTGCAGGCTAACGACTCAAATCAGCGGCGGCACAAGTAACCTCGAACTCAGCACGAGTGGATTTCAACCGTCCGCCTGCATTTGAATTTTTAGACCACCTGAACTTATGGAAATTATGGAACTGTATCAACTATTTCTTGCCCCTCGCTTGGCGCATAGCATTTCCAATAGAGCGTTCCAAATTGGAAATCTCCTCATGATACCGACCTTCATTCCTAAAGTCTGCATATCTGTAGTCTCTCAAAAGTAAAGGAATATCGCATTCTTTGTATAAAATCGGCAGTATCTTAGATTCTCCCGCCAACCTTAAAGTATATGCTGCCCCTATGTACAGGACAGAAACATAATAGCCTCCTGAAAATCGTGCTGTTGCTGAGGTTGAGCTAAATTTAGTACAACATGTCTGAGATGGTCGAATCCATACCGAAAAATACTCTTGGCTAATCGGCCGTGAGCTTTGATAGTCAATGGTTTAGATTCGTTGAGCCATTGTCCAACCTTGACGGCCCAGCACAAGGTAATGGTGAGTAAAGCAAAGAGCTTCTTCAAACGCTCTAAATCTCTCATGCCGGTCTCTTCAAGACAAAAGCCACGACTTTTATAGATGCCAAACAGGGTTTCAATCGACCATCTCAAGGCGTAATCAGCAATCGCGGTTTCGGGAGCTTGGTCGGTGGCTACAACGAGTAACGAGTTATCCTCCAACCGAGTGGCTGCAATGTAGACCCAACGGCCCCATAATCGTCGTCGTTTGGTCAGAATGTGAGTATCCCCCGGTTTGAGATGCGCAAAGGCCACTCGTATTTTGAGTGTGCGATGGCCATCGTAGAGCAGCTCAGAGTCACGAATACGAGCCCGGAACGGTGTTTTAAGCTTATCTCCTGGAGCTAGCAGTAAATAGGACAACCAAGGACCTCCAACAAACTCACGGTCTGTGGTGATACACCGAATCTCGACGGTGGGAAACAGGGTATAGAACTGCTCCATCAGGTCAATGCGCTCTGCGGTGTTCGAGTTACCTGCTTTATCCAACAGCATCCATACGAGGGGGAAGGCGATGCCCTCATGAACCACTCCCAGGGTCAAGATATTCACGGTGGTGTTGCCCACATCCCATTGAGTTCGGTCAATCGCCAATACCCAAGGCTCTGGAATCGCCATCACCGCAATCACCAATTGGGCTATCACGGCATAATCCATGGAGAAATGCCGAAAGAACCGTTGCTGGCGCTTGTATTGGGATTCTGGTTTAGCAAGTCCAGGAAAGGCGACTGACAGTTCGCTCAGATTCACGGTTCTAGCCCGAAACAAGGCGATGATAAAGGCTGCGATAAACAGCACTCGTGCTCCATGCCAACCTAGGTGGGGCTGCAACAGGGACCGTAACGCGTTAAGCTCGGACATAAGGGGTTTCTTGGAGTTGTGGTTAACTCATCAAACCCCTTTCCTCATTATGTTTCAAGCTTTTGTCCTGTACTGAGATGCTGCCCTTAATTCTTCCTTGACCCAGGGTCTGGAAATGGATTCATCGGACAGGATAATTGCAAACGAATATGAATTTCCTAAGCCATCTTGAATTTTATCTGAAAGAGAATCGCCAATATCAATTTCATTCTCGTCAACCCAAACATAAAGACCGCGCATCTCAAGATCTTGAGCTAATCTCCTCGCAAAAGGTTTATCACCACTGAAATGGCTGATAAAACAGTCATACTGCTTGTCTCGTACTATATCCATTATTTTTCTCCTCGGTATAGACATATCCAAAAATGTATATTCACTCATCTCATAGGGAAGTAAGTGATCGATTACTTGTTCAACTTCCTTGTTAAGAATATAAACTCCTCTTTGGCACCAATAAGTAGAATCGTCAATATAATCAAGACAATTGACTACCTTGTTGCAAGAACTGATTAAGGAGGATAAGTGCAGGATGAATTCTGCCTCATGAGAGGTAAATCCTGTGAGGATTAGGTCCTTATTATTGAGCATCTCTGCAATATTCATGATCTGAATTCGATTTTGATTATTCCTACTGCTAGGTTCATAGATTCCATGCCAGGGATGAGGTTGAGTTAAATTGCAGAATAAGAAGAATATGTTGGGCTGATTCGGATTGGTTTGCCTCCATGTTCCAATAGTTTGGTTATTCCAGTCATGAATGATTGGATTTTTACCTAACTGAATAAGAGCTTTATACAGTGAGCGATCGAAAGTAGCATCTATAAAGTTTGAAATAGGTAATGATGCAATTTTATGATGCACCTGAAGAGGTTCTGCGGTAGATACATATTCCCTCACCAGCTTGACCAAATCATCTCTACTTACCTTTTTCTCAGCTTCTTCAATTAGGTCATTCCATAGTTGGAAATATTGTGTTGATTCTTGGGCTTCAAATTCTAAATTGCAGTGACTAATTATTTCTTCAGCTAGACCTGGAATAGAAAACTTTTCTCCTGATAGCGAACTACCGACTGCGATTGCCACTTGATTTCCACGTGACTTTCTTTTTAGTCTTTGTATGATTGGATCATTCATGCTGTTAAAGATAAATCACTAACTTAAAGCAATATAATTAACACTAGCTTTAACTGTTCAACCCATTTGAGAGATTTTTGATTGCCTACCGATACTTAACTCCAGCTATCTCTACCAATGCATTAGCATACTGCTCTAAATCTTCATTGAGAGATTGCAACTCACTACGTAATTTAGGTTCATCAATCCAACTCTTCTCGTGATCTTTTGGACTAATATCTACGGGACGTTGCGCCTCCCATGCCTGAAGTGCAGGATGCCATTTAGATAGAAAAGGGCGTAGTCCTCTGTTAAGAACGGTAATTGCCATACCCCCAACTGATTCATATGACGCACCAACTTCTGGACCAGCTTCCCGCAGGATTTGACGTGTAATACCAAACAAACTATGTAGCGAGTTTAGCAACTCTCGCAAAAGCCCTTGGTCTTTATCAAGGTCTTGAACAGCGATGCGAGTAACTAACTCAACATAAATCGCCCACGCCGCCTTGCGTTCTGTCGTGTCGGCTTCCCATTCTGCTCCACCGATACCAAATGGGAGTTTAACTGAAACCTTTTTGAGCTTTGCAGGAATACCTTTTGACACCTAATTTTTCTCACTGTAACCATCCACTCAAAGTTAGCACTCAGAGTGGCTTCCCTGTCGATACTCTTAGCGGTCACAGGCACCGTATCAACCGAGATCTTGCGGTCTAACTATGCGTTATTCAGACTTTGTCTGGATAAATACCTTCCAGTCGGAGTCATTCAGACTTTTTCTGGATAATCACCCTATAAGCATATCGCCTAGAAAGTTTCTGGATAGTACCCTGAGCCTCGGAGTTATCCAGAAAACTTTAGCTTGTCTTCAGTTCAAATGAACTATCCCTTAAAAGTGCTAGGATCCTTACCCTAAATACACCTATGACCGCATGCATCGCATTGCCGCTACACCGGGGGGATGGAGCCCAGATACAGATGGAGTCATCATTCTGGAGCAAACCCCTGCACCCATCGTTATTCTCACTGCTGCTGATACGGAAATCCAAACCTTAGCGGCTTGTCTGCCGCAACTACCCAAAGACTTTCCAGAGTTTCGAGTGGCTAGTTTGCTGCAGCTACAGCAAGAACTGAGCATTGATACTTACGTGGACTCTGTATTGAGTAAAGCCCAGGTCATTGTCGTGCGGCTATTGGGAGGGCGCAGCTACTGGAGCTATGGTCTAGAGCGTCTGCGGGAAGTGGTAGAGTTCCAGGGAATTCACCTGGTGGTCTTACCCGGTGATGATCGCCCCGATCCGGCCCTCAGTAGCCTAGGAACTGTTCCTCTAACCGTGGCAGATCGACTCTGGCACTACTTTGTGGAAGGGGGGGCTGAGAACCTGACCTATGGGCTACAGTATTTGGCTCAAACCTGTTTAGGGTGTTCCTACGAGCCGCCTGTGCCCCAACCTATACCCCAGTGGGGAGAGTATGAGTGGAAGAGTGAAAGAAAGGGGGAAGGGGAGAAAGGGGGAGGGGGAGAAAATCCTGTTGTTCCTGAAACCCGACCTGCGGTGGCAATTTTCTTTTATCGGGCTCATTATTTGTCTGGCAACACCCGCGTTATTGATGCCCTGTGTGAGACCTTACAATCTTGTGGTCTTACTCCGCTTCCTCTTTTTCTGCCGTCTCTTCGTAATCCAGATATTCAGTCTCAGCTGTTAACTGAACTAACCAAAAATCACAGTATTGATCTCATCCTTAATACCACTGGATTCTCTCTTGCGAAGCTAAATGCTGAATCTCCCCAGGTGGACTTTTGGCAACGGTTGGATGTGCCGGTGATTCAGGTGATGCTGAGCGGTGGTAGTGAGGAGCAATGGCAACAACAGTGGCGCGGGCTCTCGCCCCGAGATATTGCCATGAATGTGGCGCTACCGGAGGTGGATGGTCGGATTATTAGTCGGGCGGTGTCGTTTAAGGCGGTGCAGACTGATCACCCGCAGCTGGAAACGGCGGTGATGGTCTATGAGCCAAAGTGCGATCGCATCCAGTTTGTTGCTGACTTAGCTGCCAATTGGGTGAAGCTGCGGCACACCGCACCCCAGCAGCGTAAGGTAGCGTTAATTTTGGCCAACTACCCTAACAAAGATGGTCGTTTAGCGAATGGCGTGGGTCTCGATACCCCGGCTAGCTGTTTGGAGATTTTGCGATCGCTAAAGACAGCAGGGTATACCTTTGACCCTGGTTGTATTACGTCAGAAGAAATTTTATCGGCCACCAGTGCAGATCTGATCGACTGGCTCACTCGGGGCATTACCAATGATCCCGAAGGGCAAGCCATGCGCCCTGTGCGTCAAACCCTATCAGCAAAAGATTACCAAGAGTATTTTCAAACACTGCCTATGTCTGTGCAGCAGGGTGTAATTGACAGGTGGGGAGAAGCGCCTCTGGATAAGGATATTTCTATTGCCGGGATTCAGCTGGGCAACATTTTTATCGGTATTCAACCCTCGCGGGGCTATGACGATGATCCGTCGTTGAACTATCATGCACCCGATTTAGAACCCACCCATCGGTATCTGGCGTTTTATGCCTGGCTGCGTTGTCATTGGGGTGCTCAGGCTGTTGTTCATGTGGGGAAACATGGCAATTTGGAATGGCTGCCGGGCAAGAGTTTGGCCCTTTCTGAAGAGTGTTATCCAGAAGTGGCTCTGGGGCCAATGCCCCATTTGTATCCGTTTATTGTGAATGATCCGGGGGAAGGGACTCAGGCAAAACGTCGGGCTCAGGCGGTAATTTTAGATCACCTGACGCCTCCTTTGACTCGGGCTGAGCTCTACGGTTCGCTCCACCGACTGGAAGCATTAATTGATGAATATTATAATGCAGAATCTCTCGATCCGAAGAGACTTCCGGTAATTCGCGATCGCATCTGCTCTTTAGTTACTCAAGAAAATCTACAGCAAGATTTTAGCCTATTGCCAGGGCTGTCCCCTATCTTGTCTCAGTTGGCTCTAGAAAATCAGCCAAGCTTGCAGCGGGCTGCTCAGCCTGCGGATGCCTTTAGTGAATTTATTACCCAAACGGATGGCTACCTGTGTGATCTTAAAGAAGCTCAAATCCGAGACGGGTTGCATATTTTGGGTCTGTGCCCGGATGGTAGACAATTGCGAGATTTGATGGTGGCCATTGCCCGACAGCCTGGGCCTGGTCGCCAGGGACTGACACGTGCGATCGCAGATGACTGGGGCTGGGATTTACACTTTGACCCGCTTACGGCGGATTTAGGCACTGTTATTAAAGATATTAAACTACCCGAGACTCTGCTGCAGTCCGAAAAATTAACAACTCTCCACACCATTGGTGATGCGGTTGAGGTACTAGAACACCAGGCGGCTTGCTTGGTAGAACAACTATTGTCAAATAAGGAGAATCCTGTTTGCGGTTCTAAAATAACGGCAGAACTTACCTGGATGCGCCAGTGGCTATGGCCTAGACTGACTCAAACCTCCGAGGAAATTACCTATTTGCTCCACGGCCTAGATGGGGGCTATGTGCCCAGTGGCTCCTCTGGTGCCCCCACGCGAGGACGGGCGGATGTGTTACCCACCGGACGAAATTTCTACAGTGTTGATATTCGGGGGCTACCTACGGAAAGTGCCTGGGATGTGGGCCGTCGAGCTGCTGAAAACCTGGTGGAGCGCTACACCCAAGAGCAAGGAGACTATCCTCAAACTCTCGGGCTCTCGATGTGGGGAACCGCCACTATGCGCACAGGCGGCGATGACATGGCTGAAGCTCTCGCTCTTTTGGGGGTGCAACCCGTGTGGGACGGGGTGGGTCGCCGGGTGGTGGATTTTGAAATTCTTCCTCTATCTGTACTACAGCGTCCCCGCGTGGATGTCACGCTACGGATTTCAGGCTTCTTTCGCGATGCCTTTCCCAATCTGATCGATCTATTTAACTCAGCTGTGGAAGCGGTTGCGGCCCTGGATGAACCGCCTGACATGAACCCCCTGGCTACCCAGGTAAAACAAGAATCAACCCATTGGCAGTCCCTTGGATTTAGCCCTGAGGAGGCTGAGCTGCGTGCCCAGTATCGGGTGTTTGGTTCTAAGCCGGGGGCCTACGGGGCAGGACTTCAAGGGTTAATTGAGGCGCAAAACTGGACTAGCGATCGCGACCTGGCTCGGGCTTATATTAACTGGAGTTGCTATGCCTATGGCCGGGCGGGAGAGTCCTCAGCGCAGGAGTCAGGCAAGCTGCGCTCTGCTTCAGTTCCTGATGTGTTTCGACAACGGCTGGGACAGCTGCAAATTGTGTTGCATAACCAAGATAATCGAGAACATGACTTGCTAGACTCTGACGACTACTATCAGTTTCAGGGTGGATTAGTGGCTGCCGTGCGGGCAACTCAAGGCAAAAATCCTACCGCCTATTTTGGCGATCATTCTCGTCCCCAACGGCCTCGTATTCGTTCTTTGCCTGAAGAGATTAGCCGAGTTTACCGGTCCCGTGTTGTGAATCCAAAATGGATTGCTGGGGTGATGCGCCACGGCTATAAAGGAGCCTTTGAGCTAGCCGCCACGGTGGATTATCTCTTTGCCTATGATGCTACAACTCACAGTGTGGCTGATTTTATGTATGCTGGCGTGGCTGAGGCATATATTCTAGATGCTCCTGTGCAACGCTTTATTCAAACTCATAATCCTTGGGCATTACGGGATATGTCAGAGCGTTTGTTAGAAGCCCACCAGCGGGGGCTATGGCAACAGGTTTCACCTGAAATGCTAGACCAGCTAAGGGCCACGTTGTTAGATGCTGAAGCTCACATTGAGGAAACACTATGATCAACCTACAAAACATCTCAGACGAACAAACCCGACTGCAAAAGATCAAGGCGGCTAAAGATCAGGCTCGCGCCGACCGTCAGGGTAATGAAAAGGGACTCTATCTTTTGTTTACCGGTCTGGGTAAGGGTAAAACCAGTGGTGCGATGAACCTAGTGTATCGCCACCTGGCCCATGATATGAGAGTGGCTGTGGTGCAATTTATTAAAAACGACAGCGCCTTTCCCGATGGCGATCGCATCATGTTAGAAAAGCTCAAAGCTCAAGGCTTTCCTGTAAGTATTGACACCCTCGGAGGTGGCTTCACCTGGGAAACCCAGGACCCAGATCGAGACAAACACATGGCAGAACAAGCCTGGCAAACGGCTACTAAGCTGATTGTAGATCCTGATATCTCTCTTGTCGTTCTAGATGAACTACATATTGCGCTCAAAAAAGCCCGTTTAGATCTATCCCCTGTGCTTACAGGTATTCAGTCTCGTCCTGCCCATTGTCATGTGGCCAGTACCGGACGCTACGCTCCCCAGGAATTAATCGATGTCGCAGATTTAGTAACAGAGATGACTCGAATTAAGCACCCTATCAGTGCAGGGATTCCGGCCCAAATGGGGATTGAGTACTAGATATCGGTTGTTTTTTAATTGGTTTGGTCAATATTCACAATTATTTTCAGGATGTTGATTGGAGGCAAAATTGGTTGCGTGGGGTCCCGCCGAGTTCCCTTTCCGGAAGTAATCAGGTTATTCAAGTTGGGCTTATTGGGCTTCCCCCATGGCTAGGGCATTCCGCCGCCCTAGAACCCGACGGAAAAACATTGAAGGTATCCCTGACCGCATAGTTGAGTATTTGGCGAGGTGGTTTAGAATTTTGCGCGCTGCGACAAAATTCTAAAAGTAGAGATTCTCTCATTTCCGGTTAGACAAATATAGTCATAGTCAAAACCATGAGCTTAATTTTTAACAAGCTCTCACTGTAGCTGAAACTGGCCAAGAAAAAAGCGTAGCTGCTGCTGGGTTTGCCAAATATAGTCTGTGGGTTTCCATAATTCTTGTAGTCCGAAGTCAATCAGCTGGGCAGGAACTAAATGATCGCGTCGTTCCACCTGCATCATTTGTTCTAAAACCCATGGATCACGAGAATATTCAGGATGACCTGAGAAGACTAAAATATGGCTGCCTAGCATCCATCCTAAATATTGGGTGACGCCGCTGGTGCCCAATGATATGGCGTTAGCTGGCAGTCTAGTAACGCCGTCATTATGGTGCACGTGGATACTGTAGGCGGTTTTTTCTGTTTTGAAATAGTGTTGCGCTGTTGGAGTTAGCTGAATCTTAACGACGGATAGTTCGGGGCCGGGCGGATTTTTTTCGACTTTACCGCCCAGGGCTTGAGCAACAATTTGTGGAGCAAAGGAAAAACCGGATAAACGGATCTGTTGCTGATGGTAGGTTTGAATAACTTCACGTAGATGCACCACCCAGTCGTCTTGATCGTAAGCGGCATTGGCAGAACCAGAAATGACAATGCCGTCTAAGCCAGAGAGTTCTGCTGCGCTGGGGTAATGGAACTTGCGGGGCTCAAATTTGATTAGCTCTACGTTATCTAGTGCTATCCCCCCTAAATCTTCTGGCTGGCTTTTGTGACAAACATCGTTAAACAGCTGCTGATGCATGTCATAAAACCCGTCTGGATAACGGTCTAAAATCTCGGGTGCCCACCAGCGTAGGTCATCGGTCCCGACATCAAAACTAGCTAAACGGAGCGTATGAGAGGGCATAGGGTTTAAGCCAGGGCATCTTGACAATAGTCGGCTAAGAACGGGGTGCGATAGCCGTTCTGAGACCACAGTATGGGGTAGTAACTTTCGTCGATCTCTAAACTACCCTGTTTGCGATATCGTTCAAAAATATAGCCGTTACCAACACCGGGTAGTTGAAATTTGGCATGGCCCGCTAAAGAGCTAATGGCTAAGCTACGACGGGTTTTGGTTTGGCTAGGGTTTTTGCCAGACCCACGCCAGAGATTGCCATGGAGAAAAACGGCGCTGCCTGGGGGGAGAACGATGGAGACAATCTGGGGAGATTGAATACCAACTTGATTGGCGGCTTGCAAGAGGGGGGCGCGATAATCTTTGTTGGGGGCATGGAGAAAACGTACCTTATCGGTAGAGTCCCAAAAATGGGAGCCAGGAACAATTTCTAATGAGCCGGTTTTGAGAGCTACATCATTGAGGGCAATCCAACAGGTAACGGTGGCTGGAGGCGCAATACAGGATGTGTAAGTATTGTTGCGATGGAAATAAACTTCGGGGGCGTTGGGTGGTTTGATCCAACAGGTGTCGAGACCGTAGCGGGCTGAGCCCCAGCCCATCAGAGTGGCATTAATTTGGGCAATTTTGGCAGATAGGGTAAAGCTGGCTAGGGTGCGATCGCAACGCCATAACCCTGTCATCTGCTGAGTGGCATCAGGCTGACTCAGTCCGGGACGGCCATACCATTCATCTGGGTAAATCCCGGTTTCAAACTGAGTATTAAACAGGGGCTCAAATCGCCCAACGATTTGGTCAATCTGTTCAGGGGTTAACAGGTTATCCACAATGAGATAACCATGTTGATGAAATAGCTCTATCTGAGTAGGGGTGATTTGCAGCGGAGAGTGTTGCTGGCTCACCTGGGGAGAAAGCGGCATGATTAGTTATCTAGAAACGGCGTACGGTAACCATCTTCGCGCCAGACGATAGGAAAAAAGCTCTCATCCATTGTGTTATCTCCCTGACGACGGTACTTGCCGGCAATATAGCCACCGGGGATATAAGACCCAAAGGGCTTAAACTGGGCAGCAGCCGGTACGTAGGCTAGCACCATGCTGCGACGAACAACATTCATGGTGTTTTTGCCAGAGCCATGCCAGGTATTGCCATGGTGAAAAACACCGCTACCGGGGGCAATGTCGAGCTGTACGACGTCGGGGTTGTTGATTCCAGCTGCCCTGGCCGCCTGTTCCATTTCTGAGCGATAGCTTTTGTTTTGGTTGTGAAATTCTGGTACGGCTTCAGAGAGTTGCCAACGGTGAGACCCCCGCGCATATTCGATGGTGCTGGCTCCCGTAATGGCGTGACTCAGGGCGATCCAACAGGTGATGACACCTGCAGGAGTGTGGTAGTTGATGTACATTGAGTCTTGGTGCAGGGTGGTTTCTTTGGCACCGCCAGGTTTTTGCCAAATGCCGTCTGCTAACAGTCGGGCTCCGTCCCAGCCTTCGAGGGTGGCGGCCATCTGGCCAAGTTTGGCGGACATCATGGTGGAAAATAGGGTGCGATCGCATTTCCACACACCCGTCATCTGCCCGGCAGCCCCTGGCTTACCCAAATACGGGTTCCAATGCCACTCATCGGGGTACACTCCGGTCTCAAACTCTCCTGCAAACAACGGATCAAATCGTCCTACCAGACGCTCCACCGTATCTGGTTCCAGCAGATTCTCTACTACAAGAAACCCGTCGCGATGAAACTGTTCGATTTGTGCAGCACTGAGTGGTGCCTTTACTGTTGTTTGCATAGTGTTCTTCCTTCAAATCTTTTTGAGAGAGGGTTGACTTAGTAAATCTCCAAATACTCTGCCACTTCCCAGTCAGTAATATGCTCGTGAAATCTATCTAACTCAAAAGCCTTTACGGTAGAAAACAGGTGACAAAATTCTTCTCCTAACAAGTTTTGCATGGCGCTATCCGCTGCCAGGGCATCTAGAGCCGCATCTAGAGTCTTGGGAAATGGCTTAAGCCCTGCATCATCTTCACTTGGACCATCTGTCATGGGCTGCAGTGTTAGATTTTCTTTGATGCCTAACAAACCTGCTGCTAGTGTAGCGGCTGCGCTCAAATATGGGTTGCTTAATCCTGAGGCGGCTCGCATTTCTAGGTGGGTTTGTTCATCCTTGGTGGCTTTTACGCGCACCATCGCTGTTCGATCTTCAATGCCCCAGCTAATGTTTGATGGGGCAAAGGTGTGGGGTTTTAACCGGCGGTAACAGTTCGGTGTGGGGCTAATCAATGGCAGCATCGCTGGGGCATGATCCAGAATGCCTTGCGTAAACGATTTGGCGACTGCAGACAGACCATCGGCAGCGGCAGTATCTAAAAAGGCATTGGTGCCGTCACTGTTCCATAGACTAATGTGAAAATGGCAACAGCAGCCTGCCATCCCGGCAAATGGTTTTGACATAAAACTGGCTTGGTAGCCGAGGTGATGGGCAATCTCTTTAACTGCGTTTTTAAAGGTAAATGCTTTGTCTGCGCCCTTAATCCCCATGCCTGGGCCAAAATTAATTTCAAACTGAGACGGAGCGTACTCACAATTGTGGGTAATGACATCGATGTCAGCGGCCTGTAGGTAATCGAGCAGCTGGTTGATTTCGGGAACGTACTGATTGCGGACGTGATTAAAGATGTGAAGACCGTCAAACAGGGGTTTATGGGTTTCGGCATTGAGTAGGTAAAATTCAAATTCATGCCCCATCATGACGCTAAAGCCCATCTGTTGGGCTAAGTCTAACAAGGATTGGAGAACGTAGCGGGGGGCTCCCCTCAGCGGGGTTTCGGTATCCCAGTGGGCATTGCAGATGACTTTAACGGTGTCATCTGCCCAGGGAACCGGGGTACAGCTGTCGATATCGGGGAACAACACCATGTCGCGGTATTTTATTTCTTCGTGGTAACCGGAACCGGGCACGACGGAGGATGCGGTGTCTAGGGCTAGGGTGCCGCCGTAGAAGTTAAGACCTTTGCGGGCATAGCCTGCGACTTTGGTGATGGGGATGAGTTTTAGACGGGAGACGCCATGGAGATCGGGGAGTTCGAAGCGGACGTATTTGATGTTTTGTGTTTGTAGGTCTGCGACCCAGGTGGAGATGGCTTCAGAACTTGGGAGAATTGTGCTCATGAAGGGGGCTCCAGAGGTTGATTTGGTTGTAGTTTCTAATGTGTCGAAGATGGGCATGAGGCGCTGTATATGAGGGGACAGAATTGCTGTTAGGAGTGGGGATAGTTGTGTTACTTTTAAGTGTTTTAAGGTGGTTGGATGGGCGCAAAACCGGCTGCTTGGGGTCCCTCCGAGTTCCCCAAACCCCCTGGGCAGGGCCGGAACGCCGCCCTACGACCCGGCGTACTGGGTTATCTCAAATTGCGTAAAGTTGGGGTTACGGCTGGGTCGATTATAGTTATGTCGAGCTTTACCTTTCGAAACTCATGTAACAATCAATAACTCTCCCCTCCTGGGAGGGGCTCCGGGGTGGGTCCTCCGGCTGTTCCTGCTGGAGAGCCGTTATCCCAGGCAGAAATACTAAATCCGTTTTCTCTTATTATTTTTTCTACCTCAGAATGCCATTTGTTACTCATAAATAGGGCTAATCCTCCTTGGGTGGTTTGCTGTGGGCGATGGAGTGACTGACTTAGGGCTTCGGGGGGCTGAAAATGTAGGCCTTGCCAGCCGATTTGGGGATAGGTGTCGAGTAGGGTGTAGAAGGTATTGTCTTTGTTTTGAATTGCTCCAATCAAGAGATTAAAATGGCCGACGTTCCAGTCGGTGGATGGGGGTGAGATTGGGTTTGATTGCATGTGGGAAAGGATGGTCAGGGGTGAGGGGGTTGTTCCCCAGAGGTAGCTGGTGTGTGGGTTGAGTAGGGGGATGGCTTGCCAGGTGGTGTGGGTTTGGCTGAGTTGCCACAGGGTGGATAATCCGTTTTGCCAGTTGGATGTTTGTAGGGGAACTAGGCAGAATTGTTCTTTGCTGAGGGTTTTGGTGGCGTGGATTAGACCCGTAATTGAGGTGCCGCAGCGGGTGAGGTCGGTATGTGTGGGGATTTGGTCGTAGTTGGGGCCTTGGAGAGAGCTAGCATTTGGGGGGAGCCAGTCGGTGGGGTTGCCCCGGCTGGGGAGACATGTGGAGGCTGCGATCGCAACGTCTATAGCTGTCACGTTCAAATCGCCATAGGCGTTTAACAGTAAGGATATCCAGTAAGGGCCACAAAGATTATCGGGTTGTTGGTTGTTGTTTTGGTGGATTTTTAACAACGGCTCAACGTAGGGTAACAGGTTTAAACTTAGCTGCATTGTTTACTAAAAAAAACACCATACTCTTGAAAGAGTACAGTGTCTGCGAATGCTTATGTGTTGAAGGAGTTGAGTCTGAAACGCTAGCGCTTGTTGGCACCGAAACTACGGTAAGACCGCTTACGGCGTTTGCCTCGGCGTAGGGGCAAACCGATGCCCGTCATCCCTAATAAAGCTAGGGGAGCTGCCTGTCTAGAAGACCTGGCAAGCTTTGTTTTTTGGGCAGCTTGGGCAGGCTGTTTGTTTAGGTGAGTGTGCTGAAGCTGGTCAGCAGCTACCAACGATAGTAAACCAATCACAATAAAACTGCTCAATCGATTCATGGGTTTGTCCACCGAGGGCAGCTCATGGTTTGACGCGTAGGTGGCGACAATAAACCAGAGAAAGATACCCACAGAGGCTACTAGGGCAATCGCATTGATGGCCGGAGTGTGGGCGAAGGTATAGATCGCGCCACCGGTCGGACCATCAATCGCCGCATTAAACTCTTCTAATGTGGAAAATGGACTTGTCATGGAGGTGCTCCTTACATCTGCGGGGTCGCTTTGGGTACGGCGATGGCAGGCTCTGAGGTATGACCATTTTGTTCAGGCAAGATGGGATATTCTGGGTAGCCTTCGAGACCAAATTCTGCAAAGTCTAAACCAGCGATTTCCTCTTCTCGGGTAACGCGCAGCAGGCCCATTTTCTTGAGGACAAAACTGACGCCATATCCAGGGATAAAGCCTAAGATAATGGTGCAAACAAAGGTGCCTATCAGCTGACCGACAAATCCGGTTAGGGGAATGCCATCGCCCTGGGGATAGCCAGAGGCCATAATACCCACTGTCATGGCTCCTAAAAGACCACAGTAGCCGTGCACTGCAAACGCACCCACGGCATCATCGATACCCGCTTTCTCAACCGCTCTGCCAACAAAGGGCATGGTGTAAGCACCAATAAAGGCAATCAGAATAATCATGGGAGGGCTGTATAAATCCAAACCCGCACCTACGGAGATAATTCCTGCCAAACCACCGGAGATGGTAAAGAACGGATCGGCCTTAGAGCCAATGTAGGAACCCACAATTCCCGCACACAGGGCCAATGTGGTATTCACACCGACAGAGGCTAGGGTCATGGGGGTGCCATAGATGGTAATCTCTACAGCTTGTCCGGGAACAAAGATGACGCAGGCGGCCAAGAAAGCATAGAAGCCGACAAAAATCATCATCAAACCCACCATGGTTAGGGGTAGGTTGTGGGGCAAAATCGTGTTGGGTTTGCCGTCAGGTTTAAACTTGCCAAGACGGGGACCTAAGTTGATCAAAACGCCTAAAGCAAAGAAGCCAGAGACACCGTGTAGTACCGCCGAACAGCCAAAGTCGTGATAGCCAAAGTTAGTGAAAAACCAACCGTAAGGACTCCAACCCCAAGCGGCTGCGACCACCCAGGTAAACGACCCCAGAATAACGGCTAGAATGGCATAGGCCCCTACTTTAATGCGCTCGATCACAGCACCTGAAAGAATAGATGCGGTGGTCATGGAAAATAGGGCAAAGGCAAACCAAAAGACACCGGTAAGGTTGTCGGCAATGTTTGGCCCCATGGCAGATGACCAAGGGTAGGAGGCTTGCACCAGACCCAACACTTCACCGACAACTCCCTCAGAAGCTGGATCGGTCCAAGGCCCGACGATTCCTCCATTCAATGGAAATAGCGGGAAGGCGTTGTACACCCACCAGCCAAAAAAGAAGAAGGTAAGACCGACAACAGATAGGGTAAGCAAGTTCTTAACCATGGTGGCCAGAACATTTTTGGCGCGCGAAGCCCCACCTTCATAGGCTAAAAAGCCTACGTGAATAAGGATCATAAAAACGGAGGCCCAATAGTAATAGGACTCCGATACGAAAGTTGCGAGAAACTCTTGCGATTCAGGAGACATGCTCGACTCCAGTACGGGATCAACAAATGGTCAACAACAACCGGACGATTATTCAGTCAAAAAGAAAATAAGCAACATTTCTCTACAAAGAAATTTAATAGAGAAGCTATTCAAAAGGCGTTCGAGGATTCGTCTGCAATGACTCTTGATGACTGAATAGACTAAATTGACTAGAGCGGTACAACTTAGGTCGACTTGTTATATCAAGAGTATGCAATGCATATCTGGCTAAGGCTGTATTAATTACTACTGAAAAGCATTCGTAATTTCCGTTGTTACGACTCCCTTTACATTAGGGGGGGTAATTTTGATTAAGTTTACTGGCTAATCTCTCGCGGTCTTGACAAGCCAGGTGTAGTTCTAGGCCACGCTGTTTTTGTATAGGATGTTGCCAAATGAGTAGAGGAATGTCGTGCAGCTGTGCGGGGACGGCCTGGTGATTGGGGATAGTTTCTAATCGATGGGGTGGTCTGACAACTGCCTGAGAAATTATCTGTGAGAGAAAATTAATGGGTAGATATAGTCGGGTTAACCAGTCGAACTGTTTGAGCCAGATGTTGGCCTCAATGGGGTCTACTAGTTGATGAAGAGGTCCGGGGTAGGAAATGCGAAAGTTGCGATCGCACAGCCTCAAGACCGAACAATCTTTCCCCTCCAGCACCGTTTCTAACGACTGAAATGGCCCCAGACGACCCACATCTTCTCCAAACAGCTGCTTGGCCACGGCCAAGCCATCCACGCCTGCCAAATCCCAAAGTGAGTTATTCATGACAGTTGCTACGCACGCGACTTTTGGTGGGGTCAAACGCGGCTAATGGCCCCACTGTGGCCGTCACTCGACGCTTGATGCTATCTAAGAAGCCCACTTCAACCGTTGTCCCCGGTTCGGCATAGTCTGGAACAACCTGAGCCATGGCAATACTGCGATCCAAAATCGGTGAAAATGTGGCGCTCGTAATCTGGCCGATGCGCCAGCGTTCTCCGTAGGCGTAAATGTTTTGGCCATAAGCCGCTACGTCATTGCTGTCTAACAGTAAACCGACTGCAACTTTTGGTGGATGCTGACGGATCTTTTCTAACGCATGCTTACCCATAAAGGCTGGCTTTTTCATGGCAACGGTCCAGCCGATACCGACCTGATAGGGCGAGGTTAAGTCATCAAACTCATACCCCGATGCCAGCAGTCCCGCTTCAATTCTGGCTCGATCAAGCGCCTTCATGCCCAAGGGTAGTAGCCCCATGGGTTTGCCTGTCTGCATCAGTGCATCCCAAAGCGAGGCTCCATGCTGTGGTTCAACAAACAGCTCGTAGCCCAGCTCACCGGTATAGCCAGTGCGGGACAGCAGCAGCGGAATATCACCAACGTTCGCGGCTGCAAATCGAAAATAACCCAGGCTATCTAGAGTGATGGCTGGGTCAGTGAATGAAGTCAGCGGTCTAAGAATGTCACGAGAGTTAGGCCCCTGGAGCGCTAAATTATGGATGCGATCGCTCACCGCCTCAATCTCCACAGTCCACCCTTGACGCTGGGCAACCCGCTGTAGCCAATCACCATCGGTATCGCAATTACCCACATAGCGATAGTGGGCCGGGCTAAAACAAAAGACAAAGCCATCGTCCACAATGCCACCGTGAGGGCTGAGTAAGCACCCATAGGCCGAGCGCCCCGGTGTGACTTTCTCTACGTTACGAGAAAATGCATACTGCAACAGCGCCAAGGCATCAGGCCCCGTTACCTCAAATTTTCTCAAGGCAGAGAGATCAATCAGCGCTGCCCGCTGACGCAGTGCCCAATATTCGGCCTGATCGCCCTGATGAGCAAAGCTATTGGGCACCCAATAGCCGTTATACTCGACCAAATCATCCGTAAGCTGCCGAATGCGTGGTGTAAAGGCACTATCCTGGGTCAGCCGAAGTGGAAAATCCGCCGCGATACGTCGGCCAACTGCGCAGGAGAACGTTGGGTTGGTCGATTGATCGGCCCCATAGATACGAACGTGAATCGATGTCGGCTGCCAGCCATTGGCCGGGTCAATATCGTCGGGACAGGCAGAGCTGGCACAGAGTAAATCTTGGTGCGCCTTAAGTAATACATAGTCTCCTGGACGCGACCAAGACTCTTCTGAAAGAATGTTACCGTGGCAGTCCACTTGAGTATTGTAGAAAAAATTGATCGCGGGCCAGCCAGGTCTGCTGGCAATGCCGTAGGGGGCCAGCACTCGGTTAAAATTGTCGCTACAGCTAGGGTGCCCTGGGTAGCCAGCATCTTCATAGTAGCGGGGGGTGCAGGCTAACAAAAAGCTATCATGCCGCCCGCAGGTATCTTGAATTACCTCCACCAGAGGCTGCATTGCCTGAGAGAAATATTTACTGTGCAATCCAGCTTGAGGGTTGGTGACCCCGTTGAGTGTGCGGGTAACAGTGCTATCGATTTCTTGGCTGTAATTGTTGGCGTTAAAGGCTAGAAAATCAGAGCACTGGGCACCGGAGACATCAATGATTTGGATGTATTGCCCTTGGGTAACCGTGTAAGCGATGGCGGTACCGGGAGCGATACGGTACTCAGCAACAAGCTGTCCCAGCGGAGCTGGGATGTCTGTGTACGTAGGAGGGGATAGAATGGTAGAAGGGTTCACGTGGATAGAAAATCTTGGCTGACGTATCTAACTGCTGCATTGACTCAGAAAAATTTTCTCTTAAGGCAAATAGTTTCTACGTTCATCCCCTCTCGGGAGGGGTGCCGTAGGCGGGGTGGGTTTCGACTAATTGCGCTATCGGTCAACCCACCCCGTTGCCCCTCCCAGGAGGGGAGAAAATCTCGGCTAACGTCCTTATAAGGTTGCATTAACTTGAGGAAAGATTTCTCTTAAGGCAAATAGTTTCTACGTTCATCCCCTCTCGGGAGAGGTGCCATAGGCGGGGTGGGTCGCTCTATCCCTAACCACAACACGCATGCTTACTCCCGTGATTCTTTGGCGATGGTGGTACATCATTTGCCGGATTCTCATCAAAGAAATTTAGTGGCTTCAGCATAAACCCAATTGTCGCAACGGGCATTACGGGCCAGTCTTCTGCGCGGGGAGAGTGACTGTGGGCAAATGTGTACCACACCACTACGTCAGTATCTTCAACAGCGCGATCTGCCTGGGTCCATTCCGGTAGCCCTACCCCGCCAGGATGCTGGTTAGGATAGTTGCCAGCGGGATATTTTTCATCAGGACTGTAGGGCGTTACCCACAAATGTTTGGTCATATAGGTGGCTCGATTAATCACACTGGCGTCAGGTCGAGCTAGGGGTAGTGTATTCTCCCCTGGCATCAGCTTGTAAGCCGTTGGGTAGCCCATGGCATTGGTCTTGGATGGATTCACAATTTTCCAATAGCGCCCCTTCATCGGATCAATCACCCTCTGTGCTGCTTGCTCAGTGGGAAGCAATGTGGACTTCGCATAAAAGGCATTGCGGTAGGGGTTGTGCTCATCTTCTTCTGGCACAATATCCACCTCATAGACAGAATTGTTGGACCCATCAACGCTCATGTCCATCCGCACGTTAAAGATATGCTGGTGGATGGGAGCATTTAGCTGGGGCGCGATCAGAGTGCCATATTTAGGCACATCGCCCGGCATTACAGCCGCTGTACTCACCATGCCCGTGAGTTTGACTTCGTACTGGATGGTACCGTCCTGGTAGAAGTACCAATAAAAGCCATATTCGTAGTTGCCGACGGTGGCAATAAATGAGATAACTAAGCGACGAGAGCGTCTGACTTCAGTCTGTTCTGTGCGCCAATCCATATGTTTCCAGAGAATGCCAAAGTCTTCTTCGTGCAGACAGACGGCATTTTCAATCTGAGCGACACCACCCCGAGAATCTGTAATAAACGCATCAAAATAATAGATTTCACCCAGACAGTCGCAGCCCAGCTTTAGAGAGTTTGCCAAAGAGCCAATGCCATATTCACCTACATCAAAGGCATTTTTACGATAAGAATAAGGTTTTGGATCGCCATAGGGCACCGTCATCTCCGCCAGGGAAGCCCGATAGAAAATCGGGCGTTCTTCTCCCTGGTCTGTGTAGGTGACGGTGTAGAGGACTAACCCCTCTCGCGGTGTGAATCCAATCCGAATTTTCCACTTTTGCCAGGAGATTTCATGGCCGTCCACATTAAAGCTGGGACCTTCTGGCTGCACAATCTCTAATGGTTTTATATCTTGCCGATAGTTTTTGACATACTCAGCCGTGTAGTTACCATCCTTAGGTGGTAAGGGGATGACGCCATAGTCTTCCACCCGGATAACTTCCATTTTGTTGAGGTCCACCACCGGCACCACACCCTCAATCGGTCGGGCATAGCCATTGTCTGTAGGGTTGGCTTTGACCCAGCATAGGGCTCTAGACAGACGTACGCCTTCTTCATCGGCAATGCCGTAGTTGCCCGCTGACCAGGGATCTACCATGACTAAGTCTGGGTCGGTGATGCCGCGTTTTGCGATCGCAGCTTGAAAGTCTTCATTGGCCTTAACTGCGGCCTCACACTCCACGAATTCATCCAACATAATGGGCGGCTGTACCTCAGGGATATGTTCCCAGGATTTCACCGTGCGGCTACCGAGAGAGACAATGGCTTCATAGGTTTGGGCAGTTGCATTATCCAGCAAAATCAAAAATGCTTCCCGCTCAATCGTATCCCCCGGTTTAAAGCTCAGTACCGTTGCTTTGGCTGGCTCATTTAGAGTCACAGTGGCAAACCGAACGCTGGATGAGAGGGACTTTTCCTGACGGACAATTGTGACGGCTGCAGCGATCTCATCAGGGGTCATGGGTTCTAATGGATGATTGATTGTTGTAGATGCAGCAGGTTTTTCTTGAGCGAGGGTCATGGGGCAATTTTCCTGATGGGAAATAGGGAATGGAGATTAGAAGAGGGTAATAGGTTTTCCTCGGTAGGGGCATTGCATGCAATGCCCCTACCGAGGAAAACTACAGGGGACACTGCAGGATTATGAATTTTCACCCGAGATGTGTATACATAGCAGCCTTGACAAGGGAAACCAGTTATCGTCAAGCCTCTTAACACAGTGTGTTCTCTATGCGTTTATCCTTCACCCGGCAGCACCAGCCATCGCTGGTTCCTTTTTGGTTTCCTCCAACTCGGCCAACAGACTCTCCGCTAATTGTCGTTTCTTATCAGTATCCATTTTCTTCAGTTCATTATGTAATACGCGCTCGTTGACAGACTGGTTCCAGTAGTCAAGACTCTCAAACCCAAGCAAAGCCGATTTGCCAACAAACTGCCTCAAGATTTCATTGGTCGGTCCCATGACCCAGCCAGCTTTACCATCCCTTAGGTAGCGCTCCACTTCCATATCTTTTTTAAAGCCGGAGCCACCACAGGCATGGAGCATTTTGTCGCACACATGGGCTACGTTTTTAGCGGCTGCGAACTTGATTTGCCAGTACCAGTGGAGATTGGCAGACCGGGGTAACGCTGAGATATCCTCATGTAGCGACCAGTCACAGCCATTTGTGAGCTGATCCATGAGCTGCCCCATTGAGAAGGTATACATCCGACAGGCACTGGTGTCGATGATAGCTTCACCAAAATAGTCTTGGATGGTGGGATAATCGGCTACCCGCATACCGACGTCCACATGCTTTTTGCGGGTGACGTGCTTCTTGGCAATGTCGATTGCTCCCATGGCAATCCCATTCCAGCAGGCGGAAGAGCATAGCAAGAAAAACGGGTCGACAATCTCATCGTTAGAGGCCACTCCGTCTCCTTTTGGACCTACCATTCGCTGGGCTGGAATAGTTACGCCATCGACTAGCAGCGTGCCTGACTGGTTACCGCGCAGCCCTAAGGCATCCCACTTGTGGGGTTCGGCCTGTACTTCGTCGCCATAGATCAAAAAACAGGAGAGATCGGAATAGTCTCCGGTAAAGTCAGGACTGGTGGTCTGTACGATATACCAATTGGCAAACCCGGCTGAGGTAGTCCAGGAGGCGCGCTTAAATACTTGCCAGCCGCTATCTGTGGACTTGGCTTTAGATGAAACTGGGTACCAGAAGTGAGAACCTGTCTCTGGATCGGAATAGGAGAGTGTTCCTATAGAAACATCAGCATCCAGTCGCTTTAAAAGTGATTGCAGCTCTGGGTTGTCGTGGGCACGAAATAGGGCAGCAGCAACGGCTCCGAGATGCATGGTGTAGCACATGGCAGTGCTGGGGCAGCCGTAGCGGGCGATTGTTTCGACGACCATTGCGGCGCAAACGTGGTTTTCACCCAGACCGTTCCATTCTTTGGGGACAAGGAGTCCTAGTAAACCAAGTGAAGCCAGGGCTTCGAAGTTTTTGCGGGGGTAGATGAGGTTACGGTCGGATGCGATCGCGTTTGGGCGCAGGACAGTTGCGCATAGGTCGATTAGTTTGGCTTGCAGTGTTTGCTGGTTTGGTGTGAGTAGCCATTGTGGGTTGAAGTCTTCGCTTAGGCCATTGAAAGGGTTATTGGGTGGTTGATCGGTTGGGGTTTCGATTGTCATAAAAGAGAGTAAAAGTAGGTTTTTAGTGGTTTGGTAGGGTGTTGGTGGGGTGGTTAAAGATGTTGGTTGGGGTCCCTCCGAGTTCCCCAAACCCCCTGGGTAGGGCCGGGACGCCGCCCTACGACC